>NC_007794.1:2865000-3561584 GCF_000013325.1 Novosphingobium aromaticivorans DSM 12444
GCAGCGGCGACGGCACGAAGGGCTCACTCGCCGACGTGCTCGATCGTTCCTTCAACGTCTATATCGGGACGACCTTTCGCCGGGCAGACTTCGAGCGGGTCGGCGGCTTCGACACGACCATGGCGCAATCCGAAGATTTCGATCTGTGGGTCAGGCTGATGATGCTGGGCGGACACGCGCACTATGTCGATGCGGTTCTCGGCGATTACCGCGTACGCCCTGGCTCGGCTTCCAGCAACGCGGGCAGGATGCTTCTCGGCAACATCAAGGTATACGAGAAGGCCCGCTCACTCCTTGCACCGGACCGACCGGAGCGTGAGCTGATCGAACGCCTCATCGCCGATAATCGCGCTTCCCTGGATTTCGAGCACGCGATGGATCGCATCATCGACGGGGACGCGCGAAAGGGAATCGCGGAGCTGAAGAAATCGGTGGCAGCAGGCCAGATGGTCGGCGGCCCGGTCTGGCGCCTCGCGTTTCTCGTCTGGCAACTATTCCCCTCCCTGGCGAGGCCGATGCTGCGTTGGCGGAGACGGGCGCACAGTCGCGGCGGTTCAGGCGTGGGCGGATCGGCCATGTTCACCAGCTTCGTGGAGATCGAGGGGTGAAGCGAACGCCGAACCCGCCAACAGGGAACACGGCTCCCGCCATGTCGGTCAGGGCGGCGGCCCTGTGGGCGCTTGTGTCTCAATACCTTTCGTTCGCGATGCAGTTCGCGACGAGCATCGTGCTGGCCAGATGGTTCATCACGCCGGCACAACTCGGACAATTCTCGATCGCCTTTGCCGCGGTCACGCTGGTGGCTTTCCTGCAGGACTTCGGCGTAACCCGCTACGTCAACGGCGAACGGGACCTTACGCCCGAGAAGCTGCGGATGGCGTTCACCATATCGGTGGCATTCGCCTGGAGTATAGCTCTGCTCGCGCTTGCGTCCGCATGGCCGATCGCGGCATTCTATGCGGACCCGGCCTTGTTCGGCATCACGCTGATCGTGGCGTCGTCCTATCTACTTGTCCCGCTGGCCATCGTCCCGCAGGCGACTTGCCAGCGGCGCATGGACTATCGCTCCAATGCGATGATCGAGATCGGTTCGTCGGTCGCCAACGCGGCAACGGCACTGGTCCTCGCGCTTCTTGGATACGGAGCTCTCGCCCTGGCCTGGGGCGCGTTCGCCCAGCAGGCAGCCCGGCTCGTCATCAGCCAATGGCGCTCGGGTGGCATGCTTCCCTGGCCGCTTCGCGTAAGCGAGGCCAGGGCAGTCCTCGCGCTGGGAGGGACCAACACCGTACAGGTGGTGTGCCAGACCGTATCCTCACGCGCGCCCGAACTTGCCTTGGGCGCGGTGGTCGGCAACGCCGCCGTTGGACTTTTCTCGCGCGCGACAGGCCTGGCCCTCCAGTTGCGGACGCTGATTGCGGGGGCGGTGACAGGCGTATTCTACCCGGCGTTCCGGCGCCTTCGCGACAGCGGCGAGCCGCTCGGCCCACCCTATCTGCGCGTAGTCGCCGCCTATACCGGCGTCACCTGGCCGGCCATGGCGGGGATCGCGGTGCTGGCCGATCCGGTCGTGCGCCTGCTCTATGGCGAGCGCTGGATGGAAGCAGCCCCATTGCTTGCCTGGGTGGCGTTTGCGCAGATGTTCCAGGTCGCGGTTCCGCTCAATGCAGATCTTCCCCTGCTGCTCGGCCGGCACCGGACGCTCATGCGGGTTATGGTTCTTGAAACCATTGCGTCCATCGCGCTCCTCGCCGTCACCGCTCCCTTCGGACTGCTCTGGGTCGCAATCTCGCGCGCCATCCACGGCATAGTCTGGGTTGCGATGTACGCGCCCCTGTTATGCAGGTCGGTAGGCCTTGGCGCGCGCCCGCTGATCGCGACCTGGATGAAAGGCGCGGTTGCGACAGTCGCAGCCATCGTCCCGGCACTCGCCGGTTTCGTGTTCTGGGCGCCTCCCGGGGAGGCCGGCTTCCTGCAGGTCCTTGCAACGGCCTGCGCGGGCGTGGCTCTGTGGTTTGTCGCGCTGGTCGTGACTGCCCATCCATTGCATCGCGAACTGGTTGAACTGGCCGCCAGCACGTTGGCCAGCCGCCGAACCGGCGGGCAATTGCCCGCACGCTGAATCGCTGGCCGAACGTCGCGCAGAGGCGTATCATCTCCTGCGGGAGAATGGTCATGCCGCACAGACTCGCAAAGTCGGCGCTGACAGCCTTGCTGGGCATCTGCATTGCCCCCGTCCGCGCTGCCGACGATCCACAAACCGCCTCCACCGCCGAACTCGTGCAGTTCGAGAGTGATCGGCACGATCGGCTGACCGTCCCGGTCCGCATCGGCGAAAACGGACCGTTCGACTTCCTTATCGACACCGGCTCCGAACGCACCGTGCTCTCGCGCCAGGTTGCGGCGACGCTCGGGCTCGTCGTCACCGGCAATGGCGTGATCGTCGGCGTGGCGGGAAGCCAGGCAGTCGAACTCGTCGATGTTGCGGAATTGAGCCTCGGGCGCCGTACCTTTTACGGCCTGAGCGCCCCGCTCCTGGAAGGCCGGCACATCGGGGCAGACGGCATCGTGGGCCTCGACAGCCTGCAGGACCAACGCGTCCTGCTGGACTTCGGACGCAACCGGATGATCGTCGACGAGGCCAGGAAGCGCACGGGATTGAGTGGCTTCGACATCGTCGTCAAGGCGAGGCGCAAATCCGGCCAGCTCATCATGACAAATGCCCTGGTAGATGGCGTGACCACAGATATCGTGATCGACACCGGTTCGGATGGATCGATCGGCAACCCCGCACTGCAGCGCGCCCTGGCTCGCCGCAATCAAGGGAAGACGACCACCCTCTATTCGGTCACCGGCCAGATGGTCAGTGCCGACCTCATCGTGACGAGGATGATCGACATAGACGGCCTGCGGCTCCACAATACCGTCGTGGCCTTCGCGGATTCCCCTGCCTTCCAGCGCCTCGGCCTTGCATCGCGTCCGGCGCTGCTGATGGGCATGTCGCAACTGCGCCTGTTCAGCCGCGTGGCGATCGACTTTCCCGCCCGCCGGATCATGTTCGACATGCCGAGCAGCATCGTTGTCTGGGACAAGGATGGCCTGCCCTTCTAGCGGGACAAGAGCATTTGGGGTGGCGCGGCGCGGCAAGCACACTATCTGGAGACCATGCCTCCCGAAACCGCAACGAATCCGAAAGATGCCCGGCACGATGGCTGGCAGACGCTGAAGCGCTTCCTGCCCTACCTGTGGCCGGCGGACAACGCGGTACTGCGACGGCGGGTCGTGGGCGCGATCCTCATGGTGCTGCTGGGCAAGGCAACAACGCTGGCCCTGCCCTTCGCGTACAAGAAGGCGGTCGACGCCATGACGCTCGGCGGTGGGGCGCAGCCTGCGCTCACGGTCGCGCTTGCGTTCGTACTGGCCTATGCGCTTGGCCGCTTTTCCGGGGTGCTTTTCGACAACTTGCGCAACATCGTTTTCGAACGTGTCGGCCAGGACGCCACACGTCACCTGGCGGAGAACGTGTTCGCCCGGCTGCACAAGCTCAGCTTGCGCTTCCACCTTGCCCGCCGCACCGGCGAGGTGACCAAGGTGATCGAGCGCGGCACCAAGAGCATCGACACGATGCTCTACTTCCTGCTGTTCAACATCGCGCCGACGGTGATCGAGTTGACCGCCGTGATCGTGATCTTCTGGCTCAACTTCGGCCTCGGCCTCGTCACGGCCACGATCCTCGCGGTCATCGCCTATGTCTGGACGACGCGCACCATCACCGAATGGCGCACGCACCTGCGCGAAAAGATGAACCGCCTCGACGGACAGGCGCTGGCCCGCGCGGTGGACTCGCTGCTGAACTACGAGACGGTGAAGTATTTCGGTGCGGAATCGCGTGAGGAGGCACGCTATGCCTCCGCTGCCCGCGCCTATGCCGATGCCGCGGTGAAGAGCGAGAACAGCCTCGGCTTGCTCAACATCGCGCAGGCGCTGATCGTGAACCTGCTGATGGCGGGCGCAATGGCCTGGACGGTCTATGGCTGGTCGCAAGGCAAGCTGACGGTGGGCGACCTCGTCTTCGTCAATACATACCTCACCCAGCTCTTCCGCCCGCTCGACATGCTCGGAATGGTCTATCGCACGATCCGGCAGGGGCTGATCGACATGGCCGAAATGTTCCGCCTGATCGACACCCACATCGAAGTGGCCGACGTTCCGAATGCCCCTGCGCTGGTGGTCAATCGTCCTTCGGTCACCTTCGACAATGTCGTGTTCGGCTACGACCGTGACCGCGAGATTCTCCACGGCCTCTCGTTTGAGGTGGCCGCCGGAAGCCGCGTCGCCATCGTCGGGCCTTCGGGCGCGGGCAAGTCGACAATCGCCCGGCTGTTGTTCCGCTTCTACGATCCGTGGGAAGGGCGCATTCTGATCGACGGCCAGGACATCGCCCATGTCACTCAGACCAGCTTGCGCGCTGCCCTCGGCATCGTCCCGCAGGATTCGGTGCTGTTCAACGACACCATCGGCTACAACATCGCCTATGGCCGCGATGGCGCCAGCAGGGCCGAAGTCGACGCAGCCGCAAAGGGCGCCGCCATCGCAGACTTCATCGCCCGCCTGCCGCAGGGCTATGACACCGAAGTCGGAGAGCGCGGCCTCAAGCTTTCAGGCGGCGAGAAGCAGCGCGTTGCCATCGCCCGCACGCTGGTCAAGAATCCTCCGATCCTGCTTTTCGACGAAGCCACCAGCGCGCTCGACACCCGGACCGAGCAGGACATCCTCTCCACCATGCGCGCCGTCGCCAGCCACCGGACGACGATCTCGATCGCCCACCGGCTCTCGACGATCGCGGATTCCGACACGATCCTTGTGCTGGATCAGGGACGGCTTGCCGAACAAGGCAGCCACCTCGACCTGCTGCGCCGCGACGGGCTCTATGCGGAGATGTGGGCGCGTCAGGCGGCGGAAAGCGCCGAAGTCAGCGAGGCGGCGGAGTAGTGCCCTGCCGCTCTGGATTGCTTCGCTGCGCAGCGCAATGACGAGTGTTTTCAGAACGGCGGGGCTTATTTCACCACGTCTGCCTCGTGCCAGACTACGGCCTGCGCCACCTTGATGCAGTCCATGCCGCCATCATAGGTGATCGAGGGCGAGCCATAGAGCCGCCACCCCTGCGCCAGCGCTTCCGACACGCGCTCGCAGAAGGCACGGTCATCCTTGCCGGTGAGAAGGCGGTAGATCGGGCGGTCTTCGGGTGTCTGGTACATCGGCTTCCTCAACAATCGGCTTGCCAACAGAAGAGCGCGCCGTCCTCTTCGTCAAGTCGTTCGCCGATCTTCACGAAGCCGTTGCGCTCAAGCACCCGTTGTGAGGCGATGTTGTCCGTCCGCGTCTCGGCAAGGAGAGCGCGCAGGCGATGGTCGCGCAAGGCCCATTCGCGCAACGCCGCGACCGCTGCCGTAGCATGACCACGTCCCTGCGCGCCCGGCGCGATGCCGTACCCGATCTGCAACCTGCCATCATCTGGAACGGCAGTGACCGACAGCAGTCCCACCAGTTGGTCATCCGCCACAATCAGCCAGGCAGCAGGCGAAAATGCCTCTGCAATCTGGCCGGCCAGTCCCGCCAGCATGGCCAGCACCTCCGGTTCCGCCACCGGAGTATCAGGCGGAGCCACGCCTGCGTCCGGCCTCTCCCCCGCCAGTATTCGCGCGAAGTGCTCATTCGTGGCCGGGACCAGCCTGACCGTCACAGGATGTACTTCGAAAGATCCGCGTTGCCGGCAAGGTTGGCCAGCTTGTCGGCCACGTAGGCCTCGTCCACCATGACGGTCTCGCCCGCGCGATCCTCGGCGTCGAAGCTCACTTCCTCCAGCAGCTTTTCCATCACCGTCTGCAAGCGCCGTGCGCCGATGTTCTCGACGCTTTCGTTGACCTGCGCGGCGGTGCGGGCAATCGCGCGGATCGCTGCGGGGGTGATGTCCAGCGTAACGTTCTCGGTCGCGATCAGCGCGCGGTATTGCTCGACGAGATTGGCCCGCGTTTCCGACAGGATGCGCACGAAATCGTCTTCCGACAGCGCATTCAGCTCGACCCGGATCGGCAGGCGCCCCTGGAGTTCGGGCAGCATGTCCGAAGGCTTGGCGACATGGAACGCCCCGCTCGCGATGAACAGCACGTGGTCGGTCTTCATCGGGCCGTACTTGGTGGCGACCGTCGTGCCCTCGATCAGCGGCAGGAGATCGCGCTGCACGCCCTCGCGGCTCACCGAACCGCCGCGCACGTCGGAAACTGCGATCTTGTCGATCTCGTCAAGGAAGACGATGCCGTTGGTCTCGGCGTTGCGGATCGCCTCGCGCGCGACATCGTCCTGGTCCATGCGCTTTTCGGCTTCCTCGTCGACCAGCTTGTCCCAGGCATCGACCACGCGCATCTTGCGACGCTTGAGGTTCTGCTTGCCGAAAGCCTTGCCCATCATGTCGCTGAGGTTGATCATGCCGATCCCACCGCCCATGCCCGGTATTTCCATCGGCATCGATGGCGCATCCTCGACCTCGATTTCCACTTCGACGTCGTTCATCGAGCCGTCCGAAAGCCGCGCCTTGAAGCTTTCCCGCGTCGCCTCGCTTGCGCCATCGCCGACCAGCGCCTTGAGCAGCCGGTCCATCGCCGCCTTGCTGGCGGCTTCCCGCACCGCGTCGCGGCGGCGCTCCTTCTCCAGCCGGATCGCCTCTTCCACGAGGTCGCGCGCGATCTGCTCAACGTCGCGGCCGACATAGCCGACTTCGGTGAACTTCGTCGCCTCGACCTTCACGAACGGCGCATCGGCAAGCTTGGCAAGGCGGCGGCTGATCTCGGTCTTGCCGCAGCCGGTGGGCCCGATCATCAGGATGTTCTTGGGGGAAACCTCGTCGCGCAGGTCGGCGGACAGCCGCTGACGGCGCCAACGATTGCGCAGTGCCACGGCCACGGCCTTCTTCGCGGCGGTCTGGCCGACGATATGTTCGTCCAGCGCGCGGACGATGGCCTTGGGGGTAAGGGAGTCGTTCATGGCAATCTCACAAGATCCGTTCGTGTCGAGCGAAGTCGAGACACCCTGGCGCTGGCGTGTCTCGACTTCGCTCGACACGAACGGGGTAAAACGGGGTCAGATTTCTTCCAGCGTCACGCGGTCGTTGGTGAAGACGCATACTTCGGCTGCCACCTGCATGGCACGGCGAGCGATCTTCTCGGCGTCGTCCTCGTAGTCGCCCAGCGCCTTGGCTGCGGCCAGCGCATAGTTGCCGCCCGATCCGATCGCGGCGATCCCGCCCTCGGGCTCCAGCACGTCGCCGTTACCGGTAAGGATGAGCATCGTGTCCGCATCGGCCACGATCATCAGCGCTTCGAGATTGCGCAAGTACTTGTCGGTGCGCCAGTCCTTGGCGAGTTCCACGGCGGCGCGCATCAGCTGACCGCGATGCTGCTCAAGCTTGCGCTCCAGCCGCTCGAACAGGGTGAATGCGTCGGCGGTCGCGCCGGCGAACCCGGCGATGACCTTCCCGTCACCGATGCGGCGAACCTTGCGGGCGTTCGGCTTCATCACCGTATTGCCCATGGAAACCTGTCCGTCACCGGCGATCACGGTGCGACCGTTCTTCTTCACCCCGATGATGGTGGTGCCGTGCCACTGGATAAGGCCGTGGCTCGCCCTGCTGTCGTCCATGCTGCGCGATATGTGGCGCGGGACACGGATTTCAAGCGGCGCGGATCAGCTCCCGTTCGGCCCCGAACCGCCAGTCGCCCCGCCGGCACCGCCGCCCGGGATCGCGCCCACTGCGCCGATGTTGCCGAACAGGTCCTCGAAGAACGAGCGGTCACGGCCAAGCGTGGGCGTCTTGTCGCTTTCGGGCGAGAGGCGAACCACCTTGGTCATGCCTTCCCGCGTGAGCGAGGAAACGTTGCCCCGCGCGTCGAAGTCCACCACGAGGATCGACTGGTTGTCGGTCTTCGGACGGTTGAACGGCTTCTGCTTGGTGTTCATCGCCACGTAGTACCAGGTCTGCTTTCCGAACTGGCTGGTGAACGTGGGGCGGCCAAGCGTACGCTCGACCGAGAGCTTGTTGTCGACGCCCGGCTGGACAGAGGCGACAAGCGCTTCGTCGATGATATAGCCGCGGTGGTCCTTGATGCTCGAACAACCCGCCGCCAGCACGCCCAGGGCGAGCACCGCCGCACCCTGCACCATCAGCCGACTGTTCCGCATTCGATAACTCCGCTTACATCCTGCCGCACTCATGCCCGTTTGCATCGGGAATGGACAGCCTATATCGGCGGACCCTTAGGGTCCAATCGGCAATACCGCAATGCCGCCCTCGCCGCTTAGGTCAGGGCAGCCCGCAAGGCCTTGCTGGACAGTACAGATTTAATCGCCCCTGAACGGGCAGGAAGACCAAGGAAAACGCGCGATGTCATTTCTCGGCAAGCTGTTCGGCCGCAAGCAGGACGACAGGGCCGTCGCCCGCCCCCTGTGGCACCGCACCGTGGAAATCGCGCGCGAACCTGAATGGTATCGGGATTGCGGCGTGGCCGACACGGTCGCCGGCCGATTCGACATGATCACGCTCATCCTGTCGGTCGTACTGATTCGGATGGAGAAGGATCAGGATCTGATCGAGCCTTCCGTGCGCCTGACCGAACTGTTCGTCGACGACATGGATGGCCAGTTGCGGGAAAGCGGCGTCGGCGACCTCGTCGTCGGCAAGCGCATGGGCCAGTTGATGAGCGTGCTGGGTGGGCGTCTTGGGGCATATCGCGAAGGCCTGGCCTCGGCAGACGAAGCCGTGATGGCCGAAGCAGTCGCGCGGAACGTGACGCTGCATGAAGGCACCGACCCGCTGCTGGTGGCCCGCCGCGTCCGCGCCTTCGCCGCCGGCCTGGACCTTGTCCCCGCCTTTCGCGTTCTTGATGCGGAGATCGGAAAATGAGCGCACCGGAATTTTCCCACGTCATCGACCTGCGGCAGATTACCGATCAGCCGGTCGTCCTCGAACCGGACGAGGCCGCTCGCCGCCGCCTGGCCGGCCGCTTCGGCATCCCCGCGATAAACGCCATGCGCGCCGAACTTCTTCTCTGCCTTGAAGGCACGGCGGTCGAGGCAAAAGGGCGGCTGACTGCAAAGATCATCCAATCCTGTGCCATTTCCGGCGACGACTTCCCGGTTTCCATCGACGAGCTGGTCGCGCTGCGTTTCGTGCCCGCCCGACAGACTTTGGTGCCGGACGAGGAACTGGAAATCAGCGCCGATGACTGCGACGAGATCGAATACGAGGGCTCCGCTTTCGACCTCGGCGAAGCCGTGGCGCAAAGCCTTGCCCTTGCGATCGATCCGTTTGCGGAAGGCCCGAATGCGGACAAGGCCCGCAAGGAGCATCAACTCGGCGGCGAAGTCGCGTCGGGACCATTCGCCGCGCTTGCCGCGCTGAAGAGCAAGGACTGACCCCTTGGCCCCTCCCCACGGCCGAGGCCGCGATCTTACCAGCGGCCCGATCCTGAAGACGCTGGTCCTGTTCTCCGCGCCGACACTGGCCTCGAACATCCTCCAGTCGCTCAACGGCTCGATCAACTCGATCTGGGTGGGGCAGATGCTGGGGGAAGGAGCCCTGGCCGCGACCGCCAACGCCAACGTGATCATGTTCCTGGTGTTCGCGGCGGCCTTCGGTTTCGGCATGGCGGCAACCGTGAAGATCGGCCAGGCCTTCGGTGCGCGCGACGTTCTGGCGGCGCGCCGCACGTTCGGTTCAGCGGTCGGGTTCTGCGTGATGCTGTCGCTGGTCGTGGGCACGCTGGGGTGGATCTTCGCACCTGACCTTCTGATGGCCATGGCCGCCCCGGGCGAAACCTACATCTACGCGTTGACCTACCTGCGCGTGATATTCATCGCGATGCCGGCCTCCATGGTCACGGTCATGCTCGGCATGGGCCTGCGCGGTGGCGGCGATGCGTCGACACCGCTCAAGTTCATGGTGCTGTCCTCGGTACTCGACGTCATCCTCAACCCGCTCCTCATCGGCGGATTCGGACCGATCAAGCCGTTGGGCATTGCGGGCGCGGCGCTGGCCACGGCCATCGCCTCGTTCGTCTCGATGACCGGCATCGTTGCCTACGTCTACGCCAAGGACCTGCCCCTTCGCCTCAAGGGCGCGGAACTCGCCTGGCTCTGGCCGCGCCGCGACGAACTGCGCTACATCCTGACGAAAGGCCTTCCGATGGGCGCGCAGATGCTCGTCATTTCGGCGGCGGGCATCATCGTGATCGGCCTCGTCAACCGCGAGGGCCTGCTGGTCAGCGCCGCCTATGGCGCGGCCCTCCAACTCTGGACCTACCTGCAGATGCCGGCCATGGCCATCTCTGCCGCTGTCAGCGCCATGGCCGCGCAGGCCATCGGCGCGGGCCTCGACGAGCGTCTCGGCCGGATCTCACGCTCCGGCGTCCTGCTCAACCTGACCGTCACCGGTGCGCTGTGCGCCGCAATCCTGCTGTTCGACCGGCCCGCGCTCGAGCTGTTCCTCGGATCGGCCAGCCCGGCGGTAGACGAGGCCCGCCACATCCAGTTCCTCGCAAGCTGGAGCTACCTGCTGTTCGGAATAACCATGGTGCTGTTCGGCACGATGCGTGCGGGCGGCGTTGTGTGGACACCGCTCATCATCCTCTCCATCGCCATGTATCCGGTGCGCCTGGGCTTCTATTTCGCCTTCTACCCGACGCTGGGTGCGGATGCCCTGTGGCTCGCCTTCCCCGTCAGTTCGGCGGTGGCCGTCGCGCTCGCGGTCTACGCTTATAGCCGCCCCTTCTGGCGAGAGCGGACGCGAGCAGTGCCTGACGAGGAATGCGAGGAGGAAACCCACGCCGACGCCGACCCGGCAGGTCGCATGGCGCCGGCACTCTGACCGACCGCCTATGGCGCGCCATCGTTGGCGCGCCATAGGCGATGCACATCAGCGGCTTTGTGCCCGCCAGCGCTGGACCGTACGTTCAACCGCACGGTCGTCGGCATCGGCCTTGCTCCACAATTCATAGAACGAAGGATCGTTCGACGCCGGGCGCTTCATCGCCTCCAGTTCGTCGAACGAGACGCGCATGGGTATGGACACGCCTTCACCGGAGATGATGCATTCACGGTTGCGCAGCGCCGGGATCGTGTCGACGAACCCACGGGCACCCTCGGGCATGGCGGCCTTGACGAAGGCCTGGTCCCGCTCGTTGTTCAGACGCATCGCGATAATGGTGCCGCACTGCGACAGGACGCCTTCGGCAAGGTCGGACGGTCGCTGCGTGATCAGGCCCAGGGACACACCGTACTTTCGGCCTTCCTTGGCAATCCGGGAAAGGATGTCGCCGACCGAAGAGCCGCGCGTGTTCCTCTCGTTGGGAACGTAACGGTGCGCCTCTTCGCAGACCAGCAGCACAGGCCGGGTCTCCTCGTCGCGCGCCCAGATGGCATAGTCGAAGACCAACCGGCTCAGCACCGCGACCACGGTAGACGTGATTTCCGATGGGACGCCCGACACGTCGATGATCGAGATCGGCTTGCCATTGGCGGGCATTCGGAAAATCTTTGAGATGAACTCGACCATCGTGTCGCCCACGAGCATGCCCGAGAACATGAACTGGTATCGCGGATCGCTGCGGATCTCCTCGATCTTGGTCTTCAGGCGCATGTAGGGGATCGAGTTGGTCCCCTTGTCGAGCTTGCCCATCTCGTTCTGGAGGATGTTGAGCAGGTCCGAAAGAAGATACGGGATCGGCGAATCGACTGTAATCTTGCCGATCTGCTCCGCCAGCCGGTTGCGCTGCCTTGCCGCGAGCAGGCACTTGGCAAGAATGTCGAGATCGATCTGCCGGTCCGCGCCGGTCGACGTGACGAAAACCTCGCAGTGCTCCTCGAAGTTCATCAGCCAGTAGGGCATCTGCAGATTGGAGACGTCCAGCAATTGCCCGGTCTGGCGAAACGCGCTCGAATATTCGCCGTGCGGATCGATCATCACGATATGGCCGGCCGGTGCCATCTCGCAGATCCTGTGAAGGATGAGCGCCGCCGCGGTGGACTTGCCGGTGCCGGTCGATCCCAGGAGCGCAAAGTGCTTGCCCAGCAGGGCATCGACGTAGAGCCCTGCGCGGATATCCCGCGTCGGGAAAACGGTACCGATGGAGATGTTGGTACGCCCGTCGCTGGCATAAATCTGGCGCAGGTCGTGGCTCGTCGCGGGATAGACGAGGGCACCGGGCACCGGATAGCGCGTAATGCCGCGCCGGAAGCCATAGATCCGGCCGGTAAGGCGTTCCTCCTCGCCTTCGCCAAGGAAGTCGATCTGTGCAACCACGCCGCCTTCGACGGCAACGTCCTGGCGCTGCGTCCTGACACTGGCAAGCAGCCAGGAGTTGCCGACCCGGATCTTGATCTGGCTGCCCACCTTGCCCGACATGGCAACCGAGGGATCGACATCAGCAGAGCATTCCTCGAGCCTTGTCAGGTCGAGCGCGATGGCCGAACTGGAGCCTGCGATCTCGCGCACGAAGCCGATCGGCCGATGCGCATTGTCGACACTTGCGGCGGTCTGGGAAGCAGCCAAGGGCGGCAGAGTGATCTGGCGATCATTGTCGACAGCCATGTCCGCGTTGAACTGCTGCTTTCCCATGTCGGACATAAAACCGCAAACCCCTCGGTCATTCGAATTGGCGTCGAGAGTTAGGGGTTTCAGGTTAAAATGGGCTAAACTTTCCGTCACCAGCGGAATGGTCCGGGCTCAGACGAGGGCGAAGAGCCTGCCTGCGATCCAGCCCATGCCGACAGAGACAATCACGGCGAAAAGGCCGTAGAGCCAACCATTGTCCTCGGCGGCGACTGCCACGAATCGCTCGAAGCCCTGCTTTCGCACCTCGACCCGCGTGATCGCGGACGCCACCACCTTGCCGCCCCTGATTGCAAATGTTTCGGCTGTGTAGGTGCCTGTCTGTACGCTGGATGGCAGGCGTATGCGCGCCTGGTAGAGAACCTGACCGCTGATCGTGACGCCCCCTTCGTCCTCGCGATAGAGGCCCTGGCGACGCATGAGGTCAACCAAACCGGCGGCAAAGCGGTGCTGCTCGACCGGATCGATCACGCCGATGGGGGAAAGTTGCAGCCACTTGAGACCCAGTTCGTAGATCGCGGCGGTCTTGTCGTCGACGATGCGCTCGATCGGGCGCGACGAGGCGACGGCAAAGTAGCTGGGGGCGGAGCGGAACTCGACCGAATCCACATTGATCCAGATGCCTGCGATCTTCTGCTTCTCGCGCAGCACGATGGATTGAACCGGTCCCTCGAGGACGACGACAATGTCGTAGTCCTGCGCCGCCCGCGTTCCCTCGGGACTGAGGATCGCACCGAACAGCATCAGGTCGGCGCCGGTAAAACCCTGTCGCACCTGAACTTCGTGCTGCGATATCTCCGGCACCAGAATGGGATCGCGCGCGCCCAGCAGAAGCATGCAGGCAAGAAGGGCAAACAGCCGCTTCACAACGGCACGACCGTATAGATCTCGTCCGGCCGGTAGCCGAGGCCAAGTGCCATGCGCAGGGCGACAAGCAGGACGATGACCGCAAGGATGAGGCGCAGTTGCTCAGGCTTGGCCTTCTGCGCGAATTGCGCCCCGACCTGGGCCCCCGTAACCGATCCCACCAGCAGCAGGACCGCCAGCACGATATCCACCGCCCGCGTCGTCAGCGCATGCATCATCGTGGTCGCCATGGTCACGAACAGGATCTGGAACAACGACGTCCCGACGACGACGTTTACCCCCATGCCGAGAATGTAGAGCATGGCCGGCACCAGAATGAACCCGCCACCGATGCCCATGAGCATCGTCAGGATGCCTGTCGCCATGCCGAGCAGCAGCGGGGCCAGCGGGGAAATGTACAGGCCCGAACGATAGAACCGCCAGCGCAGCGGCAGGCTTGCCACCAGTGGATGGTGCCGGCGCTTGCGCGCGGGGACCGGTATGCCGGCCTTCTGCGCCCGGAGCGCGGTCATGCTCTCGTGCGCCATCAGGCCGCCAATCCCGCCAAGCAGCAGCACGTAGAGAATGTTGATGACCGTATCGATCTGGCCCAGCGCCTGCAGCAGCCGGAAAAGCAGTGAACCAAGCCCCGTGCCGATCACCCCGCCAGCGACCAGAACCGCACCGATGTGATAATCGATTCCCCCACGCCGGGCATGGGCAAAGGCGCCGGAAACGCTCGCCCCCGTTACCTGGCTGGCGGCCGATGCGGCGGCAACTGTCGGCGGCACACCGTAGAAGATCAGCAACGGCGTCGTCAGGAAACCGCCGCCAACGCCGAACATGCCCGAAAGCAGCCCCGTCAACGCGCCAAGTCCGACGATGACCAGCCCGTTGACCGACAGGTTCGCGATGGGAAGATAGACGTCCATTGCCGGTCCGACGCTAGGCTGCACATCACTTGCCAGCAACCCCGCGCGGCGGATTTGCACCAAAAAGCGCGCAGGCTCAGAACGAGGAGGCTATCGTCAGCGCCGGCCCCGAACCGGGGCGCGCATTCCCCGTCAGGCGGAACCGCCAATCCAGCGCGATGCGGCTGGGCACTTCCTCGCCAAGGTTCATCCGGAACGACACGCGCGGCCCCGCGTCGACGCGGACCGCCCCCTTCTGACCCCCGGCCCAGACCCCTGCCCCAATCCGCAAGTCCATGCGTTTGGGGAGAAGGGCATCCAACTGCCGGTCGGCAACGGCCTGGACATCGAAGAACGCCGTGGCGTCGCGCCCGCCGGCATAGCCCGCCTGGCCATAGGCTTCGCCGCGAAACCCGAAGGGCAGGCGCTGCCACGGAAGCTCGCTGATCACCGTCGCCACAGGGCGGATTCGGACAGCGCTCTGGCTGGAATCCTGGAGCCTTGCTTCCGCCAGGACGCGCACGGGCACCCGCGCGATCGGTCGCATCCCGAAGCCGATGGCGATTTCCTTGTCCTTTGCCGGCGCATTGATCGCGAGCGAGGTCCGCAGATAGACATAGCTTTCGCGCGGCGCTCCACGACCGAGCCGGAACCGCGCGATCGCTCCCGCCTGACTGGCGCCATACGACGCCGCCCCCGGCGCTTGTGCCGCATCGCCGCTCCCCGCCCGCATGAGCAGCCACCTGTCGAACGTCCACCGCGGATCGTCCTTGAACACCGCCGGGTCCTGATACTCGCCCTCTGCAGCCTCGGCTTGCGGGCGGAGATCGGGCGGCGGCGCAATGCCGGGATTGACCCGCCACAAAAGACCTCGCTCGTGCAGGTACCACCCTGGAGGCTCAGCCCGCTGCCTGTCAGTCAGCCCATCGCCATCGGCTGTGCGCGGTCGGGCTTCCGCGCCATCCTGGCCCGCAAAGGCAAATCCCGACGATGCCGACACGGCCTCATGGTCCGATGCGCGACCGCGTTCAGTCGAGGCTCGCTGCGCAAGGATCGCTGCAATGTCCTCACGCGCGGCGGCATGAACCGTCGGCGCGAGTGGCGAAGACCACATCGATATCCTCGCCGTTGCCCAGGATGCGATGATCAGCGCCAGGAACAGTACCGGTTGTCCGCGCCGGCCTGACGCGGCGCGCACCATCAGTTGCCGACCAGCGCCGCCGGGACAAGACCGCTGCTTGCAGGCCGCCGTGGGCGTTGGGTCGAACTAGCGTGGCTGGCAAGGCCGACCCCGGCCTGCACCGGGTGTGCGCAGTGTAGTGTGTGGTCCCAGGTAAGCGCTCCCCCGAAAAGCACCCGGACATAAGCCACCGCAGCGCGGCGCGCGGCCATTATCGCGATGATGTTGCCCACGGGAAACCGGAAAACCGACCGTACACCTTCGATCCACCCGTACTCGCTGCCGGTGAACAGCGCCCGGACGACTAGCCGCCAGATCAGGCTGCAAAGGTTGAAGGCAAGCAGACCCTTCAGCACTGGGCCGGGTGGCACCGGCACGACGAAGCCCGCCATCTCGCCGAACCTCACGATGGGCCACAGCGGCAAGGCCAGGTATGCCGCAAGCAGAACCAGCGCCACGAGCGGCCCCCGCCTGTCCCTCAGGCGCATCCACAGGTCTCCGGCGGACCGGTTCCATCCCAGCCGATCCCAACCCTGGAATGCGATCCCGTGCACCCAGCGCGTCTTCTGCCGCACCGATGCTGCAAGGCCATCGGGAAAGAACTCCCGGGTCGCGACAAGCTCCCCGCGCGCATCGCGCACCCTGATGAAGCGCGAACGGCCACCTGTCTCGGCGACCAGCATGCCCGCCTCGTAGTCTTCCGTCAGGCAGTCCGCCGCAAACGGCAAGGCGCCTCCGCGCACCGCCACGATGCGCTCGATCGCGGCGCGCGAGAACGCACATCCGACGCCGGCCGAAGGCAACCCGGCCCCGATATGATCGCGCACCACCATGTCTCTCGCGTGCGCCTCGGCGAACTCGTCGCAGTAGTGTCCGGCGACCCACGGCGAGGATGCCTGCGGCTCGGGACGCACCGGCAGTTGTACGAAATCGACCGTATCAAGCGCCCGATCCATCAGTGCGAGGGCTGCGGGATGGACCATGTCCTCCGCGTCATGCAGCACAATGAAGCCGATCCGCTGTCCGCTGCGCCGTTCGTCCTGGCGCATGGCGAGGTAGAGACGGTTGAGGCAGTCTGCCTTGGTGGTCGGTCCGTCACGGTCATGGACGACCACCCGGACCCTCGGGTCCTCGCTGACGATCGTCAGCGCATTCAGCGTTTCCTGGTCGTTGCGGTAGCATCCCACGTAGATCCGCAAATCTTCCTGCGGCCAGACCGCAAGGCAATGCGCGACCATGGGCCCGATCACGGCGGACTCCCGCCAGGCTGGCACGAAAACCGCTGCCATGGAGGAAAGCTTGTCGCGACCGTTGCCGGCCAGTTGCCCGGTCGGGCCCGCGCCGGTCAGGCGCTGCCAGAGCCAGATCCCGTCCATGACCAATTCGTCAGCCGCCCCGATCGCGAACCACACCGCCGCGAACAACAGAAGCTCATGCTCGAGAACGGCGAGCCACTGATACGCACTATCGGCAAGCCATGTCCTCAAAAGCCCGCCCCGCCCCCTTGCGAATCCCGACGCTGGCGGCAGCGGTTTGACCCGCCCCCCTCCAGTGGGCACAAGAGCCAAGGTATGCCCATTTGGCGCGTTTCGTGAACCAGGGAATAATTCGAGAATGGCTGGAATTGAGGGCTTTGCAGCGATTCGTGGCAAACTGGCGCAGAGCGAGGCCGCGCCCGGCATCGTCCTCATCGCATGCGCGGCGCTGGCGCTCCTGATCGCCAATTCGCCCCTCGCCGCGGCGTGGCATGCCCTGTTCCATCACCCGCTTCCATGGACGCCGGTCGCCAAGCTCGACACGCTTCACCTGTGGATCAACGACGGCCTGATGGCGGTGTTCTTCTTCGTCGTCGGCCTCGAGATCAAGCGCGAAGTCCTTGCCGGCGAACTGTCGGACGCCCGCCGCCGCAGGTTGCCTGTCCTTGCCGCAGTGGCCGGGATGGCCGTGCCCGCGCTCATCTATCTCGCGATCACGGCTGGCCAGCCCGCCCTGCATCGCGGCTGGGCGATCCCGTCTGCGACCGACATCGCCTTTGCGATCGGCGTACTGGCTCTCGTCGGCCGGGGGCTGCCGCCTTCGCTCCGGCTGTTCCTGCTGACCGTCGCCATCGTCGACGATCTCGGCGCGGTGGTCGTGATCGCGCTGTTCTACACCTCGGGCCTCAAGCTCGCCTGGCTCGGCGCGAGCGCGCTGATCCTCGCGGCGCTCGTCCTGGTCAACCGCATGGGCGTCCGCGCCCTCCTGCCCTACCTCGCCGGAGCCGTGGCGCTGTGGTACACAGTGCTGCATTCCGGCATCCACGCGACGGTCGCCGGCGTCCTTGCCGCAATGACTGTCCCGCTTGCGCTCAACCGCCGTCACGACAGTCCGCTGCTCCGGCTCGAGCATGCCCTCGTCGCACCGAACGGGTTCGTCATCGTGCCTCTGTTCGGCCTTGCGAACGCCGGCGTGGCGCTTGGGGCGGACTTCGGTGAAAGCCCCGCCCTCCCCCTCGGGATCGCGATGGGTCTTCTGCTGGGCAAGCAGTTCGGCATTCTCGGCAGCATCCTCGTTGCCGAACGCCTGGGCTTCGCGCACCGGCCCGAAGGGGCAAGCCTGCGCCATCTCTGGGGAATCGCCCTCCTGTGCGGGATTGGCTTCACGATGAGCCTGTTCATCGCCGGGCTCGCGTTCCCCGAAACGCCGATGCTGGTCGAGGAAGCCAAGCTCGGCATCCTCGGCGGCTCGCTTGTCTCCGCCCTTGCCGGGCTCCTGGTCCTGCGCGGCTCCGGCCGGCCGGTAGTTTGATCGATAAATTCGATCAAACTACGCATGACGTTGCGTGAAACCTTTCAGACCGGACGGCGTATAAACAGCGCATCCAACCGGAATCATGAAAGGGGAACACCATGCCCGGAGACAACGCCAGGAAGGCCCTGATCGATAGCCTGAACGGGCTTCTGGCCGACTATTTCACGCTCTATCTCAAGACCAAGAACTACCACTGGCACGTTGCAGGCCGCCAGTTTCGCGACCTTCACCTGCTGTTCGACGAACAGGCCGCCGAACTCTTCGCCCTGACCGACATCATCGCGGAACGCGTGCGCAAGAACGGCGGCGAAACCCTGACCGGCATTGCCGCGATCGCCGCCCGCTCTTCGATCGCAGACGATGACCGCGCTTCGGTCGATGCAATGGAAATGGTCCGCAACCTGCGCGACGACAACGCCCGCCTTGTCGAACGCATCCGCGAAGCGAAGGCGGCCGCTGGCGAGGCCGGCGACAACGCGACCGAAGGCATGGCCGACGACTGGACCGACCAGGCTCAGCAGCGCGTGTGGTTCCTTACCCAGACGCTGGCCTGAATTTCAGAAGGCGCCGCTCGTCCTGAGGCCCAGACCGCCACCGGGACGAGCGGCAAATCCTGCCTGCATCAGCGGCCCTGCCGTTTCGGCGGGAAGGCCCATCAACACCAGGTCTCCCTCCCAACGGCCGTCAGCGTTCAAGCGAAGGGTGAAGCGTTCCATTCCCTCCGGTCCCTGCATCGGCACGACCAGCGCCCCTCGCTGGCATCGAGCCTTGCCCGACAGCGCGATAGTACCGGGCAGCAGCGACCCGGGCGGCGCCAGCGTAAGGCTCATCGAGCCGCCCGCATCGACGCAACTGCCATCGGCAATTCGCAAATTGAAGTCGCCAAATCCGATCTGGGTCACGGGAAGGGTGCCCAGTCCGTCGGGCAAGGCGACCGTCCCGTTCACATCGGCGAGCCGGTAACCGCCAAGACCCAGCGATGCCTTCGCCGAAAACGGGGTTGCACCTTCGCGTGAAAGCCGGAAGCCCACCCTGCCGAGGATAAGCGGCAGCGCATCGGCTCCGGCATCGACAGTGCCGATTGGCAACGGTCCGGCCCTGAGTTCCGCAATTCGTCCGCTCCAGACCGGCCCCTCGACGGATCGCGCCGTGACG
Source organism: Novosphingobium aromaticivorans DSM 12444 (assembly GCF_000013325.1). Taxonomy (GTDB): domain Bacteria; phylum Pseudomonadota; class Alphaproteobacteria; order Sphingomonadales; family Sphingomonadaceae; genus Novosphingobium; species Novosphingobium aromaticivorans. The sequence goes on from NC_007794.1 coordinate 2,884,541, forward strand.
CCTTCCGGGGCGACCAACCCAAGCACCAGCCGCAGCGGGAGAAGTACGACGAGCGCCAGGGCGACAAGCATCGCGAGCGCAATCCTGCCGCGCCGCGAGAAGACCCGCTCGCGAACAAAGATCCATCGCCCGATCACGATCCGCTCCGTCGCAAGGTGACGTTGACCGAGACGCTGCCGTCCGGCGCGGGTGTCATGGTCAGTTGCTCGACCGCCAGTCCCTGCGCCATCAGCCCGTCCAGCCACGCCAGTGCCGCCGAAGGGCGCGCCGTCGGGATGAGGATTACCGCCATGTCGGAACCGCGACGCTGGTTCGATTGGACAACGAACCCGGCTTCCTGCGCACTGGCCCCGGCAATCTGTTCGACCGGCCCCGCCAGCACTGCGGTCTTCCCGGCCGGCGCCGCTTTCAACGCGGCGATCTGCGCCTCGATCCGTCCTGCGCGCTCCGTTGCGTTGCGATGGCGGTCTGCCGCATCGTCAAGCGCGGTCCCCACGGGCAGAACAATGCCGTAGACAAGGACGATCGACGCCACCAGCCCGCCAGCGACGCTGACAAGGCCCCGCTCGCGCGCCGTCAGGCCGCCGTACCACACGTTCAAACCGCTCCTCATGGCGCCCTCACGGTGATCGCGGCGACGGTCGCGCCGGTCGGATCGGGCGCAAGCGCGGGTGGCACTGTCACTTTCCAACCCTCGTTCTGCAAGGCGATCAGCACCGCGTTCACATCATCGGCACGCGGCGCGGCGGCAGTGAAGCGCAGCGTGCCGTCCGGCGCATAGCCCAGGTCGCGCAGCCTGACTGCCGGCACCGCCCGCATCGCTTCAAGCAGAGCTGCGGCAGGCGCGGCAAAGCTCGCTCCGCCCTGCCCGCGCCGGGCGAGTTCCGCGTTCAACAGGCGTTCGGCCGTGTCGATATCGGTCGCGGCCGGAAAGCGGGCCTGCGCCATTTCCAGCGCACGGCTTTCCAGCGCCGAGCTGTCGATGTTCCACTTCACGATCCACACCAGCATGAGCAGCAGCCCGAGAAGCGCGGCAATGGCCGCCATTCGCGCCAGCCCCAGCCAGTCGGCGGTGCGAAAGACCGAAACCCGCTTGGCCGCATAGGCTCCCTGCCGCAGGTTCAGCGGCGGCGCGGCATGGATCGCGGCAAGGCTCTGCGCGATCCGCTCTTCCTCGGTCAGAACCTGCTCAAGTCCCGCGCCAAGCGTCATCACCAACGCTTCTTCGCCAGCGAACGCCACCCCGGGTGTCCGCGCCAGAAGCTGCCCGCCAAGCGTGCCAAGGACCAGCCGGTCATCATCGCGCGGCAGGACCAGTCCAGCCGGTATGATGGATTCGGGATCGAGCCCGAGACCGGACAAATCGGCGATCCAGCGGTCCATGTCGGCGGCTGAGACAGTTGCCGAAAGCAGCCGACCGCGATGCTCGGCAACGGCGACGTGATGATCTACCGCAAGCCCCGCCTGAGCCAGCGCCAGCCTTTCCGCAGCAAGCGCCTGGGCAACGGGCATGGCGGACATCGGCTTGTCGATGACCGGCGCATCCGCCGCAGGAACCAGCACCGTCACGGAGCCGGTCTCGCCCCACGGCGCATTGCCCAGCGGCCCGTCGAGGAACTGTTCCGCACCGATGCCATCGGCTTCCACGCGCCACCAGCGCCACGCCTCGTCGGGCGAGGCTGGCAGCAGGACGATCAGACCGTCAGCAGGGGAAACGGCAGGTGCCACGTACCCGGATCACTTTTGCCCAGCGTAGATGTCGGCGTTCAGCTCGCTGCCGCCCGGCTGGCCGTCGGCGCCAAGCGAGAAGATCTCGAACGGCTTCCCGTCGCGCCCCGGCACCTGGTACTGATAGGGGTGTCCCCAGGGGTCCATCGGAACATCCTTCACATAGCCGCCGGAACGGTAGTTCTGCGGCATGGAAAGGTTTGCGGGCGGCGTCTTCAGCGCATTGAGCCCCTCGGACTGGCCGGGGTAGCTTGCCATGTCGAGCCGGTACATCTCCATGCCCTGTTCCAGCGTCGCAATGTCGCTGCGGGCCTTGACCACCATGGCCTTGTCCTGGCTCGGCAGGACGTTGATCAGGACCACCGTCGCCAGCAGGCCGATGATGAAGATGACGACCATCAGTTCGACGAGGCTGAAGCCGTTGCGGCGGCGCTCTTCCTCGGTCTCAGGGGCGTCAATCACGGTTTGGTCGGTCATTTTCACAGTCCGGTCAGGTTCTGAAGCTGCAGGATCGGCAGCAGGATGGCGAGGATGATGAGCGCGACGAGCGTGCCCATGACAACGATGATCGCAGGTTCGAGAAGCGCCATCGCCGCAGCGGTGAACGCCTCGAACTCGCGTTCGAGATAATCGGCGGCGCGCTCAAGCATCGTGCCGAGCTGCCCTGCCGCCTCGCCGCTCGCGGCAAGGTAGACCAGCAGCGGCGGGAAAGTCCCTGCCTCGCGCAATGCGGTCGAAAGTGATCCGCCCGCCCGCACCTTTTCCCCGATCTGGCCAAGCGCCCGGGCTTGGACCGCGTTCGAGACCGTCCGGGTCGCCAGCCGAAGTCCATCTACCAGCGGCAGCCGTGCCTCGATCATCGTGGCCAGCGTGCGTGCGAGCGAGGCGGCATGGACGTCGCGGATCAGCTTGCCGATGAATGGCAGTCGCAGCAGCCCGGCGTCGAAACGCAGGCGGAAAGCCGGATTGCGCAGCGCCCGCACGAAGCCGGCAACCGCCAGCGCCAGCGCCGCCAGCACGGCCCACCACCAGGCGCTCAGGAACTGAGAGATGCCGATCACCACGCGGGTGAGCATGGGCAACTGTCGGCTGGCATTGTCGAACTGCTCGACCACGCGCGGCACGACGGAGATCATCAGCCCGGTCACCACCGCGATGGCGACGAGCGACAGCACGATGGGATAGGCCAGCGCGGCAATGATCTTGCCTCGCACCTGCGCCTGCCGCTCCAGCATGTCGGCCAGACGGTCGGCAATGGCAGGGAGGCTTCCCGAATTCTCGCCCGCCGCGATCATCGCACGGTAGATCGGCGGAAAGCTCGGCTCTTCGCGTCGCATGGCCTCGGCAAGCGGCAGGCCCTCGACGATACCGGCATGGACGTTCGTGAGGATCGCCTGCGCCTTGGGCTTTTCGGTCTGCCGCGCGATCGTGCGAAGCGTTTCCTCAAGCGGGCTGACAACCATCAGCGACGAAAGCTGCCGCGTGAAAAGCGCCAGTTGCTTGGCGTTGAGCCTTGAAGCGAACAGCGCGAGACCGCTGGTGGAAGTGGCGGCACGTCGCGCCGAAGCGGCCGCATCCGGGCTCAAGCTGACGACGAACCATTGCCGTGCCACCAGCTTCTCGCGCGCGGCGGCCTCGCTGGCAGCCTCGATCGCACCGCGCTTTTCCGCGCCCTTCGGGTCGATGGCGAGATAGGCGAACCGTGCCATCAGGCCCCGTCCCGCCGCATGATGCGTGCCGCTTCCTCGGGGCTCGTCGCTCCTTCGGCGACAAGGCGGCGCACGGATCCCGCAAGGGTCGGCGCATCGGCGAAGGCATGGCGCGCGATGGCCGCCTCGTCGGCATTGTCGTGGATCATCTGGCGGATCGCATCGTCCACCCGCAGCGCCTCGAACACGCCGATACGGCCCTGGTATCCGGTCTGGCCGCACTCTGCGCAGCCGCGTGCGGCACGGACCTTGCTGCCCGCCTCAAGACCGAGGACTTCGGCCATTCCCGCGTCGAGGACACGCTCCTCGCGGCAATGCGGGCAGAGCCGGCGCACCAGCCGCTGTGCGATCACCGCGCGCAGGGTCGATGCCAGCAGGAACGGCTCCACCCCCATGTCGCGCATGCGCGTGACCGCGCCGGCCGCGTCGTTGGTATGCACGGTCGACAGCACGAGGTGGCCGGTCAGCGACGCCTGCACCGCGATTTCAGCGGTTTCCCGGTCGCGGATTTCGCCGACCATGACCACGTCCGGGTCCTGGCGGAGGATCGCGCGCAATCCCGCCGCGAAGGTCAGCCCGACTTTGGCGTTGACCTGCGTCTGGCCGACGCCATCCACAGCGTATTCCACAGGGTCTTCAACAGTAAGGATATTCCGCGCGCCATCGTTGAGGCCGCGCAACGCCGCATAGAGCGTCGTCGTCTTGCCCGAACCCGTCGGGCCGGTCACCAGCACGATGCCGTTTGGCTCCGCCAGGGCCCGGCTCAGGACGTCTTCCGACTTGGGGTCGAGGCCGAGATGGACGAGGTCCAGTCCGGCATTTTCCTTGTCGAGCAGGCGCATGACCACTCGCTCGCCGGCGCGGTTGGGCAGGGTCGAGACGCGCACGTCGACCAGTTTTCCGCCCAGGCTCAACGAGATACGGCCGTCCTGCGGCACGCGCCGTTCGGCAATGTCGAGCCGCGCCATGACCTTGATGCGGCTCACCAGCACCGGCGCGACATGCGGCGGCATGCGCAGCTTCTCGGTCAGCACGCCATCGACCCGCATCCTCACGACAAGCGCGGTTTCGTAAGGTTCGATGTGGATGTCCGACACGCCCTGGCGCAAGCTCTCGGCGATCAGGCCATTGATCAGGCGGATCGCGGGCGCGTCATCGGCGCTGTCGAGGAGGTCCTCTGCGGTCGGCAGGCCGAGCGCGAGAGGGTCGAGCGCGTCGCCCGCGATGCCCATGTCGCCGGCCACCGCAGCCGCCGCCCCGTCGACCGCATAGGCCGTGGCGAGGAGCTTCTCGAACTCGGTTGTGGTCACTTCGTGTACGTTTAGGTGTCGTTTGTGTACGCGCCTGATTTCGAGCAACGCGAGCGGATCGCCGCCCTCGCGCAGGGCCACCGTAACCTCGGTGTCGTTCAGGCTTTCCACGAGGACGCCGCGGTCGCGCGCGAAGGCATAGGGCATCGCAGGCCCGGCCTGCGCGACCGCAACGGTCATGCCCTCGATGTCTTCGCCCGCCTCCACGATGTCAGTTCCGCGCGCTGCTGGGCGGGAGTTCGGCGGGTTCGAGCGGCGTCGCGGCAGCCCTTGGGCGCACGACCGTATCGCCCGGCGCTACCACCGCGACCTCGGCGGAAGGAGCGACCGGCAAGGTGGCGCCCATGTAGTCGACGATCAGATCGTCGATGGTCGGTTCACGCTTGGAATCGAACTTGACCTGCGCATCGCGCACCACGCCATAGCGCCGCGCGGCAAGAGCCTGGCGGTCGGCGGCATTGCGCAGGATGGTCGGGCGGATGAACACCATGAGGTTGGTCTTCACCCGGCTGCGCGCGCGCGACTTGAACGCCTCGCCCAGGATGGGAATGTCGCCGAGGAGCGGCACCTTCTGCAAGGTGCGCTGCTCGTTGTCGTCGAGCAGGCCGCCGAGGGCGACGATCTCGCGGTCGCCCACGGTGACGGTGGTCTTGATCTCGCGCTTGTTGACGATGAGTTCGTTCGAGGTCTTCGACACGGTCCCGGCGATGGAGCTGACTTCCTGGCGCAGGTCCAGCCGGATCATGTTGCTGGCATTGATCTGCGGCGTCACGTCCAGTTCGATGCCGACGTTCTGGCGCTGGATCGTGCGGAAAGTGTCGCTGAAATTGCCGCCCGAGAGGGCCTCGCCGGTCGACACAGGGATTTCCTGCCCGAACAGGATCGAGGCGGGAACGTTGTTGTTGGTGGTGATGTGCGGCGTCGACAGGATGTTCGAGTTCTTGTCGGTCTGCACCGCGTTGATGATCGCGCCGAGATAAGTGTCCTTGGACAGCTCGGTGAGGAAACCGGTATAGGCCCCGCGCGCGGACAGGAGCTTGCTTGCCGCATTCTCGCGCAGGAGATCGCCCGCCGTGCTGTTGGTCGTGGTGGTGACGGTATCGCCATTCACCACGGTCGTGGTCTGGTTGAGGTTGTCAGCCAGCAGCCCACCCGCGATGTCGATGATGTTGGGCGAACTGTTGGAATAGTTGGTGACGGCAAAGGGCATGTTCTTGCCGCCGAACAGCATCTGGACGCCCAATTCCTTCGCCACGTCGTTCGAGATCTCGACGATGATCGCCTCTACCAGAACCTGTTCCTGCGGAAGGTCGAGCTGGCGGATCAGTTCGCTGAGGCGACGCTGCTCGTCGGCGGGGGCGGCGATGATGATCGCGTTGGCACCCGGATAACGCGTGATCGTGGCGGTCCCGCGTCCGTTCGCCAGCTTGATCGGCCCATTGCCGAGCCCGCCCGAGGTAGCGCCGATCGGGCTGGTCGAGGAGCCGCCGGTCGACGCGGCCTGGCCGGTGCTGCCCTGCGTTCCCGCCGTCGAGGTCGCGTTGCTGCCAACCCCGCCGAGCGAGATGGGCGCGGCGCTGGCCGAAGCCACTTCGCCGCCGCCCTGCCCGCCGATCAGCCGTTCCAGCACCGGCACGAGCGCGGCCGAATCGGCATAATCGAGCCAGACGACCTTGATTTCGCCACCCAGCGCGGCCTTGGCATCAAGCTGCCGAGCCATCGCGGAGAGGCGCGACAACGTCGAGCCATCGCCGCGCATCAGCACCGCGTTCGCGCTGTCGACGGCAACGACAGTTGCCAGCGCCCGCGCGCCTTCGGCACCTGCGGGGACGAGCTGGGTAAGCGCAGTGGCGATTTCGCGCGCACCGGCATGTTCGAGGATGACGGTCTGGGTCGTCGTGCTGTCGCGGTCGATATCGCCGAGCAGCGCACGAATGCGGCGCAGATTGTCGGCATAGTCGACGATGACCAGCGAATTGCCCGCCTTGTTCGCGGTGATCGCGCCTTCCTTGCTGACGAGCGGGCGCAGGGTTTCGACCGCCTGGGCGGCATCGATGGTCCGCAGTCGGACGACCTCGGTCACCATCTGGCTCTGCGCCGCGCCTCGGCTGCCGATGCGAGTGGGATTGGTGGCCGCGCCTTCCGCGGGCTGGATGCGGAATGCGCCATTGCCGGTCGGCACGGCAACGAGGCCGTTGGCGCGCAAGGTGGAAAGGAAGACCTCGAAGTATTCCGAGCGGCTCAACGGCCGGTCCGAGACCACGCTGATCTTTGCCTGCACGCGGCTGTCGACGATGAACGTGCGCCCGGTGACCTCTGCGGCATCGGCAACGAAGGCGCGAATGTCGGCCTCGCGCACGTTGAGGGTGTATTGGGCCAGAGCCGCCTGTGGGACAGCAAGGGCAAGTGCGGCGGCGCCGAGAAGCATCCGGGGGCCGAAAAGCGTGCGCAGTTTCATGGTGCCAATGTGATCGCGAGAGGAAGTTGCCGGTCGCCGCGCCTGACGGTGACCGAGATCGAAGCGCCGGGACGCAGTGCGCCGGCAAGCATTGCAGCATCGCCGGCGCCGCCCACCGGCTTGCCGTCGACAGCGGTGATGACGTCGCCGGGCTGAAAACCGGCTGCACGGAAGACCGCACCGTCGCCCGCCGACAGGACTTCGAGCCCGACCACGCGGCCTCCTTCGGCTCGTGGCCCGAAATTGATGCCCCGGCGCGCCGCATCCACGTTGATGCCGCCCGAACCGGCCGCCGTTGCAACGGGTGCCGCGACGGGGTTTGCCGCGACCACGCGCTGCGCGCTGGGCGCGGGCGCGGACTGGTCCAGATATAGAAGTTCTCGCGCGCCATTTCGGGAAAGCTCGACGTGGTCGAAGGCGACCGCCGCAAGCGTCACGCCCGGCTGCACTTCGGCACCGATGCGATAGACCTGTTGCACCCCGTCCGCCCCGGCAATGATCGCGCTGCCACCCCCGCCCGGTGTGGCGCGCGTCGCGAAAAGGGTCAGCGCAAGGGAAGTGACCGACCCGGCAGCAGCGGCGGAAGCCGCCTGGGGCTGGGTACGATTGAAGGGATCAAGGCTGGCGAACAAGGCAGCGCGGGCTGTTTGCGGCATGATACGGGCACCAGCGGGGCGCCATTGGCCAAGCGGGGATACGGGCGTGACGATTGCCCAGAACAGCGCTGCGCCAAGCAGGGCGATCACACCGGCAAGCATCCACCACAGCAGTTCATGCAACGGCGGCAGGACCGGTCGCATCCCCGGCAAGGTCAGCTTTGTCCCCCCGAATCTCACGCGCGTTCAACCCTCCGTCCAACAGGCATACCCGCCTGACGCAGATTCACAAACGGCGTCGGCACTCGATCCATGCGCTCCTCAAGCAGCCGATTGCTACCGTAGTATGACAATGACTTGGCAATAGCCCGCAACCCTCGCCCCGGGCAGTGACACGCCGGCCCGCGCAGTCCATCATCGGGCGATGTCAGGCTTTCTGCCCGCCCCGCTTCACAGGATGGCCTTGCGCCTTGCCCACCGCCTGCGCCTCCAATGGTGGCGCGCCACGAAGAAGGTCGTGCGCGGGTGCAATGTGATCGCCGCGAACCCGCAAGGCGAAATCCTGCTGGTCCGGCACAGCTATCATGCGCGCGATATCTGGATGCTGCCGGGCGGCGGGCTCGGCAAGAGCGAGGATGCCGCGCAGGCTGCCGCGCGCGAACTGCTGGAAGAGACGCACTGCGCGCTCATCCGCCCGGTTCGGCTAGGCACAGTGGTGCTGGATCGCAATGGCTGGACCAACGCGATTGAACTGATCGCCGGCACAACGGCACATCAACCCTTTGCCGACGCGCGTGAAATCGAGGAAGCCCGGTTCTTTCCCACCGACGCACTGCCCGAGCGCACCAGTGAGGCAGCCCGCGCCATGATCGCGCGATGGCTCGACCATCAGAAGGGCAGTTCTGCTTGAAGCGCTGCGCCGGAGGGACCGTCCTCGGCCTCTTCCGGCTCCTCGCCCTCGAGAGCGGACAGCGTCAGCCCCATCAGCCTGATCGGCTTGGCAAGCGGCAGTTGCGCATCGAGCAGTTCACGCGACAGCCGGGCAAATTCCTCCTTGTCTGCGATCGGGCGCGGCAGGGAGCGGGCACGGGTAATTGGGGTGAAGTCGTTGAATTTCATCTTGAGGGTGACCGTCCGACCGCTGGCCCCGCTGCGCTCGATCCGATCCCACACGATCTCCAGGATGCGCTCCAGCGTTTCGCGCAAGGCCGGGCCGGACGAAATGTCACGCTCGAACGTCCGCTCCGCGCCGACCGACTTGCGCGGCCTGTCGGCCTTCACCTGGCGCAGGTCGATGCCCCGCACCGCCCGGTAGAGATAGTCCGCGAGGCTGCCGAAATGCTGGCGCAGGAAAGGCAGGTCCCTGGCACGCAGATCCGCGCCCGTCTCTATCCCGAGCGCCGCCATCTTTTCCGCACCGCGCGGTCCGATGCCGTGGAAGCGCCGCACCGGAAGGCTGGCGACGAACTGCGCGCCCTCGCCGGGCCGGATCACGCACATGCCGTCGGGCTTGTTCTGGTCGCTCGCGATCTTGGCGAGGAACTTGTTGTAGGACACACCGGCACTGGCGGTCAGCCCGGTGTCGGCCTTGATCCGCCGGCGGATGAGTTCGGCGATCCGCGTGGCGGAACCGATGCCGCGCACGTCATCGGTCACGTCGAGATAGGCCTCGTCGAGCGACAGGGGTTCGACGTGGGGCGTGTAGTCGAGGAAGATGGCGCGGATCTGCTGGGAAACGGAGCGATAGACATCGAATCGCGGCCTGCAGAAGATCAGGTCGGGACACAGCACGATGGCCCTCGCCGAAGGCATAGCCGATCGTACGCCGAACTTGCGGGCCTCGTAACTTGCCGCGGCAACGACCCCGCGCCCGGAGGAACCGCCGACCGCGACCGGCTTTCCGCGCAGGTCCGGATTGTCGCGTTGCTCGACGCTGGCGAAGAAGGCGTCCATGTCGACATGGATGACCTTGCGCAGCCCGGTCGCGCTGCGATCCGGTTCGCCATCTGCCGATCGAGGGTCCATTTCGCGATGCTAACCCGTTTCGCATTGCAACATAAAGGGTGGGATTCGCGTGCGAACTAGTTCAAATGGCAGTTATGAACGCTAACAATTCAAACACCTCGACAAGCGCGCGCTTCATGGGGGAGCGCGAAACCATCGCGATGATGGCGCTTGTCATGGCGCTCCAGGCGCTCGCGGTCGATTCGATGCTGCCGGCGCTGGGCGACATTGCCCGCGAACTTGCCGTGACCGATCCGAACGAGCGCCAGCTTGTCGTCGGCACGTTCCTGCTTGCCTCGGGCTTCGCCTCGCTGGTGCCGGGTTCGCTGGCCGACCGCTACGGGCGGCGGCCGGTGCTGCTGAGCTGCATCGGGCTCTATATCCTGTTCTCGCTGGCCTGCGCGCTGGCGACGACATTCGACATGCTGCTGGGCATGCGCGTGCTTCAAGCGGTGGGCTGCGGCGGGCTCGCCGTGCTGCCCGGCACGATCATCCGCGACCGCTTTGCCGGCGACCAGATGGCCAAGCAGATGTCGATCATCTCGGTCGTGTTCCTCGTCGTGCCGATGCTGGCACCAAGCATCGGGCAGGTCGTCCTGCTGTTTGCCGGGTGGCGGTGGATCTTCGTGTTCCTGGCGGTGATGGCGCTGGCGATGGGCGTGTGGGTGGCCGTGCGCCTGCCAGAGACGCTGCATCCCGAATATCGCCAGCCGATCCGCCCTGCCTCGATCGCGATCAACATGCTGGGCGCGGCGACGAACCGGTCGGCCATCGGCTATGTTCTGGGCGGCGCGCTGACGTTCGGCGCGATGATCGGCTACGTGAACTGCTCGCAGCAGCTCGTGGGCGAGCATTTTGGCGCGGGCAAGATGTTCCCGGTGCTGTTCGGCTTCTCCGCGCTGATGATGGCGGTGGCGAACTTCTCGAACTCGCGCATCGTCGAGCGGTTCGGCGCGCGGCGGGTTTCGCACACCGCCGTGATCCTGTTCATCTGCGTGAGCGCGCTGCAGGCCTGGTTCTCCAGCCGCCCGGACGAAACACTGTGGCAGTTCATGCCGCTGATGATCGCCAACATGATCCTCATCGGGTTCATCGGCGCGAACTTCGGCTCGATCGCGTTGCAGCCCTTTGCGCGCACCGCAGGCACGGCCAATTCGATGCATGCGTTCCTGCGCATGGTCATCGGGTCGATCATCGGCATCGTGGTGGGCCAGGCCTATGACGGAACCGCCCACCCCCTGGGACTTGCCCTGCTGGCGAGCGGGATACTGAGCCTCGCGCTGGTGCTGTTCAGCGAGAAGGGCAAGCTGTTCCGGCGCCTGCACCCGCCGGGAACGCCGCGCCCCATCGTGCTGGAGCACTGATCAGGCGACGCGGGCGAGGTTCGACAGTACCTGCTCGGCCTCGTCCGGCCGCCCGAAGTAATAGCCCTGCATCAGGCGGATGCCGAGCGCGCGGGCCGTGGCGGCCTGCGCCTCTTCCTCCACGCCCTCGATCGTGCAGTCGATACCGAGCTGCCATGACAGCGAAATGATCGTGCTCACGAGAGTCCTCGCACCGGGATCGCTGACCAGCGCGCGCGACAGCTCCTGGTCGATCTTGATCATGTCGAGCGGGAGGCGGTGGACCTGACTGAGGCTGGACCAGCCGGCGCCGAAATCGTCGAGCGCGATGCGGAAGCCACGGGCCCGGAAGGCGCGGAGCTGGTCCTCGGCGCGCCTCGGATCGTCGAGCAGCGCCCGTTCGGTCACTTCCAGAATGATCGAATGCGGCGGCGCGCCGGCGTCCTCCGCAATGCGGGCGAGCGCATCGGCCGTCCCTGCGCGCATGACATCGCGTGGGGCCAGGTTGATCGAAAGGGTGCGGCCATCCTCCCATGCACGGCATTCCGCCAATGCACGGGACATGACCATGCGGGTAAGCTCGCCCGTCCGCCCGGTCGCTTCGGCAAGCGACATGAATTGCCCGGGCGCAAGCCAGCGCTGACCGTCCGGGCTCCACCGGACGAACGCCTCGAAACCGGTCGTGCGGCCACTCTCGACGTCGATAATGGGCTGGTAAACAAGTTTCAGGCGCTGTTCGAGGTCGCTGTCGTTGAACTGGCGCGTGATCGCCGCGCGATCCTGCAACGCCACTTCATCGTCGGGACTGAATACCACGACGGTGCCGTCGGACTGCTCCTTGGCCTTGTACAGTGCCGCGTCCGCCCGCTCGAGGCAGTCGCTGGCATTGCGCCCGACGATGCGATGCACGCCGATCGAGCCGGACAGGCGTAGAATGGCACCCGCGTGAAGGACCGGCGCCCGCAGCGAATCGGACAAGGCGTCGGCAAGCGAGCGCACCGCCTCTTCGCTCAACGCGGGATCGAGGATGGCGGCAAACTCGTCGCCCCCCAGGCGGCCGTAACAGCGAACGCGTTCGAGCGCGGCGAGTCGCGCCGCCACCGCGGCCAGTACCGCGTCTCCGGCCGCATGGCCATAGGTGTCGTTGATGTGCTTGAAACCGTCGAGGTCGAGCAGCGCCAGCCAGGCTGGCTCTGCGCCTCTGCCGCCCGCCGTCAGTTCCTCCTCCAGCCGCGCCAGCACCGCGCGACGGTTCAACGCGCCGGTCAGCGGGTCGATCGTGGCCTGCAGGAGGTTGTGCTGCGCCATCTGGGCCGCCTCGCGCTCGCGCCGGACAAGCTGCTGTCGGGAAAGCTCGAGACGCACGAAATCGCGATGATGCCCGTTGGTTATCAGGAGCAGGATGAAGGTGACGATGATCTGAACCAGAACGACCGGGACAGCGTTAGGGTGTCCGCTGAACAGTACCTGCCCGGTGGTCGGAATGGTCGTGGCGATCGCGATGCGCAGCGCGGTCATCGGCGAATGGCCCAGCCCGAGGATGCCGGAGAACAGGGTCACCGCGACGATGTAATGAACGAACGACTGCGCCGACCTGTCCCCCAGCGGGTACAGCACCATGACCCAGAGTGCGAACATGAAGCCAGACACGGCCCCGACCCAGCTCATGACCTTCAGATCGCGCCGAAGCCTGCCGAGCGAGCGCCGCGACACCTTTCCCGGCATCCAGTACAACGCTCGCCACAAAGCGAAGTTGCCCAGGATCACGGGGCCGAACAGCGCAAGCCAATGCGGCGCGACCGCCCAGAACCGGAACGCCATCAGCCAGGCGTCGAACACGACCACCAGGTAAAGCAACGGCAGGCGATGCGAGAGACTGTGCCCGTAGGCCCTGGTGAAACCGTCGCCTTCGCGCTGCTCCCATTCGGACCAGAAGCGCAGCCCCAAGTCCGTAATCAGCTCCCTTCCCCTTTGGAGCGTAGAGAAAAATCGTGAACCCGTCGCCATTTGCAGAGCCATACGCCGACGGGGTTAACAGGGCGTAAGGGCAAGGCCCGATATGTCAGGAGGACAGCGCGGCGACGAGCGCCTTGACCTTCTTCTGGCGCCACTGCGGAGGAGGCGCGACCAGCCAGTATCCGCGCCGCGAAACCTGCGGTTCGCCAAGCGCCACTATGCGCCCCGACGAAAGAGGGCCTTCGGCGAGCATGAAGGGCACGTTCGCCCGGCCAAGCCCTGCACGGGCGGCACTGATGGCGGTCCCTGCATCACCGACCGAAAAGCCCGCCTCGCCACCTTCCGGCGTCGGGTCGCCCGGCCAGCCGATCCACGGGCTATCCGGTGCGGCATCCGGGGCGGCGACCGTGATCATGGTTGCTGCACCGAGCGACACGCCTTCAAGGTCCCCCGGCCCCTCGGCCCAACGCACCGCCAGGTCGAGGTTCGCCTCGGTAAAGTCGACGTCGGCATCGCCGCCCACCAGCGAAAACCGCATCTGCGGGTTCCCGGCGCGAAAATCGGCGAGCCTCGGCGAAAGCCAGGCAGCGAAGAAATCGCGGGGGCACGCAATGGTGTACACGTGGCTCGACTGGCCGGCCTGCATGGCCTGCACGCCTTCCTCGAAGCGCAGGAAGCCTTCGCGGATCGCATCAAGCCCCGCGCTCGCCTCGTCGGTCAGCTCCAGGCCTTTCGACGTCCGGCGGAACAGAACGACGCCCAGCAAATCCTCGAGGGCGCGAATCTGCTGGCCGACAGCCGCCGGCGTGACCGCAAGCTCGTCGGCTGCGCGGGTAAACGAAAGGTGGCGCGCCGCGGCATCGAGCACGCGCAGGCCGTTCAGCGGAAGGTGCGTCCGTTTCATCGAAGGACGTCGTTAGTTTGCCGGAGCCGGTGCCGCCAGAGGAAAGAACGGAATCGCCACGTCGAACAGCGCCCCATCGGCACGCTGCATCGTGTAATGGCCTTCCATGCTGCCGTGATGGGTGCCCAGCGGGCAGCCCGAGACATAATCGTGAGACTGCCCCGGCTGGAGCACGGGCTGCTCGCCCACCACACCGTCCCCGTCGACGAAATTGACCATCCCGCGCCCGTCGGTGATGCGCCAGTGCCGGGAAAGAAGCTGGATCGGCTGGGCGGCATCGTTCTCGATCCGGATGTGATAGACCCAGAACCACTTGCCGGCGTCGACGCGTGACTGTTCCGGCAGGAAACTGACGGCGACCCGCACCGTCACTCCATCCGTTATCGCGGCATGCTGGAAAAGCTGCTTCATGTCCCCCAAACTATCGCACATTGCGCCTCGTTCCAACGAAGTTGTGCAAGTTTCGCACGCTTGCCCTCATGGCCATTCGGGAGCAGAGGCGAAGCCATGCAGATCCGTGCGCCAGCCATCCTCTGTTCGGTCCGGCCACACGGCGAACACGGGGCCGTCGTGAGGCTGATGACCGAGGAGCACGGGCTTGCCGCCGCCTATGTGGCAGGCGCGCGCGGACGCGAGCTGCGCCCGCTGCTGATCCCGGGGAATCTTCTCGAGGCAGAGGTCAGGGGCCGGGCGGCATCCCAATTGCCGTCCGCGCGACTCGAACTGGTGGCAAGCCGCGGACCATGGCTGACCGAACCCTTGCCCAGCGCAGGGATCGGATGGGCCTGCGCCCTTACTGCCGCCACGCTGCCCGAGGGCCATCCCTATCCGCTGCTCTACGACTCGCTCGGCGCGCTTCTCGACGCGATCTGCCTCGCCCCCTCTGCCCGGGGGTGGGCGCGGGTCCTCGCGGGCTACGAAGTGCTGCTGCTGCGCGAGGTCGGGTATGGTGCCGCCCCCGCGCCTCCGCCGGAAGAGCCCTGGCACGATCTGGTCGCCCGGCTCGAAAGGCAGGGCAAGGCAATCGGAAACCGCCTGCTTGCCGATCGAGCCGGCGATGTTATGGCGGCCCGCGCGATTCTGCTGGATCGGCTGAAGCGCATCGGCGGCGATTGACGTCGCGCCGGAAGAAGACGCCGGAAAAGACGGACGAAGGGGTTTCCATGAAGATTGCGGTTCTGCCGGGCGACGGCATCGGTCCCGAAGTGACGCGCGAAGCGGTGCGCGTGATCGAGGCACTTGGCCTTGGCGACATCGAGATGAAGGAAGCCCCGGTCGGCGGCGCGGCCTACAAGGCCTATGGCCACCCGCTGCCGCCCGAGACACTGGAGATCGCGCGTCTTTCCGACGGCATCCTGTTCGGCGCGGTGGGCGACCCCGACTGCGACTCGCTTGAACGCCACCTGCGCCCGGAACAGGCGATCCTCGGCCTGCGCAAGGCGCTGACGCTGTTCGCCAACCTGCGCCCCGCGCGGGTGTTCAAGGGCATGGAAGACTTTTCCGCCCTGCGCCCCGAAGTGGCCGGCGCGATCGACCTGCTGATCGTGCGCGAACTGAACGGTGACGTGTACTTCGGAGAAAAGGGCTTCCGCACCGCCGCCAACGGCGACCGCGAAGGCTACGACGTCATGTCCTACAGCGAGAGCGAAGTGCGCCGCATTGCCCACGTCGCGTTCCGCGCCGCGATGGGCCGCAAGAAGCGCCTGTGCTCGGTCGACAAGGCCAACGTCCTCGAGACCAGCCAGCTCTGGCGCGACGTGATGCTCGAAGTGGCGAAAGACTATCCCGAAGTCGCGCTCGAGCACATGTACGTCGACAACGCCGCGATGCAGCTCGTCCGCGCTCCCGGCAACTTCGACGTCGTCGTTACCGGCAACCTGTTCGGCGACATCCTTTCGGACCAGGCATCGATGTGCGTCGGCTCGATCGGGCTCCTGGCCTCGGCCTCGCTCGGCGAACGCGAGACCGAATACGGCACGTTCGGCCTGTACGAGCCGATCCACGGCTCGGCTCCCGACATCGCGGGCAAGGGCCTTGCGAACCCGATGGCCACGATCCTTTCGGCGGCCATGCTGCTGCGCCACTCGCTCGGCCTCGAAGTGGCTGCGGACCGCATCGAGGCGGCTGTTGCCAAGGCGCTGGCCGACGGCGTGCTTGGCCGCGACCTTGGCGGAACCGCAGGTACGACGGAAATTGGTGACGCGGTGCTTGCAAGGCTGTAAGGGCCCCGCGTCATGCTGCAACTCGCCGTAATCCTGCCGACTTACAACGAGCGCAAGAACATTGCGCTCATGGTCCAACGGCTCGACGCCGCCCTTCAGGGGCTGGCATGGGAAGCCGTGTTTGTCGACGACAACAGTCCCGACGGCACCGCCGACGAAGCCCGGCGCATCGCCCGCGACGACCCGCGCATCCGCGTGATCGAACGGATCGGTCGGCGCGGCCTGGCCTCGGCAGCGATCGAGGGCATGTGCGCCACCGCTGCGCCGGTCGTGGCGGTGATGGACGCGGACGGGCAGCATGACGAAAAGCTCCTGCCGCAGATGTACGAGGCGATTGCCGGCGGCGAGTACGACGTGGCCTACGCCAGCCGCTTTGCCGAAGGTGCCAGCACCGAGGCATGGGGCCGACCGGACCGGGTCAAGGCATCCGGCGTCGCCAATTCCATCGCGCGCAAGGTCACCGGCGTCGATCTTTCCGATCCGATGAGCGGCTTCTTCATGCTCAAGGGCGAGACCCTGCGCGCCGATGCGCACCGCCTGTCCGGCGTCGGCTTCAAGATCCTTCTCGACATCCTCGCGACGGTCGATGCGCCGCTGCGGGTCAAGGAGTTTCCGATGAACTTCTCGGCTCGGCTGGAGGGCGAATCCAAGCTCGACCGCACGGTGGTGTTCGAATTCCTCGTCGGCCTCTACGACAAGTGGCTGGGGCGGTTCATCCCCACCCGCTTCGCCCTGTTCGGCACTGTCGGCGGCCTTGGCGCGGTCGTGCACCTCACCGTGCTGACGCTGGTCCTGCACCTCTTCGGCGCCGACCTGCAGGTCAGCCACTACCCCAAGGAAACGGCGTTCATCGTCGGCCAGACCCTGGCCGCGCTGACCGCGATGACCTTCAACTTCGTGCTGAACAACGAACTGACGTACTCCGACAAGCGCCTGCGCGGCATCGGA
Organism: Novosphingobium aromaticivorans DSM 12444; assembly: GCF_000013325.1. Lineage (GTDB taxonomy): Bacteria > Pseudomonadota > Alphaproteobacteria > Sphingomonadales > Sphingomonadaceae > Novosphingobium > Novosphingobium aromaticivorans. The sequence goes on from NC_007794.1 coordinate 2,901,719, forward strand.
CCGATCACGCGCGGCTGGCTCAAGTTCGCGGCGACCTGCGCTTTCGGCATGCTGGCGAACATCGGCGTCTCGACCGCGCTTGTCCGCATCGGGGTGCACACCTATCCGGCGGCAATCGCCGGCATCATCCTCGCCTCGGTGTGGAACTTCGCGCTGTCGAGCAAGTTCGTCTGGGGCAAGTACTGAGCGTAATGAGCCTGGCCCCAGGCTACTTCCAACTATCGAGCCAGGTGTAGTCCCGGTAGGAATCCTTGCGTGGCAGCTTTGCGGCCGACATGATCGGGTAGAAGCCGATGAACAGGCCCAGCGAAAGGACCAGGGTCACTTTCGCGGGCCAGCGCAGGCCAAGCTCCCACCACTCCGCCAGGACCAGCGCCAGCGCGGCCATCAGGAAGCAGCTCGCCAGCATGTAGTGGTAGTAGAATTGCACCGGCTTGCCGTTCACTGCCCAGAAGCCCACCAGCAGGGCATAGGCGGCAACTACCAGCAAACGCAGGCGGTCGCCCTTCACCCCGTCCCACAGGCAGAACAGCAGCGCCGGCAGGCCCGCCAGCATGGTGAACGGATTGCCCAGCATGAGAACGCCGCGCTGCGCGCCGTCGACGACCTCGTAGAGGAACCAGATCGGGCGGATGTTCGCCATCCACTGCCACCAGCGGCTCATGTAGGTGTGCGGCTTCTTCACGCTGTCCTGGAGCTCGAGCATATACTCTTGCCAGTGGATCAGCTTGCCGACCGAGAGCGGGTCCTTCTCGTAGAAGAAGGCGGGCAGGAAGGTGGCGAAATAGACCAGCACCGGCAGGACGCCGAGCCAAAGTGCAGCCTCGATCACCGACACGCCCGGCACCGGTCCCGCGTCGCGCGATGACCACAGCAGGCCGGCACGGCGCCCCTTGAGCGATTGCCAGCGGTTCAGCACGAACAGCAGGCCCGGCAGAGGCAGCAGCAGCACGCCGTTCCATTTGGCGCCCAGCGAAAGGCCCATGAACAGCCCGGTCAACACGAGGTGCAGCCGCGCCCGCCCCGCTCTGCCTGTGGGATTGCGCCAGGCCAGCGCCCATTGCCACATGGCCAGCGCCATGAATCCGCCCATCGCCATGTCGAGGACCGCGATGCGCGACATCATGAACCAGACGAAGTCCGTCGCCAGCAGCAGACCGAACAGGATCGTCGCGCTGCGCGAAAGGCTCGCCCACCACAGCCCGCGCATCATTGCCCAGAGTCCCAGCGCGCCCAGCACTGCCGAAGGGAAGCGCCAGCCGAACGGGGTATCCCCGACCCACTCCATCGACCAGGCGATCAACTGCTTCCCAACCAGCGGGTGTTCGGGATTCAGCCGCGCGGTGAGGTCGATCAGCCGGCGCGCGGCGGGCAGGTAGTGGATCTCGTCGAACATCGGCTTGGACGGGATGCCAAGGCGATTGAGGACGACGACGAAGAACACCGCCGCAATGATCGCGCACCACATGGCGGGATCCTGGTCGCGGGCGGGGTGGTGGATCGGGCGGGTCTGGAAGGTGGGCGTCATGCCCGCGCAGGGATAGGGCGCGCGCCGGCGCTCCGCAATCCCGCCGCTTGCACGCAAACCCGCGCCTGCCTAAGGCAAGCGCCATGAAACGCACGACTGGCCAGGACCGTTCGATCACCCGCAAGTGGCGCCCCGCAACCCAGGCGATTCGCGGGGGCACGTGGCGCTCGGAGATGGGCGAGACATCCGAAGCGCTGTTCCTCACCTCGGGCTTCACGTACGACGACGCCGCCACCGTTGCGGCGCGGTTCGCCGGCGAAGCGGAAGGCATGACCTACTCCCGCCTGCAGAATCCGACCGTGCAGATGCTGGAAGAACGCATCGCCCTGCTCGAAGGCGCGGAAGCTTGCCGCACACAGGCAACGGGCATGGCCGCGATGACCACCGCCCTTCTCTGCCAGCTTTCCGCGGGCGACCACATCGTCGCCGCCAAGGCCGCGTTCGGCTCGTGCCGCTGGCTCGTCGACAACCTGCTGCCCCGTTTCGGCGTCCAGGGCACGACGATCGATGCCTCGGACAATGCCGCCTGGGAAGCGGCGATCCGGCCCAACACGAAGGTGTTCTTCTTCGAAAGCCCGGCAAACCCGACGATGGACATCGTCGATCTCGAGTTCGTCTGCGGCCTCGCCAAAAAGCATGGCATCACCACCGTGGTCGACAATGCCTTCGCCACGGCCGCCCTCCAGCGCCCGATGGACTTCGGCGCCGACGTGGTTGCCTATTCGGCTACCAAGATGATGGACGGCCAGGGCCGCGTCATGGCAGGCGCCGTCTGCGGCTCGGCCGACTGGATCAACAACGTGCTGCTGCCGTTCCAGCGCAACACCGGCCCGAACATCGCCGCATTCAATGCCTGGGTCGTGCTCAAGGGCCTCGAAACGCTCGACCTGCGCATCCACCGGCAGAGCGAGAACGCGCTGAAGGTCGCCAGCTTCGTCGAGAAGCGCGTGCCGCGCCTGCTCTATCCGGGCCTGCCGAGCCACCCCCAGCATGCCCTCGCGCAAAAGCAGATGAAGGCCGGCGGGACGATCTTCTCGTTCGATCTCGACGGTGGCCGGGCCCAGGCGCACGCACTGCTGGACGCGCTGCAACTGATCGACATCTCGAACAACATCGGCGACTCGCGTTCGCTCATGTGCCACCCGGCCTCGACCACGCATCACGGCGTCGGGCCCGAGACTCGCGCGGACATGGGCGTTGGCGAAGGCATGCTGCGCCTCAACGTGGGCCTGGAAGACGCGGACGACCTGATCGAGGATCTTGACCAGGCACTGCGGAAAGCCGGGCTCTAACCTCAGGACGCAATGCGTTTGCATCGTGGCAGACTTGGCCTAAAGTGAAAAACGAGGGTGGGGTCGCAACGGAGCAATCAGCATTGCTGGCCGAAGCGCATCTCTCTGCCATAATACAATCATCTGATGACGCGATCATAAGCAAGGACCTCTCGGGCACGATCCTGAGCTGGAACCCCGCCGCCACGCGCATCTTCGGATTCTCCGAAGCGGAGATGATCGGCCATTCCGTCCGCCGCCTCATTCCGGCGGAGCGGCAGGCGGAAGAGGACGACATCCTCGCGCGCATCGCCCGTGGCGAGCGGGTGAAGAGCTTCGACACGATGCGGCAGCGAAAGGACGGGGTCCAGATCGCGGTCTCGATCACCGTCTCGCCGGTCTACGACAAGGCGGGCCGCATCGTCGGGGCCAGCAAGATTGCCCGCGACATCACGTCGCGCGAGGAAGGCCAGCGAGCCCTGCGCGAGAGCGAGGCCCGCTTTCGCATGCTGGCCGACAACATCTCGCAGCTCACTTGGGTGGCCGACCGCACGGGCGCCATCGGCTGGTATAACAAACGCTGGTACGACTACACCGGGGTGCCGCACGGTTCGACCGATGGCTGGGGCTGGGATCGCGTGCACCATCCCGACCATCTCGAACGGGTGCGCGAGCATTTTGCCGAGAGCATTGCTGCGGGACGCGAATGGGAGGACACCTTCCCGCTTCTCGGCCGCGACGGGACCTACCGCTGGTTCCTGTCGCGCGCGAAGCCGATCCGGGGCGAGGATGGCGGGATCGTCTACTGGTTCGGCACCAATACCGACGTGACCGAGATGCTCGAGAAGGAAGAGCAGATCCGCGTCCTGCTGATGGAAGTGAACCACCGCTCGAAGAACCTGCTCTCGGTCGTCCAGGCGCTGGCCCGGCGGTCTGGCGGAGGCGATCCCGAGTTCCTGCGCCGTTTCGAGAACCGTCTCGCCAGCCTTTCTGCCAACCAGGACCTGCTGGTGCGGCGCGGTTGGTCGACGATCATGATGGACGAGCTGGCCGACGCCCAGCTCGCGATCCTCGGCCGCGACAGCCGCGAACAGGTCCTGACGCAAGGCCTGTCCCTGGCCCTGAGCCCCCGCAGCGCCGAGATCATCGGCATGGCGCTGCACGAGCTGGCAACCAACGCGCTCAAGTACGGGGCGCTCAGCGTGCCGACCGGCCGCGTTTCGCTGTCATGGGAGGAGACACCGGACGGGCATTTCCAGATCGACTGGCGCGAAAGCGGCGGCCCAGCCGTGCGCGACCCGAAGCAGCACGGCTTCGGGACAACGCTCATCCGCCATATTCCGGCGCGCAGCCTCCACGCAGACGTCACGCTCGACTACGCGCCCGCAGGCCTGCGCTGGCAATTGCGCTGCACCAGCGCGACGGCGCGGACCCTTTCGAGTTAGCCGGCCTTCCCGGCGCCTTCGAGGGCGGCAATTCGCGCCTTGAGCGCCTCGACTTCCTCGCGCGCGGCGGCGGCCATGTCCTTGACCGCGTCAAATTCCTCGCGGCTGACGAAGTCGAGCCCGCCGAACACTTCCCTGGCCTTCTCGCGCGCGTTCTCGCCAGCCTCGCGGCCCATGCCGGCAATCGTCCCGGCGGCGCTGTTCAGCAGCTTGACGAAGTCGGCGATCAGCGGGTTTTCGCTTTGCATTGGCAGAGTCCTGTTGGCGTTACGGACCCGCTATGTGGGCGGGCACGGGCCCGCCCGCAAGGGTCAAATCGAAACGCGGACCGTGCGCGAAGAACCGAAAGCGCCATCCGCCCCGGGATTGAGCCGCCCGATCTCGAAGGTCAGGACGCTCGCAAAGCACACCCACGCGAGATAGGGCAGCAGCAACATCCCCGCGACCGGACGAATCCGCCAGAAAAGCACCAATGTCAGGAGGATCGTGACCGCCATCGCCACCGCGATCCAGAACGCGGCGAGAATCTGGTGCATGGCAAAGAACACAGGCGACCAGGCGAGGTTCAGGGCAAGCTGGACCACGAAGACCGCCACCGCCAACCCACGCCCCGCCGCACCGCGCGCCGAAAGGATCATCGCCAGCGAAATGCCCATGAGCACGTAGAGTGTCGACCAGACGATCGGAAAGGCGACCGGCGGCGGATAGATCGTAGGCTTGACGAGTTCGTCGAACCAGGGATTGCCGGGGCCGCTGCCTGCCGCCTGGCCGGAGAAGAACCCCAGCACCAACAGCAAGGGGACGGTGAACAGGGACCAGCGCAGAAGGCTGGCGCGAAGCTGGCCGGAGGAAGCGAGGTAGTTCATGTCACCCGTTTGCAATGCGACGAAGCGCGATTCGCCTGCGATATTGGCGCTCTGCAGGTAACTGCGCAATGCGAACTGAAACTATCCGCAATCCCACCGGGGGACAGGATCCGGCAAATGTCAGTCGCGACATGCCGATATCAGGAACTCGACGTTGCCTTCCGGGCCGGTGATCGGGCTCTGGACAATGCCCTGGACCTCCCACCCGTCCCCTTCCAGCCAGGCGCGCACTTCGTCGCAGACCCGCTGGTGGAGCTGTGGGTCGCGTACGACCCCGCCCTTGCCGACTTCGGCCTTGCCCACTTCGAACTGCGGCTTGATCAGGGCCACCAGCCGCGTCGGCCGCGTCGCCAGCGCGAGGGGCACTTCCAGCACTTTCCGCAGGGAAATGAAGCTGGCATCGCAGACCACCCAGGTTGCGGGGCGATCGATGTGGGCAGGCGTCAGGATGCGCGCACTGGTCTGTTCCAGCACGGTCACGCGCGGGTCCTGCCGCAGCTTCCAGGCAAGCTGGTTCGTCCCCGAATCCACCGCGAACACGTGCTCGGCGCCATTCTGGAGCAGGACGTCTGTGAACCCGCCGGTGGAACTGCCGATGTCCATTGCCGTGACGCCCGCAGGATCGAGTCCGAAATGCTCGATCGCGTGGGCCAGCTTGATCCCGCCGCGCGAAACCCACGGGTGATCGCGCCCGCGCACGTCGAGTGCCGCGTCGGCCGGGATCGGCTGCCCCGCCTTCGCGATCTTCGTTTCCCCCGAAAACACGAGGCCCGCGAGGATCAGGGCCTGGGCGCGCGCGCGGCTTTCGACAAGCCCGCGCTCAACCAGAAGCTGGTCGACGCGGATCTTCTTGGAGGGGGAGCGGGTTGAGGTCACGGCGCGTTCCTTCCATAACCTTGGCATGAAGATCAATCGCGCAGCACCGTTCCTACCTGCTTTTTCCTGCGCGGCGCTCCTGCTGGTGTCCGCATGCGCGGCTCCGCCTGTGGTTCCGCCCGCGCCACCCCCGCCCGCACCAAGGCCCGCAGCACCGCCCCCGCCTCCGGCACCCGCGCAAAGTCTCAAGGACTGGCGCGATGCCCCCCAGACGCCCGGCGACTGGCGCTTCGAGATGCGCGCGGAAGGCGGGATCGCACGCTTCGGCACGGCCCAAGGCACGCTCTTTGCCCTGTCCTGCAATCGGGAGGCCCGCACGATCACGCTGGTCCGGACGGGAAGCTCCGCGGTTTCGCTGCCGATGACCGTCGCGACCACGAGCGAAACCCGGCCGCTTTCTGCGGAACCCGCCCCTCGGGACGAACCGCACCTCCTCGCCCCCCTTGGCCTCCAGGATACTCTGCTTGATGCAATGGCCTTCAGCAGGGGGCGTTTTCTCGTGGAAGTGAATGGCCTGCCAACGCTTTACCTGCCCGCCTGGGCTGAAGTCGGACGCGTGGTGGAGGATTGTCGCGGGCGGTGAGACGGGAAGGAAACAGGGCCCTTCAGACCGGCACGAAGCGGCAATTCTGACGACAAAATAATTGAATGCAAGTCTTGTTGTTGCAGCGGGAATGACTCACATTGCAGTCAAGATCGAAGAGGCCCACCCCTCGACGGTCCAGCAACCCAAAAGGTTGCGACTTTGGCTCAACAGCGCGAAAGGAGGTGATCCGATGTCTCATGGTTCAGCAGAGAGGTCGGTACAGTCCCGCGCGAGGCATTATCGCTGAGTTTCGATTAAGCGATAAAGGCTTCGTGGGCGGCACTTCCGGCCGCTGACCATGCGAAGGGCCGCTCGGATTGACCGACGCGGCCCTTCACATTTATTACATTCCCCTTGCCTTTCACGCAATAATAGTTCACGGCGCTGCATCTCTGATTCTAGCGCAAGGACTGCCTCCCCATGGCGAGCACCGCCGACACCACTGGCCTCACCTTCACCCGCAATCCGCACCCGGCACCGGTTGCTGCGGACGCGCGTGCCCAGGTGCTGGCCAACCCCGGCTTCGGCACCACCTTCACCGATCACATGGTCGAGATCGACTACGCCGAGGGCCAGGGTTGGCACGATGCGCGCGTCGTCCCTTATGGCCCGATCGCGCTCGATCCGGCGGCCGCCGTCCTGCACTATGCGCAGGAAATCTTCGAAGGGCTCAAGGCCTACCGCCTTGCGGATGGCGGCATCGCGTTGTTCCGGCCCGAGGCGAATGCCCAGCGCTTCAACGCTTCGGCCCGCCGCCTTGCCATGCCCGAGCTGCCGGAGGATCTTTTCGTCGAGGCCGTGCGCCAGCAGGTGCTGGCCGACAAGGACTGGTTCCCCACGGTCGAAGGCGGATCGATGTACCTGCGCCCGTTCATGTTCGCGAGCGAGGCATTCCTCGGCGTTCGCCCTGCACGGCAGTACAAGTTCATGGTCATTGCCAGCCCGGCCGGCAACTACTTCAAGTCCGGCGCACCGGCCGTCTCGATCTGGGTGAGCGACTATACCCGCGCGGCGCCCGGCGGCACCGGCGCGGCCAAGTGCGGCGGCAACTACGCCGCCAGCCTCGTCCCCACGGCCGAGGCGTTTTCGCGCGGGCATGACCAGGTCCTGTTCCTCGACGCTGCCGAACACAAGTGGGTCGAGGAACTGGGGGGCATGAACCTGTTCTTCGTGTTCGACGACGGTTCGATCCTGACCCCGGAACTGACCGGCACGATCCTACCCGGCATCACCCGTTCCAGCCTGCTCACGCTTGCAGCGGAAGAAGGCCTGACCGTGCGCGAAGGCCGCTACAGCCTCGACCAGTGGAAGGCCGACGCCGCATCGGGCAAGCTCATCGAAACCTTTGCCTGCGGCACGGCGGCCGTCGTGACGCCCGTCGGCAAGGTCGCCAGCCGCGATGGCGAGTTCACCATCGGCTCGGGTGGCCCCGGCCAGCTGACCCAGAAGCTGCGCCAGAAGCTGGTAGGCATCCAGCGGGGCGAAATCGCCGATACCCACGGATGGGTCTCGCGCATCGCCTGATGCCCCTCTGCCAAAGGCACGAAAAAGCCCGCCGCTCCTCAGGGAACGGCGGGCTTTTCAATGCTTGCAATATCAGAAGTCGAACTGCGCGCGCATCCCGAGCACGTCCGCCGAATAGCTGCGGTCGGTGCCCGCAGCCACCGCCGCATCGTTGATCCACATGTGGCCGTAGTCCAGAATGAAGCGGACGTAGTCGGTCGGTACCCACAGCAACGACGCGCCGGCGAGCTGCTGGCGGCCACCGATCACCCCGTTGTCGTTGAGGTCGAGCCAGTCGTAGCGGACGTTTACCTGAACCGCACCGATGCCGCCCTTGTCGACCGGATTCTTCGGCTTGATCCGTCCCCAGGCACCATCCGCGAGGCGATAGGGCAGCGTGTCGCCCTTGGTCAGGAACAGGCCCGCCTCGGCATAGCCGCCGTTGAACGTCGGGTCGGCCAGCGCGCCGGGACGATTGGTCTTCATCCACTGCGATTCCGCGGCGAAGTGCAACGGCCCGCCGGTCCATGCGAACTCCAGGCCATAGTTCGTTTCCGACAACGCGCTGATTGCCTTGGTGTCGACGAAGCGCACGTCGGTGGTGTGCGTGAAGGGCCGAGCGCGATAGCGCACGGTTGAATAGCCATCGTTCAGGTCGTGGTAGTGGGCAGAGCCACCGAGGTGGAGTTGCCCGCCCATGAGCTTGGGCTGCAACGCGAAGCGACCGTCGATCGAATAGCTGTTGTTGCTGTCGGCGTTGAGGTCGGACACGTTGTCGGTGAACGCGCCGACCTGGGCCAGCACCATGCCCTTCTGGTACTGCGCCGAAAGGCCGAGGCGGCGCTCGAAGCCGAACGCGGTATTGAACGAGGCGCGTTCCATGAAGCTGGTGAAGAGGTCGGACTCGGTGTCCTCCATCGACTCGAACGGCTTCTGCTGGCCGAGGGTGACCGTAACGTTGCGGATGCCGTTGTAGGTCAGGAACACGTCGGTCAGCTCGACGCTGCTGTTCGCGAAATCGGCCTCGATGCGATATCCGAAGTTGCCGGGAATGGTGCCGTCCACGCCAAGGTAGGCCCGGCGGAATTCAGAACCGATCCCCAGGCTCTTGCTGCCGATGGAGGACGGCGCCATGACCGATGCCGCATCGATCTGAAGACGTCCGCGTGGCTTGAAGCTCCACTTGCCAGCCTTCGGATTCTTGGGATCGACCGGCGATTCGATGCGCGGGCCACCGTCCCACGTGATCGCGACGGGCGGCTTGCCGGTGACGGTGGGCGCGGGGATCGCGGCAACCGCCGTGGCGGTGGCGTCACCCTTGGCCTTTGCCTCGGCGAGCTGGTTCTGCAGCGTCGCGATCTGCGCCTGCATGGCCTGCATGGCGTCCATCTGGCTCTGCATCTGCGACTGCATCTGCTGGAGCTGCGCCTGCAGCGCTGCAAGGTCGGGCTTGGCGGTCGATGCATGGGCCGGGATGCTCCACCCGGCGGCACAGGCCAGCGCGATGACGGAGACGCGCGCTACGGTCTTCATTCGAGAATCCTTCGCTCAGATCCGGGCCGTGGTCGGCTCCGGATTGGTGGCCCTATTATTTCTGATTCGTTACAGTTTGTTGACGGCAAAATTGCTGCAATGTCGCTTTTATGGCGAAGCGTGCTGGCGGTTGCCTAAGCGCCGCCTACGTGGCATCGCTCCCCACATGTTAACCGCGCGATTAGGCGCGAGTGGAGTGAAGGCGAGATGAGCATTTCCTTCGAAGGCCGCGTAGCGATCGTCACCGGAGCGGGCGGTGGCCTTGGCCGCGCTTACGCGCTCGAACTGGCCCGTCGCGGCGCGAAGGTCGTCGTGAACGATCTGGGCGGGTCGCGCGATGGCACCGGCCATTCCGACGCCGCGCTGAAGGTGGTCGAGGAAATCGAGGCCATGGGCGGCGAAGCCATGTCGAACGGCGGTTCGGTCAGCGAATACGAACAGATGGTCGAGATGGTCGCCAAGACGAAGGAGCGCTGGGGCGGCGTCCACGTCCTGATCAACAACGCGGGCATCCTGCGCGACAAGAGCTTCACCAAGATGGACCCGGCCGACTTCGAGATGGTCGTGCGCGTCCACCTTATCGGCTCGGCCTTCGCCACCAAGGCCTGCTGGGATCTGATGCGCGAACAAAACTACGGCCGCATCCTGATGACCGCCTCGTCCACCGGCCTGTTCGGCAACTTCGGCCAGGCCAACTATGGCGCGGCCAAGCTCGGCCTCGCGGGCCTCACCAAGACCCTCTACCTCGAAGGCGCGAAGAACAACATCAAGGTCAACACGCTGGCCCCCGTGGCCGCCACGCGCATGACCGAGGACATCTTCCCCGAGGAAGCGTTCAAGCTGTTCGGTCCCGAAAACGTCGTTCCCGCCGCGCTCTTCCTGGTCTCGGATGATGCCCCGACGAACGCCATCGTCGGCGCAGGCGGCGGTGCATACCACGGCGCGTGGGTGACGATGAACAAGGGCGTCCTCCTGCCCCCCGCCGAACGCACGGTCGAAGGATTCGCCGCCAACTGGGAAAAGATCAACGACCGCACCGGCGACTTCGCCCCGCAATCGGGCGCGGAACAGAGCCAGGTGATCATCGGCCAGTTGCAGGCGGCGATGAAGGGCTAAGCCCAGTCGTTCACCACTGCCCGCCCAACTCAGAACTCACCGTCGCCCCGGACTTGATCCGGGGCCCCGCTGCCGTTTGCGACATCGGCGGCCCGCGCAGCGCTTGAGGAAGAAAAGCGGGGTCCCGCATCAAGTCCGGGACGACGACGGGAGCAGGATCGGGCTGGGATCAACCCAGCCGCAACACCACCGTAACGCCAAACTCTGGCCCGCCGTCAGGCATCTCACTTCCCGCCAGCACCCGGACCGCATCGGCCCGCGCCCGCGCCAGGATCTCCGGCGCGACGCCGGCATCGTGCACCACCACGTCCGCCTGCCCCAGCAGCCGCGCGGTACGCAACGTCAGGTCCTCGGGATCGTTGGACGTCAGCACGATCTCGAACCGACCGGCCTGCCCTTCAGCCCCCGAGGCCAGCCATGTGCCGACCTTTGCCTCGCTCCCTGCACGGAACAGGTCGAGTTCGCCGCCTTCGTCGAGGGCCGCATCCAGCGCGCGCCGGCGGTCCGCCACCGAAGCCCAGCGCGCCCGCATGCCTTCGCGAGCGTCTTCCAGCGCGCGGGCGAGCGCCCCCAGCCCTTGCGGCAGCAGCCGCTCCAGCCGCAGGCGCAGGATCTTGGCGAGGCCCGCCGAGGCCCCGCCCGTGCCCACCGCGATCAACACAGGATCGCGGTCGAGGATCGAGGGCGTGGTGAAATCGCACAGCTCCGGCCGGTCGACCACGTTGACCAGCAGCCCCGCACAGCGCAACCGGATTGCATCGCCCTGCGCGAGGTCCGGGTTGTCGTGCGCTATGAAGGCGAGGCGCGCGCCCTTGTCGATGCCCTCGGCGATATCGCGGATGATCGATCCGCCCGCGCGCTCGATCAGCCGCTGCTTCGCCTCGGCCGCGTCCCCCTCTCCCAGCAGTACGACCGGCTGGCCCGCGATGCGGTGGAAGAGAGGGAGCGACTGCATCACGTTACTTCAGGAAGTCCGGCACGCGCTCGGCGGCAAGGATCGTGGCGGGGTCGATACGGTCGGCCACCACGGCCCACTTCTCGCCATCGACCATCACCTCGGGCACCAGCGGACGCGAGTTGTAGGTGTTGGCCATCGTCGCGCCATAGGCCCCGGCGGTGCGGAAAACCGCCAGGTCCCCGCGCCCGACCTTGTCGATGGTCCGCGCCATGGCGAACGTGTCCGAGCTTTCGCAGATCGGGCCGACGATGTTGGCGACAAAGGTCTCGCCGGTGGGCTCCACCGCAGCAAAATCATGCCAGGCATCGTAAAGTGCCGGCCGCGCCAGATCGTTCATGGCCGCGTCGACCACGACCCACGGGTGCCCCGCGCCTTCCTTCACCCGCACCACCTGCGTCATCAGCACGCCGGTGTTTCCGGTGATCACGCGGCCCGGCTCGAACATCAGGGTCACGCCCCAGTCCGCCGTCACCTTGGCGACCATCGCCGCATATTCCGCAGGTTGCGGGAAGACTTCGCCCGCCTTGTAGGGCACGCCAACGCCGCCGCCCAGATCCATGTGCGTCACCGCATGGCCACCCTCGCGGATCGCGCGCATCAGTCCGCCAACCTTGGTGAACGCGGCTTCCAGCGGATCGAGCTTCGAAAGCTGGCTGCCGATGTGCAGCGCAAGGCCGCGCATGTTCAGCCCCGGCGTATCCGCCAGCCGCGCATAGATCGCAGCCGCCCGGTCGAACGGCACGCCGAACTTGTTCTCGGCCTTGCCCGTTGAGATCTTGCCGTGCGTTCCGGCGTCGACATCCGGATTCACGCGCAGAGCGGCAGAGGCCACCTTGCCCATCGACGCGGCGATCTCGGCAAGCTCGAGCCCCTCTTCCTCGCTTTCGAGGTTGAACTGGCCGATCCCTGCCTCGATCCCCCGGCGCATCTCGGCCTCGGTCTTGCCGACGCCGGAAAACACGATGCCGTCAGGCTTCATGCCCGCGGCCAGCGCCCGCTCCATTTCGCCGCCCGAGACGACATCGGCACCATAACCTTCGGCGGCCAGCACCTTGAGCACGGCGAGGTTGGGGTTGGACTTGACCGCGAAGGCGATCTTCACCGCCGGCAGGATCGACAGTGCATCGCGGAACACGCGGGCGTGGCGCGTCAGCGTGGCACGCGAATAGACATAGACAGGCGTGCCGACTTCGGCCGCGATCACCGGCAGGGCAACGTCTTCGGCATGGAGCACGCCGTTCGAAACTTCAAAATGGTCCATCGGAAAAAAACTCAGTCTTCGGGAGGCAGGTCGAAAGGATCGTCTTCGCGATCCTGCGAGCGGCGACGCGGCTCGACGTTGCGCGCAGGGGCTGCCTGCGCGGGGGGTTTGAGCAGGTCGTCAGCGCCCGGCTGAACCTCGCGGCCATAGGGGATCGGCGGCGGCGTCTGGTCGGGCGCCAGCTTCAGCTCGGCCCGATTGCCACAGCCCGCCAGAGCGAGTGCGCCAAAGCCGACCAGCAGAATGTCCCGCCGAAATCTCAAGCCGATTCCTCCAGCCCCAGCGCCACGCGCGCCTGGGCCACGCGCTTCCTTACCTCGTCCGGCGCGGTTCCGCCATGGCTGCAACGCGCCGCCACGCTCGCCTCGACCGACAGAGCCGCATAGACGCGCTCGTCGATGCGCTCGTCGATCGCCTTGAGGTCCTCGATCGAAAGCTGGTCGAGCGCTATCCCGCGCGATTCGGCCAGCTTCACCGCGGAACCGGTGATGTGGTGCGCCTCGCGGAACGGGATGTTGGCCTGCCGCACCAGCCAGTCGGCAAGGTCGGTCGCCGTGGCATAGCCAAGCTCGGCGGCGGCGCGCATGCGGTCGGTCCGGAACTTCGCCTCGGCCACCATCCCGGTCATTGCCGCGATGGACAGCGCCAGCAGGCTGGCGGCCTCGAACACCGGCGGCTTGTCGTCCTGCATGTCCTTGGAATAGGCCAGCGGCAGGCCCTTCATCGTGATCATCAGCGCGGTCAGGCAGCCGACGATCCGGCCCGAATGGCCGCGCACCAGTTCGGCCGCGTCGGGGTTCTTCTTCTGCGGCATGATGCTGCTGCCGGTCGAAAGGCTGTCGGGCAGCGTCACGAAGCCGAAGGGCTGGCTCGCCCAGATGATGAATTCCTCGGCCAGCCGCGACAGGTGCAGCGAGCACTGCGCGGCGGCCATCAGGTAGTCCAACGCGAAGTCGCGGTCCGACACCGAATCGAGGCTGTTGTCAGTCGGCCCATCGAAGCCCAGCGCCTCGGCAGTGCGGAAGCGGTCGATGGGAAAGCCGGTGCCGGCCAGCGCCGCCGAGCCGAGCGGGCTGCGGTTCATGCGCACCCGCGCATCGGCAAAGCGCGAACGGTCGCGCCCGATCATCTCGTAATAGGCCATCAGGTGGTGGCCCAGCGTCACCGGCTGCGCGGTCTGCAGGTGCGTGAAGCCGGGCATGATCGAAGCGGCATGCTCGCCCGCGCGGCTCACCAGCGCGACCTGCAACTGCTTCAGGCCCAGCTCGGCCTGGTCCATCGCGTCGCGAACCCACAGGCGAAAGTCGGTCGCCACCTGGTCGTTGCGGCTGCGCGCGGTGTGCAGGCGCCCCGCCGCCGGGCCGATCAGTTCGGCAAGGCGGCTCTCGGTGGTCATGTGGATGTCCTCGAGGTCCCAGTTCTCGGGCACCCCGTTGGCCTCGTACTCCGCTGCCACCTGATCGAGCCCACTGGCGATCAGCGCCGCATCCTCGGCCGAGACGATCCCTTGCGCGCCCAGCATGTCCACATGGGCCTTTGACGCGGCGATGTCCTGCCGCCACAACGCCTTGTCGAAGGGAATCGAGGCGTTGATCTCGCGCATGATCGCCGAGGGACCGCCTGCGAAGCGCCCGCCCCACATCTGGTTGGAGCCCGAATTGCCGCTCATGTCCGTCCGCCCGTTCCCATTGTCGCCAAAATTGCTTCTGCTGATGGCGGCGCTCGCCGTCGCGGGGTGCGATAGGCAAGCCGCGCCCGACTCGCAACCGCAGAGCAGCACCGCGCCTGCGGAATCTGCCGCGAAGGGCGAATTCAACGGTACGCTCGACATTGCCAGCCGTGGCAAGGAGATGCCGGACTTCACCGTGACCGACCCGTCCGGCAAGACGCTCAAGCTCCGCGATCTCAAGGGAACGCCGGTCCTCGTGAACCTCTGGGCAACCTGGTGCGGCCCCTGCGTCCTCGAAATGCCGATGCTCGACAAGCTGGCGGCGGACAACGACGGCAGGCTGCGCGTGCTCACGATCTCGCAGGACATCGAAGGCGCCGCCAAGGTTGCGCCCTTCTATGCCGAGCGGAAGTTCGCGAAACTGGAACCCTGGCTCGATCCCGAGAACAACCTCGGTTTTCACTATGAAACAGGAATGCTGCCGACGACCGTCCTCTACGACAAGGACGGCAAGGAAGTCTGGCGCATGATTGGCGCGCACGACTGGTCGGGGTCGAGAACGGCGGCGATGCTTGCCGAAACCCTCGGGAAGTAAACGCGAAATGGGGCGCGTCGAACGCGCCTTGCGCAAACATCGTTTGACATATCCCGCCGCGCCACTAGAGCGACCGGCGGGCCACGCGGTCCCAACGCCGCGCGTGCTCTCTGCAAGGAGAGACTACATGTCTGCTACGATTCCGGCTCGCAAGCCTGCGCGCCCCTTCTTCTCGTCCGGTCCCTGCGCCAAGCCGCCCGGATACTCCCCCGAAAAGCTCGCCACCGAATCGCTCGGCCGCTCGCATCGCGCCAAGATCGGCAAGACGCGCCTTCAGTACTGCATCGACCTGATGCGCGAAGTGCTGCAGCTTCCCGATACGCATCGCATCGGCATCGTGCCGGGTTCGGACACCGGCGCTTTCGAGATGGCGATGTGGACGATGCTGGGTGCCCGCCCGGTGACGACGCTTGCCTGGGAATCGTTCGGTGAAGGTTGGGTCACCGATGCCGCCAAGCAGCTCAAGCTCGATCCCACGGTGCTGCGCGCCGACTATGGCCAGATCCCCGATCTGAACGCGATCGACTGGTCGAACGACGTGCTGTTCACCTGGAACGGCACGACTTCGGGCGTGCGCGTGCCGAACGCCGATTTCATCCCCGCCGACCGCGAGGGCCTGGCCTTCGCCGACGCCACTTCGGCGGTTTTCGCCTACGACATCGACTGGTCGAAGATCGACGTCGCCACCTTCTCCTGGCAGAAGGTGCTGGGCGGCGAAGGCGGCCACGGCGTGCTGATCCTCGGCCCCCGCGCTGTCGAACGGCTTGAAACCTACACCCCTGCCTGGCCGCTGCCCAAGGTGTTCCGCCTCGTGTCCAAGGGCAAGCTCGCCGAGGGCGTGTTCAAGGGCGAAACGATCAACACCCCCTCGATGCTCGCGGTCGAAGACGCGATCTTCGCGCTCGAATGGGCAAAGGGTCTTGGCGGTCTCGAAGGCCTCCAGGCACGCAGCGATGCCAATGCGGCGGCGCTGAACAAGATCGTCGAAGAACGCTCGTGGCTCTCGCACCTCGCCGCCGACGAAGCGACCCGGTCGAAGACCTCGGTCTGCCTCTCGGTCGAAGGCGCGGATGCCGACTTCATCAAGAAGTTCGCAGGCCTGCTCGAAAAGCAGGGCGCGGCCTATGACATCGCCGGTTACCGCGATGCCCCGGCCGGCCTGCGCATCTGGTGCGGCGCGACCGTCAATGCCGAGGACATCGCCGATCTCGGTCCGTGGCTCGACTGGGCCTACGAGACGACCAGGGCCGAACTGGCCGCCGCCTGATTCTCGGGGCCTGACCAAGACCTGGCGCTGCTGCAGAGTAGCGCCAGGACCTTCCCGTTCTTCCAGTCGTCACCCTGAACTTGTTTCAGGGTCCATCTCTCCCCCTCAACCGACATTTCCGGCCGAGGGATGGATGCTGAAACGAGTTCAGCATGACGGTGTCTCATTCTGATGGATTGGATCGAAACATGACCAAGCCTAAAGTCCTGATTTCCGACAAGATGGACCCCAACGCCGCCCGCATCTTCACCGAGATGGGCTGCGACGTCGATGTGATCACCGGCGAGACGCCGGAACAGCTCATCGCCCGCATCGGCGAGTACGATGGCCTTGCCATCCGTTCCTCGACCAAGGTGACCAAGGCGATCCTCGATGCCGCCACCAACCTCAAGGTCATCGGCCGCGCCGGCATCGGCGTCGACAACGTCGATATCCCGGCAGCATCGGCGCAGGGCGTGGTGGTCATGAACACCCCGTTCGGCAACTCGATCACCACTGCCGAACACGCCATCGCGATGATGTTCGCGCTCGCGCGGCAGATCCCCGAAGCCAACGCCCAGACCCAGGCGGGCCTGTGGCCGAAGAACGGCTTCATGGGCGTTGAAGTCACCGGCAAGACGCTCGGCCTGATCGGCGCGGGCAACATCGGCTCGATCGTCGCCTCGCGTGCGCTGGGCCTGAAGATGAAGGTCGTTGCCTTCGACCCGTTCCTGACGCCCGAACGCGCCGTGGAAATGGGTGTCGAGAAGGCCGATCTCGAAACGCTGCTGGCCAAGGCGGACTTCATCACGCTGCACACGCCTCTGACCGACCAGACCCGCAACATCCTCAGCCGCGAGAACATCGCCAAGTGCAAGAAGGGCGTGCGCATCATCAACTGCGCGCGTGGCGGTCTCGTCGATGAAGCCGCCCTCAAGGACGCGCTCGATTCCGGCCACGTCGCCGGCGCCGCGCTCGACGTGTTCGAGACCGAGCCCGCCAAGGAATCGCCGCTGTTCGGCACCCCGAACTTCATCTGCACCCCGCACCTGGGCGCGAGCACGACCGAAGCGCAGGTCAACGTGGCGCTCCAGGTGGCCGAGCAGATGGCGGACTTCCTCGTCACCGGCGGCGTCACCAACGCGCTCAACATGCCTTCGCTCTCGGCCGAGGAAGCGCCGAAGCTGCGCCCCTACATGGCGCTGGCCGAAAAGCTGGGCAGCCTCGTCGGCCAGCTTGCGCACGACAACCTCACCAAGATCGCCATCGAGGTCGAGGGCGCTGCCGCGCAGCTCAACCAGAAGCCGATCACCGCGGCTGTCCTGGCCGGCCTGATGAAGCAGTATTCGCAGACCGTGAACATGGTCAACGCGCCGTTCCTCGCCAAGGAACGCGGGCTGGACGTTCGCGAAGTGCGCCATGACCGCGAGGGCGAATACCGCACGCTGGTGCGCGTCACCGTCAGCACTTCGCAGGGCGAACGTTCGGTGGCCGGCACGCTGTTCGGCAACGGCCAGCCGCGCCTCGTCGAGATCTTCGGCATCGGCATCGAGGCCGACCTCGACGGCGACATGCTCTACATCGTCAACTCCGACGCGCCCGGCTTCATCGGCCGCATCGGCACGCTGCTGGGTCAGAACACGATCAACATCGGCACCTTCCACCTCGGCCGCCGCGAAGCTGGTGGCGAGGCCGTGCTGCTGCTGTCGCTCGACAACCCGGTCAGCGAGGACGTTCTCAAGGAAGCTCGCGAAATCCAGGGCGTTCGGGTCGTCAAGGCGCTCAAGTTCGCCTGATCCCGCCAAAGGCTTTCGCCGCCCGTTCCCCTCCAGACCTTCGAGGAGCGGGCGGCGAAGACGCCAGGGTTGCAATTTGCCGTCGCGGGATTTCCCCTGCGGCGGCAAATTGCTTTTTGGGGGTCGCAGTGCTTTTTGCGAAAAACCGGTTCCCACTTTTTCGCGCTATGCTTTAGGGGCACCGAATCATGGACACCAGCGACCCCGATCTGCTGCCGGAAGGCCTCGAAGACCGTCTGCCCCGCGATGCGGCCACCGCCACGCGCGTCATGCGCGCGATCCACGGCGTGATGCACGGCCACGGCTACGACCGGGTCATGCCCCCGTCCATCGAGTACGAGCGCAGCTTCGCCGCGCGCATGGCCGGCATCCAGTCGCGCCGCATGTTCCGCTTCGTCGATCCGTCGAGCCTGCGCATGATGGCCCTGCGAAGCGACTTCACCCCGCAGATCGGCCGCCTTGCCGAAACGCGCCTGGCCGAAGCGCCGCGTCCGTTGCGCCTGTGCTATGCGGGCCAGGTCGTCACGATCAAGGCTGACGGCCTCAACCCCTCGCGCGAAAAGCTCCAGTGCGGCGCCGAACTCGTCGGTGCCGACAATGTCGCCGCCGCCGCCGAAGTCGTCGCCATCGCCATCGAGGCACTTCAGGCCGCGGGCGCCACGGGCGTCAGCGTCGATTTCACGCTGCCCGACCTGGTCGATACGCTGGCCGAAAAGGCCCTCCCCCTGGCCCCCGGCCAGATCGAGGCCGTCCGCCGCGAACTCGACACCAAGGACGCAGGCGGCCTGCGCGATGTCGGCGGCGAAGCCTACGTGCCGTTGCTCTACGCCACCGGCGAATTCGACACGGCGATCGACAAGCTTGCCGCGATCGATGCCGGCGGCGCGCTTGCCAGCCGCATCGACGCGCTCCGGCAGATCGCCGCTCGCCTCGGCGGCGCAGCGCGCCTGACGCTGGACCCGAGCGAGCGCCATGGCTTCGAATACCAGACCTGGTTCGGCTTCACCCTCTATGCCGAAGGGGTGCGCGGCATCGTCGGGCGCGGCGGCACCTATCGCATCGCGGGTTCCGATGCCGATGCACGTCAGGCCAATGCACGACAGCAAGGCGAAGCCGCCACCGGCTTCTCGCTCTATCCCAACGCCCTGATCGATCTCCTGGCCGCGAACGAGCCCGCCGAAGATACCGTCTTCCTCCCGCTCGGCCATGACCGCGACGAAGCCGCCCGCCTGCGCGCCATCGGCTGGCGAACGGTCGCGGCGCTCAGCGAAGCGGACAGCGCGGACGCTCTCCGCTGCACGCACATGCTCGGCGCGAACGGACCGGAAAAGCTGGCATAAGCTCTTCCCAGGGTCGGGCCCGACCGGCGCCTGCCCCTGGTCAGCTTCCGAACGTCGCTTTCAGCCACCGATCCATCACGGGCGTCGCTGCATAGTCGGGCTCGCCCAGCTTGCGGTTGATTTCGGCGTGACCTTGCAGCCCGGTCCCGGGAAAGCTGCCGAACTCCACGCTCGTCCCGCCCCGCCGCAATGCGGCACCCAGCGCCTCGGCCTGCGCCACGCCATCCTTGCGCTGCACGTGCAGCAGCAGGAAGCGCGGCGCGTTCGGCGCGGCCGCGTGGAAGGTCGGAGACAATGCCTTCTGCCGCGCGGGATCGGTTCCGAAAGCCTGCTTGTAGGTGTCCATCATCATGCGACCGGCCTGCCTCATTTGTGCGGGGACGTCGTATGCAGCGCCGTCGTTCGGGATCACCCCGTCGATGTCCGCCAACGAAAGCCCCGCGCCACGCAAGTACTGCTCGTCGGTCCCGACAAGCGCCACCAGATGCGCGCCCGCGCTGTGCCCCATTATAACCACCCGCGACCGGTCGATGCCCAGGGCGCCAGCCTTGCCGAGCAGATAGGCCAGTGCCTGCGCCACGTCCTGCGCCTGCTGTTCCACTGTCGCAGCGGGCACCAGTCGATAGTTGATCGAGGCGAAGGCATAGCCCTGCTGCACCAGGTGGCCGGGCAAGGCGTTGCCCATCGCCGTGTCCTTCGACCCCCGCTTCCACCCGCCGCCGTGGACGTACAGCACCAGCGGCGCCGCCTTTGCCGCCTTTGGCACCCACAGGTCCAGAACCTGCAGCGGGTCGCCGCCATAGCTGAGTGTCTTGGCACCCGTAGCCCGTGTCCTGGCGCCCTGCCTGTCCCCGTGCTGCCCGTCCCCGTGCTGCCCGTCCCCGCGCTGTCCGGCGCGGTCCCCCATGCGCTCGCGCAGTCGCTGCCCGATCTGCGCATCGGCCACGCCCGCATCCAGCACCGCGAGTGAAAGCACCGCCAGTGAAATCGCGCCCGCGATCCAGCCCTTCTTCATGTCCGTACCCCCCCTGTCCGTCCACTGGCCCGGCCTCGAAGCACGAAGGTTGCGCAATGCCGGCTTTACCATCGCTGAATCGATCGCTTCGCCTCTCCCGCCCTTGACTTGTCGCCCCTTCCGACCCTAGGGCGCGCTTCGAAAAACCGGGGCCGTGCCCCGCCCATCCATCCCGTTTCGCCGAGTCCTGTCGAAGGGCGTCTTGAGGATCCACCTGGCAGGGTGGAGGAGTGTATTCATGGCCAATGTAACCGTGATTGGTGCCCAGTGGGGCGATGAAGGCAAGGGCAAGATCGTGGACTGGCTCGCCAGCCGCGCCGATGCCGTCGTCCGTTTCCAGGGCGGCCACAATGCCGGCCACACCCTCGTCGTGGGCGAACAGGTCTACAAGCTCTCGCTGCTGCCTTCGGGCATCGTCACCGGCACGCTGTCGATCATCGGCAACGGCGTCGTGCTCGATCCCTGGGCCTTGAAGGCAGAGATCGAGAAGCTGACCGGCCAGGGCGTCGAGATCAATGCCGAGAACTTCGCCATTGCCGACAATTGCCCGCTGATTCTCCCGCTCCACCGCGATCTCGACGGCCTGCGCGAACAGGCCGCCGGCGCCGGCAAGATCGGCACCACCGGTCGGGGCATCGGCCCGGCCTATGAAGACAAGGTCGGCCGCCGCGCGATCCGCGTCTGCGACCTCGCTCATCTCGATGCGCTCGATGCGCAGCTCGACCGCCTTTGCGCCCACCACGATGCACTGCGCGCCGGCTTCGGCCAGCCGCCGGTGGACCGCGCCGCCCTGATCGAGGAACTGCGTGAAATCGCGCCATACGTGCTGCAGTTCGCCCAGCCCGTGTGGAAGCGCCTCAATACCGTCCGCAAGGCCGGCGCGCGCATCCTGTTCGAAGGCGCCCAGGGCGTGCTGCTCGACGTCGATCACGGCACCTATCCGTTCGTCACCTCGTCGAACACCGTTTCCGGCACCGCCGCTTCGGGTTCGGGCCTCGGCCCCGCGCAGACCGGCTTCGTGCTGGGCATCGTCAAGGCCTACACCACCCGCGTCGGCTCCGGTCCCTTCCCGACCGAGCTCGAGGACGAGACCGGCCAGCGCCTTGGCGAACGCGGCCACGAATTCGGCACGGTCACGGGCCGCAAGCGCCGCTGCGGCTGGTTCGACGCCGTGCTGGTGCGCCAGTCCTGCGCGATCTCCGGCGTGACCGGCATCGCGCTGACCAAGCTCGACGTGCTCGACGGCTTTGAAAAGGTGAAGATCTGCACCGGCTACCGCCTGCGCGGCAAGGTGCTGGACTACTTCCCCAGCCACGCGGCCGACCAGGCCGAAGTCGAGCCGATCTACGAGGAAATGGACGGCTGGAGCGGCACCACCGCCGGTGCCCGCTCATGGGCCGATCTGCCTGCCCAGGCGATCAAGTACATCCAGCGCGTGCAGGAACTGATCGAAACGCCGGTCGCGCTGGTCTCCACCAGCCCGGAACGCGAGGACACGATCCTCGTCCGCGATCCCTTCGTCGACTGATCGTCCCGCGCCCTCTCCCTTCGGGGAGAGGGTTGGTTAGCAACGCTGGTTGAGCTAGCCTCGCCCGGCCATGGCCGACCTGCGCATACTGCTGCTGCTGCCTGTCCTGCTACTCGTGCAGGCATCCGCCAGTGCGAACGAAATCCGGCCAGAAGACATCGCCTCGGTCCGGGTTGAGAAATCCGCCCGCCGGCTGCTCCTGCTAGACGCGGACGGCGCGACCCTGCGGTCGTTCTCGAACATCCAGCTTGGCGACGCGCCGCTCGGGCACAAGCGTTTCGAGGGTGACGAGCGTACGCCTGAGGGACGTTACGTCATTGACCACGGAAACGCGCGGAGCGCCTACCATCTGTCGCTCCATATCTCCTATCCCGACGCCAGCGACCGCGCCTACGCTGAAGCCCGGGGACGCTCGCCCGGCGGCCAGATATTCATTCACGGGCAGCCGAACTCGCTAGCCAGCGGACGCATCGAGGGCGATTGGACCGATGGGTGCATTGCGCTCTCGAACGCGGAAATCGACGAGATCTGGGCGCTTGTAGGTGATGGCACGCCCATCGAGATCGTGCCTTGATCCAAAATCGAGGTAATCGATCTTGACCTGACCCCTGTTTGTTCCACACCTGTTCGCACTAGGTGGGATTACTCAGGGGTAAGCGCGATGGGGCAGGTACTGGCAAGTTTCGATTTTCCCGCAGACGATGTTGCACTGCTGGCCCCCTGCTCGCCCTTGGCCGTGGCGATTTTCGCGGACCGTCCCTACCTGCGCACCGAAATGGCGGAAGATGCGGCCGCCGCCGGCCTCCGGGTCACCCGCACGGCGGGCCTGCGTGCCCTGCTGGAAGAACCGGAACAGCCGCTGGGCGATCTTGTGCTCGTCGATTGCCCGGTGATCGAATCTGCCGACATTGCCGCGCTTGCCCGGCTCGACATGCGGGCTGCGCGTACCGGGGCCCGCCTCGTCGTCTCGACCAGCATGGGCTCGCTCGACGACGTGTTCGGTTCTCTCGACCAGTGCGATCCCCAGATCCTGGTCAGCCCGAGCCGCGCGGATCGCGTGATCGCCCTTGGCCGGCTGCTGACTTCTGACGGCGCGCGGGTTCGCGAACTGTCGGATCATGACCGCATTTCCCTGCTGCGCCTGACCGAACAGGTTGCGCAGATCGCCCAGAGGCTGGAAACGCTGTCTTCGCCCGGCAACGGCAACCAGACGGTCGAAGCGCCGGCCTTCGGTTTCGGTGCCGAAAGCCTGCGGGACGAGGCCAGCCGCCGCCTCGTCCGACCGGCCCGCGCCTCGCTTCCCGATCCCCGTCTGGTCCGCAAGATCATCCGCCAGCGCCAGATGCGCGCGCGCTTCTTCGAAGGGGATCTCTTCGCCGATCCCGCGTGGGACATGCTGCTCGATCTCACCGCCGCCCGCGCGGAACACAAGCGCGTGTCGGTCACTTCGCTCTGCATCGCCTCGGGCGTTCCGCCGACGACGGCGCTGCGCTGGATCGGCCAGATGACGGACTGCGGCCTCTTCGCCCGTTGCGAAGACGACAGCGACCGCCGCCGCGCCTTCATTTCCCTGTCCGACAAGGCCGCCGAAGCAATGTCCCACTACTTCGCCGAAGTGGAAACGGCAGGCCTGCTGATCTGACCGAAGCGGGCCGACACGACCCGCCTCGATCACCTCGCCTGCCGCGTCCGCCCCGCCGTCACGCCCGGCAGGCGATCGGATTGGGCGTCGGTGCGGCCACCCGCGTCAGCCGGTTGCTATCGCGGTGGTGGAAGGGTTCGGCCTGTCCCTTGATCGTCATCACGGTGTCCTGTTCGTAGGACCAGGTGCCGTCGTCGTGGACGGTGACCGTGATGGTGAAGCTGTCGGTGCGGAAGTTCTCTTCCAGATAGGGGTTGGAGCAGATCCCGAAGGCCGTGTCCCCGCGCTGGGCGGAAAGCGTGAACGTGCGCGAATCCGCGCTCGCCGTGCCTACGGCCAGGACGGTCTGCCCGCGCGGAATCGTCAGGCTGTGCATGACCCGGTCCTCTGCCGGCTCCCACAGCCAGTACCCGACCTGATCGTGATAGGTGGCGTCGTCATCCGGCTGGCTCATCCAGGCGTGGTATCGCAATCCATAGAGAAGCTGCGGTCCGTTGGCGCCGGGGTCGACCGGTTCCAGCTTGATCCGTTCGAAGTACGGTGCGGTACGGGCGCCTTCGCGCTTGGGGGCGATATCGACGCCGCCTTGTCCTTCCCACGTGCCAGCAAGCGCGGCCAGCGGCCCGAGGCATGCCAGGGTGTCGCAGTTCAGTTCTGCCGGTTCAGCATAGATATCAGTACCATAACTCATCGCATTCCCCCTCTGCCCGCCTGCCGAGCCATCCTGCACATGAGAATTGCCGGGCGCCTTGACCGCGATCAACCCCGGATTCCACCGAAAACCCGAACGGCACCTAAAAGCACCTAACCGCACGCGGGAAGCCGATAGCCGCTCGCGCAGGCTCCCGAAAAGCGCGCAAAAACAGGCTTCGCCCCCTGCCCCGGCGTCTCCTGCCGTCAGCCGCCGCGCTTGCGGAAAATCGTGCCGCGAAGACGTCCAACACGCCAGCATCTCCGCTCGCTCGCCTGCTAGCGTCCCCGCAGTATCAACTTGCAGAGCCCGCCATGACCGCTGCCGCCGACACCATCCGCTCCTTCATCGACCTGCGCGATTTCGCTGCCCGCACCGACCTGCCCGCAGCCACCGGCGACGGGGCCTGGACCGCGAACCGCACGTCGCTGCCCCTGCCCGAAGGCCCGGTTTCCATCGCCGTGCTGCGCCTTGGCGGCAAGGGCGCGGAAGCGGCGTTGGCGGCCGACGAGTTCGTCATCGTGCTGGAGGGCGCCCTGCTGGTCGAACACCATGGCGAAGCGTTTGAAATTCCTGCCGGAAAAAGCGCGGTGATCCCGGCTGGCGTAGCCTTCGACTGGACCGCGCGCGCCGCAACCACCGCCGTGGTCATGCGCTGCGCCAGCGGCCCCGCCGGCGCGGACAAGCCTGTTCCGATCGACGAGAGCGCCGAATTGGCTCCCTCGGGCGCGCCGCTCGCCGAACTGCTGGTCGGCCCCACCCCGTCCTGCCGCAACTTCACCGACTACCGTTCGGAAAATGGCGAATTCGTGTGCGGGACCTGGGATTCCACGCCTTATCATCGCCTGTCGATGCCCTACCGGCACTACGAGCTGATGCACCTCCTGCAGGGCGCGGTGACTTTCGTCGATGGCGCAGGGCGGGAAGCAACCTTCGGGGAAGGCGACGTTTTCCTGGTCGAACAAGGCGCCCATTGCTCTTGGGAAAGCCGCGTCCACGTGAAGAAGGTCTACGCGATCTACCGTCCGGCTTCCTGAGGGCGGTCCAGCTCCGCGCGCAGCTTCGCCAGGACTTCGGCGTCGCTGTCCGCCGGCGAGATCGTGTCGCGAAACTCATCATCGCGGCTGTAAATCAAGGCGTTGGTCGTGTGCTCGATCGTGTAGCCGATCAACGCGGAATCATTGCGCCTGACGTAGATCGCCGCGCTGTCGGCGACCTTCTGGATCACCTCGGGACTGCCGGTAAGCGCCACGATGGGCGTGCCGATCTCCTGAACGAAGCGGCGCAATTTTTCGGGCGTGTCGCGCTGCGGGTCCACGGTGATGAACACGATCCGCAGTTCGCGGCCTCGCCGTCCGAGCGCCTGCCTCGCCCGCGCCAGTCGCGACAGCATGAGGGGGCACTGGTCGGGACAGCTGGTGTAGCCGAAGTATATGACATAGGGCCGCCCCCGCAGGCTGGCCCGGTCGAACAGCGAACCATCGGTCGCGACAAGGCGGTAGCGGCCATTCTCGTCGACGCTCGAAGGAGGCAGATCGACCTGGAGCAGCGCCCACGCAAGCAGAACCGCGCCAACCACCGCTGCGACAATGCACGCAATGATGGCGACGGTGGTTCGGGTACGCGAGGGGGAGGAACTGCCCTTCCTGCTCATGCGCAACGGATAGAGCCAGAGATACGTAATGTCACGTAGGCGCCCGCATTTTAGTCCGCCGTCACCAGTTTGTACGCGATGATAGCGCGGCCATTGGCGGGTACCAGTAAGGGAAACACCGACCGACCGTTTTCGCGCCGCAACCTGCCCGAAACCGCGGACACGCGCGTGGCCGGCGCGCTCGCGATCCGCGCCTCGAAGCGGACCGGCACTGGCCGCGCATTGCCTACCGTCAGCCGGATCGTGCGCGACCGCGCCGACTGCTGGACAACTTCCGTCACGGCAGACACCTGCCCCGAATTGCCGAGAAGGATCTCCACGTCCTCGCCTTCCGCGCGATCGTCCAGACCGCCTTCGCCGACCAGAAGCATGGCATCGCCGTGCGGTTCGAACACCGTCACCGGTCCGCCGGGCAGAGGCAGCCCCAGGCCTTCCTCCCGGCGGTTGCGGGTACGCAACATCTGCCGGACTTCGCGGATACTGTCTTCCCACACCTCGGCGCGATAGAGCACTTCCATCTTCACCGCCTTGCGTTCGGCAAGCGCGACCTGCTTCTGCGCGTTCGCCGCGACCGTGACGGGGACCGGAACCCGATAGAGCTTGAGATCGCCCAGTTCTTCCTGCCGGACGGTAACCGGCGCGTTAATCGGCATCGCACGCTGGGCGGTAACGACGACGTCCGCCATCTCCGCCATCGGCGCCATGGCGGGAGCCGGCGGCGGCGCGGGCATGGGGACCGACGCGGGAAGGTAAGGCGTGAGGTAGCAACGCAGGACAAGCTCTCCTCCGCGCGGTTCCACGCCGCGCGTCCCGTCCTCGCGGTTGATCCGGCCAGCGATCACTGCCGCATCGGCATCGGCGAAGCTGGTCGAATCGCTGCTGGCAAGGGTGACCCAGGCGGAGATGTCTGCCGTGCGCCCATCGGCATTCATCCGCACAACATAGTTCGACTGCCAGTCGAAGCCCCAGGCGAGGTAGGAAAGCGAAAGCGTGACTTTCTGCGCCGTGGCGGCCTCGGTCTCGATGGACAGGGTCGGCCGGGTCGACAGGTCGCGGGGCGCTTCGGAATAGACGAGTTCGTCGTCGAGTCCGCCGCAACTTGCGGCCTCGAAACCCGCGCCAGTCTGCAGGATCGCCGCGCCATCCGCCCCCGAACGGATCACGGCACGCTCTTCCCCGACCTTCCCCGTGCCCGGCACCGTTCGGCGAAGGATCACCTGCCGACCGAACATGCGCGCGTAGAGGCTGCGCGGGGACAGCAGATCGGCATCCATGTTCTTCTCGCGAACGCCGGACGGAAGGCCTGTCACGATCGCGCTTTCCGGAAAGAGCCCTGCCGCCACGCCCTCGAAGCGGATCGTGGCCTTTCCGGCAGGCACTTCGACCGTGCGCCTTTCGGTGACGAGCGCGTATCCGCCGAGCCAGTCAAGGTCCATCGCGGCGTCGCCATCGCGATCCGGCGCGCGATAGACGCTGACCGACACGCTGTCGGGAGCGGACGAGGTGACGACGTCCTGCGCCAGCACGGCGGCCGGCCACAGTATCGCAACGAGGATGAGCGCGCGGCGCACGGCCGGGGTCAGTAACGCGTGTCGAACTGGACGGTCAGCGTCGCCTCGCCATTGGCGGGCACCGGAACCTGCCAGCTCCGCTCGTCCGCCGAGCGCTGTTCCCCCTTGATGCTTTCCGAGGGCACGCGAGTATCGTGCCACCAGTTGTCGAGGCCGGCCTGGACCAGTTCCACGGTGACGGGCGTGCCGCGCGCATTGGTGACCTTGTAGGTCATCGTCGTGCGCCAGAAGGTCTTTTCCTGTTCGACGATCACTTCCGACGGCGCCTTGCCCGGGGTCGTCACGCGGTATCGGGCGGTACGTTCCCATTCGCCGCTGTCGATGCGGTCGCGCCGTTCCAGGACCGGCTGGACCTTCACGTCGAAAGCCTCGCCGGTCTTCAGCGCAAGGCTGGAACCCATGGGCGTGTGGCCAATGCCGTTCTCGCCGATGAACTGCGGCTGGCCCCGCGCATCGCGCATGTAGACTCGCACGGTCCCGGCGGGAAGCGCATCGCCAAGCCCCCCCTCGCGCGAGGACGAGAAACGCAGCACGGTGTCGACGCTCTGCGGCTCGGCCTGGGTGGATAGCCATCCGTTGCGGAAGTGATAGGCCTTCGATGCCGACGCCCCCGCAACGTCGAGGAAGCTCACCTGCTTCTGCTGGGCATTGGCGACCGTGGTACGGCCCGCGATCGGATAGACATAGAAATCGCCAAGGCTTTCGCGGCTGGCGCTTTCGATGCCGGGACGGTTGCCCGGCATCGCGGGACGGGGGCGACGATAGCCCTGGTCGTACCCCTGGTTGCCATCACCGACGGAGCCGGCGACCAGCAGCACGCGCGCCTTGTCGAAGGTGGTGCCGCTGTTGTTGGACAGCGTGATCCAGCCCTGGACGTCGATCCTGCCTGCGGCCTCATCGAACAGGGCAACGTAATCCGCCTTCCAGCCGAAGCCGCGCGAGAGGTAGTTGAGCGTGACCGGACGGATGCCGGGGCTGGTGGTATCGAGCGTGACCGAAAGCGTCGGCCGGGCGCGCAGCCCCGCCGGCAGCGTCGGAAAGACGACGCGCGCGCCATATGTGTTCAGTACCTCGATGCGGTCACCCACCCGCACGATTGTGCCGCCGTTGTTCGCCAGGATCGTCGCCGTCTCGCGCGTTTCGGCGCCGGTAGCCGGATTGGTGCGCACGAGCGTGACCGTCTGCCCGACGGCCTTGTCCATCAGCTTTTCCGGGGTCAGCAGGTCATAGTCGAAGTTCTGTTCGACAATGCCGGTGCCGCCAGCGTTGAGGGTGACGGTTTCGGGCCGGATCGCGGCGGAGACATCGGGAAACTCCTGCCGGGTGCGGCCAAGCGCGAGGTTCATCTGGCGAACGTCCTGCACGAGCGCGAGGTCGTTGTTATAGATGGTGAGCGAGACGTCGCCCTGGGCTGACTGCGGGGATTGGGCACTTGCCGCGACCGGGACTGTGGCCGGGATTGCGGCCGGGATTGCGGCCGCGACCAGAAACAGGAACTTGTGCATCTTTTCGTTTTCCCCCTCCGGCGGTCCGGCGGCCGAGCCTGCCAGACCGGACGGATCTTCACCAGAGGCAGATCAACGCAGGCTGAACGGCGGTTGCGGCGCGATGCGATAGGGCTAAACAGGAGGAATGGCCGAACATTCCTCACTGCTGCGCGACGGCTTCCTCCTCCTCGGCTTCGCGCTGATCTTCGTGCTGGTGTTCCGGCGCCTGGGCCTTGGCGCGACGCTGGGCTATCTCCTTGCCGGCGCGGTCGTCGGCCCGCAGGTTCTGGGGCTGGTCGGCGATGCGGAGAGCAAGCTGGGCATTGCGGAACTTGGCATCACGCTGCTGCTGTTCCTCGTGGGGCTGGAACTGAACCCTTCGCGGCTGTGGCGGATGAAGCGCGACATCCTCGGCCTCGGCCTGTTGCAGGTGACCGCCTGCGGCCTCGCGGTAGCGGCGATGATCGGACTGACGACAGAGTTCAGTTGGGAAGCGGCGCTGGCGCTGGGCCTGCCACTGGCGCTTTCATCGACCGCGCAGGTGCTGCCGATGCTCCAGTCCTCGGGAAGGCTGCGCACCCCGTTCGGGGAACGGGCCTTCGCGATCCTGCTGTTCCAGGACCTTTCGATCATCCCGCTCATCACGATCATTTCCGCGATGAGCCGCAATCCGGCCGATGCGGGCGGACCTCCGGGCTGGCTGCTTACGCTGTACACCCTGGCGGCGGTGGTTGCGCTGATCGCGGCGGGACGTTTCGTCATCAGGCCGTTGTTTCGCCTGATCGGCAACCTTGGCGAACGCGAGATGTTCGTCGTGGCGGCGCTGTTCACGGTCATGGCATCGGCCGCAGTCATGGAAGCGCTGGGCCTTTCCACCGCTCTCGGCGCGTTCGTGGCAGGCGTGATGCTGGCCGACAGCCCCTATCGCCACGAACTGGAAGCCGATGTCGAGCCGTTCCGTTCGATCCTGCTCGGCCTGTTCTTCCTGGCCGTGGGAATGATGCTGAACCTCCACGCCATTGCCGAGCGGCCGCTGTTCGTGCTCGCCATGGCGGTGGGGCTGATCGCGATCAAGGCGGGAGCCATCTTCCTCATCGGTCTTGCCTTCCGCATGACATGGCGAGGGGCGCTGGCGCTGGGCCTGCTGCTGAGCCAGGGCGGCGAGTTCGGGTTCGTGCTGTTCGCGCAGGCCCAGAACGCGCTGCTGATCGCGCCCGATGCCGCCAGCCTGTTCGGCGCGATCGTGACGCTTTCGATGGCGACCACGCCCTTCCTGATGATGGCCACGCGCGGCATCCGCGAGGAAGCCGAGAGCCCGAAGGGCGAACGGGCTGGCCCCCAACCAGATGGCGCGAACGCGATCATCGTCGGCTTCGGGCGCTTTGGCCAGGGCGTGAGCCAGATTCTGCTCGCCAGCAACATCCCCGTCACCATGGTCGATACCGACATCGAGATGATCGACGTGGCGGCCGAATTCGGCGCGAAAGTCTATTTCGGCGATGGCACGCGCATCGACCTGCTGCGCCAGGCTGGCGCGGACGAGGCGGAGATGATCTTCTTCTGCATGGACGGCGATCAGATGTCGCCCGACCTGGTCGAGGCAGTGCACGAAGCCTTCCCGCGCGCGGCGATCTATGTTCGCGCCTATGACCGGCGCGCGCTTATCCGCCTCAAGGAAACGCCTGCCAGCGCGGTGGTGCGCGAGGTTCTGGAATCGGCGGTGAAGATGGCGCGCATCGCGCTGCACGACGCCGGCCTCTCGGAAGAGGCGATCAACCGCGCCGAGGACATGTTCCGGGCACGCGACAAGGAACGGCTGAGGCTGCAGGTCGAAGCGGGCGACGTGCGGGTGGCACGCGACAGGATCATCACCGAACCGTCTGGCTCATGACCGCAAGCCGCCGTGGGCAAGCCCGGCAAACTTCGGCGCCTGACCCGGTTGACTGCTTGGCCCAAACCGCGCATTAGCGCGGTCGCACAGGGGCGGTTAGCTCAGTTGGTAGAGCATCTCGTTTACACCGAGAGGGTCGGCGGTTCGAGCCCGTCACCGCCCACCATTCAAAAGGCCCGGAAATACTACGTTTTCGCTGCCCTACGGTCAACGATAATCTTGTTGTTGTCGGCGGTAATGGTCAGCGAATGGTCAGCACGCCACCGGGCCGCTTCCTTCTCCACAGACCGGAAGAAACTGGTCAGCGCCTGAATCGCTTTCCGCATCTTGAGCGGATCGCCATGCGCATAGATCTCCGATGTCAGCGCCAGCGTGTCGCCCTGGTCCTTGTGGCCGAGTAGCAGGCTGATCTGCTCGCCCGGGACGTTCGCGTTGCGCAGGTGCGATGCCACAGTGTGGCGAATCGTCTTCGGGACGTGCGTCACTGGAATGCCGAGCTTGGCCCGCGCCGTTCGCCAGAACCGCTTGCGCGACTTCACCTTGTCCAGCTTCCACCCTTCGAGGATCGGCCGCAGCGGCTCGATTGCCGGCACGACGGGATTGCGCTTGTCGGTTACAGGCGCGCCCTCAGGATGCAGATCGATCACCGCTCCGTGCCATTGCTTCGCCGGATCGAATGCCAGTGCCGCATCGGGCCGGGCGCCGGTGGCGATCATCAGCCAGAGCCATTGCTGCGCGCCTTTGTCGTGATCCGAATAGGCGATCAACGCGCCGAGCTGCTTCACGGTGAGCAGGTGCTTGCGGCTCTTCGACCGCAGCGACTTGTCGACGCTGGGCACTCGAGGCGCCTGCGGGATACGTCGGGCGGCCTCGGCATGGTTCAAGGCGGATCGCAGGTCTTCGATATTCCGCTGCACCGCCTCACCGGAGACGCCCTTACTCTTGTGCTTGTAGGTCTTTCCGTCCCACCATTGCAGGTTCCACTCGTGCGGCCCCATGCGCCAGCGACGGAAGCGGGTGACGGAAACCTTATCGATGTCGGCGACGCGCGCGCCGGTTGTCAGTTCATCTTGCTCGAGAAAGCCGACCCACGCACGGAACGACGATTCCACAGTGTCCAGGCGAAGCACGTCGGGCCCATGCTCGTTCACGTAGTTGAGCAACTGCGGGATCAACTC
This sequence comes from Novosphingobium aromaticivorans DSM 12444, assembly GCF_000013325.1. Taxonomy (GTDB): domain Bacteria; phylum Pseudomonadota; class Alphaproteobacteria; order Sphingomonadales; family Sphingomonadaceae; genus Novosphingobium; species Novosphingobium aromaticivorans. The sequence goes on from NC_007794.1 coordinate 2,933,965, forward strand.
GGCCTCCTCGATGCCCTGCCTTGTCTTGGAGCGTTGCGCTGCCTCGTGGGCGCGCAGGACGGCTTGGGCGCGATCTAGTTCGTCCGTACGGCACTTAGTGCTGCGATAGACAACGGAGCGCGTTCCCGGCTTGTAGGTTGCGATCTGCCAGATGTCTGGTGCGAGCCCATCCCGCCGCTTGTCGAGCCAGAAATCGCCGACGGTGAACTTGTCGCGGGGCATAATTCTTCGGTCTCCGCACGGGATAGGGTCTCAAGCAGGCCGTGCCGGGAAACCAGTTCCCGAATCTGCTCGGAGGTCAAGGTTAGGCCGGTCTCGTTGCGGAGAGCCCGGCGCACCTTCGATGCGATTGCGTGGGCTGTCATGCGCAGATGCCTTCCTTGGTCATGAGACGGGTCATGCTGCACTCCCCCCGTCGGGCGCATCGCGGCCACCACTGAGCGATTTTATGTGGGCATCCGCCGGATTTACGGCATTGCCTGAATATGCTGACGGGAGGGTCAGCGAGGTTAGTTCATGTTCTTTCAGGCTCTTAGCGGTGGGTGGCGCTGCGATGCGAAGGTTCTCGCCGAAATTATGGATGCGCTCCGGCATCAAACCATCGACGTACGCCGGATTATTCGGCGCCAGATTGAAAGCACGGCAGAGGATCGCGAGGCCGGCGGGGAGCCCGAAGAGGCTGCGGCTTTGCGGAAACTTGCGGAGGATATCGACATAGGCACAGTCAGCCCTCCCGATGGCGCTGGCGCGTGTCATTATTAGTGCGCGCCCAGGGCCGGGCGTGTGCCCGTTGGCGCCGCGTGTCGGATTGAGATAGTTCATGCTGCGACCCTCACATCAAGCACCCCGCCCCACTGCTCCGCCATCGCGGCGGCAATGCCCGGAAAGAAGCGGCTTCGCTCCTTTGCCCTGTCCTGCCCGGGCTTCATGCGATGGACGCGCGCGAGCGGCTTTGCTTCGCGCTCAAGGCGGAGCGCCGCACGCGCCTCATCCAGCGTCGCGTAGGTCGGCACCAGCGACGGCAACCCCCGCAGCCACAGGCAGGTGCGCTTCGTCTCCCAATCGCCATACTGCCAGGGCTGCACGGACTGCGCGGCTGGCCTGAAGTTGATGATCCGTTCCTTGGCATGCCGATGCATGACAGGGTTCTCGCAGGCGACGCGCGGCACTGGCGCATTCCACAGCGTCGAGAACAGGTCCGCACCTTCCTCCAGCTCTGCCCACATCTCGTCCCGGGTGCGCCCCGGCGGCGGCGCTGTCAGCCAGCGAACGCCGGAATTGCAGAGCCGGGTGCATGGCGGATGCGCGACGATAAGCATGTCCCAGCCATCGCCAAGGATCTCGCGCACATCGCCGCGATAGTGCCGGTTGCTGCCATCCTCGGCCGGCAGCAGGTCGCAGGACCATGCGTCGAAACCGCGGGCGGTGAATGCGCGCCGGACGGTGCCGCTGTATTCGCAGGCGATCAGGATGCGACTCACGCCACCACCCCCTCAAACCACTCCGCCGCCTCACGGACATCGGCCACGGTGCGCCAATGCGCATGGGCCTGATCGGGAAACTCGCGGCCGACGGCTTCCTCGACCGCGCACTGGAGGCCAACGAGGTCGATCTCCTGCCGGAAGCCGAGGTCGGACAGCAGCGCGTCGGGCGTGACTGCGTGGTGCAGCGCCGGGTTGGTGCGGGCGCGGATGATGGGGAGGATGTCAGGCACGATCAGTCCTTGATCTTGCGGCGCATGAACCGGAGGTCGGAGGCGATGCTGTGCAGCGGCCAGCCAATCCAGATCAGCGCGATGATGGTAAGGAGGATGACGGCGTCGGGGGTCACTCGGAGCGCTCCGCAAGCATAGCGTCGGCAATTGCGTATGCCTGCAACGCCAGATCATCGAGGCCCGGATCACTATCCGGCCTGAAGCGACTGTATACGCAAGCCAAAGCCTGACCCGCGAACCAGTCGCGAAGGGTCATGCCTTCGCGGCCATCACCACCTGCAAATGACCAGTCATTTTGCGTAAATGCAGGCAGGTTCTCGTGACTCATCATTCCTACGGGGCGGCTATCCTCGCGGTCGCCGCCCCGCTCCCTTCGTGGAAAGTCAGTCGATGCCGAGAGCGTTCTTGTACGTCTCGACGACGCATTTCTGTTCGCGGCGGTCGTCGGGCTTCATCTTCCGCAGCCGGACGATGATGCGCATCACCTTGACATCGTAACCGGTGGCCTTCGCCACGGCGTAGACGTCCTTGATGTCGTCGCTGATGCCCTTCTTCTCCTCCTCGAGGCGTTCGATGCGCTCGATGAGCAGGCGCAGGCGGTCGTCGGCGGAATCGGCCATTATGCAGTCCTTTCGGTGGTGGTCTCAGCCCGCGCCCGCGTCCCGGCGTCGGCCTTGGTCCAGCGGGTGAACTGGTTCTTGTCGTTGCGGATGAAGCAGTTCGAGCGGAGGTTCTGGAGCCGGCGGTTGGTCACGTACGCGGCGTAGAGCGCGGCCAGGGTGAACAGCGCGAAGGCGGTGGTGATGAGTTCCATGGTCAGCCCTCCTCGCCGCCGAACAGCGTTTCACCGTTCGGGCCGGTGCCGTCGTACTGGTCGCCGTAGTCCTCGTCGGCGCGGCCTTCGGGTTCGTTTGTGGGCAGCGGCTCGGATTCGACAGTCTCGGCCTCCTCGATCTGGTGCTCGAGCGCTTCGAGGCGCGAGACCTTCGGCGCTTCCTGCGCGTCACCTTCGATCAGCGTCGGCCGGAATTCTGTCGTCATCGTGTCATCGCGGCTGAACACCTCCTCCTCGAGGTCCGTGCTCATGGGAAGGCGCTTGGACAGGCGGCGCATCACGGTCTTGCGCGCCATCTCGCCCCACCATTGCACCCATGGCCCGCTCTTTCCGGCCCTGCTGACAGCGCGGACCTTATCGATCTCCTCGAGGCTCATGACCTCGAGCATGCGCGACCCGTCCTTGAGAACGGCGGTGGCATAAGCACCGATGGCCTTGCCGCGCGGCTTGTCGAGCGGCGGCGGATTGTGGGTGACGTCCTCGTCGAAGCCATAGCTGACAACAAAGTGGTCGTTTTCGTGCACGACCTGGGCGCTGATTTTGGCCACCTCGCCCGACTGCCGGATCTTCTTCAAGACACCGGCAATCATCGGCATGGCCTGAACCTGCTGGCCAAACATCACGAGCGCGGCTTCGCGTCCGTCGGGCAGCAAGCCGTCCTGCGCGAGCTTGGTGATCGAGCCGAACAGGCTGGCGCGATCGGCGCGCATCAGGTTCGGATTTGACAGGATCGCGGTCTGCGCAACGCGGGTGAACTTCTCGACCGTGACGTGCGCAGGCAGCGCGGCCCGGAACTCGGGTGCCATTGCCGTCAGGTTCTGCTTCACCACGGCAACAGGGCTGTTCTCTCTGGCAGCGGATGCCATCACTTCATCTCCTTCACAGAATAGCGGCGGTAGGATTTGCGCCCGCGAATGATCTCGCCGGCGACAGCTTCACGATCCGGGGTTGCGGCGACAGTTGTGGCGCGGAACCGGAAGCCCTGGATCAGCGCCTCGGATGCGTGGCCCATCTTGTCGACCAACTCGGCTTTGGCGATGTCGCGGCGCTTCTCTGCGGCCTTCATCGCTTCATCGGCCGCGAGATATTCGGCAGCAGCAACAGCAGCGAGGTTGTCGCCGGTCAGATCAGCGACTTCGTCAGTGCCCGAGCGATAGAGCTCAGTGAGAGGCGGCAGGTCGCGACGGTAGTCGGCGCTGGGCGGCGAATTGTCAGCGATGCTTTGCCAGAAAGCCACGACGCGACGCTCGATCTCCGCATAAAGCTTGGGACGAAACTCGATCTGGAAACGGCGGAGTTCGTTCCCGCCGACCAGCATGACTAAGTCGGCCCACTGCACTCCGGCGAGACCCATGTAAGTCATGGCCTGCAGTTGATAATGCAGCGGCGGCTCGTCACCCCATGCCTTGGCCTGCAGCCAGTCGGCCGTTTTCACCTCAAGAATGCCATCCCCGCGATCTGGGCAGGTGACAGCCTGGTCGGGATGGCCACCAAGCCCTTTGCCATTTGCGAGACGACGCGGGGTATCGCGCTTGACGTAGCCCCACTTGTCGCAGGCCCAGTCAACAATGACCGGCTCAAGGCGAATGCCCGCCTCGATACGATCATCTCCGCCGAAGTCCGGCGTTGCGATGGTGCCGTTCTTGCGGTGCCAGAGTTCAAAGTGAGTCAGCCATGGATTGGCATCGAACAGAGCCGAGGCCTCCGACCCGCCGACTACCTGCGCGCGGAATGCGTCGTCGCCGTCGCCAAGCTGGATTTTGCTCTGCGCGTTCATGACCGCGCCCCTTTCGTGTCGAGAGTTGCCTGCCGCTCCCGGCGCAGACGCAGAAACCTTGCCTGTTCCGGGTCCATCGGCAGAAGCGGCATGGCCGTGCGCATCGGGTGCGCGTTGCGGTGGATGGCGTGGGCGGTCACTTCACAAGCACTCCGAAAAGCACGGCCACGAACGGCACGAGGGCCAGTCCGCCGACCAGGGTGAAAAGGATGAGGGCGAGGTGCGCCGCGAGGTGGCGGCGGCTGCGGAAGGGGGCGTCAGTCACAGCCATTCCCGGTTCAGCTCAGCCCAGCGCGCCTCGCCCATTTCGCGTCGGGCGCGGCGGACATGCCGGTTCATGGAGTGGCTCGGGGTCCATTCCGGATCGCCCTGCTGCGCCGGAATGATGCGAGCGTCCGTCACGCTCGCCAGAATGCGGGTCGGGGAACGGTGGGCCATATCAGCGGCTCCCGATGCGCTGGCCGCAGTGGTCGCAGCGGGTGGGCTCGACGCCGTAGATTGCGTCGAAATAGGGCTTCATGCGGATGCGCCATGCGCGGGCCTCGGCAAGGCGTTGCTCGCGCGTAGCGCGGTCGAGGTAGCGTCCGGTCGCCATCACGCCGCGAGCCTCCGATCCGTCAGGCTCAGCAGGCGAGTTTCAATCGCCGTCTTGATCGCCTGAAGCAGCGCCTCGCTATCTGCGAGGGCATCGCGGGGAAGTTCGTCGACGCACTGACAGACGAAGCAGTCATATCCCGGCACGTGCACTTCCGACCCGCAGACCTCGCACGGCGCGCAGCCTTCACGGCCACCGCAGTCGTTGCATTCGGTTTCGGGATAGGGGTTCCACACCGAGGGACGCGCTTGGCTGGCAACGCGGCCAGAGCCTTCGCAGGTGGTGCAATGCTGGACTTCGCTGCGGAAGTTCCAGGGTAGCTTGATGTGGGTGGCAGTTGCCATGGGGTGGGCTCCAATCAGCTGGCGGGCTGTTGGAACCTCAATATGCGATTATCGGAAGCATCGCAAGAAGAAAGTTGCGACTATCGGAAGTTCTAAACTTGCGATCACTCGTCCCAGGTCGGATCAGGCCAGAAGTCTGGATCTGAATCGGCCGACACCTGTGGTCGTTGCTCAGGAAACGTTGGTTGCTCGCCATCGTAGGCAATGCGCATGAACGCGCGGTTCTGGTCTGCTCCCTGAAACACGGCGGTGACTTCCCTGCCCTGCCCGATCAGCGACGCAATGCGGGCGCAGCGCTCGGCGGGAACGTAGCCGATCTGAACGCCACGACAGCTGTAGACAGCGACGGCGCTCGGATCTGCCGGGTTTGTGGGCTCTGGGCGGAGTTCGAGAGGTTCGCCAGGTGCGCAGATCTGTATCTCGAACCGGCGCGTCGGCCCGCGCTTGTTCGGGTAAATTATGCCGACGATGGGGAGGGTGTGTTGCGGGAGCGGCATGCTGAATTAGCCCTTCTCCGCCTCCTCCCAGCGGCTCAAGTCGTCAGGAAAGCAAGTTCGGCCAGCCTTTTGCGCAAACCCTCGCGCCAACTTGGCAGTGAATGGATGGCGATAGAACAACTTCATGAAGGGCCCCACCTCGTCGCGACGAAATTCGAAGGCGAGGATAGGGTCACCGCCGGCGCTCATGAAAAGCCCGGTCTTCGGCGTCCAGTCGATGCCGACGCCGTCGCGGATAGGGTAGGTCAACACCTTGGCAGAACGAGACAACAATCGTGTGGCGCATGCGCCGATCTCGATTTGATCGCCCGTGAGCGGCAACCGCTCAATTGCCACGCGTTGCGGTGCATCTTCGTCGGCCGCCAAGGCTGGTGCGGCGGCCAGAGCGACTAAGGCCAGAATCCATCGCATCACAATCCCCTCGTGGCCCAGATAGCCCGGCCTTCGATGCGTAGATCTTCGGCTTCAACCTCTTGGTCGTCGACGCCGGGATTGTCGGATTTCACCAGGATCGTGCGAGGACCAATCGCCCGCAACCGCTTGATTCCCGCCGCGCCATAGAGGTTGATCCAGTAGATCCCGTCCTGCTTCGACAGCATCCTGTCGGTGGTATCGATCAGGATGAGGTCGCCCCACTTCAACGTGGGCTCCATACTGTCCCCGATGCCGGTCACGAGTCGCAAGTGATCCGACGCGGCGCGGGTGAAGAGGCGGACAAACCCAAGGTCGAAACTGACCAGTTCGGATTCGACATAGCCGTCGATCAGCGTCCCCGGTCCCATCGAGAGAGACAAGTCCAGCTTCTGGATCTGAACGACTTCACCTTCGACCGGCGTCGCCGGGATAACCTGCTGACCCACCGCCGCAACCCGCGAAAGACGCGGCATGTGCGCCTCGGCCTCGCGCTGGTCCAGCCACTCGTACGCCGCCAGCAGTTCCGCGCCTTTGAACTGGCGCTCGCCTGCCCTCACCTTCGAGATCTTGTTTTCCTCGATCCCGAGCGCCTGCGCCAGCTCGCGCTGCTTAAGGCCCAGAGCCTCCAGACGCTGGAAAATTTGAGCCGCCTCGGGGCGCAGAGTGCCTTTTTCAGCCATGCACCTATTGAGGGCAGGTCTGCGAATATCGCAATCGCGATTATCGGAAGTTTCTAGTTGCGATAAGCTTCCGATTATCGCATATTGCTCGGCATGAGCACAGAAGCTGAAGCCGTGATCCGTCACCTCGGGGGAACCTCCGCGGTTGCGCGTCTGATCGAAGCGCCGGTCTCCACCGTCCACAGCTGGAAGGCGATCGGCATTCCTCCCTCGCGCATGGCCCACTTGCGGCTCGCAGCGAAAGCTGCCGGCAAGCCTCTTCCCAAGGATTTGTCTGCTCTCCCCTCCGAGGCAGCATGAATGCCCTGGCTCGTCGCCTTGGCTGCTTGGTGCGCCGCCTCCGTGCCGCTCGCGCTCTTCGTCGGGCGCTTCATCGGGAATGCCCGGTGACCAAGGCGGACCTGCGACGCGCGATCATCAGGACCGCGGCGCTGGCCCATTTCCATCATCATTTCGGCGGGCGCGTCCTGCGCAGCGCCATCAACGATAACCTTAGCCCGGCGGGTCGCACCACCGGTTCCGGGGCGGCGAATGCCTCCAATCCCTGCGTCGTCGCCCCGGGTTTTACTCCTTTCCATAGCGTGGAGAGATAATCGTGCTTGTCCACAAAGGGCTGCGCAATCGCACCCGCCTCACACAAACCTCTTATCGCAGTGCCGTCTCGGAGACGGTGAAGGGCATCCAGGGCGCGGACAGTGACCGCGAAATGGCCGAAGTCTGGGGCGTCTCCTCGGGCACGGTCGTCAATGCGCGCAATCGCAATGCTGACCTCAGCGCGGTGTCGCTGCTTCGTCTTGGCGAGCGCTTCGGCCCTGCCGCGCTGGACACGGTGCTGCACCTGATCGGCGCGCGCGCGGTCGATCGGGAAGCTATTGCGGTCGATGTCTCCTCGATCCCCTGTGACGTCGCCGGCGTTCTCCCGATGCTGATCGACCTGTTCCGTGATGGCGAGTGCAGCGACGCCGATGTCCGCACTCTCGAGCGGGCGGGCGCGATCGACTGCCTTTGCGGCATCGCCGACATGCTGCGGAACAAGCGTGACGCGATGCGCACCGGCAGCGTCTCGGAATTGCGGGGTGCGGCGTGAGACCAGACCTCCCACTCACCAACGTGATGATCCTGCACCGCCCGGAAGCAGGCATCTGCATCGACCGGCTGCACAGGGGCCCGCGCAACTACGCTTCGCAGCTCGCGCGCTATATCCGCGACGCATCCAAGGTCCGCGCGCTGACCATGAACGAATGGGGTCGCGCCCCGTCGCTGGAGGAATGCAGCGAACTGATCGCCGATGCACAGGCCAAGCGCGCAGCCTATCGCGCCGAAAGCGAGCGGCTTGGCGAGTGCGACCGGGACGAGGCTCATTTCAGGCCGGCCCCCACATCGACGGCGCTCGACATGCAGCGCAGCGTCGAGAGTGCAGAGGCAAATCGCATCGAACTGCCGGACCTGTCTGCGGATGATGTCCCGACCGATGTGCGGCCGTTCTTCATCGACGATGCGGTCGAAGCCATCGCGCGCGCCATGAAGGTGACGGTTGCTGACATCATGGGCCCGGATCGCGCCAAGGTGTTCATGCAGGCGCGTCAGGTTGCCTATTGGGTCCTTCACCAACGCGGACAGTCCACGGCGCAGATCGGGCGCAGGCTCAACCGCGATCACAGCTCGGTAATCAACTCGCTTCGCCGGTACGAGACCCACGCCACGCCACGGATGCGGCTGGTTGCGGAGTGGTTTGCGGGCGCTGAGCGGAGGGCAGCGTGATGCCCCTGCACGTCTCGAACCACGCCGTCGACCGCTTCATCGAGCGGATCGAATCCCTCCCCCGCGAGGAAGTTGTCGCCCGCCTATCTGGTCGCGCGTTCCGTGCCGCCGTCCGCGTCGGTGCGCGCATTGTCCGCTTCCCCGGCCGTGGTCGCGCGGTGATCGCTTACAACCACGGTTGCGCCGTGGTGGTCACCGTCCTCCCGGAACTCGGCATCCCGCAGACGCTCTGGCCTCGCTGGGCGGGCGGGCCCGTGCCTGTCAGCCAGATCGGCGCTTGGGGGGCATGCTGATGGGCGCTCTTCGTCGCGGAAAGGCTGGCGGCGTGACCTTTTCCACCACCACCAGGAGTAACGTCATGGGACGTGCAACGCCTGTTACCGAGGAACGCAAGTCCGAGCTGGCCGAACTGGCAGCGCAAGGTTTGTCCGCACACATGGCGGCGAAGAAAATGGGCATCGCAAAGAGCTATGCCTATCGTCTGTGGGACCAGATCAAGCGCGATCTGGGGCCGCAAGCGGTATGAGTAAGGCTGGCATCCTCGCGGCCTTGAAGACCGGCCCAAAAACGACTGAGCAACTGCTGCGTGTGACAGGCACATGCTCGGCCGACATCTCCCGAGACTGCGCGGGTCTTCGTCATGCCGGATTGGTCAAGCGCGTCGACGGCGGCTCGGGCCGTGGTTCGCGTGCGGTCTATGCGCTCGTCGGCGACGCCGTTCCTACGCTGGCGCCCCACGCGCGGCAGCGGCGTGTCAGCCTCGACTTTGCCAATGCCAGCCATCCGCCGATTCCGGACACGCTGGTTCATCGAGACCCGTGCCTGAAGTGCGGCGTCCGTGGCGACATTGGCTGCAAGCATCAGAGGCAGGCCGCATGACACGCGAGGAGCGCCGCGCCGCTGCGTGGGCGGCGAAATTGCTGGACGGATTCTTCGCGCTGACCGGCACCGAGCCGAAGCCCGAGAACCGCTCCCTGTTCGAAACACTGCGGGCGATGGCCCGAGCAAAGTGAGGTTGGCGTGAAGGGCCAGCGATTCCCCCGCACCCGGGAGGTCATGACCAAGCGGGACAACATGACCGCGGCCTACGCCAAGGCCGCGACGGCGCCGCTCGACCGTCTGACGCCGGCCATGCTCGACAGCATCGCGGCCAGCCATGCGCGGCGGGGAACGAGGGACTTCGACCAGTTGCTCGCCAAGCTGCGCGAGACCGTCGAGGCGCGGCGTCTGCGGGAGGTCGCATGACCACCTGGGCCGACCTTGAAACCCGGCTCGACGCCGATCCGTTGTTCTTCGTGCAGAAGCCCGACGGCCTCAAGCACCTGAGCGAGGACGAGCGCTGCAAGACGCTGGTCAAACTCGTGCATCAGCTCGCTCCGCAGGCCGAGATTGCGCACGTCAAGAACGAAGGGCGGCACAACCATGCCAAGGCCAAGACGCTCGGCGTGGTGACCGGTCACGGCGACTACATCGTGACCTGGCCGAAGTGCGGAACCGCATTCGTCGAGATGAAGGGCTATAGCGCCGCCGGTCGTCCCGGCGAGCTTTCGCAGGCGCAGGTCGATTGGGCCAACCGGAAGTTCATGATGGGCTTCCCGGTGGCGTGTTTCTTCTGTCCGCACGCCGCGTTCGAATGGCTAGTGTCGCAGGGGATGCCGGTGATCGGGAGGATCGCGGCGTGACGCGCGAAAACACCGTCATCAGCGCGGGCTCGCTCTTTCGTGGCATCGTCATGCGCCACATCCTCGCTGAGATAAGCGATCCCGCCGAGATGAAGGCCCGGCTCCTCATCGCCCGCGAACACGGCCACCTCGACGACGAGGCGGTCGAAGACCTGATCATCTTCCACGGGCTGCAAAACGCATGAGTATCCACGATTCCATCGCGGACTTCATCGGCTTCATGGAAGCCAATGGCGTTGTGCCTATCGAGCCGATCGCACAGCGGCTCGCTTCTGGTTCCCTGATCCGGTTCCGCTGCGAAGGGGACGGAAAGGGCCGGCAGAACGGTTGGGCCATCCTCTACCTCGACCAGCGCCCCGCCGGCGCCTTCGGCAACTACCGCATGAACACCGGCACCTTGAAGTGGAAGGCGTCGGACGACCGCCCGGCCCTGTCCGCAGCGGAGCGCGACGCACTGCAACGCGAGTGGCGTGCGGCGAAGGAGCGGCGCGAGGCCGAGCAGCACAACAACCAACGCCAGGCCGCGTTAGCCGCAGCCGACCTGTGGCAGCGCGCCAGCGCCGCGACGCCCGAACATCCGTACGTCGCGCGCAAGCAGATCGATCCATCGCCCCTGCGCGTCCTCGGCGAAGAACTGTTGATACCGATGACCGACAACACCGGCCTGCTGTGGAACTTGCAGCGCATCAAGCCGGACGGCGAGAAGCGATTCCTAAAGGGCGGCCGCATCAACGGCCTGTTCGCGATCGTCGGAAGGTTCTCGCCCGAGACAGAAGAGGCCGTGATCTGCGAGGGCTATGCCACTGCGGACACCGTGCACCAGGCAACTGGATTGCCGGTGATCGTGACCTTCAACACGTCGAACATGGCCCGCGTCGCGCGGCTCTTCGCCGAGAAGCGGCCGGACCTGAGCTACACGGTTTTCGCTGACGACGATGAAGCGACCGCACTGCGCGAGATGGAGCATCGCGGCATCTACAAGAATCCCGGGATCGAGACCGCCGAAGCCGTTGCTGCCGAGATCGGAGCGCACGTTGCCTATCCGCTGGGTCGGCCGCAGAGGGGGGCAGCGTGAGCGTGTCGGACGCAGGCAACTTTGACGCAAACGACGTCGCCGTCACCTTCGGCATCGACAAGGTGCGCGAGGCGTTCGAGCAGCGCCGTAGCACCCTGCCACCGTTCGCGCCGTATGACGAGGAGCCGGAATCCGAGCGCCCCAAGCTCAAGGCGACCCCGTTCTCGTGGCGCGACCCGGCGACGATCCCGCCGCGCAAGTGGCTCTATGGGCGGCATCTGATCCGCAAGTTTCTTTCGCTCGACATCGCTCCTGGCGGTCTCGGCAAGTCGAGCGTGAAGATCGTCGAGGCCCTTGCGATGACAACGGGCCGCAACCTTCTCGGCAAGGACTGCCACGAGGGCCCGCTCAACGTCTGGCTCTACAACCTCGAGGATCCGGCGGAGGAAACCGAACGCCGCATCCACGCCGCAGCGCAGTGGTTTGAGATCGGCCCCGACGATGTGGGCGAGCGCCTGTTCGTCGATTCCGGCCGTGAGCAGCCGATCTGCATCGCGGAGGAAACCGACGGCGGTGCGCGCATCGTTCGGCCGGTCGTCGAAGCGGTGATCGAACAGTTGAAAGACCGCCGGATCGACGTCCTCAGCATCGACCCGTTCGTCTCCAGCCACGCGATCAGCGAAAACGACAACCGCGCGATCGACATGGTGGCGAAAGAGTGGTCGCGCATCGCCGACATCTGCGATTGCGCCATCAACCTGGTTCACCACGTCCGCAAGACGAACGGCGCGGAAGTAACCGCGGAAAGCAGCCGCGGCGCCGTCTCGCTGATCGGTGCGGCACGTAGCGTCGTGGTCTACAACCGCATGACCAAGGAGGAAGGAGAGCGCGCCGGCATCGAACCGCGCCAGCTCGGTTTCTACTTCCGCACCCAGAACGACAAGGCGAACCTTGCACCGCCCGAAGCGGCGGACTGGTTCCGCATGAACAACGTCGACCTGCCCAACGGCGACAGCGTCGGCGTGGCATGTCCGTGGCAATGGCCCGACCCCTTTGATGGCGTCAGCACCTGGCACCTCAAGGAGGTCCAGAAGCGGGTGTCGCAGGGCCGCTATCGCGCCGACGTCCGGAGCGCCCAGTGGGTCGGCCACGTGATCGCCAATGTCCTCGATATCGACCTCGAGAAGAAGGCTGGAAGGGTCAAGGACATCCTCAAGCAGTGGCTCAAGAACGACATGCTGCGCGAGGTCGAGGGAACGGACGAGAAGCGCAACGTCCGCAAGTTCGTGGAGGTCGGAACATGGCACACGGACTGAACTGGGGCACAACCGTGGCAACTGTGGCAGGGGAAGCAGGCCGTCTGTCTGACGCGCCCCACTGCGACAATCGAAACGGCGGAAATCTGCGGTTTTTGCGTCTGCCTCAGTTGCTTTCCGGAACTGGGGCAAAACTAGGGCAAACTGGGGCGAACCGTGGCAGGCAAGTGGTCTGCCCCAGTGCCCCAGTTAGCCCCCCTAAAGGGGGGCTTAACTGGAGGCTAACTGAGGCAACCAGACCACTGCCGGGACCTGGGGCAACGGAGGTAGGCGCATGATCGACGAAGCCCTCTGGCTCGACCCCACCGCCCCCTACGACGGCCCGGTCGACGCGGACCTCTCAGACCTCGACCCACGCGACACCGCTGCGTTCTGGAGCGAGGCCGAGACCCACACCAGCGCCACGGTCCGCGCCTCGATGCGACCGCGTTGGCCTGACTATCGCGGCAAGGTTCCGCCTGACCTCGCCGCCATCATCATCGACGATATCGAAGCGAGGAGGAGCCAGTGCTCATGACCATCGAGAAGCGGCGCCCCGATGGCAGGATGCACGACACCGGCCTGATCCGCCCCCGCCGGCCCTGCCCTCGTGACTTCCGAGAAACCTACATCGCGATGGGCTGGGACGGCATCATGGAGCACTACCGCGCGAACTGGCGCTGCATCCGGCGCTGGATTGCCGAGAGCGGTGGCGACGAACTCAAGGATGCACGGGCCGAGCATGTCCGCGTCAATGGGCGCAAGTCGCTGCATCCCGATCGCGATACCTGCCCGGCGGATCATCAGCGCAGACGGCGCTACGTCATGGGCCAGACTTTGACCAGGAGGGGGAAATGAGCCTGACGCCTAAGCAGGAGGCTTTCGTCCGCGAATACCTCATCGACCTCAATGCCACGCAGGCTGCGATCCGGGCGGGCTACAGCGCGAAGACGGCGCGCGCGGTAGGATCCGAGAACCTGACGAAACCTGATATCGCGACAGCCATCGCTGAGGCTCAGGCGAAGCGTGCCGAGCGGACCCAGATCGACGCCGATTGGCTGCTCACTCGCCTTGCCGAAGAAAGCACCGCCGACGTCGCCGATCTCTACGACGAGCATGGTGGATTGAAACCGGTAAAAGACTGGCCACTGATCTGGCGGCAAGGTCTCGTCGCAGGCCTCGACGTCGAGGAGATTCGGGTCGAAGGCGTCGTGATCGGCACTGTTCGCAAGCTCAAGCTCAGCGATCGGATCAAGCGTCTCGAACTTATCGGCCGGCACATCGACGTCGGGGCGTTCAAGGACAAGGTCGAGCACAGCGGAAAGGTCGAGGTTGAAACCCTCACCGAGGAGCAGTTGAACGCCAAGATCGCGGCGCTGATCGGTGGGCATGTCCAAGACTGAACTCTATGCCCTGCTCAAGGAAAAGGACCGTAGGCGCCAACTCAGCGGCGAACCGACGGCCCTGTTCAAGCGAACCGACAAGCAGGCCGAACAAGCCGCAATGGTGCACGGTCCGGCCCGCCATGGCCTTGCCTACGGCGGTTCGCGATCAGGCAAGACATTCGGTTTCTGCGAACTGATCGGTGGTCGCGCCCTATCCGCACCGGGCAGCCGCCACCTGATCGCGCGCCTTCACAACATCGACGTCAGGCAATCGGTCATGCTCGATACATGGCCGAAGATGATGGGGCTCGCTTTCCCCGATGTGCCCTACGAGGTGAACAAGTCCGACCAGTACGCCAAGCTGCCCGATGGCTCGGAAGTCTGGTTCGGCGGGCTCGACGACAAGGAGCGCGTCGACAAGATCCTCGGCAAGGAATACGCCACGATCTACGTCAACGAGAGCAGCCAGGTCGCCTACGAGACGGTTCTGACGCTGCGCACCCGCCTTGCCCAGGCATGCTTCCGGCGCGATGGATCGCGGCTGCCGCTCAAGGGACTGTACGACTTGAACCCGACCGGCCGAGGGCACTGGACCTATCGTGAGTTCGTCGAGCAGGTCCGGCCAGAGAACGGCATGCCGATCGAACACGGTAGCCGCGCATGGGTTGCGATGAACCCCGTCGACAATCCGCACCTTCCGCCGGAATACCATGCGGAACTCGACGGCCTGCCGGACAAGCAGCGCCAACGATTCCGAGACGGCAAGTACCTCAGCGAAGTGCCCGGGGCGCTGTGGTCGGCATCGGACCGCACCGCCGACGATGGCACGCTGATGCCCGGTATCGACACGCTACGCCGCCACGCCCATCCTCCTCTCAGGCGCGTCGTCATCGGCGTCGACCCGTCGGGCTCGGATGGCACCGGCGGCGACTGTCAGGGCATTGTCGCTGTCGGGCTTGGCGAGGATGGCCACGGCTATGTGCTGGCCGACAAGTCCTGCCGCCTCAGTCCCGAAGGCTGGGCGCGCGTGGTGGCCGATCTGGCACGCAAGGTAGGTGCCGATCGCATCGTTGCGGAAAGGAACTTCGGTGGCGCCATGGTCGAAGCGATCCTGCGCAGTGCCGATACTCGTTTGCCGATCCGCATGGTGACGGCATCGCGCGGAAAGGTCGCCCGCGCCGAGCCCGTCGCTGCACTGTACGAGCGTGGCCATGTCCACCACGTCGGTCAATTCCCCGAGTTGGAGGAGCAGCTGACGATGACCACGACCTCGGGGTTTCAGGGTGGTGGGTCGCCGGACCGGCTCGATGCGCTGGTGTGGGCGCTGTCGGATCTGATGTTGAGCGGGGCTGGGAGTTATAACCTGGCGGCGCTGACGTGATCACCATTTCCGCTCTGGCTTATTCAGCCAATCACCGCAGTAATAATTCAGTGAAGCCCAATTTCTTGTGATCTGAACCACAAACACGATATCGTTATCGTCTACCAGAGCTTTGACGTCGTCACGAACCTTCGTTGTCGTTGCCGTCGTTTCTAAAAGCCATACTGATTCCGCACCCTTGCACCATGTGTAGTTAGCTTTGATGTAGTCGAAGACAGGTTCATAGTTCCGCCCAGGAGCTTTCAGATCGTAGGTAAGAAGCAAGATGGCCATGGCACGTCCTCCGAATCGCAGAAGTAGCTTGCTGTGTTTTTATCGCAAAGGAGGTGGTCTGAAACACTAGGACCTGACGGCGGTAACCTCACCCCACCCGCAACCCTACGCCCACCTCCATGGGCACCGTGACCAACATCCTCGACAGCCTCCGCAATGCGCTCACAGGCCAAGGCACGTCGCGCGATCCCCGCACCGCATCGGCGTACTGCGCGACCCGCGCCCTCACCCAGCACGAAATCCATGCCGCCTACTCCGGCTCTGGCCTGCTCAAGAAGATCATCCAGATCCCACCGCTCGACATGGTGCGGGAATGGCGCGACTGGTCCGGCCTCGACGATGACCAGGCCGCGCTGATCTGGGACGAGGAAAAGCGGCTCGGGCTGCGCGAGAAGGCGAAGCTTGCCGAGACCCTGCGCGGACTTGGCGGCGGCGCGTTCATCCTCGGCCTGCCTGGTCAGCCTGCCACGCCCGCACCGAAAGCGGTGGCCAAAGGTGGTCTCGCCTACATCAACGTCGTCTCGCGCTGGCACCTGACGTTCGATGCGCTGCAGGACGATGCCCGCCTTCCCGGCTACGGCGAGCCGCAGATGTGGCGCATGCAGACCGCAACCGGTCAGCAGCTCATTCATCCCTCGCGCGTCGTGACGTTCCGTGCCGACACCAGCGGTTCCCTGATTGCGAGCATGGCCAGCCAGGACGACGCCTACTGGGGCGAAAGCAGGCTGGAGCAGGTCCTTGAAGCAGTGAAGGACAGCGACACCGCGCGCGCGTCGTTCGCAGCGCTGCTTCACAAAGCCCGCCTAACCCGCATCGGTATTCCGAACCTGTCGGACATCGTGTCGACCAGCGACGGAGAGAGCCGCATTGGCGCCCGCCTCGGCATGATCGCGCTGGCGGAAAGCATGTACAACGCGGCGGTCTACGACAGCGGAAATGGCGCCGACGGCCCGGCGGAGAAGATCGACGACGTTGCCTACAACTTCGCCGGGGCCAAGGACGTTCTCAACGCCTTCGCCGAGTTCGCCGCCGCGATTTCCGACATCCCGGCGACGCGTCTGCTCGGCCGCGCCCCAGAAGGCATGAACTCGTCCGGCGACAGTCAGCAAAAGGACTGGTCGAAAAAGGTCCGCGCGATGCAGACCCTCGAACTCGGGCCCTGTCTCGACCGCGTCGACGCTTACCTCGTGCCCTCCGCGCTGGGGCGCGCCGAACCGAACGCCAGCTACGCATTTGCCCCGCTCGATGTCGAGACCGACAAGGAGCGCGCCGATCGCTTCGCCAAGCAGATGGAAGCGGCCGAGAAGCTGGCCGGCCTCAACGCAATGCCGGAGCAGGCATTCAACCGCGGCATCCAATCGCTGATGATCTCTGAGGGCTACCTCCCCGAACTTGAGGCGGCGCTGTCCGATATCCCCGACGACGAGCGCTATGGCATCGTTGCCGATCCCTCGCCCGAGGACATGAATCCCGATGGGACGAAAGGAGGTGATCCGGCTATCTCGGCTCCGGGCGGGACCTCGACCACCCCGCCTGTGGCTGCCAACGACGCCAGCCCGCGACCGCTGTATGTCCATCGCAAGTTGCTGAACGGCGGTGAGCTGATCGACTGGGCGAAAGCACAAGGCTTCGACGTGACGGTCCCTGCCGACCAGCTCCATGTCACCGTGCTATATTCTCGTGCCGCTGTCGATCCGATGGCGATGGGCGAAGGATGGTCGAGCGATCCCGATGGCGGTCTGGTGATCAAGGCTGGCGGTCCGCGCGCGCTCGAACGGTTCGGAGAAGGCGCCGTCGTCCTCCAGTTCGCGTCGTGGTCGCTGCAGTCGCGCCACGACGAGATGGTGCGCGCCGGCGCAAGTCACGACTATCCGGAATACCTGCCGCACGTGACGCTGACCTATCAGGCACCGGAAGGCATCGACCTCGAAGCGATCAAGCCGTTTTCCGGAGAGTTGCGCTTCGGGCCTGAGGTGTTCGAGCCGCTGGATCTGGACTGGAAGTCGAAGATTACGGAGGAGTGAGGTGCTAACCTTCGTGCCCATCTCGATCCGATCAGCAAAAGCTTTTGTTCGCGAGCACCATCGCCACAATCCATCGGTTGCTGGAGCAAGAACGGCCATCGGCTTGGAGCTTGACGGAAGGTTGGTTGGCGTAGGTCTCTTGGGCAATCCCAAGGCTCGCGAACTGGCAGCGGATCGAACGTGCGCCGAGGCTGTCAGGGTTTGCGTGTCACACGAAGCGCCGAAAGGTGCCAGCTCGAAAATCAATTCGAGGCTCAAGAGGATCTGGCAACTGCATGGCGGACGCCGATTCATCACCTACAACCGCGCGGACGAGTCCGGTGCTTCAATGCGTGGCGCAGGCTTAACCCCGACATCAGTCGTCAAAGGGCGGCAATGGAACTGCCAATCTCGGCCAAGGACGGTGGTCCAAGACGTCGTCGACAAGGTTCGGTGGGAGCAAGCCTTGAGCGAAGTGCCGGCCTGATGCGCTACGACCTCCGCGCAATGTTCGCCCAGCGCAAGCCGCGCCGCCGTACGGTCACTTTCCGCGAAGTCACTCTGCCCGCGACGCTGGCCTCGGACCTCTACGCCTCAGGCTATGCGCCCGTGGTCAAGGAATGGGACCAGGCCGTTGGCGTGATCGTCGCCGAGTACGACCGCAGCCTTTCGGAACTGACCACCGACGCCGCGCCCGAGCTGTCCGGCGTGATCGTATCCGTCGATGCTGGAATCTCGCGCTTGATGGTGACGCTACGCCTCAGGCTGGAGCGATGGGCCCAACGCGTCGAGCAGGCCCAGCGGCGCAAGTGGTCGACCAACGTGAAGCAGTCGACCGGGCTTGATATCTCGTCGATGGTTGGCCCTGCCGATGTCCGCGCGCCGCTCGGCACGGTGATAGAGCGGAACGTCGAGCTTGTGCGGTCCGTGTCGGATCAGGCGCGTGCCCGCATTTCCGATACTGTGTTTCGCGGCCTGGCGGAAAAGAAGCCGGCGCGGGCAGTTGCCGCCGAGATCCGTGAAGCCGTGGCGATGGGGCGGCGCCGGGCACTCAACATCGCGTCCGACCAGTTGTCGAAAGCAGCTGAGACGTTGAACGAGGAGCGGCGCAGGCAGGCGGGCCTGATGGCGTGGGAGTGGGTTTCGTCGCACAAGGTCAACTATCGGCCCGAGCATGCTGCCCGCGACGGCAAGCGCTACAGCGATGATCCTGCTGACGGTGCGCCGCCTCCACAGGACAGGCCAGGGCAGTTGCCGTTTTGTGGGTGTACGTCGCGGGCTGTGCTAAGCTTGGATGGGGAGTTTTAGAAGCGAAAGAAGCCACCTTTCCTCATATCGAATACTTGCATCATCGGCTCTGCTTCCACCTTCCGGGCATTACCAGGAATGGCTAACCACTCCTCGGCACCTCGGCAGATTTGTTCGCAAAAAAGGTCGACCTGAAGGACCAGTTGATTGTTGAAAGTGTTGTAGTGCATTACCAAACCGTCAGGCGGCCTGATGAATGCGAATTCTGCGACAGCAACTCGGGCCCGTTGCCGCTCAATATTGCCCTTGCCTTCATGGAGCATCGCACAGCGCAGGGCGTATATATCTCGAGCATCTAAAGGACGCGCCCCAGTCGGCACCAATTTTTGTGCCATGTGGCGATTCCACCAATTCACAAACCGAGCGCGGCTGCCTGCATTCGGTGCATCGTAACCACCACAAATGTCGGGAACTGATAAGGCAAGTGCTAGTGCTGCATGCCAAATGCCTGCGGATGCGCACGCTCGCAAATCATCAATCAAGTGCTGCATATCTTCCTCTGACGGCGGTAACGACGCCTAGCCTTACCGCATATCCCCGCCGTCGATGCAATTCGTCGACGCCCTTACCCTTGATGCACCGCGCCGCACCCGCGAAGGCTTCATGGCCGTCCGCGCCAAGGCCGCCAGGGTCGGCGTCTATGACTACCTCGGCTCCGAGATCGATCCGGAGAATAAGCACGGCCTGCGCGACAAGGGCATGGTCAAGGTGCTGCGCGACGAGGCCACCGTCTTCGACATGGCGGCGGTGCGGTCCTTCGTCGGCAAGCCGATCACCGACGATCACCCTACCGAGGCCGTCACTGCCGACAACTGGCGCCAGCACGCGCGCGGCACCGTCATGGGCGCGATCCGCGACGGCGATTATCTCGCGTTCGACCTCCTGCTGACCGACGCCGATGCGATTGCCAAGGTCGATGCCGGCAAGTGCGAACTCAGCAACGGTTATGCCGCGTCGCTGGAATTCGGCGACTTCGCAGCGCCCGACGGCACCAAGTGTGTCGCGCGCCAGACTTCCATCCAGGGCAACCACGTCGCGCTGGTGGACCGGGGTCGAGCTGGCCCCGAATGCCGCATCTCGGACGCGTTTGCGCACTGCGATGCAATTCCGACTACCATCATGGAGCCTGTCATGAAGACGATCATGCTCGACGGTATCCCCGTCAATCTGGGCGATGCAGCCGCCGTCGAAGCGGCGATCGCCAAGCTGCAGGACACTGCCGCCAAGGCCGCAACTGCCCTCACCGATGCCGAAGCCAAGCTCAGCACCGAGACCGGCAAGGTCGCCGCGCTCGAGAAGCAGCTCGCCGATGCCAAGGCCGAACTCGAACCGGCTCGTCTCGACCAGCTGGTTGCCGATCGCGCCGCGCTGGTGGCGAAGGTCAAGGCAATTGCGCCCGACCTGGTCGTCGATGGCAAGACCGACGCGGAAATCCGCCGCGCCGTGGTCGCTGCCAAGCTCGGCGATGCCTGCCCGAAGGATGACGCCGGCGTTGCCGGTGCGTTCGCGGTGCTGACCGCCACCAACGACGAAAAGCCTGAGGTGCACAACCTCGCCCCGGCGAAGTTCGCCGATTCCGCAACCGTCGTCGCGTCGATCCGCGCCGCGCGCTACGCCTAAGGAGGCTGACAGATGCCCGAACTTCAGACCAGCTACACCGGCACCGTCGCCAAGGGCTACGCCGGCATGATCGCCAATGGCGAAACCTCCAACCGCATCAGCCGCACCGTCGAGGATGCGGCCGGCATCGCATTCGGCAAGCCCGTCTATCGCGGCTCTGGCGATCACGGCTGCACCGCCACGGTCGGCACCCTCGCCACCTTCCTGGGCTGGACCGTCGCGACGTCGGCGATGGCCCCGGTCGCCGGTCAGGATGCCGACGAGTACCAGCAGTACGATACCGCCACGATCATCACTTCCGGCGCGATCTACGTCGCGGTCAAGGGCGCGGTGACTGATGGCGCGGCACTGACCGTCGGCACCGGCGGCGGAGCTGCCGACCTTGTTGGCGCCACAGCAGCCGACGCAACCCACATCGCGACGGGTTGGGTCGCGGACGAAACTGTCACCGACGGCCTGTGCCGCATCGTGAAGCGCTAAGGGGACTGAAACAATGACCGCACTTTCGTTCTTCGACCGCGCTTCGGGCCAGATCACTGACCCCGGCGCATTCATGCTGGCTGATGCCGCGACCAAGAAGCAGGTCATCGCGCTGTGGGCAAACGACAACGCCCGCCATGCCGCGACCTTCGCTGACAAGGTCGATGCGTTCCTTCAGGACGCCCAGGTCGGTTATGCCTTCCTGACGCCCCAGCTTCACCGCATCGAGGCCGAGGTCTACATGACCCGGTATCCCTCGTTCGACATCAGCCGTTTCATGACGGTCGATACCTCGGGCGACATGTGGGATGTCGGCACCGTCGTCTATTCCATGGACAATGTCGGCCAGGCTGAATTCATGGGCGGCGGCGCTTTCGACATGCCCTACGCTTCGACCCAGATGAACCAGGCCACGCGCAACTTCCATCTCGCCGCGATCGGCTACGAGTGGAACACGCAGGAAATGCAGCGCGCCGCCAAGCTCGGTCGCTCGCTCTCGTCTGACAAGGCGCAGGGTGCGGTTCTGGCTGCCGACCGCTTCATCTACGGCATTGCCATGACCGGCAAGACGCCACGCGGTGAAAGCGAAAAGGGCTGGACCGGCTTCATCAACAACGGTTCAGCGCCCTCCGCGCAGGTCGCGGCGGATGGCACTGGCTCCTCGCGCCTCTGGGCGGACAAGACGCCCGACCTGATCCTGCGTGACATCAATGCTGCGCTTACCGCTGTCGAGACTGGCACGGGCGAGACGCACATCGCCAATACGCTGGCCCTTCCAACGTCGCGCTACAACTACATCGCGACGACCCGCGTCGGCGACACCAACGCGACGATCCTGTCGTTCCTGCTGGCAAACAACGTGGCTGGCGAGGCTCTGACGATCCTCAAGAGCCGCGAACTCGAAACGGCCGGCACCGGCTCGACCACGCGCATGATCGCCTACGACAACAACCCGCAGGTTCTCAAGTTCATGCTGCCTGGCGCGCACCAGTTCCTGCCCGCGTTCCAGAAGTCCAGCCTCGTCTACGAGGTCGGCGGCATCATGAACGTCGGCGGCTGCGACGTCCGCCTGCCCAAGGCGATCGTCTACCGCGACAGCTTCTGAGGAGCGCTGACATGGCACAGGTCAAGAACATCAGCACTGGCCCGCGTGGCGCCTATCTCAAGGGCGCCTACGTGGAGGCCGAGGTGGGCGCGGTCATCGAGGCCGATGACTTCGCCGAGGAATGGTTCGAGGAGGTCAAGGCCTCCAAGGCCAAAGCGGACGCCAAGTCCGAATAACCTCGGGGTCGCAACAGGGGTGGCGAAGGGGCTGGCGGCAACGCTGGCCCCTTTTGCTTTGCCCTGACGGCGGTAACCTCATGTCGACGCCTGCGCCATGCCCACCCCATGGCCTACTCCGCCCCCACCGCAGCCACACTCAAGGCCCGCTACCCAGCCTTCACCGCCGTCGCCGACGCCACCATCGACTACTGGCTGGCCGAAGCGGCGGAGGATTGCGCGGGTTGGCCCGACAGCCTCAGGGCTCGCGGTGAAATGGCCCTCGCCGCGCATCGCATGGCAGAGTTGGGCATCGTCGCCGGCACTGTCCCCGCCGGCGTCACCTCGTTCAAGTCCGGCACCTTCTCGGCCACGGTTTCGGACGGAGTTGCATCGCGCACCGGCTACGACGCCACACTCTACGGTCGAGAGTTCCGCCAGCTGGCCCGCAGCGTATTCGGCGGACCGCGCCTTGCATGGCAGCCGAGCGCCGAGCCGTGCTGAACCAGATCTTCGCCAGCCTTGCCACAGGCTTTGCCGCGCAATTCGGCGCGCCGTTTCAGGACGTGTCGGCGACGTGGCCGGGCACCGCGGTCTATGACGACGGGGGCAGCATCGTGACCCCTGGCACGCCGGTTTCGCTGCCCTGCAAGGCGCAATTCGACGTGCCGACCGAGGCGATGCGCAGTGATCCCGGCTTTCTCGAAAAGGACATGCGGCTAATCGTCCTCACTGCCACGCTCGACGGTACTCTCGACAGCGAAGCCAATATCGTCGTCGCCACCGGCGAGCATGCCGGCACATGGTCGCTGGAATCCATCACGGGCGATCCCGCTGGCATCGGTTGGGAATGCCGCGCCCGAAAGATCGCCTGATGGCGATGAAGGGCGCAGACAAGCACCTGCGGAGGTTGCGCCGGTTGAGCGACGAAGCCGTCGACATGGCCGGTAAGGTCGTGTTCGTCGGCTCCGACATGGTCCGCGCCGAGGCCTTCCGCTCGATCTCGGCGGGGTCGGTGTCCGGAAAGAACCACGTGCCCAGCGCACCTGGCGAACCGCCCAACCGCGATACCGGGGTCTTGCAGGATAACCTTGTCAACGAGAAGACCGGTCCACTCAGCGCCGAAGTGCGGTCCGAGGGCCCCTATGCCACCGAACTCGAACTCGGAACGTCGAAGATGGAGGCGCGCCCGTATATGCGCCCCGCGCGCGACGCGACCGAGCCGAAGATTCAGCGCCTGTTCCGCGAGGAAATGGGCAAGCTGGTGAGGAGGTCGGGCAAATGAAGACAATCAAGCTCGCGAAGGCTTGGACCTATCGCACCCCGGAAGTGACGATCGACTATCTGGCCGGGGAACATCAGGTCCGGGACGAAATCGCGGCACAGGCACCGAAGGAGAAGCGCAATGGCGGTAGGACTGCAAAAGCTCGTCCGGCGCGCGCTGCTGTCGCGCCTGAAGGCTGACGCTGCCCTGACCGCTCTAGTCCCGGCGGCATCGATCAATCCGCCAGGCGCTCCGGCGTGGCCTTTCATCGTCCTTCGCGCGCCGGTCACGCAGCGGCTCAAGGCGGCCTGCGTCAACGGTGGTCAGGGCTCGTGGGATGTGCATGCTTTCGCAGGCCCTCGTCTGTCAGGTGGGGCCGTCGTGGAAACTGCCGAGGATCATGCAGGATCGATCGGCGCGGCCATCGAAACCGCTCTGGCGGACAACTGGCTAGCGCTACCTGCAGGTTCCCGTGCCCGGATCAGGCTCAGCGATATCCGGTTGCTGACCGACGGCGACCCCGACCACTATCACTGGTTCTGCCAGTGCAATTGGCGAGTGCTTTCGGCCTGATGGCGTGATACCTTCGCGCCGTGGACTACCTCACCAAGGACCAACTCGGCTCGCTGCTGGCCGTGCTGATCGCGCAGTTGCAGCGCAATGGCGTCCTGACACCCGATGACTTCGACACCATGAAGCGCAGGTTGATCGAAGGTGACGACGAGGTTGTGGCCGATGCCATCACGGGTGTCCTGCTCAGCGACATCATCGACGAACCGCAGCGCCGGCGGGCGACGATGCATGTGATTGCTGAGCAGGATTAGCTAACTTTTAGGCCGCCTCCCGCCACTCGCGGTCATGACGGAACTGCAGCGGGACCACGTTTGTCTCGTCCATTCTATCCAAATGTTCAGTCATCTCTCTGATGAGCTTCGCAAGCTCTTCGTCCGGAAGCATGGCCATGAGAACCATGACCCGCAACATACGGTCTGCCGGCCCTGGAATTTCCACTTGCCCCTTTTCCCAGCGCGCAACGGTCTGGCTGGAAACGCCAAGTACTTTCGCCAAGCTGCTTTGAGTATGGTCAATGGCAACCCGCATGAAGCGGATTTCCTTGGGGGCCAATGTCTTTCGGTGCTCCGCCAGATTGAGAGCAATCACCTTATGCAATCCTTCGCGGTCTTGCACATAAGTAAAGGTTTCCCCGTCAATTTCCTCAATCTCATAGCCATTGCACAGGTAAATACCATCCAGCCCGCAACCTCTATACAGAAGAGGTTCGGCGCACATGGCTTCGCCCTCAATATAGTAGTGTTCAGCTTCGCTGGTCATTTTAGGTCTTCCCATTCGACGGTCTTGATGAAGAGGCGCTTGTTGCGGATCACGATCGTGACCACCCCAATCTCTCTCATCCCCCGCATCTTCTCGACAATTTTACATTTCCATTCCGCGGGTCGATCACCAGGGGTGACATCGCCACGGATCTCTCCGGTCTTGAGGGCCCGTAGAACTTGGACGTCGGAAATTCCGCGCTCTTCCATCCTCTCGATGGCATGGCTTCCAAAGGCAACCTCGCCTACGTCAGCCAGCTCGTGAATGCGTCTTTCGAGCTTTTCCCGCTCGAGTCGCATTTCGATAATGCGTCGTTCCGGTTCCCTCATCCACCTGTCATTATGATAGGTGGTACACGCAGTCAATGAAGAAAGCGTTGATTGGTTCCCTCGATGGTACGGCCATTAGGCCGCCCTCTGACGGCGGTAACGACCGACCCTGACCCAGCCTAAGCCCTTCGCGATGATTGCGAGGAGCCCGCGCTGATGTCCCTTCCCGTCGAAGCCGATTTCGCCCTGATCAAACTCGGCGATGGTGCGACCCCAACCGAAGTGTTCGCCATTGCCTGCGGCCTGCAGGATGTGAACGTCAATCGCACCGCCAACAGCTCGGACCGCTTCGTCCGCGACTGCGCCAAGCCCGGCGAGGTTCCCACCCGCAAGGTTCGCGTGAACGGCAAGCAGCTCGACATCACGGGTTCCGGCCTCATCGACAAGACCCACATCGACACGTTCGAGGAGGCGCTGGGCACCGCGAAGAACTACAAGGTCGAACTATATGCCGACGACGGAACGGACGCTGGCGATCTAATCGGCACTTTCGCCGGGCCGTTTGTGATGACCGCCGCCAACATGGCGATCACGCGTGAAGGTGGCGGCACTGCCGAAGTTACCCTCGCCAACCACGGCCCATGGACCTGGACGCCGGCCGGGTAATCCATGGAAACGCGGATCAACCGCCTATTCGCAGGTGAGGAGCGCGCCTTCTGGCTTCCGATGTCGCGCGTCATTGCATTCGAGCGCGAGGCGGGTTGCTCGATTTTTGCCCTGTTCTACGCGCTGGGTGAGAACCTTGGCGCGGCGGAAAGCGGCGACATGGTCCTGATCGGGGCGAGCGACGCACGGCTAAAGCAGTGCCATTCCCTGATCTCCAACGCCCTCATCGGCGCGGGCGAGAGCGAGCAGGAAGCCCGCGACCTTATCCAGACCTATTGCTTCCCAGCGCGACCAGCGATTCATGACGCGGCACTGGCGTTCCAGATCCTCCGCGCTGCGATCTACGGCATCCAGTTGCCGGAAGGCTCAAAAAAAAAGGCCGACGACGCGACGTTGAGCCCTTCGTAAAGGGTGTCGTCATCGGCAATTGCGGTGAGCTAGGGCTGAACTGGGAGCGCACCTCCCTTTCCATGTACTACGAGGCAATCGCCGCTCGCGATCCGGAGCAGCAAAAGGATGCGGCTGCCGACACGGTGGGTTTGTCGCGGTTCCTCTCGGCGCATGCGACGGGCTGAAGTTGACGCGACGCGCCTCGGGGTGCCATTTCCGACGTCATGTTGAACCTCCAAGGACCATGGGTCGTTCGCGGCCTGGCGGCGATAGGTACCCTACTCATTTTCATGGGCCTGTGGCTGGCGTGGGGCACGTTGCGCATGCACACCCCCCAACCGGAATACGGCGAGGCTGCGATCTACATGATCCAGCTTGCCGAGCAGCAGGTCTATGTCACCCGTCTGATCCTCGCTGCGGCCCTATTTATAGCCGGTGTGGTCAGCTGGGTTGGGGCCTGCATCGTGGCCGCAATCCACGGCAAGCCCTGACGGCGGTAACCTGCCCTCCCCTCGAAACATAGGTTCGCCCCGCCACCGGAGCGGACCCAATGCCAGAGATCGATCCCGTCATTCTGCAGCTTCAGGCGGACCTGAAGCAGTATCGCTCTGACCTCACCGGCGCCCAGAGGCTCACCGAAACGAAGCTCGCCGCCATCGAGGCTCGCGGCGTCGCGATGGGGCAGAACATCCGCAAGGGCTTTGACCTCGCGAAGGGCGCGGCGATTGGCTTCCTCGCAACGGTCAGTGTCGACGCGCTGACACAGGCGGCCAAGCGCGGCCTCGATTATGCATCCAGCCTCGGGGAAGTTGCGCAGCAACTCGGCGTAACCACGGACGCGCTTCAGGAATATCGCTACGCCGCGTCGCAGGCTGGTCTTTCCCAGGAGGAAATGGACCAGGCGCTGTCGCAGCTCACCCGCCGCATTGGCGAGGCAGCGAGCGGGACAAAGGCGCAGGCCGAGGCCTTCACGAAGCTCGGCATCTCGGTCAAGGACGCGAACGGGAACGTCATGGACGCCGGTCGGGCGATCCCCATGATCGCCGATGCGCTGCAAAAGATCGAGAGCCCGGCCGAGCGCGCCGCGATCCTCATGGACTTGTTCGGACGCGCCGGCCAGAAGCTCGAACCGCTGCTTTCGGGTGGTTCGGCGGCTGTGAACGAGTTGCGCGACGCGGCGCACAAGCTCGGCATCGTCCTGTCGGAAGACCAGATTCAACGGGCGGACGAGACGGCGGACAAGCTTTCCGCTCTCAAGCAAGTCCTTGAGGCGCGTATCGCGGGGGCAGTCTCGGACAACGCCAGTGCGATCCTCTCGCTTGCCAACGCGCTGGCCAGCGTCGTTGACTGGGCGGGCAAGGCCGCAGACGCCTACCGCCGGTTCAAGCTCGAACAGGGGCTGCGGGAATCGCAGGCGATGCAGACGGGCTGGTTCCGCTCCGATGCTGACCGCGCCAAGGGCCAGCGGGACGAGCAGCTGTATCGCTACGAAATTGCCAAGATGGACGGCAAGGTCGACACGACCGGCGGCTTCCGGGACTACCGCATCACCGGGATCGGAGGCGCCAGCGCAACCCCAGCACCCGGGGCTGTCGCATCTGCGGCGACAACTAAGAAGACGAAGGCAGCTACTGCCGGACCTTCAGGCCCATCTGCCGCCGAGATCATGGCCCGCATCGACAGCCAGTTGGCGTCTATGGCGCAGCAGGCCCTGTCCGCGATGGAGAGCGTCGCCAAGTCCGCCGATGAGCGTGCGGAACTTGAACTGCGCAGCGTCGAGCTGGCGCGCGTTCGGGCCTTGCGAGAGGTTGACACTGACACGGACCTTGACCGGCTCGGCAAAGAGGGAGCGGCGAACCAGCGTGCGCGCCTCAAGACGCAGATCGAGGCGTTGGCCGATGCCGAACGCGACCGCATCGAGCAGCGCCGGAAGGCGGAACTCGAACAAGACGCCCGCGACCTCGCCCAGGAACG
The DNA here is from genome assembly GCF_000013325.1 of Novosphingobium aromaticivorans DSM 12444. GTDB lineage: Bacteria > Pseudomonadota > Alphaproteobacteria > Sphingomonadales > Sphingomonadaceae > Novosphingobium > Novosphingobium aromaticivorans. The sequence goes on from NC_007794.1 coordinate 2,962,179, forward strand.
CTACAGCACCGATCGCGACGGATTGCAGATCCAGTACGATCTCGCGGACAGTCAGACCGAGCGGAAACGCCTTGCGCTCGAAATGCTCGACCTCGAGCTGCGCTATCAGAAGGCGCTGCTCGAAGGCGTGATCGCTTCGGAAACTGCGACCGAGGCAGAGAAAAAGCGCGCTCAGGCGGCACTCGACGGTCTTAATGCAACAGCATCCGGCAAGCGCGAGGCGGCCTCGCGGTCCAACGAGACGCCGCTGGAAGCATATCGTCGGAAGCTCGATCGCAGTCCGGACGCGATCAACGAGCAAGTCGAATCCTACGTCGTCGAAGAACTCGACAACGTCCGCGACGGCATCCGCGGTGCGCTGGAAAAGGCGATCGGCACCGACGATCCGCTGATTTCTGGCCTGCTGAACCTCTTGATCGAGCAGGTCATTCTGCGTCCACTCGCCGAAGCTCTGGCGAGCGCGTCCGGCGGGGGCGGCGGATTTCTCGGTGCCGTCGCGTCCGGCATCGGCTCATTGTTCGGCCGAGCATCGGGCGGATACGTCGCGCCTGGCCAGATGGTGCGGGTCAACGAAGGCGCGTCGCCGGGTCGCGTGGAAGGCTTCATCCCGCAGGGCGGCGGACACATCGTGCCGCTGGGCCGCATGAATGCGCTGCGCCAGGCAGGCGGTCAGAAGGTTTTTCAGATCAGCATCGACGCTCGCAACAGCGTTACCCCCGACGGATTTGCGCGCGAACTGTCGAGCCAAATCCTGCGCCAGGCCGCCGCGATGGACGGCCAGACTGCGCAAGCAGTCCTCAAGGCCGCGCCGGGCCGGATGAGCCAGTACCAGCGGGACAAAATCTGATGCCCTCGTACCGCGAAAGCTTCGTGTTCTACATCGATACCCCAGATCCGGCTGTATTCTGGTCCGGCGTCGGCCCGCTCCTTCTTGCGGCCGATGCCGTGGTCCCGAGCCCGATAATCATCATGGGCGCAGGGCAGCTTGTCGACATTCCCGCTCTGGAGCAGCTGATCAACGGCAAGGCGCAGCGTCTCGAAGTTACACTGTCGGGCGTCAGCGAGGAAACAGTCGCGCTTGCTGCCGAAGAGGCCCCTACCATACCGGGGGCACCGGTTTACATCGGCCGGATCGAGTTCGACGAAAACTGGCAGGTCGTGGCCATCGAATGGGAATGGACCGGTCAGGGCATCGGGCTATCGGTGAGCAGTCAGGACAGCAGCGGCCTGCGTGTTCGAAGCCTCGTTCTGACGATCGGCGCTGGTGACACCTCACGTCGTCGGTCGGCCTTTGCCTACTTCACCGATGCCGACCAGCGCTACGACTTCCCGGACGACGCTGTGTTCAGCAACGTCGGGGGCATCTCGCAGGGCACGACCCGTCGCTGGGGGCCGAACTGATGCCGGATCTGGGCGACTTCCTCGTTGCAGCCTCGCATCGCAAACATCGCTACGGCGAATGGGATTGCTGCACGTTCCCGGCAGACTGGTGCATCGCCAACGGCTGGCCTGACCCGATGGCCGAGTGGCGGGGCGGCTACATCGACGCCAGCGCTGCCGATGACGGGCTTCTGCCCTTGTTCGCCGCAGGCATGTTCGGCTCCGGCATTGGCGCCACGAAAGAACCGGTCGCGGGCGACGTAGGTGTCGTCTCGGTCCTGGGGCAGGAGGCGGGGGCGATCTTCACTGGCAAGCGGTGGGCGTTGGTCGCGCCGCGCGGACTGGCTTTCGCTTCGCTGGAGCCGAGTTGTGTCCTGATGGCTTGGAGTGTGACGCGTGGGTAAACTGCTGGGCTCCATATTGCTGATCGGCGCGGCGCTGGCTGTAAATTTCATCCCGGGTGTCGGACAGGCACTCAGCGGTGCGCTCGGCGGCGTCATTGCAGGCACGGGTGTCTACGCCACTACGGCGTTTTCGATCGCATCGACCCTCGTATCCGGCCTGACGCTGGGCGTGACTGCGTTGGGTTTGCAATCCCTTGGCGGCATTCTCGGCTCAGGCGGGATCAAATCCGAAACCCTCGAATCCGCCAAGAAACAACCTCGTCCAGAGCGCGTGTCGGCCTATGGCCGCCTCCGACTCTACGGCGCGTGGATCGTCTACGAGACGGCCTCGGAAAGCAGCGTCGTTTCCGGCGGAGGCGTCGGCACTGCCGTCGACATCTTCGCCATCCACGACGGCGAAATGGACGGTCTGGAACAGCGCTATCTCAACGACGACAAGGTCTACCTGTCCGGCGATTTCGTGACGCCGGGTTCTGACGGGCGATACGGAGACCTCAAGGTCAGCTTCTACCACACGACCGGTACCATCCCCGGCACGGGCGGGACGAACGACCCCGCAAAGCGCCTTCTCGGACCGTCGGTCTGGACCGAAGATCACCGTGGCGACGGTGTTGTCCTCGTTTTTCTGTTCTGCGCTCCGGTCTCGAAGAAGTTCCAGGAGATCTACCCGCAGGGCATTGCACCGATCCCGTCGCTGGTCGCGCGCTGGCAGGCTTGCCCAGATCCAGCGGCTGTCGATCCCCTTGACGAGGGCAGCTGGACGTGGACCGAGAACCCGGTGCGTCAGCTTCTGCACTACATGCTGGTACGCGAAGGTCCGCGCCCTGCCCTGCCACGCAGCCACGTCGACTATGCCACGGAACTCGCGGCGCTGCGCACTGCCTGGTGGAACCGCTACATTGCACCGACGCTGAACTACTGGACCGACGCCGCCGCCGTTTGCGATGAGGCTCGCTCGCTCAAGGCGGGCGGATCGGAAGCAAAGTATCGGTGCTGTCTCGCCCACAAGCACACGGATTCACCGGAGGAGGTCAAGAGCGCCTTCCTGACTGCGTTCGATGGCTGGATGGCACCGCGCGCGGACGGGGCGTACGTGATCTATGCCGGCAAGAGTTACACGCCGACGGTCAGCATCGGACCGGACGAGATCGTCTCCTATACGTGGGACGGCGGCGGCGTCGACGACGACGAGGCGGTCAACGAGCTGGTGTGCACCTATGTCTCGTCGCTCCACGACTATAACACCGTCCAGTGCGACCCGTGGCGTGACGACGGCGACATCACCGCGCGCGGCCGGATACTGTCCTCGAACTTCGATCCCAACGTGCCCAGCCATGCCCAGAGCCGCTATCTGGCGAAGCGCAAGATGGCGCGCCAGAACGCGATCAATCGCGGAACCGTGACGACCAACATTGCCGGTCGCGCCGCGCGCGGCGAACGCTACATCAACCTGCGCATCGAGGAGGCCGGGGCGGTTTTCTTTGATGGCGTGGCTGAAATCACGGGCCTGTCGCGTTCGCTGACGGGGGGCGTGACGTTCCAGTGGGTCGAGTTCGATCCCAATGTCGATGCATGGACGCCAGTCACCGAGGAAGGCGAACCGGCGGCCGTCGGGAACCGGGTAGCGCCCGAATCCCTCACAACGCCGAGCATCACGGGGTCGGCGGCGGAGTTTGATGGCGCGGACGCCTACCTCGCGCTCGATGTGGATGGGCCCGACCGCGACGACGTAACCTGGTTCGCGCATTGGCGCATCGATGGTGCAACGGTCTGGGGGGCTGATCTCACCTATCCCGATATCGATGCCGGTTCACCGATCGCTCTACGGGTCGGGCCGGTGACCGTAGATCAGGATATCGAGGTGGAAGTGGCCTATCAGGTCGGGGACGGGCGCGTGTCCGAGTGGTCGGCGCCGGTCACGGTCAGCACGGTCTCCGAAATCATCTACGACGGTGGCACGGCATGACGACGACCGTCTCGATCCGCTTCAAGTTCCGGCGCGGGACCGCTTCCGAGTGGACGACCGCAAATCCGGTGTTGCTTGCCGGGGAGCCGGGTCTGGAAACCGACACCGGCAAGATGAAGTTTGGCGACGGTACAACTGCTTGGAACAGCCTGGCCTATTTCGGCGGTACTCCGGTGATTGCCGATGGGTCTATCACGCTCGCCAAGTTGGCTGACGTTGCGACCGGGACCGTGTTCTATCGCAAGACCGCAGGCTCTGGCGCTCCCGAAGTCCAGACCCTTGCTACGCTGAAGACGGATCTCGGGCTTACTGGCACCAACAGCGGCGATGCCCCGTGCATCATCGACATCTTCACCTCTAGCGGTACATGGACGAAGCGGGCCGGCCTCAAGGCGGCACGCACTGTGGTCATCGGCGCCGGCGGCGGTGGCGCCGCCGGCCGCAAAGGTGCGGCAGGTTCTGCCCGATCGGGCGGCGGCGGAGGGGGCGGCGGTGCGTTCTCTGAATCCATCATTCCGGCAACGCTGCTCGGTGCGACAGAAACGGTCACGGTTGGAACTGGCGGCGCCGGCGCTCCTGCGCAGTCTACAAACTCAACCGATGGAGCGGCGGGCACTGCGGGCGGGCTGTCGTCCTTCGGGGGGCATGTCTACGCGCGCGGGGGCAATGGCGGCAGCGCGGGTGCATCTGCCAACCTCGCGGCAGGATTTGCGGCGGGCGGCGTGTTCTCTGGCGGTACTGGCGGCCCGACCAGTGTGACTGCGACACCTTCGGCTGCGTCATCGGTCGGCACGTTTGCCGCAACTGGTGGCGGCGGTGGCGGTTCGATCAGCACCGGCAATTCCGCGCTCACTCCCGGCACTGGTGGTTCGCAAACTGCGGGCGCAAGCCTCAACGGCGGCACTGCGGGCACTGCCGGTGGTAATGGCGGTGCGGGCAATGCGCCAGCGGCCGGAACTCCCCGTGGCGGCTCTGGCGGTGGCGGCGGCGCGCCCAACCTGTCGGGCAACAGCGGCGCTGGCGGCAACGGCGGTCTCTATGGCGGCGGCGGCGGTGGCGGCGGTGCAGGCGTCGATTCCGTGGGCAACAGCGGCGCTGGCGGCAACGGCGCAGACGGCTTGGTCATAGTCTTCAACTACTTCTGAGATTGACGGCGGTAACGGGAACCAAGGTGAAGCCATAGCCAACGAGACGCCATGCGCGTCTTTCCAACCTATGCCTTCGCCTTCTCCGACATGGAGGCCGACATCGAGCGGCGGACCATTTCCGGCGGAACAGCCCTGTCTGGCGCGGAAGACATCATCGGCGCCGACGGAGGCGGTCACGTCTTTGCCCAGTTCGGCGAGCCGTATCTCGATGAAACGGAACTTGCACTGGCCTGGAAGGCTTGTGCGGATACCCTTCAGGGTGGTGTCACGCCCGTCATCGTCCCGCTCGGCGACCTACGTCACCAGTTCGGTCGCGCTATCCGCGTTCCCCGCTCGCTGCCATGGTGGAGCGAAGCTGAATACCTGACGGGGGACAGTGGCGTCGCGCTGGCCGCCGATGCCGCGCTCCGCGCCAAGACCCTCAGCCTGACGCTCGAATTTCTTCCCGCTCCGCTGCGCGCCGGCATGTGGCTGTCGATCGCGCACCCCACGATGAGCCATCGCGCCTATCGAATTGCCGAGGTCGTGAGTCAGACCGGAACTGCGGCGACGATCACGCTATCCCACCCGCTTCGGGAGGCAACGACCACCGGCACGACCGTTGAATTTCACGATCCGCGCTGCGTCATGCGTCTCGATGGTGAAATGCGCTCCCCTTCCAACATGGGCTATGCCGCCGGGTCCGCGATCCGGTTCGTCGAGCATTTCCCGGCAACCGGTGGTGGTTACACATGATCTCGCCAGGCAATTATCCTTGGACCGTTTACCGGTGGCAGCCCGCCAAACTGACGATTGATTTTGTCGGCCAGGACTTCACCGGTCAGACCTTCAAGTCCGAGGTACGTGCCTATCAGGATGCTCCTGATCCCGCTCTGATCTCGTTGGCCAACGCAGCAAGTCCCGGTGAAGGCATCTCCGTTTCGGTAGCGACAGTGGGCGGCGTTACCACGTCGACCGTCGAGATCCGCATTAACGAAACCACCATCGAAGGCCTGCCCTTCACCAACCCGCGCGGCACCGACTTTGTGGCTGTCTGGGATCTGGTGATCGGGTCGGGAAGTGCAAAGGCGCGCTGGCTCGAAGGCACCTTCATCGTGCACGGAGGTTCGACGCAACTCTGATGGCCGATCTAACTGTCCAGGTCGTCGACCAGCAAGTCGTCGTGCAGCCCTTCGGTAGCGACGCATTGGTCCCGCTCGTTGCTGCCGCCAATCAGGCGCTGACAGATGCCGAAGCCGCCGCCGCTGCTGCCTCTGCCTCGGTCGGCGCGGTGAAGCAGAACATCACGGCGTTCCTTGGTGCGGATACCGGCATCGTAGAGGGTGCATGGTACGCTGAATACTTCATCCCTGTCGCGACGACCTTCACCAGCTTCAAGGGTATCCTGATCAGCGGGACGGGTACGTTCGAGCTTCGCGTGCTGGTAAACGACGTGGACGTTTACGGTCCTCGCACGATCAGTTCGACGCTCAATAGCGCCACCATTTCGCTCGCCGTCGCGGCAAATGACCGCGTGTCGTTCCAGGTCAACAACATCACCGGAACGCCGATCCTTGCCGAAATTCAGCTTCTGGGGCTGCCCACATGAGCACTGTGAACTATTTCGGCTTTGATCCGAACGCGCCTTCGGTCGCCCTCATCGCCGGTCCCGAGTTCCGCGACGACTTCACCACGTCTGGCAACCTCAATGGGAGGCCGGGCTGGTTCATTGAAACCCGTCCAACCTTCTCCGGTCAGGCCAACGCGCTGTCTTCGGCGAATGGCAAGGCTGGCGGCACGACCGGCAGCGCGGCCTTTGCCCTGCATACCGCGAGCGTTGAAACGGTGCGTGTGCAGTTCAAGGTGGGCGCATACGGCGCGGCCCTGCATCACCATGTCAATATCGCGGCGGTGGATGCCGAGCGCGACTGGCTGAACATCAACGTCTCGACCACGGTTTCGAGCGGACTCCAGACCGGCACGATCACCTTCGCCAAGGTGGTCAACGGGGCATCGCTGTCGAATATCGCGATCCTCCAGCAGTGGCGCGCGGAACTGGGCGACACGCTCGAAAGCGATTTTACCGAAGTTGCTGGGGTGAAATACTGGACCTGCTACCTCAATGGCCAGCAGGCGGGCGCGCCGGTCGATATCACGTCGTGGGGCGGCGCATTCACCAAGAAGCACGGCATCATCGGCAACATTGCCAGTTCGACCGACAGCTTCCAGATCACCGATCCTGCCACGCAGGTCGCGCTGCGCCTGTTCATGCCGGGGCGCACCATTTACCGCAATTCGGACGGGTCGGTCACTTGGCGGATCAAGGTCTATTACACCGGCCCCGATCCCGATGCGCTCTATGCCACGGTCTATGACCTCTCGACCGGCTCGGAAGTGGCCGTATCGGGCCTGACCGATGTGGCCTTGTCGAGCTTCGCGGCGGCATCCGGAACCGCTACCGGGACGCTCACGGCAACCTCTTCGCAGGTTTCCAGCGGCGGGCCGTTCTTCGTTCGTGTCACGCGCAAGCGACTGTCCGCACTGCTCGGGGCGAATACCTCGGTAGTGGATGGCCCCTACCAGACCGTTGGCGAGATCGACATTGCCAACGGCCAGTCTCTTGCCGTCGCCGCATTCTCGCAGACCCTGACGACTGCCACCTATTCGCAGCCGACGAATTGCTGGCATCTGGAGGGCGTCCCTACCAACGGTTCCACGCTGGGCGCATCATACACCCGCCGCCTTCGTCCCGTCAGTGGTAACACCTCGACTGCCGCGCTGGCGAACGTGGTCAAGACGGTTTCAAGCGTGAACCTCACGATTGCCAGCGGCGGTGTCTCGGGCACGGCGATTGCAGTACGCGGGGCTGGTTCGGTCTGTCAGGCCGCGCTCAAGGAAAGCATCGACCGTGCGGGTGGCCGCATCCACTTCGTCCACCACGTCGATGGTCAGTCCGACGTTACCACGGCGCAGGCCAGCTATATTGCTGCGCTCCAGGCGATCTATGACGATCTCGACGCCTACAACGGCACGCCGGTCAAAGTCCTTCTTCATCCCATTGCCTCGTGCTGGAAGAACAGCACCGGCAATGACGAACAATGGCAGGACATGCGCCGCCTGCACTGGAAGCTGACGCAGGACTATCCCTCGCGCTACTTCCTCGGGGCCTTCACGCTCGACTGCCAGCACTTCGACAGCCTTCACTTCAATGGCGACGGCTATGGCGTGATGAATACCCGCGCAGGGTGGGCAAGAGCCAAGGCGCGCGGCGACGTGGCAAACGACCGCAACGGCCCCTCGCTCTACAGCGTGACGCGGGTCGATGCGCAGACGGTCTATTGCGTCTACGATCTGAACGGCGCGGACAGTCTGGAACTGGTCAACACGGCCTATGCCAGCGAGTATCACGGTGGCATGTCGTTCTCGACCGCAGCGACGAAGAGCGGCGGGACCATCGCAACGAAGCTCTACCCGACCGGCGCGACCGTCGATGCATCACCCACCGGAACGCGGCAGGGCATCACGTTCACCTTCGCGGCCAACACCTTCCCCGGCACGGTCTATGCGTGGGGGGCCTACGGGAAGAACCCGTTCAACCCGAACGACAACAACACGAACACGGACCCGATCAACCTCGACCTAGCGAACAAGGCATCGATGATCCGGGGCGTCTATTCGGACGGCATGAAGGTGGCGCTGCGGCCCCGGTTCACGACCGACAGCCTCGATTACCTGAGTGCCGCGTGATGACCGACACCGGAAACGCCGCACAGGTCCGCATGGTGGCCGAGCAGGTTGCCGAGACTGTCATTCTCAAGTTTGCAGCGGAGCATCCGGAGTTGCGCAAAACGGAGATACCCCCGCCGATCAAATGGGCTGGAGTAATCATCTCCGCGCTATTCACGACGGGCGTAGCAGGCTCTGCTTTCTGGCTGGTCTCGTCGGTCAGCGAAATGCAGGTGACCTTGGCTCGGATGGATGAGCGTCAAGTGCTGCTCACGACGTCCCAAGACAAAAACTACAACGAGATCGAGCGTCGCGTGACGGTTCTCGAGGGCTACCACAAGCAGGGAGGTAGCCAGTGAACGTCAAGGCGCTCCAAGCCGCGCTCGGCGTTGCGCCGGACGGCATCGCCGGCATTGCGACATTCGGCGCGTTGTTCCGCAAGCTCGGCGCGATCGACGATGTTGCGGCCCCACTCGCCATCGCGGCCAATGTCCACTTCCCCGCCTACGGCATCATGGACAGCGAACTGCGGCTGGCGCACTTCATGGCCCAGCTCTGCCAAGAAAGCGGCTCGTTCCGTTACATGCGGGAGATCTGGGGGCCAACCGATGCGCAGCGGCGCTACGAAGGCCGCGCGGATCTTGGCAACAGGCAACCCGGCGACGGCAAGCGATACCTCGGGCGCGGACCGATCCAGATCACCGGCCGGGCCAACTATCGCAAGTACGGGCGCCGCATCGGCATCGACATCGAGAACAGCCCGGAGCTTGCCGAGCATCCATCGATCGGGTTGCACCTCGCGCTCGAATTCTGGCGCGTGAATGACCTGAACGCGCTTGCCGACGCCGACAACCTGCTGGCGATCACGAAGCGGATCAACGGCGGCACCAACGGGCTAGAGGACCGCAAGGCGCATTTGGCCCGCATCAAGGCATGGCTGGCATGACGCCCCGGCAAGCTGGCGGCCTCGTGTTGGATAGCTTCGTCCTGGCGCTGTTGATCGCCCTCGTCCTGCTGGTCGCATCCTGCGCATGGAGTGCATTGCAATGAACCGAGATACCGTCCGTAATCTGCTCGGCGGATGGTTCGCCGGGTCGTTCATTGGCGCGCTCGCCGCGCTCTATCTGCTTCCGATCCCGCCCGCGAACAAAGACCTGATCGTCTTCATGCTCGGGCAGCTCTCAGGCTTCACCGGGGCTGTCGTCGCGTTCAACTTCGGCACCTCGAAGGGCAGTGCCGACAAGACCGCCATGCTCGCCAATCGGCCTGCGGGGACGCCAATCGATCCGGTGAGCGTCGAGGTGGAGGCATGATCCCCTTCCTCCGCGCCTACCACCGCCCCCTGATCGCCGTGGCCTTGCTCCTCGCGCTGATGTGGGCGCTGAACCGCTACGTGGCCGATGCCGTGCATGACGACCGCGTAGAGACGCGCAACGCCGCGCTCGAGGCGGACAGCAAGGCCGATGACCGCGCTGGTGTGGTTGCCGCCTCGGAGCAGGCCAGAACCGAAAAGGAGAATGAAGATGCTCGGAAAGCTGCGGCTCGCTCTGATGATCCCCTTGGCGATGGCCTGCGCAGCCTGCGAAACGGCTCGCGTCGAGACCCCTAAGCCGCCAGCTCAACTGCTGACCTGCGCCGACGATGCGACGCCGCCGGACCTTGCGCCGGTCCCGTGGGCGCTCGGCAACCTGACTGAAATCCAGCGGGTGCAGGCCGAGCGCGATCGACAGACGTTCGAGTATATCCTTGCCGAGAGGTCGGCGGGAGGGGATTGCCGGTCGAAGGTGGCGGGAGTGCGGGCTTGGGCAGAGACCCTGCCCTAGACCTTCACGCCAAGCTGCCTCAGGCGCTGGCGTAGCTCTTCGTTTTCTTCCCTGAGCAGCCTCGTGGCGCCCTGGACGAGGCGCGCTGCCTCACGGTGCCCTTCCCGCTGCACCTCCGCTATTTCATCCCGCATCTTGTTGATGACCTCGACCAGCTCGCGCTTTTCCTCTCGCAGGCGGCGAATTTCGTCTTGGGGATCATCGGCAGATTTCATGCTGGCATGATCCTTTTGCGGAACGTGGACATCGACAGGAGGGCCACCTGCTTCACTTGATTTGCTCGGTTGAAACCCACTTCCCGTGCTCAATCCGCTCGATGGGTTTTTGGCAGCGGGTGCACGTCGATTGCATAGAAACGCCGTCGGTTCGTACGCGTTCCCGATTCGGATTATGACGATTGAAGAGGCATAACAGACTGCGCATGCATACTCCGCAAAGCACCCCCGTCCCCGAGCCCATAGGGTTGGGAATCAAGAGCGCCTATTGCGGATATTCAGTCTGTGCGTTACGCGAGATAAGCCGAGGCGTCCGGAAGATAATTCTTCCTGAATAGGTCCGATGTTGCGGCCCTACAGAATGGCGATTGTATAGATTGCAAACACGGGCGGCTAGCGCCGCGTCGTGTGCCGGGTGGCGCCGTATCGGAACAGAAGGAGGTAGATGGGTATCGTGAAGGCGAGGCCGATGCCCAACTTCATCCACCAAGGTGAACCAGCGGGCAGGATCAGCTCATAGGCGATCGCGCCCACCAGCATTGCGACGATACCCGCGTAACGCTGGAGGAAGCGCAGGATCACTCCGGCTTCTCCGGCTTCGGCCTGACCTTCACCAGCTTGCGCAGCTTCTCATCCGACAGAAACATGACGTTGCTGCCATCTGCCGCGTCAACAAGCCGGGTGCCGTTCCATGTATAGGGTCGCAGCCCACAATCGGCCATCATCTGCACGAAGCTGGCAGACGGCGCTTCCACGATCATCGCGGGCTTCGCGCGGTCGATGGTCTTGATGCCGCCGCGAGCTACAGCATCCTCCAGCCCTTGCACGTCGATCTTGATGATGTCGGGGACCAGATTGTAGTCGTCGAGCTTCACCACGCGGACGGTGTGCGACTGGATCGTGAGCTTGGATGGGTCGAAGCGCGCCATCGTGCGAGGGTTCAGCCACTGCGCCGCCTCGTCCTTGTTCAGCGAAGCGAGGCCGTCATAGACGAAGTTGCGATACAACGGGATGTGCAGGTCGAACTGTCCCGCCGCATCCCCCAAGCCGACGTTTTCCACCTGTATCGAAGGGTCGGAGCGGAACCGCGCGCTAAGGCGGCGATACAGTTCCGGGTTCGGCTCGAAGGTGACAATGCGTTCCGGCGCGGCGTACCGTTGCAGGGCAAGGACGCTCTGGCCCCAATTGCCGCCGATGTCGATGGCGAGCTTTACCGGCCTGAGGTGCGCCAGGAGCTTGAACTCAGGCTCGACAAACAGGCCAGCAGACCGCGTGCCGAAATTGTAGAGCGAGAACTTCGCGGTGCGGACCGCTGGTGCAAGTGACTGTAGGTTTCTCAGTTCGCGCTTGAGGTACGCTTTGACTGCCACGAACTACCCCTTCGATTAAAATTACATAAATGTTTCAGCCATCTATGTAGTATCGAAGGGCTATAACTAAGGTAAGACGCGGTCAAGGCGGAGAGCGCACCCTAATCGTTGTCTTGGGTTTCAGTCAGGCATTCCAGAGCCTCGCTGAGATTGATGCCGACCATGTGCAGACCGAGGCGGTCCGCCATTTCCAGTGCATTGGCGACAGCCGTCCGCAGTATTTTGATCTGATCTTCCCGTGGCATGAGCTTGTAGTCCGCCATTGCCCCCTCCTCGATGTGCCTCGATGTTCGGAATTTGCGTCGCGCAGCCCGCGCGGTCAACATGAGGGCTTATGCGGTCGGGACTGGATCGTTGCATAAACCTTACTTCTGCTGGACAGGGCGCCCCCCAGCGTGAAGTGGGGCGACCGCGATGGGGTGGAAAGCCGCCATCATCATCGAGCTGCCCCCGAGCCGCTCGAATGCGTCCCCGCCCGTTGCGGCGCAACGAGAATGAGCAAGATGATCGCGCCCGCAAGAACTGTTGTTGCCAAGGGTCGGCTGAGGTCGAGACCACCCTTCGCCACTGGCTTGTCGAGGAAGTCGCCAACAGTCGCTCCGAGGGGGCGAGTAAGGATGAATGCGGCCCAGAAGAGCAAGACGTGGGAGAGACTGGTGAACCAGTAAAGCGCGGCAAGAACAGCGAGGGCTGCACCGAAGAGCAAAGCAGCGCCAGAGTAGCCAAGCGAGCCGTCCGCAACCCAATCGCCGAGTGCCGTGCCCAAGGTCTGCGAGAATGTAATCGTGATCCAGTAGAAGGTCTCCGCGCGCGCGGTTTCGATCCGGTTCACATCCACGGTGCCGAGGGCGCGATGCCAACTGAACAGGGAAAACAGCACCAAGCTGAAGAGAAGCAGTGACCCGCCGGGGTAGCCAAGACCGATGGAGCGCGTGGCAAAGTCGGCGAGCGTGGTCCCGGCGGTCGTCGAGGCGATGATGGTCGCCCAGTACAACCACGGATTGAAGCGTCGCGCGCGAATTTGCAGCCAAACCAGTCCGAGGAGCAGCAGGCCAAATATGGCCGTGCCAACAAGATACCCGTTGATGCCGCTGGCTCCGGCGCTCGGGGTGGTTTCCCCTAGCCAGCTCATGCTTACCGCGTCACCGCCCGTTTCACCCAGCGTCGTCGCCAGAATCTTGATCACCCAAAACGTAAGCGTCACGGCCGGAACCTTGCTCACGGCATCGTCTACGCGATCCCTCATCTAAACTGCTCCTGCTTCAGCCAAGTCAAAGGGAATGACAGGTCGAGCGAAGAGCTGCAATTGGGCGTAGGCGGTCATTAGAATTTGTCCCCGCGCCCTAGGCCCCCCCTCCTTGCAGAATCACCCCCGTTCCGCTTCGGGCTCGCGTAAGCTTCGGCGGCGCTGCGACTGGCTGGAGCGTCTCGTTTACCTTACTTCCGCTGTGAACGCCGCACCCAGCGACCATTCCGCAGCTTCCGGATTTCGTTCGCGCAATCGACGCAGATGGAGAACTGGTCGAAGCCGTCGAAGGCGAAGTTGTCAGAGTTTGGCCGATGGAATTCCATCAGACACCATAGGCCGCGCATGGGAAATTCCCTGAAATTTCAGGGACAACTGTCGCATGGCCTAATCGTTCCGGTGGTCCACCTTTTCTTCTCGTAGTTGTGCCTCAGACCTATTGGCTCTGTAGCAAAACCGCTCGACGCACCAGTCTGACAATCGCCACCCGAGGAATAGCCCGGCCACTACGATTGCGCCGACAAGCAGATACTCCATCGCCCCGCCTCCGTATCGTTCTGCTCGCTCAAGTACACGAGCTATTCCTTAGGAGCTCCCTGGTCAACGTACGTGAGGGGAGGAGAGGTTGGTCCGGGCGGCAAGGTACCACGCGAAACAAGCGGGCGAGGTTTCGTCTCTTGAGCCGGCATTATCTCGCCGCGAATTCAAGTCAGTCCTCGCTTTTGCGGACTTGGCAATCGGCGAGGCATTCCAGAGCATGAGCGAGATGGCTGCTCACTGTGGGGCAGCCAACCAACTCCGAAAGATGCAACGCATTTCGTACACTCAAGCGAAGGTGTGCCACCCGAACAATCTCTAGATTGCGATCTAAAATTTCTGGACCACTTGGTGGGTAGGAGAGCCGGAGGTCTGGATACGGCGTCGGTCGACCGCGCTTGCTCCTATGCAGGTACCAGTCACTAAGAACCCATGCAACGCATGTGACCGGAACGATCATCGCAAGGACGAGGATGCTGTTCATCTTTTTCCTGAATCGTAGCTATCAGCCTGCCCTTACATTAAGTTATTTTAATTCTCTATCTAAAGTTAATTTTGTCGAAAAATCATAGACTTCTAGCGTGAGATGGCGTCCCCATCCGAGAGGAAAGCATGGGTTCTTGCCGGCGGGTGACTGCTTGACGAGCGTGCAGCGATCAAGGCGTCAGTCATTGTCTTTATCTTTCTGACCTTCGCTCAAACACTCCAACGCGTTGTTGAGGTGTATGCCGACCATGTGCAGACCCAAGCGGTCTGCGAGCTTCAGCGCTATCGAAATCCCGTTCCTCAGGGGGCCGATCAACTCTTCATCAGGCACTAAACGATGTTTTCCCATTGGACTCTCCTTGGGCATGCTCAGGTTATAGATGTGGCTTGAAGCCGTCAGGCGCTGGCGTCCTGGAGGGCGGCTGCGGCCGCGAAAATTCGCGGCGCGAGGATGCACCCATGAAAAAGGGGAGCGGCGGTGCCGCTCCCCTTTCCCCCCATGTTACTGAGCGGGCGCGCGGGGCATCTCGTGCCCGGCGTGGTCCTGCCTTTGTTCCGTGCCAGCCTGTTTCGTCTTGTCGTCGCAGCAGCACTTCTTTTGCTCCGACTTCATCTTGTCACAGCAGTCCTTTTCGGCGGGAGCATCCGCTGCGTAAGTCACCGTTGGAAGCGCTGTCGCGAGAGCGAGGGCCGCAAAAAACATCTTCATGTCAAAACTCCGTTTAATCTGTTGTTCGTTATGGGGAGTTTCAACGGAATCGCGGTGGCGGCGGGTCGATGCCTGCGTCAAAGGCAAGATCAATGCGATCATACATTGGAGCCAGGATAGTCGGCTCGCCGATAAAGGATGCCGCCCGTTCCTGCTCCGGCAAGATAATGGCCATGCAAACCGTCGAGAAGCAGTTGGACGTGCGCTTGCTGTTGTCGTGATCCGACGACATGTCGCAGTAATCCATGGTCGACGACATTGCGGCCGATCGACTGTGTTGCGTCGAAAGTTCCGCGTTGGCCGCCATCGGCAGTGCCGACAGTGCGAATGCAAGCAGGGCCAAAACGAGTCTCATCAACCCGTGCTTTAGCACAATTCATTGCTTTGGCGAGAAACAGTCCAGCTTGGCACGTTTTCCGGGTCGCGGTGTCGTCGGGCATATTCGTTTATGCTCACAGTTGACGCAGCAAGCCTGCTTGGATTTGGGAAATAAAACCCCGATCAGCTGTAGCTTGGCTGATCGGGGTTGCGACCGTCTGGGGCTTATGGCTCCGACGTCCGTCCCTATGGCAGATTCAAACCACGAATGAGCCCCGCGGAATTACCGACGAGTTGTTCCTAAATGGCACAAGATCAATGCCCTACAGCCAAGGCGCCGACGGCAATGCCCCCAGATAGGCATCCTCCCGGCCACCCTTGCTCCATGGAACAGGTGTGCGGACAATGTTCGTATCCGACGCAGGCCACGGCCGGTCGAAGCGGCGCAACTCCTCGAGCGGCGCGGTAAGCCACGCTTCCCAGTCCTCCGGCGCAAGAATAACCGGGCTGCGATCGTGGATGTCGGCCAGCTCGGGCGCGTTGTCGGTCATCACGCAGGTATAGACCGGCCCCCAGTCCTCGTGCGTCGCCCACAGGCCTGCCCAGGCGAACACCGGCGTGCTCTTGAGCGACAGCCATGTGGTGCGCATCTCGCCCGATGGACCTTCCGCCTCGGCGTAGTGCGCTGTCGGCACCAGGCAGCGTTGTGCCGGGACGCGCGACCACCGGCCCCAGAACTTGTCGAGCTTGTCGAACCGGGCATTGTTGACCGGCTTCGGTTTGAGTGGCTGACCTCGCTTGCCGTTCAGGATCACGGGGAAGCCCCATGTCATCTGGTCCAGCACCAGCGCGCCATGATGATCGCGGCGGACGACAAAGCCCGGCTCGCGCGGGTGGACGATCGGCGGACCGTCGTTGAACGGCCGTGCCGGCGACGCCGCGAAGAGCTGCGTGATCATGTGGCGATCACCGGGGCGGTAGCGGTTGCACATATGCCAAGGCTGGGGTTGCTGATCCTCCGGGTCAAGCATCTCGACGCAATACCGCCGGGCTGCGATGGCGCGGCGGATGCAATCCTGGCGCTCGACGCCAGCGATATGGTGCCACGCCTCCAGCGCAGTCGTTGCGGCCGTCGCGCGCATGTAGTGGTCGCCGCTGGCGTGGATCGGGTTCGAGATCGGAGCGGTCAGCGCAGAGATGAGGTTCCGCACCTGCCAACGCTGTGCCACGCCCGCACGGACAAGCCATTCCAGCGCCACGCGGTCAGATTGGGTCAGCTCGACGGTTCCGATGTGGGCGCGCTGCTCCAGATCCTGCAATGCGCGCAGTGCGAGGATAGTCAGAGAATCGGGCTGCTTTGCCATCTGCGCAGTGGAACAGATGAAGAACTTAGGTCAAGCTTTGGCTACTGACTGTGCGGTGTATCAGGGGTGGTCATGGGCGGCCTCCGCGTTCGGATGGCGCACACCGTGGAACGTCATGTTCACAGCCTTGCCGCGCGTTCCACAAGTCCTGTTCACGCCCCACCTCCCTCGACCTTCAGGCTCGACACAAACTTCTCCACCGCACGCTCGATTAGCGACGCGAGCGGCTTGACCTCCTCAGCCGACATGCCGGTCATGCTCGTGGCTCCGGGGTGGGGGTGCGTCATGCGGCAAGGCTGAGTGCCTGCGGGTATGACCACAGCGCGAGAGCAATCAGCGTGTCGCGAAAGTCGGGTGGAGTTGCGTTAGCCTCACGCTTGTTAAGCGTTGGCTTATTGCGCGCCTTGCCGCGTTGGTCGTGAAACCCTACTTGATGAGATCCGACCGGGCGCTCCCATCGAAGTTGAAATGGCGCTCGCTCTCCGACGTAGTAAAGCCATGTTGCTTTGTTCGCCCGGTGCCCATAGGCAGACTGCCACACCTCGCAGACCCATCCCTTGCAACTTCTTGCCCACCCATGACGGGCAGGACGGTCTAGGCTCAGGACTCACTGATCACAGCCAGAAGAGCACGGTGGCGGCGAGTGCGAGGGCGGAGAAGAAGACGGTTGGACAGCGGTCGTATCGCGTTGCCACGCGTCGCCAGTCCTTGAGACGGCCGAACATGATCTCGATGCGGTTGCGCCGCTTGTATCGGCGCTTGTCGTATTTGACGGGGATGGAGCGGGATTTCCGGCCCGGAATGCAGGGCTTGATGCCCTTTTGCTCAAGCGCGTCCCTGAACCACTCGGCATCATAGCCCCGATCGGCAAGCATCCACTGTGCCTTGGGCAGGTCGTCGAGCAGGGCCGCTGCGCCGGTGTAATCGCTGACTTGGCCGGCCGTGATGAAGAAGCTCAGGGGGCGGCCGTTGGCATCGGTTATCGCGTGAAGCTTGGTGTTCATGCCGCCCTTGGTCCGTCCGATCAGACGCCCGAGATCCCCTTTTTTACCCCAAGGCTAGACGCCGTGCGGTGGGCCTTGAGATAGGTCGCATCGATCATGACGGTCTGCGGCTCGGCCCTCTGGGCGGACAGACCTTCCATCATCCGGCCAAACACGCCCATCGCGCCCCACCGTTTCCAGCGGTTATACAATGTCTTGTGCGGCCCATACTCCCTTGGCGCATCCCGCCAGCGCAGGCCGTTCCGGTTGACGAAGATGATCCCACTCAGAACCCGCCGGTCGTCAACCCGCGGCTTGCCGTGGCTCTTGGGGAAATACGGCGCAAGCCGCGCCATCTGCTCGTCCGTCAGCCAGTACAGGTCGCTCATGCTCAGTCTCCTCGCGGAGCCTGAATCACATCCCCCTCAGCCAATCAATGGGTCCTGAGCCTAGTCCGAATTCTGCCCAAGCGCGGGATTTCGCAGGATGTTCAAGTACGCCTCCGAAGAAGTTTACCGCCTCCAACGCGAACGCAAAGCAGCCTCCATCATTGCCAGGGCGATTGTGTTCGCCACCCCAACGGGCATAGTTCACTGCGGCCATAGCCCCCCAAAGCTGACAAGGGGGGTGGGCTACGATTGGAAATGGCCCGCGATACTTCCGGGCGTCACGAGCCTTTGGCCAACAATCGACATGCGGTAGTCCTGCGTAACATCCGTCCTCTTGCACAAACAATGCGGACACATGCGGCCCACTCTCAATCCCCTGCCAGCCCTCATTGGTCTGGGGCGGTGTCTCAGGGGTGGGGAGAGAGGCCCTGGAATTTATGGTCAGCAAATGGTCAGCAAATGCCGGTTTGTTCGCCATTGATTCACGCTCCGTCTTTCCGTCAAATGACGGTTTTCAGGCGTTTTGAATGGCGTTTTCTCGTTTACACCGAGAGGGTCGGCGGTTCGAGCCCGTCACCGCCCACCACGCAGTCGGTAGTCGTGCTTGGATGCCGATCTGGCGTGCGTTCCGGACCGCGGACCGTGGTTCTTGCTGCCCGTCCCGTCCTTGATCGAAAAACCGTTGTTGACCGATCCTGCAGACGCCGTTGAAGGGCGCCTTTGCAGCGTCAGACCACCTGGACGCTGAATGCAAACCAGGCGCCTGCTGAATGGTCGTAGAGTTGCACCATCTGGTCCGTCACCGTCAGCGAATAATGGCTCGATGTTGCCCGATCAAAGCCACTTGCATTCCTGCCCTCGATCTTCATCGACACGAACGCATTGTCGGCAGCGTCATAGATTTCAGCCGGCGTGCCGGTGAAGTTCGATGATCGATCACCGTCCCTGCCCTGAAGCCGATTGCCACGAACTTCTGCAGCTATGAGCAAATCGCGCCCGGAAGCATGATCGTGTACACCTGCGACCTTGCGTTCGAACATGAAGGCAAAGGCGGATGCGGCGATGAGTGCGCGAGTGTGGGGAAGCATCCTGCCTCGTGCCATCGGTCGCTTGCGGGCGCAACCCGTTCGTCCGGCATTGCGCCATGCGCAATGATGCCATGCGACGAATGCGCGTTATCGCCGGGACGGCGAGGCGCCATCGTTCCTGTGCGGGCCGGAAGCGGTCCGGATCAATCAGGAGCCCCCATGAAGCTGTACCATCACCCGCTTTCCGGCCATGCGCACCGCGCCCGTCTGTTCGTATCGCTCCTCGGCCTCGATGCCGAACTGGTCGAGGTCGACCTCCTTGCGGGCGAGCACAAGCAGCCTGCGTTCCTCGCTCTCAATCCGCTGGGCCAGGTTCCGGTGCTGGTCGATGACGATGGCACTGTGGTCTCGGACTCCAACGCCATTCTCGTCTATCTTGCCCGCAAGCACGATCGCACGGACTGGTTGCCCGAAGATCCCGCCAGCCTCGCCGCTGTTCAGCGTTGGCTATCGGTAGCGGCTGGCGAACTCGCTTTTGGCCCTGCGGCGGCACGTCTCGTCACGGTATTCGGTTCGCGTCACAATCCGCAGGAAGTGATCACGCGGGCCCACGGCCTGCTCGCCAATCTCGAACGCCACCTCGAGCACCGCGATTGGCTTGTCGGCGCCGCCCCCACCATCGCCGACGTATCGCTGTACAGCTACCTGTCGAGTGCGCCTGAAGGCAATGTCGACCTTGCCGCCTATCCCAATGTCCGCGCTCTGCTGGCGCGCATCGAGCATCTGACTGGCTTCGTTCCCTTCGTCCGGACGGCGGCAGGCCTGCGCGCCGCAGCCTGAAGAGACGTCGGTGGTCCGCGCAAGCCCGCCGCCAGCGGACCACCGGCCCCTCGTTGTGGAGGAAGCCATGGACGATACCCAACGCGTGGCCAACAGCCCGATCTGGCATGAAGGCGAACGCGCACTTCAGGCTCATGTCGGCGTTGTCGATCGGATGGGCGAGGTGGGCGCTCGCGTGATCCGCCCCTTCATGCCGGACCAGCACCGCACCTTCTACGCCCAGCTTCCTTTCGTGATCCTCGGCAGCGTCGATGCCGAGGGCGCGGCGTGGGCCACCGTGGTCGAGGGCGAACCCGGCTTCCTCTCATCGCCGGACCCCAAGAGCCTGGTGCTAGGTGCACTGCCACACGCGGATGATCCGGCGCTGGGCGGTATACACGATGAAGCGGCGCTCGGACTGCTCGGCATCGAACTGCACAACCGCCGGCGCAACCGTGTCAACGGCACCTTGCGCTTCCCATCTGCCGGTGCACCGCTGCTGGAAGTTGGCCAGAGCTTCGGCAACTGCCCCCAATACATCCAGCTTCGCGACGCCACCTTGTCCCGCGCGCCGGCTGCACCGCCGCCCCACCTGGCCGAGGAACTGCCCGCACTGGACGCGGCGGCCCGCGCCATGATCGGCAGTGCCGACACCTTGTTTGTAGCCTCTTATGCCGACAGGCTGGATAGCGGCAGGCAAGTCGACGTGTCCCATCGGGGCGGGAAGGCCGGCTTCGTGCGCGTCGATGCCGAGGGCAAGCTGACCATTCCCGATTTCGCGGGCAACCTGTTCTTCGCCACGCTGGGCAACGTACTGCTCAATGGGCAGGCAGGCCTCGTCTTCATCGATTTCGAAAGCGGGGACCTGCTGCAGATGTCGGGCAAGGCCGAGGTCGTTCTCGATTCACCCGAAATCGCCAGCTTCGCCGGGGCGGAGCGGCTATGGACCTTCGTGCCGCAGCGGATCGTTCGCCGGAAGGGTGCGCTTGCCCTGCGCTGGAGCTTCCGGGATAATGGCTGGTCTCCCAATTCGCTGGCGACAGGCCAATGGCCCGCAGCTTTGCATTGGCAGCAATTGCGCGTCGAACGCATTGTCGCGGAAAGCGCTAGCATCCGCTCGTTCCATCTGCGTCCTGTGTCGCCGGATCTCGGCTGGCAGCACGAGGCCGGGCAACACCTGCCAATTCGCGTAAGGCTGCCGGGCGAGGATAGCCCTGCCGTGCGGACCTACACGCTATCGTCCGCGCCATCAGATCCGCTTTACCGCATCAGCGTGAAGCGAGAGGGCAAGGTGTCGGCCTGGTTGCACGAGCAGGTGCGCGAAGGCGATATCATCGAAGCGCGCGCACCGGCGGGCAGCTTCGTCATCGAGCCCGGAGCACCACGCCTCGCCGTGCTTATCGGTGCCGGGATCGGCATCACGCCGATGATCTCCATGCTTCGCGAACTGGTCAGCCTGGGTGCGAATGGAGCCCCGGCTCGACCAGCAGTGCTGATCCAGTCCGCGAGGTCACTGGCCGAGCGCGCTTTTGCAAACGAACTTGCGAGTCTTGCCGACCGCGTTCGCGTTGTCCGCGTGCTGGGAGATGCCAAGGGTGCGCAAGCGGGGGCCGACTACGACTTGGAAGGCCGGATCGACCTGCAACTGCTGTCCGCTGTCCTGCCCTTCGGAGATCACGACTTCTACCTGTGCGGGCCCAAAGGCTTCATGCAGGCAATCTACGATGCGCTGCGTGGCGCAAACGTGCCTGACCATCGCATCCATGCCGAAGCGTTCGGACCTTCGTCGCTTGTCCGCAGGCGCGATACGACGCGCGAAACAGCGCCAGCCGCACAACCTTCTGCCGTCCCGGTCCCCGTGCTCTTCACCGCCTCGCTCAAGGAAGCGCGCTGGAAGCCCGGCGAAGGCACCCTGCTGGAACTTGCCGAAGCCCGCGGCCTCAAGCCCGAATTCGGATGCCGCAGCGGATCGTGCGCATCCTGCAAGGTGAAGCTTGTCTCGGGCGCGGTCGCCTATCCGCGCACGCCATCTGCCGAAGTCGCAAGCGGCGAAGTTCTGCTGTGTTGCGCTGTCCCTGCCGAAGGGAACGACAAGCCGCTTCAGGTCGAAGCGTGACCCCAAACTCATTTCCAACGAAGGAGCCTGCCATGACCAGACCACCTCTCCCGCCGTTTGACGGAGCCAGTGCCATCGAAAAGGTGCGCCTCGCCGAGGACGGCTGGAACAGCCGCGACCCAGCACGGGTGGCGCAGGCCTACACGCCAGACAGCCGCTGGCGCAATCGTGCCGAATTCTTCACCGGGCGCGACCATGTCGAGGCATTCCTGCGCCGCAAGTGGGACCGCGAACTCGATTATCGCCTGATCAAGGAGCTCTGGGCCTTCACCGGCAACCGCATCGCGGTGCGCTATGCCTACGAGTACCACGACGACAGCGGCCAGTGGTTCCGCGCCTATGGCAACGAGAACTGGGAGTTCGCCGAGGACGGCTTGATGCGCGCACGTCATAGCAGCATCAACGAACACCCGATCCGCGAAGAGGAGCGAAAGTTCCACTGGCCGCTCGGCCGTCGGCCGGACGATCATCCCGGCCTCAGCCACTTCGGCTTCTGATGCGCAGGCTGGCCCGCCTTTGCCAAGGCATCGCTGAACGACTAGGCTCGCAGAGCAGGGCGCCAGGGCCGGACTATCTCGGTGCCCTGCTCGACAGCGGTGCAGGGACATTGCCGGAAACGCTGGCGCATATTCTTTAGAGGAAACCGCCTGTGGACCGCTGGCAATCCATGCGAATCTTTGCCGAAGTGGCGCGGCATTCAAGCTTTGCCGAAGCTGCGCGGCGCCTTCACATGAGCGCGCCCGCAGTGACGCGTGCCGTTGCCGCGCTCGAGGAGCATATCGGCACTCGCCTGCTGGTACGCTCCACCCGCCTCGTCAAGGTTACGGAAGCCGGCGCTCGCTACTATGCCGATTGCCAGCGCATTCTGGCCGAGATCGCCGAGGCCGAAGCAATGGCGGCCGGGTCCTATGCGACGCCATCGGGGACGCTCACGGTCACCGCGCCGGCCATGTTCGGTCGCATGTACGTTCTGCCGATCCTCACCGAATACCTCGACCGCTATCCGCAGGTCATCGGCCGTACGCTGTTCGTGGACCGGCCGGTCAATCTGATCGAGGAAGGCGTGGACCTGGCAGTCCGCATTGGACATCTCACGGACTCGTCGATGATCGCAACCCGCGTCGGCTCTTCCCGCCTGGTGGTGGTCGGCGCGCCGGATTATCTGCGCGAGCATGGTGTGCCGGAAAATCCGGCAGATCTTGGCCGCTTTCGCATTGCGGCGTCGACAGCAGCATGGGCCTCGCCCGAATGGCAGTTTGCGAATGATGTCAAAGTGCGGGTCGAACCGGCTCTGCTCTGCAACACCAACGACGCGGCAATCAATGCATCGCTGGCGGGCTGGGGATTGGCGCGGGTGCTGGACTATCAGGTGGGTGCGGCGATTGCCGATGGGCGGCTTCAGGTCGTCCTGGAAAGCCACGAGCCACCGCCTTTTCCGATCCACGTCATCCACCCCGAAGGGCTTCACGCTCCAGCCAAGGTCCGCGCCTTCATCGATCTTGCCGTGGCCAAGCTGCGATCGAGCAGGCTGCGCACCGGCGACGACCTGACAGGGTAAACCGCAAGATGCGTCTGGCCTGCTGGCTACCGCTTCTGCGGGATGTGGGGAGAAGCAGTTTGGCCTGTGGGGGATCAGCCGAAGGCCATGGGCAAACGATGCTCGATCCGCATTGCCGAAATAACCCAGCCGTCAGCCACCGTCCGTAACGTCAGGCGGTACTGCCCTGCCTCGATCGGCACGATGCGGCCTTGCGCTCCGAACGTCCCGGTCGGCCAGCCGCCATCCGGAACTTCGGCTGCAAGGATCGAGAACACCATGAACTGCGCATCGAGGACCGCATGGTCGCCCTCGATGACGATGATCGGGGCGTTGACGACGTTTTGACTCCAAGCCCTGTACCCATGAGGTGCCATCATCTGGCGAACCGCAACGCGAATGGCATCACGCCCTTCAAGCCTGCTGATCGACCGGCTCGCGCCGCCGACGGCGTCGACGATCTCGATTGTGGCCTCTGGCGCAAACAGCGCCGCCATCGCATCGGGATCGCGCCGATCATGCGCGCGGGTGTATTGGCCAAGTACGTTCAGAATGATTGTCTCATCTGCCATCGTCATGACGTCATCCTTCAGGAAATTCTTCGAGGGGATTGTTGACCCGCGCTACCTTGAACTTGGGCAAGCCCGGCTGAGGCAGCGCGAGCGAGCCGGCTCAATCGGCAGCAGACCTGAGATCGAAAGTCTCCGAGACCCATTCTTCGCTTTTCGCCCACAAGGCCTTCGCCATTTCCGCATCGAGCGCATAGGGCCGCACACCGGGGCTGGCGAAGCCGATGCTTTCGTCGCGGACAACCGGTGAGACCTGGCAATCCTCGCAATAGCGTCCGCCAACGTCGTCAGCGTCTGCCACAAGGCCTGCCCAAAGAGTCGTTGCGGCGCCTTGCGGGGGAGATTTCCACTCCAAGGGCGGCTTGCCTTCCTTCGCCATGTCGGCATTGATCTGGTCGACCAGCGACTGGAGCTGGCCGTCGCCCATGTGGCGGTCGAGCTCGGTCCGGATGCCGCCGGGGTGGACGGCGGTGGCGCGCAAACCGAGCGATCGATAGCGCCTGTCGAATTCGACCGCGAAAAGGATGTTGGCAGTCTTGGAGCGGCCGTAAGCGACGAAGGGATCGTAGGCACTGGATTCGAAATTCGGATCCGCCAGATCGACATTTGCAAAGCGGTGCCCGGAAGACGCGAGCAGCACCAGCCGAGAGCCGGGGCGCATGAGCCCTGCGATCCGGTTCACGAATGCAAAGTGCCCGAGATGGTTGGTCCCGAACTGAGTCTCGAAACCGTCGGCAGTGAGACCGAACGGCGGGGCCATGACTCCGGCATTTGCGATCACGAGATCGAACGGCTGACCTTCAAGGCGGAGCTTGTCGGAAGCGCGACGCACAGAGGCGAGGTCAGCCAGATCGAGCTCGACCAATTCTATCGAAGCCCTGTCCACCCCTGCATGGACCAGAGCCTTGCGGGCCTTGGCAAGGTCTCTCGCCGTGCCGACCACCTTTGCGCCACGGCTTACGAGGGCGCGAGTGGTTTCAACGCCAAGTCCCGCTGACACGCCGGTCACAAGGATTGTCTTTCCTGTCAGATCGAGACCTGCAAGCACATCGTCGGTCGTGGACTGGCGTCCGAAAGTCTTGGTCATAACTGCTCCTGATGTTCTTTGCTGAGAACGTGCGCGGACGTCAGCGCTGCTCGTGAAGGTTGAATTGCGGTTCGACCGTGATCGCGATCTTTCCTCGCTGCCGTGGCACGTCGTTGCGACCGAGGACCGCGTCATAGGCAGAACCGATTTCCGCGATGGAGAAGGTCCGTGGATCGAGACGAGGGGCGAGTTTGCCCGTCTGAACGAGCGCGTCAGCCTCTCTCAGCATCTCGCCGAAGTGGGCCAGACCCTCGTTTGCCAACAGGGTGTGCAGCGTGAACACGCCCGAATACGTCGCCTGCTTGAAGGAGAGCGGGGCGAGCTTGTGCGTGCCCCAGCCGAGACAGCTTACCACGTGCCCAAACCGCTTCACGGCACTGAACGAGGCGTCGAGTACCGGGCCACCGAGCGTATCGTAGACAAGGTCGAAACCCTGCCCTGCGGTGTGCTCGGCGGCGTAATCCTCGGGCTCTCTCGAGGCGTCGATCGGGGTGGCGCCAAGGTCTCGGACATACTCGAGATCGCTGCCCCGCGCGGTTGCGAACACCCGGGCTCCCCGCGCAAGCGCGATCTGTATGGCAACATGGCCGACACCGCCGCCGCCGCCCTGGATCAGAACCGTCTGTCCATCCTGCACCTGCGCGCGATCCACCAGACCTTCCCACGCGGTGATGAAGACCAACGGCAGAACAGACGCCTGTCGCATGGTCAGGGCAGCCGGTTTGGATGCCAGCAAGCGCGCATCCACCGCCGCGAACTGCGCGTGTGTGCCTTGCAGTCCGCCGACCCCACCCGTCAGTCCGAAGACAGCGTCGCCGACGCGGAAACTATCCACCTCCGGCCCGACCGCGACGACGGTTCCTGCAAGGTCCATTCCGAGGATTGCGGGTAGAGGCTGCTGGGCATGCGGTGCCTCGCCAGCCCGGATCTTGGCATCAAGCGGATTGGTGCCGCTTGCCTCAATCTGTACAAGTACCTGGCCAGGGGCCGGCTGCGGACGCGCAAGCTTGCGAAGAACGAAGGGCCCGTTGGCTTCCTCAACAACGGCTGCGATCATGGTTGGCGTGGTCATGGTCCATCTCCTGCTGATGACCAGAAGATGAGCGCATTCCGCTTTGACTGGCAGTCATGAAAAGTGCACGATCCCCATTCATTTTTGAATGGACCACAAGTGGCTGCCGCACCTCTCGAATGGAGTGACCTGCGTATTTTCCTCGCGATCGCGCGCGAAGGATCGCTGGGGCGCGCTGGGCGCCGACTTGGGCAATCCCAGCCAACGATGGGGCGGCGATTGCGAGCGCTCGAGGCCACCGTGGGAGCAATGCTCTTTCAGCGCTCTTCTTCCGGCCTGACCTTGACCGACGAGGGCCAGGTCATGCTGCGCCATGCTGAGGTCATGGAAGGCGAGGCGCTGGCACTGGAGCGGGAGTTGACCGGTCGGGACGGTTCTCTCGAAGGCCTGATACGGGTGAGCTGCTCGGACTGGTTCGGTCGCATCATGCTGGCGCCGGTTGTCGCGGAGTTTACCCGGCTGCATCCCGCAGTCGTTGTCGAGGTACTCACCGATGCCCGTGTATACAGCCTGGTGCGGCGCGAGGCCGATCTGGTCATCCGCATCGCCGGCTTCGACGAACCGGAAGTGGTCGCGCGGAGGCTGACGACCATTCGCTATGGCGTCTACGCGAAACCGGGAACGGGGCGTCCGGTTGCGGGCGACGGCGAAGGTTGCCCATTGATCGTGATGGACACCGCATTTGGCGAAATGCCCGATGTCGCTTGGCTGATGCAGACTTTTCCGAACGCGCGCATATCGGCGCGGAGCAATAGTCGCGATATCCAGGCCCAACTCTGTGCACTTGGCGCTGGCGTCGCTGTTCTTCCTTTGCCGCTGGGCGATGCAACCGCGCAAATCGGGAGACTTGAGCTGGATGCGGAACCGCCAACCCGCGATACCTGGATCGGTTTCCACAAGGACTTGGTCCGATTGCCCAGGCTACGTGCGTTCATCGACTTGCTCGTGGAGCGTATTCCGTCCTGCTGAATTCGTGTTGGGCTGCACTGCCAAGCCAACCATGCCTAGGTCACGTCTCCCCGTTTTTCGGAAAGCTCGATGATGCCTGCGACAACCCGTTCAATCGGGAAAAGCTCACTTCATATGAAGGCGGATTGAAACTGCGGCTGCTGGCGGAAATTGGCCGGGAATTGTTCCGCACACTGGCCACAGGCCCGCCGAGCGTGCTAACCTATTGATAACCATGAAGTGCAACAGTGGGGGGATGATGGTCCGCGCGATCCTCGTCGTGACGCTTACGGCTCTTCTTGCCGGTTGCATCGGCTCGCCCGACACGCCGCGAAGGGATGCCGCGCGGCGCACCGGCGCGACTGTCTCGCAATCGCCGCAAGCCCGGGCGTGCCTTGCCGGCCTGGGGGCGACGCAGGCCAGCTTCACGCCGCTGGCCGATCAGTATTACGGAGCGGGGTGCTCGACGCTGGGCACTGTCAGGCTGGGATGGTTGCAGGGCGACGAAGGACGGCTCGAGGTCGCCAATCTCGGCCCGGTCTCGTGTCCGGTGGCCACCGCCTTGCAAGGCTGGGCGCGGTTCGGTGTGGACAGGGCGGCGCGACAGATACTCGGCAGCGCGCTGGTCCGGATCGAAACGATGGGCAGTTATTCCTGTCGGAACGTGGCGGGGACTTCGCGCCTTTCAGCCCACGCAACCGCCAATGCAGTCGACATTGCCGCGTTCCGGCTGGCGGACGGCCGGCGTATAAGCGTGGTTTCCGACTGGAATTCACCCTCGCCGCAGGTCCGCGCATTCCTGCGCACGGTGCGCGACAGTGCCTGCAAGCGGTTCGGCACTGTGTTGACGCCCGATTACAACGAGGCGCACCGAGATCACCTTCACCTCGAACCCGGAGGCCTCAGGCCGTTCTGCCGCTGAGGCGGGACGGCTTGTCAGGCGGCGAGGTCGTCGAGCCCGGCCGCTTCGATGCGCAGGCGGACCGCTTCGGCCGCATGGCGCGCGCCCAGCTTGCCCATCATCTTCATCCGGTGGATTTCGACCGTGCGCGGGCTGATATCCAGGTCGCGGGCGATGGCCTTGTTGCTGCAGCCTTCGGCCAGGCGATCAAGCACTTCGCGTTCCCGCAGGGACAGGCGTGCAATGCGCTGGCGCGCTTCGGCGGCACGGGCGCGCTGGACCCGGAAGGCGTCGGCTTCCTTGGCGGCACGGGCCACGGCTTCGTTCAGGGGCGCGATCTGCGTGGGCATCGCGAGGTAATCCAGAGCGCCTGCCTTGATCCCCCGGACGACCGCCGCCGTTTCAGGGGCATCGGCAACGGCGATGACCGGAAGCCAGTGCCCGGCACGCATCATTTCCGAGATCAGCGCGGCGATGCCTTCACCCACCGGTTCGTCATGCGCGATGACGAGGCCAGCAGACGGCGCATGCGCCAGAAGCTCCTCCGCATTTGCGTAGATTTCGGCGTGGTGACCCGCCGCGAATGCAAGGCGGGCGAGCTGTGCCCGGCGGGCAGTGTCACCATCGAGGATGTGAAGTGTTACGCGATCAACCATGAACCGGACTACATCACCGCAACCGGCAACATTGCCACAGGCGTTAGTTTCGTAATGAACCGAAAGTCACACCTCAGAAGGGCTACGTACACGTTTTTCCTTAGGCGCAACGCTTCGGGAATGGATCAATTTACCAACTTTGGAGACAAGGGATTCAACCGATTGCAGGTGATGCCCCGATTCCAAGGCCCCTTGCCCATCACCTCCACCGATTCCGGCAAGGTGGCATTAACCATTCAAGCATGTCGCCGATCGACAGATTCGCCCCTCGCCTGATCACAAGCCTTCGGGTTGTTCACCATGCTGGACGAAGGAGTAATCCGGCAGGGAATGGAAGGCCTGACGCAGCGCTTCGCTCCAGCTTGACGAGATCGACTTGAAATAGGGATCGGAGGCAAGGATCCGGCGCTGGTGCAGCGGTTCGAAACGATCGCGTTCGATCACCATGAGATCCAGCGGCAGCCCCACCGAAAGATTGGCCGCGAGCGTGGAGTCGAACGACACCATGAGCAGTTTCACCGCATCCTCGAAGCTCATCTTCGGGTCGTAGCCGCGCAGAAGGATGGGACGGCCGTATTTGGTTTCGCCGATCTGGAAGAATGGCGTGTCGAAGCTCGCCTCGATGAAGTTGCCTTCGGGATAGATCATGAACAGGCGCGGTTCCATGTCCTTGATCTGCCCCGCGACGATCATCGACGCCGTGAAGCGCGGTCCCTCGCCTTGCATCCCGCCGTCCTGCCGCCCCTCGATCACGTCGCGCAGCAGGCGCCCGACCTGGGTCGCGATCTGGAACATCGTCGGCGCTTCGAGGATCGAGGGGCGCCTCTCGTGCGGAGTCTTGTTGCGTTCTTCGAGCTGGGAGATCACGGCCTGCGTGGTGGCCAGATTGCCCGCGGTCATGAGCACCACCTGCCGTTCGCCGGGGACCGACCAGTGGAACATCTTCCGGAAGACCGAAATGTTGTCCACGCCCGAATTGGTGCGGGTGTCGCTCATCAGGACAAGGCCCTTGTCGAGCACCATTCCCACGCAATACGTCATTGTCCTGTCCCGATTACCTGCTTCCGGCCCAAGCGGGACGGGCAACGCGCCGAATCCCATCGAGCAAATTGGCCAACGCCGGTTATTGTTCCACACGCTGTTGCTGGACAGCAAGCCTGACGTGCATCGCCTCGTCCATGGCGCCGTAGCGGATGCCGGTGACGGGCGCTGCATCGCGATAGTCGCGCCCAGTCGCCACGCGGATGTATCGGGCGTCGGGACTGATGCCGTTTGAAACGTCGAAGCCTACCCAGCCGAGGCTTTCGACATGGGCTTCCGCCCAGGCGTGACCCGCATCCTGCTCCACCCGGTCGTCCATCATCAGGTATCCGCAGGCATAACGGGCGGGAATGCCAAGCGCGCGCGCCGCGCCGATGAAGATGTGCGCATGGTCTTGGCAAACGCCACGCCCGGCGGCAAGCGCACCCTCGGCGGTCGTGTCGACGTCGGTATGGCCGGACGCATACTCGACCCTCTCGCGAACCAGCGCCGAGAGCGCGTGAAGCTTCACCAGGGTGCTGTCTTCGTGGGGGAGCGCGGCCAGCAGCGCCCGCGTGCGGGCTCCTGCGCGGGTCAGGTCGGTCTGCTCCAGGAACTGCCACATCGGCATGAAGCCCGCGTGCTTGCCGATGATGCCGGCCTCGTCATTGGTGTCGACCAGGCCTTCGCAGCGGATCGTGACTTGCGACACGCCGGGATCGAAGGAGATGAGCGAGACGCGGTTGTTGTTCGCGTCGTCGTATTCGGCCTGGAGCCGCGCGCCTTCGAACTGCATGGACCATTCGACGACGCGCTGCCCGGCCGTCGACTTCGGCGCGAGCCTCAGGCGCTGAAGGCCGTGGCTGACGGGGCCCGAGAAGACATAGTGCGTGGTGTGATCGACGGCGAGAAGCATGGAGCAACCTATTCGGTAAAGCGGTAGTCCCGCTGGATCTGCAACGCGAGCGCGGTGTTGCAGGCGATGAACTTGCCGATGAATTCGTGCAGGCCCTGATCGAAGATTGCCTCGATGGTCGCGGTGTGAAGCTGGGTGTCGGCGTCGCGCAGGATTTCGTGGCTGTGCATTTCACCGCCATATTCACGCGCCAGGCTGGCAAGGTTCGATCGGAGCTTCGAGTAGCAGAAGGCAAGGCTGCGCGGGAAACGCTCGTCGAGGATCAGGAACTCGGCAATGCCGCGCGGGTCCATGCGGCCCGCATTGAGCCAGCGATAGGCCCGTTCTCCGGCGAGCGAGCGCAGCACGTTCTCCCACTGCACGTTGTCGAGGCTCGACCCGACGTAGGACACCGAGGGCAGCAGCACGTAGTATTTCACGTCGAGGATGCGCGCGGTGTTGTCCGCGCGTTCGATGAAGCTGCCGAGACGGGCGAAGTTGTAGATCTCGTTGCGCAGCATCGTGCCTTCGATCGCACCGCGCACCTGCGTCGACTGGCGGCGGACAAGGTCGAGCACGTCGCCGAGCCGGGTTTCGGTGACAGGTCGGGCCAGGGCCTCCCTGAGCTTCATCCAGCCGTCGTTGACCGATTCCCATACCTCGCGCGTGATGCCAGCGCGGACCATGCGGGCGTTGGTTCGCGCCATTTCCATCATCGCCAGGACACTGCCGGGATTCTCGCGGTCGCGCAGGATGAAGTTGAATACGTGGGGCCCGGTGAATCCGGGGCCGTACTTTGCCTCATAGGCGTTCTGCAGGCCGAGCGTGACGATGAGCGAGCGCCATTCGTCCGAAGCATCGGATGCATCGCGGGTGAGTGCCAGACGGAAGCCGGCCTCGATCGCCCGTGCCGAGTTCTCGGCGCGCTCGAGATAACGGAACAGCCAGAAGATGCCGTTTGCGGATCTGCCTAACATCAGTCGTCCAGTACCCAGCTATCCTTGGTGCCACCGCCCTGCGACGAATTGACCACCAGCGACCCTTTCTTGAGTGCCACGCGCGTAAGGCCGCCGGGCGTGATGTCGATGCCGTTCGGGCTGACCAGCACGAACGGGCGCAGATCGACGTGGCGCGGCGCGAGACCAGCCTTTGTCAGAATCGGCACGGTCGAAAGCGAAAGCGTGGGCTGGGCGATGTAGTTTTCCGGCCGCGCGCGCAGCTTGGCCTCGAACGCGGCGAGTTCCTTGCGCGAGGACGTCGGCCCGATCAGCATGCCGTAGCCACCCGATCCATGAACTTCCTTGACGACGAGTTCGGCAAGGTTGTCCAGCACATAGGCCAGCGCATCCGGTTCCGCGCAGCGCCAGGTCGGAACGTTCTGCAGGATCGGCTTCTCGCCGGTGTAGAACTCGACGATCTCGGGCATGAAGGAATAGATCGCCTTGTCGTCGGCAATGCCGGTGCCGGGCGCGTTGGCGATGGTGATGCCGCCCGAGCGGTAGACGTCCATGATGCCCGACACGCCCAGAACCGAGCCGGGGTTGAACGACAACGGATCGAGGTATTCGTCGTCCACGCGCCGGTAGAGCACGTCGATAGGCTGGTAGCCGCGCGTGGTGCGCATGGCGATGCGGCCGTTCTCGACGCGCAGATCGCTGCCTTCGACCAGTTCCGCCCCCATCTGGTCGGCAAGGAACGCGTGTTCGAAGTAGGCCGAATTGTAGATGCCCGGCGTCAGCACCGCGACGACCGGTTTCTTGCCGTCGCAAGCGGGAGGCGCGCAAGCGGCGAGGCTGCGGGCGAGGCGGCGGGGATAGTCGGAAACCTCGCGCACCCTGACCCGGGTGAACAGTTCCGGGAACATCGCCATCATCGTCTCGCGGTTCTCCAGCATGTAGGAGACGCCGGACGGCGTGCGGGCATTGTCTTCCAGCACCATGAAATCGTCCTCGCCGGTGCGGACGAGATCGATGCCGACGATGTGGGTATAGACCCCGCCGGGCGGCGTGAAGCCGACCATTTCAGGCAGGAACGCTTCGTTGCCCTTGAGCAGGCGCACCGGCAGGCGGCCGGAGCGGACGATTTCCTGGCGGTGGTAGAGATCGTGGAGAAAGGCGTTGAGCGCCCGCACCCGCTGTTCGATCCCGCGCGACAGCTTGCGCCATTGCTGTGCGGTGATGATGCGGGGGACCATGTCGAACGGGATCAGCCGTTCTTCCGCATCCTCGTTGCCATAGACGTTGAAGGTAATTCCCGTGCGGCGAAAGAAGGCTTCAGCCTCGCTGCCCTTTCGCCGCAGAAGATCGGGCGGCTGCTCGTCATACCACTTGCAGTATCCCGCATAGGCAGACCGCACGGAACCGTCGGCATTAAGCATCTCGTCATAGGACGAGGGCGAGGTTGTTTTCATAGGCACATCCCGTCTGGGAACCAAGCTTGCACACCCGTCCGCCTTTGCCAAGCGCTTATGCTGCAAGTGCGAAATAAAACTCGCGATACCTTCACCTCTCCCGGAGACACGTGATTTCTCTTGCCTCGAGGGGCCCGCGATGCGAGATTTAATCGATCAACTAAAATGTACCGGGAGAATTGCGATGCCACAGGTCCATCATCGCACGTGCCATATCTGCGAGGCCAATTGCGGCGTTCTGGTGGAAGTGGACGGGCGCCGGATTCTGTCCATCCGTGGCGATCCCGACAACCCGCTGTCGCGCGGACACATCTGCCCCAAGGGCACGGCCCTGCAAGACCTTCAGGAGGATCCCGACCGGCTGCGCCGCCCGCTCAAGCGGGTGGGAGACACCTGGCACGAGATCAGCTTCGAGCAGGCCTTCGCCGAAATCGGAGAGCGGACACGCGCAATCCTGGCGAAGGACCCCGACAGCGCCGCCGTCTATATCGGCAATCCCAACGCGCACAGCTATGGGAACGCGCTCAATGCGGACTTTCTGGGCAAGGCCCTGCGGACGCGAAACAAGTTCTCGGCCAGCACGGTCGACCAGATGCCTCATCAGGTGGCGAACCTGCGGCTGTGGGGCCATGCCAGCATGTTCCCGATTCCCGACATCGACCGGACGCGCACGCTTGTCATCCTCGGGGGCAACCCCATGGCATCGAACGGCTCGCTCTGGACCGTGCCGGATTTCCGCGCGCGCGTTCGCGACCTCAAGGCGCGCGGCGGCGAACTGATCGTGATCGACCCGCGTCGGACGGAGACCGCAAAAATTGCGGACCGCCATCTCTTCATCCGGCCGGCGGGCGATGTGTACTTCCTGATCGCACTCCTCAAGGCCGTGCGGGCGCGATCGCCCGCCCGCGTTGTGCAGGACTTCGTGACCGGTCTCGACCGGGTGGACGAGGCGCTGCAACGTTTCGACGCCGAGGCTTGCGCAGCGTCCTGCGGGGTTCCCTTGCCCGAGATCGAGGCTCTGGCCGAAAGGTTCCTGGCGGGTCCCGCCGCGCTCTATGGCCGAATGGGCGTGGCGACCCAAGCGCACGGAACGCTCAACGCTTGGCTGATCTCGCTGGTCAACATCGCGTCAGGGCAACTCGACCGCGAAGGAGGCTGGGTGTTCGGCCTTCCCGCCGTCGACACGGTCAACGTCCTTCCGCCCGGATCGATCGGCAAGTTCGCATCGCGCGTTTCCGGGCATCGCTCGGTGCTTGGCGAGTTGCCCGCTGCCGCGATGGCCGAAGAGATCGAAACTCCCGGCGAAGGGCGGATCAGGGCGCTGTTCGTCGTCGCCGGGAATCCGGTGCTGTCCACACCCAACGGCGCGCGGCTCGACAAGGCGCTCGAGTGCCTCGACCTGCTGGTTTCGATCGACATCTATCGCAATGCCACCAGTCGGCGCGCGCACTACATCCTGCCACCGGCCGGACCGCTCGAGCGCGACCATTACGGCCTGTTCCTCCTGCCGATGGCCGCGCGGACGATCGCAGTCTATTCCCGGCCCACGCTGGAGCAGGAAGAGGGATCGCTGCACGACTGGGAAATCCTGCGCGGCCTTGCCCACGCGATCAGCGGCGAACCCGTACAGGCGCCAACCCCGCGCGAGGCGCTGGACGGATTGCTGCGGTCCGGGCCTTACGGATTGACGCTCGAACAGGTGGAAGCATCGCCATCGGGTATCGACCTCGGCCCTCCGCCGACCGGTCAGTTGCCCGGTCGCCTGCGTACGCCGGACAAGCGCGTCACCTGCGACGTGGAGGAATTGGTCGAAGCTCTCGGCGCGCTCGACCTGCCCGGACAGGAGGACCCGCAAGGGGGACTGCGCCTCATCGGAAGGCGGCACTTGCGCACGAACAACTCCTGGCTCGCCAACAGCCGCCGCCTGATCAAGGGGCCGGACCGCTGCACGGTGATGATCCACCCGGACGACGCGACCCCGCGCGGCATCGCCGATGGCGCGACGGTGACGGTGCGCTCCGTCGCGGGCAGCATCGCGCTCGCCGCCGAGGTGACCGACGACATGATGCCGGGGACCGTTTCCATACCGCACGGCTGGGGCCACGGCCTGCCGGGCGTATCGATGGAGAACGCCCTGGGTCGGCCCGGCGTCAGCGTCAACGACATCACGCTGGAAACCGCGATGGATCCGCTTTCCGGCAACGCCGCGTTTTCGGGCGTGGAGGTCGAGGTGGCCCTGGCGGGTTGATGCCGGTCAAGGCGGCCCTTCGCGCAACCTGCCATCGCTCCGGCAACGGAGAGGAAGGCCGATGGCGACAATGGCTGTGACCGTGGGCGACCACGACGCGATGATGGAGTCCCTCGAAATCATCGCGGGCCGCGACCACGATATCGTGCCGCCTTTCTTCGCCCGGTTCCTTTCCGCCCATCCAGAGGAAGAGGACAAGTTCTTCAACCCGGCGACTTCGTACGGGACGATGACGAACGAGATCATGACCACGCTGCTCGCGCTCGCCAACGACGAGCCGTGGGTGGAAATGGTCATGCGCATGCAGGTGCTGACCCATCACGGATATGGGGGTATCGAACTGCAACGCTACCGCGACGTCCTCGACCACTTCATCGCCACCCTTGCCGACCTTGCGGGCGATGAATGGTCGCCGGTTCACGCCCACGCCTGGCAAGCGCAGGCGGATCGGCTGTTCGCGATGATCGAGCGCGCCTGGTAGGGTTCAGTCGCCGGCGAGTTCCGCGATGAGCCGCGCCACCGTCGCGGCCACGTCGGGATGGGCGGCAAAGCCAAGGTGCGTGCAGCGCATCGCAACCGCCAGGTCACGTTCGCCCTTGCGCCCGCATGCCGAACGCGGTGCGACGATGCCGTCTCGCGGACTCCACATGGCGACAGTGGTCACCGGCGGCTTTTCCGACAGTTCGCGCCCGATCGGGGGTTCATCCACCGAATGGCCCGCGATCAGCTGGTAGGCTCGCCAGGCGTTGTTGGCACGGCGATCGCCGGAAAACGGCGTGCCCATGGTAATGACCAGCCGGACAGCCTCCGGGTGACGTCTCGCAACCTCGCGCGCGAAGACGCCGCCAAGGCTCCACCCGACCAGCACCAGCGGCTCGCCTTCCTTGCGCGCCATGGCCGAGACGCGTTCGCACAGGCGCTCGAACCGCTCCTCCGTCGGCCCGAAATTGAAGCCCAGTCCCCAGTCGCTCACGCGGTGGCCCAGGTCTTCCAGCACGCGGCCGAGCGGTTTCATCCGCGCGGGATGCGTGCCGAAGCCCGGCAGGAGCATGACCGGCCTCGATGACCCTTCCGGCAATGCAGCGTGACGCGGGGCGCGGCGCGCCTGCCAATGCTCCACTGGAGTGCGCAGTTCGCCCAGGAACGCCTGCCACGCCGGCCCGCGCGCGCCTTCCGGACGAGGCTGGAACGCCAGGGCGCCGCGCCGCGCGATCTCGGCGCGCACGGCGGCAAGGCGGGCACTAAATTGCCCGATGCCGTTTGCCGTTCCAGAATGTCCTGCCGCCATTGCCATACGCTGCGCTCCATCGGCCTAATGGTCGATGAACGCCAGTCCGAAGGCATTTGTTTCAAATTCGCGTCAAGAACATGGCCTTGGCGGGAAAGCTTCAGGACTGCTCGTCGCCCTTGCATTCGCCGACGCGCCGGGAAACCAGCGCCATCTGCATGGTCATGGACTTGCCGTTGGGAGCGGCGCCGGTCATGTCCATGGTCATGTCGTAGGTGTCCGCGCTATAGGTTCCCGCCAGCTTCATCGTGGCGTTGTTCCCGGTCTCGGCACCCTTGCCCTTGCAGGTCATGGTCGCGTCGATCTTTCCGCCGCCCATGGTGAAGGTGTCATAACGGCAATCGTTGCTCTCCTGCCCGAAGAACGAGCCGTCCGGCTTTTCCGCCTCTTCCCTGGTCAGGCAACTGGCGAAGGTGTGCCCCTGGCCCAGCATCTGCTGCATGGCCTTCTTCGCTTCGGGCGGCATTCCCTCGACGTCGAACCTGACGAATTTCGTGGTCAGCTCCCAACGCCCCGGTTTGAGCTTCATGCCCGCGTCGGCGACCGACTTCGCGACTTCGGCAGTACTGGCGTTCTTCTTCTCGACCGAGCCGTCATCGCCGCAAGCGGCAAGCATGAGCGGCAGGACCAGCACGAATGCAGCGCGCATGAACATCTCCCTCGTTCTTCCACCCGCGAGGCTATCACCATGGCGCAGAACCTCAAATGGCGTGGATCACTTCGGTTGCGCGGACGCTGTTTGTTCCCCATATCCGGCGCATGGCCGAACTCGTTATCCGCAGGGGACTCGAAGAGCCCGACACCTCCGGCACCTTCGTGCCCCACCGCCCCGCAAGGCCGGACAAGGTGGAAGGCGGCAAGCGCTTCAGGATCGTGTCCGACTACCAGCCGGCGGGCGACCAGCCGACCGCCATCGCCGATCTCGTCGAAGGCATCCGCGCGGATGACAAGACGCAGGTCCTGCTTGGCGTCACCGGTTCGGGCAAGACCTTCACGATGGCGCAGGTCATCGAGGC
Source organism: Novosphingobium aromaticivorans DSM 12444 (assembly GCF_000013325.1). Taxonomy (GTDB): domain Bacteria; phylum Pseudomonadota; class Alphaproteobacteria; order Sphingomonadales; family Sphingomonadaceae; genus Novosphingobium; species Novosphingobium aromaticivorans. The sequence continues at coordinate 2,999,832 of NC_007794.1, forward strand.
GACCCAGCGGCCCGCGCTGATCCTTGCCCCCAACAAGATCCTCGCCGCCCAGCTCTATGGCGAGATGAAGAGCTTCTTCCCCGAAAACGCGGTCGAATATTTCGTCTCCTACTACGACTACTACCAGCCGGAGGCCTACGTGCCCCGGTCGGACACCTACATCGAGAAGGAAAGCTCGGTGAACGAGGCGATCGACCGGATGCGCCACTCGGCCACCCGCGCCCTGCTGGAGCGCGACGACGTGATCATCGTCGCCTCGGTCTCGTGCCTCTATGGCATCGGCTCGGTCGAAACCTACTCGGCCATGATCTTCGACCTCAAGGTCGGCACCACGGTCGACAGCGGCGAGATCATCCGCAAGCTGGTGGCCCTGCAGTACAAGCGCAACGATGCCGCCTTCAGTCGCGGCAACTTCCGCGTACGCGGCGACAATCTCGAGATCTTCCCCTCGCACTACGAAGACGTTGCCTGGCGCATCTCGTTCTTCGGCGACGAGATCGAGCAGATCGTCGAGTTCGATCCGCTGACCGGCAAGGCGGGCACGAAGCTCACCGCGATCCGCGTCTACGCCAATTCGCACTACGTGACGCCCGGCCCGACGATGAAGCAGGCCGCAGACGCGATCCGCTTCGAACTGACCGAGCGGCTCAAGGAACTGGTCGCGGAAGGAAAGCTGCTCGAAGCGCAACGGCTGGAACAGCGCACCAACTTCGACCTGGAAATGATCGCCGCGACCGGTTCATGCGCCGGGATCGAGAACTACAGCCGTTTCCTGACCGGCCGCCTCCCCGGCGAACCGCCCCCCACGCTGTTCGAATACCTGCCGGACAATGCCCTGCTCTTCGTCGACGAGAGCCACCAGACGGTGCCGCAGATCGGCGCGATGGCGCGAGGCGACCATCGCCGCAAGCTTACGCTCGCCGAATACGGCTTCCGCCTGCCGAGCTGCATCGACAACCGACCGCTGCGCTTCAACGAATGGGACGCGATGCGCCCCCAGACGGTCGCGGTCTCGGCCACCCCGGGCGGCTGGGAAATGGAGCAGGCCGGCGGCGTCTTTGCCGAACAGGTCATCCGCCCGACCGGCCTGATCGACCCGCCGGTGCTGATCCGCCCGGTCGAGGACCAGGTGCAGGACTGCATCAACGAGTGCCGCGAGACCGCCGCCAAGGGCTATCGCACGCTCGTCACCACCCTGACCAAGCGCATGGCGGAAGACCTGACCGAGTTCATGCACGAAGCGGGCCTGCGCGTACGCTACATGCACTCCGACGTCGAGACGCTGGAGCGCATCGAGCTGATCCGCGACCTGCGGCTTGGCGTCTATGACGTTCTCGTCGGCATCAACCTGCTGCGCGAAGGTCTCGACATTCCCGAGTGCGGCCTCGTCTGCATCCTCGATGCCGACAAGGAGGGCTTCCTGCGCTCCGAGACCTCGCTGATCCAGACCATCGGCCGCGCCGCGCGCAACGTCGATGGCCGCGTCATCCTCTATGCCGATCGCATGACCGGCTCGATGGAACGCGCCATCGCCGAAACCGACCGCCGCCGCGCAAAGCAGCAGGCCTACAACGAAGAACACGGCATCACGCCGCAAACGATCAAGCGCAACATCCACGACATCGTCGCGGATACCGCCAGCCGCGACGGCGTGGTCGTCGACACCGGCGACGACGAGCGCAACAACCTCGTCGGCCACAACCTGCGCGCCTATATCGAGGACCTCGAAAAGCGCATGCGCGCGGCCGCAGCGGACCTCGAATTCGAGGAAGCCGGCCGCCTGCGCGACGAGATCAGGCGGCTCGAGGCCACCGAACTCGGCCTGCCTGAAGGCGAGCGGAAAGCGCCGATCGTGGGACGCAGCAACGAAGGCAAGCCGGGTACGCGCAAGACGCGCTACGGGAAGTCACAGAAGACGAAGTGGGGGAAGTAGTGCGTTCAATCCTGGCAGCATCAATCGTCGCCCTCTCCCTCACCGCCTGCTCGAAATCACCGACCCCGCCCCCGCGCGAGGGGGCGCCGGAGAATGCCGTGCGGATGACCTTGCCTGAAGGTGAGGCCCTGCCCGGGGTGCGCGACAGCGCGGCACCGGCAAGCTGGGCCTCCTCGGTCGACGGACTTTCCGCGCGTTTCGGCCATCCGGGAGAGCAGCCGCTGGTCTCGGTCGCCTGCCGCCAGGGTGTGCTGGTCGTAACGCGGCACGCCGCTGCCCCGATCGGCGCGCAGGCGCTTTTTGCACTGGTCGGAAGCGAGGGGATCATGCGGCTGCCCGTCGATGCGACGGCGGTACCGGGTCAGCGCGGCTATATCTGGCAAGGCACAATGGCTGCCGACGATACGCGGGCAAAGGTGCTGGGCGGATCGTACACCGGGACGCTTCCCGGCGCGGGCATGATCAAGGTTTCGGGCGGCGGGCCGGTGCGTGATCTCGTCGCGCGATGCCGCCGCTCTGCGCCAACAGACGCGCCGGAGCCAGTGGCCCCGGCGCAAGCGATGGAATAGTCAGAGCTTCCCGAAACGGGCTTCGTAGGCGGCGGTATCGCCCGCCGCGAGCAGCGCGGCCTGTTCGACCCAGCTGTCGCGCTTGGCACGGCCGGCGAAAGAGCCGAGCCGCGCATCGATCCGTGCGATGTCCTCATCCGTCCATGCGGCGATCTGGGAAAAGCTGGTGACGCCAAGCGAAGCCAGAAGCGCCTTCAGCTTCGGCCCAACGCCCTTGATCCGGCCAAGGTCGTCTCCGCTCGCGGGAGCAGCCGTGGCCGGCGCTGCGGATGAAGCGGCCGTAGGCTGGGCAGGCGGCGCGGCGGCCTCGAGCAGTTCCTCGGCAGCGGCATGGGCCACGACTTCGCCAACACCCGCCAGTGTGCCCACGCCCGGCGGAGGCGTCACCAGCGCGGCGGCGCTTGGCGCGTCGATCAGGGCGGTATTGCGTTCCGCCGGAGCTGCGCCCTCCGAAAGGACATCGGTATATTCGCGCTTCCGCGTCGTCGGCTTCGAACGGCCCCACAACCACCACGCAACGAACGCCACGATCAGGACGACTGCCGCCAGCACGATCTGGTTCGTCTCGAGCATCACGACCATCAATTCACCCCCAAACAATTCCGGGCCGAAAGCCCTCAGGCTGCCTGTTGCTTGCGGAACAGGACGCGATCTTCGGGACCGAACGCCCTGACCCACAGCATGTAGCAGTAAATACCCAGAATTGCCGGAATGCCGAAGGAAAGTTCGGCCCATTCCGGCAGCCACGTGCTGGCGATGCCAACCGCGAGCGCCGGAACGATGGCCCATGCCAGGCCCCAACGCCAGTTGCTGATACTGTGGCCGAGCACGCGCGTAAGCACGCGCGACTTGACCGCCGAAGACAGCCCGAGCGACAAGGCCAGCGCCAGGGATGCGGCCGCCGCAACGTACATCGGGCCCCATCCGGCGGACTTGGCGACGACGATCAACACGGTCGTCAGCACCGCCTGAAACGCAATCGTCCCAAGGCTGATCCACAGGTTGCGCATCCGCGCGAGGTAGACCAGCGCCGCCTCGCTAACCACGGCCTTCGAAGCCACGACTTCCGCGATCAGCAGGAAGGCCAGCGCCGCCGTACCGGAAACGAAGTCCGGGCCGCCAAGTCCCATGAGCCCTTCACCGGGTATGCCCAGCGCCATGGCGATGCCGATCTGCGCCGCGCCTATCCAGAAACCGACCTGGCAGACCTGCTTGGCGATCGCGGCGTAATCCTTGTCCTTCACGCTGCGCGTGATGACGGGGCCAAGAACCGGCTCGAAGCTGGTCTTCAGCTTCTGCGGCAGCGATGCGATCTGCTGCGCGAAGTAGTAGATGCCGACAGCCGCCTCGCCCACGAAGAAGCGCAAGATGAACACGTCGAGCTTGCGCGTGCCCCACTCCACCGCGTCGGCCCCGGCAAGCGGGATGTTGCGCCGGGCGATCTGCCACAATGGGCCCGGACGGGGCTTCCACGCGCGGGGCAGGCCGTAGGAACGCAGCAGCGAGAAGACCGCAACGCCCGTTGCCGCCCATACCGAGGCGAGATAGGCGAGGCTGAGGCCCGACGAGGGCCAGACGAAGAAGAACGTGCCCGCCGCGATCGAGATCGTCCACGGCTCCACCACCGAACGCGCACGCACGGTCGTCGCCACGTCGAAGCGGTAGGCAAGCGCCGCCAGCGCAAGGTCGCCCAGCGCCAGCCCCGGAATGGCAAGGACCAGCAGCCTGTCGGCCAGCGTGTAGTTGCCGCTCGGATACATCGATTCGGGGAAGAGGTAGATCAGCGCGCCCATGCCCAGCGCCAGCGACATCGCCAGCAGCACTGCGTCGCCCACGACATTTGCGGGATGTTCGTCCCCTTCGGCCAGTCGCTGCGCAAGACCACGCTTCTGCCCCAGCGTCGCCAGCATTCCGGCGAACTCGACCATGACCAGCGCCGAGGCAAAGCGCCCCATTGCGGGAGCGCCGTAAAGACGGCTGGCGATGAACAGGAAGGGTATGCGCGCCATCAGGCGCAGCAGGAAGCCGAGAAAATTGGTGCGCCCACCCTTGGCAAGGGCGGCGATGTCCTTCTGGTCGGTCCGCTGCACGGGATCAGACAAGCGGATTTTCCGCGGTCAACGGACGCGAGAGCAGGCCCGCGACCACCTCGCGCGCCGGTGCCGCGCCTTCGAGCAGCGTGACCACGGCCTCGACGATCGGCATGGAAATCCCGCGGCCGCGCGCAAGGTCGGCAAGCACCGGGGCGGTGAACGCCCCCTCGGCCACCGTCGCGCGGTCGGCCATGACGGCCGTTGCGCTTGCTCCCTCGCCCAGCGCCTTGCCGAGCGAGAAATTGCGGCTCGAAGTGGAAGAACATGTCAACACCAGGTCTCCCAAACCCGAGAGCCCCGACAATGTTTTCGGCCGCGCCCCCAGCGCAAGCCCGAAACGCTGCATTTCGGCGAAACCCCGGCTGATCAGCGCCGCCCGGGCGTTCTGGCCGAGACGCAGTCCCTCGACCACGCCGCAGGCAATGGCCAGCACGTTCTTCACCGCGCCGCCGATCTCGGCCCCGGTCACGTCGTCCGAATAATAGGGACGGAACGTCGGGCGGGCGATGGCGGTCGAAAGCCGCAGCCACTGTTCCTCTCCCCCGGCACAGGCGAGGGTAACCGCCGTCGGCAACCCGTCCGCCACTTCATGCGCAAAGGTCGGGCCGGAAAGCACGGCGATGCTCGCGTCCGGTGCCGCGTCGCGGGCGACGTCGGCCATCAACCGCCCGGTTCCGGCCTCGATCCCCTTTGAGCACAGGACCACGTCCCCACCGTCACGCCCGATCCCGCCAAGAACGGACGCAAGATGCTGGGCCGGCGTCACCAGCAGCAGGACCGGGATGCGCGCCATGTCGGCAAGGTCTGCGGTGGCGGTGATCGTCGGATTGAGACAGGCGGAAGGCAGGAACGGTCCATTGCGCCGGTCCTCGTTGATTTCGCGGACCACTTCGCTCTCGCGCGCCCACAGCAGGACCTCGCGCCCGTCGCTGGATAGCATCTGCGCCAGCGCCGTGCCCCATGCGCCCGCGCCGACGACGCCCACCTCGAAGGTCATGCCTTTACCCCTGCTCCGCGCACCGGCGCGGCGTTCTCGTCGAGCGGCCAGCGCGGACGCGCCGCCACGTCAAGTGGATCGACATATCCCAGAGCAAGGCGTTCCGCGCCAGCCCAACCAATCATCGCAGCGTTGTCTGTGCACAGTTTCGGCGGCGGCGCGACCAGCGAAAGCCCGTGGCTCTCCGCCAGTCCTTCCAGCGCGCCACGCAAGGCGGCATTGGCGGCGACGCCTCCAGCCACCACCAGCGCCGTCATGCCCGGAGAAGCAGTCTCAAGCGCGATGCGGGTGCGATCGATCACGCAATCTATCGCCGCCTGCTGGAATGAAGCGGCGATGTCGGCGTCCCCGTGAACACCGGCATCCTTCGCCCGCATGACCGCGCTCTTCAGGCCCGCGAACGAGAAGTGCGGCTCCCCGCTGCCGACCAGCGGGCGCGGCAGGGGCACGGCCTTGGGGTTGCCCTCTCGCGCCATCCGTTCCACCGCCGGCCCACCTGGATAGCCGAGGCCGAGGATCTTCGCGGTCTTGTCGAACGCTTCGCCCAAGGCATCGTCGATGGTGGTGGCAAGGCGGCGGAACTGCCCGACCCCCGCAACTTCCAGGATCTGGCAATGTCCGCCCGAAACCAGCAGCAACAGGTAGGGGTATTGCAACGAGGGTTCGGCCAGTCGCGGCGAAAGCGCGTGGCCTTCCAGGTGGTTGACCGCGATCAGCGGCTTGTCCGCCGCCATGGCCAGCGCCTTTCCGGTAACGAGACCGACCATGACGCCGCCGATCAACCCCGGCCCCGCGGTCGCGGCGATGGCATCGAGGTCGTCCAGCCCGATCCCCGCGTCGGCCAGCACCGCCGCGATCATCGGACTGAGCACTTCGGCGTGCGCGCGCGCCGCGATTTCCGGAACGACGCCGCCATAGGGTCGATGCGCTTCGTCCTGCGAGGCGATGCGCTGCGCCACGATGCGCGCTTCGAGCGACGCGCCATTGCTGTCGATCACCGCGGCGGCGGTTTCATCGCAGCTGGATTCTATGCCAAGGATCAGGGCCATGTGGCGCTTTCCTCTAGAGATAATCCCGTTTACGGCAAGCGGCGCATGAACAACCAAGCTCCGCAAAGGCCCCTGAAGCTGGGCACCCGCCGCTCTCCCCTTGCCATGGCACAGGCCGAGGAAGCCCGTGCCCGCCTCTGCGCGGCGCATGGCTGGGCCGAATCGCAGGTGGAACTTGTCCCGGTGACGGCCAGCGGCGACAAGATCCAGGACCGTCCGCTCGCCGACATCGGCGGCAAGGCGCTCTGGACCAAGGAGCTCGACGCCTGGCTCGTCTCGGGCGAGATCGACTTTGCCGTGCATTCGATGAAGGACGTCGAGACGATCCGTCCTGAAAACTTCGCCATCGCCGCCGTCCTTCCCCGCGCCGACGTGCGCGACGTGCTGATCGGCGCGGCCTCCATCCACGCAATCCCGCCCGGTGCGCGCGTCGGCACCAGCGCCCCGCGCCGCGCCGCGCAGATGCTCCACGCCCGGCCCGACCTCACTGTGGTTTCGTTCCGGGGCAATGTCGCGACCCGTCTGGCAAAGCTCCAGGCGGGCGAGGCCGACGTGACCCTGCTTGCCGCCGCCGGCCTCGGACGCCTGGGCGAGACCGGGGTCGGCCATCCGCTTTCGGAGTACGAGTGGCTCCCCGCGCCTGCCCAGGGCGCGATCGGAATCGAATGCCTCGCGTCGAGAGCCGATCTCTGCGCATGGCTCGGCGCCATCGACGACAAGCCGACCCATCACGCGATCCGCGCCGAACGCGCCCTGCTCCTCGCGCTCGGCGGCAATTGCCACAGCCCGATCGCGGTCCTGACCACGCATCACGAAAGCTCGCTGACGCTTCGCGCCGCGTTGTTCAGCCCGGACGGTGCCGAGCGCGTCGAAGCGCACGAGACCTTCGCGGCGGGCGACGATGCAGGCCCCGCCCATCTCGCCCATCGCCTCCTAGGCGAAGCGCCCGACGCGATCCGCGTGCATTTCCACGGAGCCGGATGAAGCTCCTGCCGCTCATCGTCATCCGTCCCGAGCCCGGCAATGCCGCAACCATTGCCGCCGCGCGCGAACGGGGCCTTCATGCGATCGGCTACCCGCTCTTCCGGATCGAGCCGACACGGTGGAGCGTTGCCGAAGGGCGGTTCGAGGCGATCCTGGCGGGAAGCGCCAACATCTTCCGGCACGGCGGGCCGCAACTCGACGCACTGAAGCATCTCCCCGTCATCGCGGTGGGCGAAGCGACGGCCTCGGCCGCCCGCGCGGCAGGCTTCACCGTTGTCCGAACCGGCGAAGGCGGCCTGCAACCGGTGGTGGAGACGCTTGCCCCCGGCACCTATCTGCGGCTCGCGGGCGAAGACAGGGTCACGCTCGCCCCGCCGCCGGGCGTGCGAATCGAGACGGCGGTCGTCTATGCGGCCCGCCCCGTCCCGCTTCCGGACGAGCTGGTGGCGGTACTGGCGCGTCCAGCGGTCGTCCTGCTGCATTCCGGCGCAGCCGCGAAGCATTTCCGTCAGCAGTGTGAACGCACTGGAATTACTCGGGAAAGCCTCTATCTAGCGTGCCTCGCCCCGCGCATCGCCGCACTTGCGGGCGATGGTTGGGGCGATCTGCGCATCGCTGACTCAAGAACGGACTCCGATCTGCTGGAACTAGGCCGGCGAATGTGCCAGACCATGTGACTTCGGGGCGACAGGACAAGCGAAAACGGATGCAGGAAACCGGCTACAGCCAAGGCGCGACGGCGCGACCCCGCCAGACCGGCGGCATGCGCGCGCGCGGCGTTGCAGCTCTCGTTGCGGGATGTCTTCTGGCAGGTGCCGCCGGCGCCGCGTGGCTCGGCTGGCGCAACGGCTTCGTCGATCTCCAGATGAGCGACGGCGTGCCGCACATCGTCACCCCGCAGGATGCCCCGCCGCCGCCGCCGGCACCGGTCGTGGACTCTGCCGCCCAGGCCCAGCTCGCCGATACCGGCACCAAGATCGCCATGCTCGAACAGCGACTGGCCGAACTCAACCAGCAGGCGCTCGCAGCGTCGGGCAACGCCACTCGCGCGGAAACGCTGCTTCTCGCCTTTGCCGCCCGCCGTGCGGTGGAACGCGGCCAGCCGCTCGGCTGGATCGAAGCCCAGCTCCGCGCCCGCTTCGGGCAAACCCAGGGCGCTGCGGTGGACCGAGTGATCGCGGCCGGCTCGATGCCCGTCACCCTTCCCCAGCTCACCGAACAGTTCGAGCTCCTCGCCCCCGAACTCGCGGGCGGCTCGCCCGACGAAGGCACCTGGACCTGGTTCAAGCGGCAGGTGTCGGATCTTTTCGTCGTCCGGCACGACGACATGCCGTCGCCCGCGCCCGAAAACCGGGTCGACCGGGCCCGCGCGTTCCTTGCCGGCGGCAAGGTCGAAGCCGCAGTCGCCGAAGTGGAACGGATGCCGGGGCGCGAAAGTGCATCGGAATGGCTCGCCCACGCACGCGACTACATGGCGACCCAGCGCGCGCTCGACCAGCTCGAAGCTGCGGCGCTGATGGCCGGGCAACCCGTCGCGGCAATCCCGCCCGCCGATGAAGAGACTCCGGCACCCGAAGGCTCCGCACCCGCGATCTGAAGTCCCCGCGCTCTGGCCTCTCTCAGGCCGCGCGAAGCAGCTTGGGCAAGTCGCCGCTCATCCCGCGTGCCTCGTCCATGAACCAGCGCTTGAGCGGTCCCATGCGCTGCACGCCCGCCATGCCGAGCCGCCGTATCGCCGAAGGCACTCGTCCGGGCAGGCCGAACAGCCGCGTCAGGACGTCGGTGGCGGTCGCCACCATGAACGTGTCAGCCGCGCGCCAACGCTCGTAGCGCGCCAGCAGTTGCGCATCGCCCACGTCAAGACCAAGCCGAACGCCATCCGCAAGCACCTCGACCAGCGCCGCCACATCGCGCAGGCCGACATTCAGGCCCTGCCCCGCAATCGGGTGCATCCCGTGCGCCGCATCGCCCACCAGCGCCAGGCGCTGCTCGACGATCCGCGCGGTGTGATGGAAGTTCAGCGGATAGGACGAACGCGGGCTTGCCAGCCTGATCTCGCCGAAAATCTCGTGCATCCGCTTCGAAACTTCGTCGAGGAACATCGGCTCGGGCATCGCCAGCACCGCCGATGCGTCCTTCTCTGCCACTGTCCAGACCAGCGCCGAGCGATGCGAACCGTCCTCGTCGTCGAGCAACGGCAGCAGCGCAAACGGTCCGGCCGGATAGAACACTTCCCACGCGACGTTGCCGTGCGGCTTCTCGTGGGTCAGGCCGGCAATGATCGCACGATGACCATAGTCCCAGCGCGCCGGGGTAAAGCCCGCCTCGTCGCGCGTAGGAGACCTGCGCCCTTCCGCACCGACAAGCAACCTGCCCTTGAGGATGCGCCCGTCGGCAAGCGTGACCGACACGCCATGCTCGCCGCGCTCGCGGTGGATCACGTTGGCATTGGTGTGGAAGGTGATCGCCTCTTCCCGCGCCGCAGCGGCATACATGGCGATGCGCAGGTCACGGTTGGCGTACATCCGGCCCAGCGAGCCATCGCCCTCGCCCGGCTTGAAGTCGATCCGTCCGGGCTTCATCGCGTCTGTCACCGCGATCGCCTCGATCGGGCATCCCTTTGGCGCGAGTTCGTCGGCCATGCCAAGATTGGCGTAGAGGTTCCAGCTAGCCGTGGAAATGGCCGACGCGCGGCCATCGAATCCCTCGGCAGTCTGCGCCGCAGGGTCGGAATTGTCGACGACATGGCTGCTGATCCCCGCCTTGGCGAGGCCGATCGCCAGCGTCATCCCGACAAGTCCGCCGCCCAGGATGACGACGTCTGCGCTCAATTCATTCACTTGCCTGCTCCACACGTATTGGCCGGGCCACCATCGAGGTCGAGACAGCGCCCGTCGAATGCACCTTGCGGGATCTTGAGACCGATCAGTGCAGCAAGGCTGGGGGCAATGTCCACCGTTTCCACCGCGCTCGGCTGTTCGAAGCCGTTCATGCCCTTGCGCCAAAACATGATCGGCACGCGGCGGTCATAGTCCCAGGGGCTGCCGTGGGTTGCCACATAACCCGCGCGCGGCGTCGGGATCGCCACGACGCTGCGCTTGAGCATCACCACGAAATCGCCCGAGTGAAGCGGGTTGTAGGAAGCGCGCGCGCGTTCGGCCAGGGTCCAGGTTTCCGGCGAGCCCGACGGCATCGGCGTTGCCGCGATTTCCGCGGCGGAAAGCACCTTCTCGACATAGGGGCTCGTCATCAGGATCGCCTTCGCGTCGTCGACGATCCTGCCGCGCAGACCCTCGTCAAGGTCCTTGCGCAGCCAGTAGTCGCCCGCCGGCCCGTCCGCCAGGATCAGCCCCTTGGGCGCAAGCCCGTAACGCTTGCCCAGCGCCTCCGACAGCGCCTCGGCCGAGACTTCCGGCCCGACCCGCGCGCTCTTCTCCAGCGCCTGCTCGTGGAGGCGTTCGGGAATGTCAAAGCCGCCGTGGTCGGCCGTCAGCACCACCGCATAGTCGATGCCCCGCTTGTCGAGGCTGGCAAGAAAATCGCCGAGCGCCAGGTCGAGCTGCGCAAGCTGGATGCACATTTCCGCGCCCTCGGTACCCGTGGCGTGGCCAACGTAATCGGTTGCCGAAAGGCTCACCGCCAGAAGGTCGGGCACCGCGCCGCGCCCCAGCTTCTGTTCGTCCACCAGCTTGACCGCAAGATCGAGCGTCGCCCGGTCGAGCCGGGGCGATATGCGGAAGCCGTCGGCATCGCCGGCCTTCAGGGCAAAGTGGTTGGTCCCCACCGTCACCTCGCCGGCGGTGACGGCCCGGTCGTTGCGCCCGCAGTAAGCGGGCAGCGGGAAGGCCGGCGCGCCCTTGGCGAGCGTGCGCGCGATCTCGACGTTCTGCGCGATGGCGGTCGGCCCCGGCTCGCGCCCGGCAAGGGTGACGAAGCCCTTGCCCTTCCACCAATAGACCTGGTCGGTATCGTGCCCGCCCATCATCAGTGCGCCGCGGTCCTTGCCCGATACCGCGATATTGCGCGCCGCCGGATTGGCCCGCTTCATCCATTCGCCCAGCGTCGGCACCAGCAGGTGGATGGGCGATGCGACATAGTCCTTCGATCCGGCGGCACGCTTGCCCGTATCCTCGGCGCAATAGACCTGCTTGGGCCCGACGGCGACCGACTGGTCGATCCAGGAATTGGCGATGATCCCCGTATGGGCGGGGCGATTGCCGGTAAGGATCGTCGAGTGGCCCGGGCAGGTCTCGGTCGCCGCGTGGCTCTGGTAGCCGGCGGGGAAGACCGCGCCCGTGGTCAGGCGCGCAAGACCGCCGGTAAAGCGCTGGCGATACTGTGCGAAGATATCGGAAGAAAACTGGTCGATCGAGATCGCCACGACAAGGCGCGGCGCGTTCTGCGGCACCTGCTGGGAGACAATCGGCAGCGATGGGGGCGGGGGCGGCGCTTCCTGAGCGATCGCGGGCGCCAGCGGAAGAACGGTTGCAAGCAGGAATGACGAAAAGCGGGCAAGGGTCTTCACGCGAAACATACTCCTTTGGGCACGCGAACTGGACTCAGGCACAAGCCGATCGTAGGACGCCCCAAGAGCGCTACGCATGGCCCCGGCGGCGTTCCGGTTCAAGGGGCCTTTTGGACCTGTGAAGCCCGAGATGCCGATACGCGAATTGGTCGGGATCAAGACCCGCCTCGATCCTCTCGGGCGCATCATAGCGATGCTTGTGACAGCGATGTGTCTGTCGCTTCTCGCGTGGCTTTCCCCCGTCCATGCCGCGCCCAACCGCATGACCGCATCGCTGGTCGCGGAGGGCCCGGTCCGCCCCGGAGAAACGGTCACGCTCGCCCTGCTCATGCAGCCCGAAAAGGGGTGGCACGGCTACTGGTCCAACCCGGGCGACGCCGGCTTCGGCCTGACCGTCGAGTGGACCCTGCCGGCGGGCGTGACCGCAGGCGATATGCAGTTCCCTGTCCCGCAGACGCTCGTCGTTCAAGGGCTGATGAACCACGTCTACGAGCATGACTATGCTGTCCTCGTGCCGCTCAAGGTGCCTTCCAGCGCCCGTTCGGGAACGCTCCTGCCAATCAGGGTCAAGGCCCAGTGGCTCGTCTGCACCGAAACGATCTGCGTGCCCGAACGCGCCGAATTGCAAGGCGCGGTTAGCGTCGGCACCGGCCCCGCCGACCCGCGCTTCGAAGGATGGCGCGCCGCCATGCCAGCCCCGCTCGATCGTCCGGGCGCATTTGCGCTCGAAAGCGGCACGCTGCGCCTCGCCCTCCCGTTCCCGGCCACCGCGCCGCTCGATGCGCCGCACCTTTTCCTCAAGACCGAACGCGTGGTCGATTACGCCGCGCCGCAACGCTTCTTCCGCCAGGGCGACACACTTGTCGTCGAAGTTCCGCTGGCCAAGTCGCCCGCCACCGCCTCAAGGCTCGAAGGCGTCCTGGCGATGGGCAGGGACGCGGGCGGCATTGCCTTCGCCGCCGAGCCCGGCACCGTGCCGAAGGGCGGCACGCAAGTAGGCGCTGGCGCCTTCTCCGCCTCGGTCCTCGCGCTTGCTCTTGCCGGAGCGTTCCTCGGCGGGCTGATCCTCAACGTGATGCCCTGCGTCTTCCCCATACTCAGCCTCAAGGCCCTCGCTCTGGCCCGGGGCAACGCGCATGAAGCCCACAAGGAGGGCCTGGCCTATACCGCCGGCGTCGTCCTCGCGTGCCTCCTTCTGGGCGGCGTGATGCTGGCCCTGCGCGCAGGCGGAGAACAGGTCGGATGGGCGTTCCAGTTGCAGGAACCGGGCGTCGTCGCCGTCCTCATGCTCCTGGCGGTTGCGATCACGGCAAACTTCGCGGGGCTCTACGAACTTCCCGGTCTTTCGGTCGAGCGCGGTGCGGGCGCGACCGGGGCGTTCGGCACGGGCCTGCTTGCCGCCTTCGTCGCCACGCCCTGCACCGGGCCGTTCATGGCCGCCGCCATGGGCGCGGCGCTCGTCCTGCCGGCGTGGGCAGCGCTAGGCGTCTTCGCGGCGCTGGGGCTAGGCCTCGCCCTGCCGTTCCTGCTCCTGGGCTTCGTGCCGGCCCTGCGCCGCCTTCTGCCCAAGCCCGGCAAGTGGATGGAGCGCTTCCGCCGCTGGATGGCGCTGCCGATGGGCCTCACCGCGCTGGCGCTGGGCTGGCTGGCATGGCGCGTGGGCGGGGCGACCTTCACCGTCGTTCTGGTTGCAATCGCCGTGGTGTTGCTCGGCGCACTTGCGGCTGTCGGGGTGACGCAGCGCAAGGGCCTGCCGATCGGCAGGCTCATGGCCCTGGCTGCCCTGATCGCCGTCGGCGGCGTGATCGGCCTGCCCCCGCCCGCGCAGACCGCCGCCAGCGAAGGTGGCCTGCTCGAGGCCCGGCCCTTCTCGGAAGCCGCGCTGGCCGAGGCCCGCAAGGCAGGAAAGCCCGTCTTCGCCTACTTCACCGCCGACTGGTGCCTGTCCTGCAAGGTCAACGAGAGCACCTCGATCGAGCGCGAGAGCACCCGCGCGGCGTTCGAGAAGGCCGGCGTCGTCGTCCTTGTCGGCGACTGGACCCGGCGCGACCCGGCGATCACCCGGTTCCTCACCGCGCAGGGCGTCGCAGGCGTGCCGCTATATATGTGGTATCCTGCCGGCGGCGCCGAGCCCCGCCAGCTTCCGCAGGTCCTCACGCCCGACATGCTGGCCGCACTGCCGGGGCAATAGTGCCCGCGCTTACAGGCTCTGCCCGTCGTCCACCGAAATGAACGTCCCCGTCACCTGACGCGATGCGTCAGAGGCGAAGAACAGCATCATGTCGTCCAGTGCGGAGACCTCGGTCAGCCGCTTCCTCGGCCACGAGGCGATCTGCGCCTTGCCGCCTTCGGTGTCGAACCACTCGCCGTCGATCTCGGTACGGATGTAGCCGGGCTGGATCACGTTGACGTTGATCCCCAGCCGCGCCCACTCTCGCGCGAACTGGCGCCCCAGGTGCTGGACCGCCAGCTTGGTCGCGGCATAGGCCGCGTCGCCGGTCGCAGTCATCTGCGCGGTGATCGATCCGGTCAGGATGATCCGTCCCTTCTCCGACTGCCTGGATCCCGCCGCGATCATCCGCCGCGCCCCTTCGCGCGCGGTCAGGTAGACTCCGTTGAAGTTTGTATCGACCACCCGCCGCATCGCCTCGGCCGGAAGATCCACCGACCGCCCCGCCTCGACGATCCCGGCATTGGCAACGACCACGTCCGGCACGCCAAGCGCCGCCTCGGCCGCATCGAACGCCGCGATGATGGAAGCCTCGTCGGTCACGTCGAGCGCCACGGCGAGAGCCTTGCCACCGCCCGCATTGATCTCGTCAGCCAGCGCCGCCACGCGCTCCACCCGCCGCGCGCCGACCACGACCGCCGCGCCTGCCGCCGCAAAGAGCCGTGCGAAATGCGCGCCAAGGCCCGAAGAAGCCCCCGTAATCAACGCGATGCGGCCTTCAAGCGAGTAGCGTGCGGTTTCCATGAAGCTCTCCTTTGGTCGCCCAGCGTTTAATCGATCCATTAAACGACGCAAGCATCAACGCGCACGCGCTTGCCGGTCAGCTACAACGCCAGACCCGACAGTTCTGGCTGGCAAACCCCTGGTCCCACTACCTTCTCAGAACCGGTTATCTCGCGGAAACCCGTTCGGCGGCAGGCGCCCCGCGGCGCCGCGCGCAACCTTCCACGGCAGCAGATCCTTCTCCACCCGCGTCCGTCCGCTCTCGCCGCCCATCGCCCAGGTAAGCCCATCTTCGAGCCGCAGCGTGATCACGTCCGACATCTCGCCGTCCTTGTAGCGCTGCAGCGTGACGCCCTGCCCCTTGGCGAGCAGCGGCACTTCCGAAAGCGCGAAGATCACCAGCTTGCGGTTCTCGCCGATCACCGCGACGTGATCGTGCTCGGGCGCGATCTCGCGCACCACGGCAAGCTTGACGCCCGGCTTGGTTGAAACCACCCCGCGCCCCTTTCGCGTCTCGGCCAGCAGTTCGTCCATCTCGGCGGCAAAGCCGCGCCCGGTGTTCGCCGCGAGCAGCAGTTGCCCCTTGGGCTTGTAGGGCAGGACCGAAACGATCTGCGCATCCGGATCGATGTCCACCATCGTCCTGATAGGCTCGCCAAAGCCCCGCGCGCCCGGCAGCTTGTCGGCCCCCAGCGTGTAGAACCGCCCGTTGTCCACCGCCACCAGCAGCTTGTCCGTGGTCTGGCAGTGAAGTGCGAAGGCCGGGCCATCGCCTTCCTTGAACTTGAAATCGCCATCGAGCGGCACATGCCCCTTGGCCGCCCTGATCCAGCCCTTGGCCGAAAGGATCACCGTCACCGGCTCCTTCTCGATCATCGCGTCCATGCTGAACTCGCGCGTCGGCGCGGCTTCGGCAATCGTCGTGCGCCGCCGTCCCAGCGCGGTGTCCTCGGCATAGTCCTTGCGCAGCGCCGCCAGGTCGCGCTTCAGCCGGGTGCGCTGGCGCGCCGGACTGTCGAGCAGCTTCTGCAGCTCCTCTTGCTCTGCCAGCAGGGCATCGCGTTCCTTGCGCAGCTCCATTTCCTCGAGCTTGCGCAGGGATCGCAGCCGCATGTTGAGGATCGCCTCGGCCTGGCGGTCGGTCAGCTCGAACTCGGCCATCATCACCGGCTTGGGCTCGTCCTCGGTGCGGATGATCTCGATGATCCGGTCGAGGTTGAGATAGGCAATGATATAGCCTTCGAGCAGCTCGAGCCGCGAGGCGATCTTGTCCAGCCGATGGCGCGAACGCCGCAGCAGGATGTCGATCTGCGAGATCACCCACTCCTGCAATACCAGCTTCAGCCCCAGCACGCCGGGCGTCCGCCGCGAATCCAGCACGTTGAGGTTGAGCCCGAACCGCGTTTCAAGGTCGGTCAGTCGGTAGAGCGATTCCTTGAGCAGGTCGGGGTCGACATTTCGGCTCTTGGGGATCAGCACCAGCCGGATCTGCTCGTCGCTCTCGTCGCGGATGTCCTCGAGGATCGGCAGCTTCTTGTCGGCGATGAGCTGGGCAATCTGCTCGATCAGCTTGCCCTTCTGCACCATGTAGGGGATTTCCGAGACCACGAGCTGCCACTGCCCGCCGCCCAGCTTCTCGATGCCGCTCTCTTCCCAGTTGCCAGCCTCGTCGCGGCCCGTCGAAAAGCGCCCGCGCACCCGGATCGCGCCGCGTCCGGTTTCATAGGCGTTGGAAATCACCGCCGGACTGTCGACGATGACGCCGCCCGTCGGCAGGTCGGGCCCGTGGAACACTTCCATCAACTGGGCGTGCTCGGCATGCGGATTGTCGATCAGCAGCAGCGTCGCATCGATGATCTCGGCCACGTTGTGGCTCGGGATGTTGGTGGCCATGCCCACCGCGATGCCGCTCGATCCATTGGCCAGCAGGTTCGGGAACAGGCCCGGAAAGATTTCCGGCTCTTCCTCCTCGCCGTTGTAGGTGGGCACGAAGTCGACGGTGCCCTCGTCCAGCCCGGACATGAGCTGGATCGCCGTCTTCGTCAGCCTGGCTTCGGTATAGCGATAGGCCGCGGCGTTATCGCCGTCGATGTTGCCGAAGTTGCCCTGCCCCTCGACCAGCGGATAGCGCAGCGCCCAGTCCTGCGCGAGGCGGACCATCGCGTCATAGACGCTGGCATCGCCATGGGGGTGATACTTGCCGATGACGTCGCCGACCACGCGGGCCGATTTCTTGAACGCCTGCGCCGGATCCAGCTTCAGTTGCCGCATCGCCCACAGCAGGCGGCGGTGCACCGGCTTCAGACCGTCGCGCAGGTCGGGCAGCGAGCGCGCGGTGATCGTCGACAGCGCATAGACGAGGTAGCGTTCCGACAGCGCGGAATCGAACGGAGCATCGACGATTGCGTCGAACGGATCGGGTTCTGTCGTATCGGTCGCCATGGTCGGAACGGCTTAGCAACACGCCCGGCGGAGCGAAAGTCGCAGAGCCGCGCGATCCCCCGCAATTGCGGAGGGCGGGCGGATTTTCCGGGGATTGTCGACATGCCGCGCCAACCGCGCAACACCGCTCAGCGCCGTCTGTAAAGCACCAGATCGTCGCCCATCACGGTGCCCTGATCGATCGGACGGTAATGCGATCTCAACGCCTCGCGCACGAGTCCAACGGAGCCCCGTCCCCGGGATGCTTCATACAGCTTCAGCGAAATGATGAACTTCGGCTTCCTGGCCAGCGCCTGCTTGGCCAGCGCTTCCTGCGAAATGCCAAGCCCCGCCCGCTCCAGCGCGTTGCTGTGGTGCGAGGGATAGGGATAACGTCCCCCGTCGTTGCCAGTCGCCGGATAGAAGCCGAAAGCCCCCGCAAAGACGTAGAGCCCCTGCCCCGGCCCCTCGCTGGTGATTTCGCCGACGAAGCGATTGAACACGATCTCGCCCGCATGCGTTTCGGCCAGCCGCTTTGGGTGGTTGGCGGCAAGGAGATAGCCTGCCAGCAACCATCCGGCACAAAGGCGTCCGATGGGGACGCGCATGTCGTAGAAGGGCGTGGCCAGCAGAACCGCCCAGGGCACCAGAAACGCATAGTAGTGGACCAGGACATTGGCGGTGGCATAGATGCTTGCCAGGGCGCCGACCGCCAGCGCCATGAACACCGCATACCTGCCCCCGTCATAGCTGCGGCCGGTTCGCAGGAACGCCCAGATTCCGACCAGAGCGGTCAGGAAGACCGTGCCCATGATGATCAGCGTCATGGGATGCCAGCGACCGATCACGGCAGGTCGCTCGAACACCGAAAGGAAGTTGGCGTAGAAGAAGGCATCGAAGTGCCCGACCATCGCGTAAAAGGCTGCAACCGCAACCGTGGGCAGCAGCCCGAGGATGCCATACAGCAGCACTTCCCCCGCGAGTGCCACCGGATCGCGGTGAAGTCGCCACCGCGTCCACAGCACCAGCAAGCCGAATACCACGCAGAACGGGGCAGCGCTGGTCTTGATCTGGATGGCAAGGCCGCCCAGCAGCATCGCGAGCGCCATCGCGCCTCTGGAATCCGCCCGCGTCAGCAGCAGTCGCGCCATGGCAAGGCACGGCACAGTCATGAAAACTTCCGCCTGTGCGCCCATGCAACCGAACGCGAACATGCCTATGGTATAGAGAAGTCCTGCAACGAGGCCCGTTTCGCGACCGGCAAAGTCGCCCGCGATGCGGTACACGATCCATGCCCCACCCGCCGAAAACAGCGCCGCAACGAAGAGATAGGCCGCAATCGACGCGCCCAGCAGGGCATGGCTGGCTGCAAAGATCAGGAACAGCCCGATGGGCTTCCTGTCCCATATGTCGACATAGGGCAGCTTGCCCGCCAGCATCTGCTGCCCGATGTACGAATAGAGCTGCTCGTCGTAATCGAGCACGGGCGAATGAAACCACCAGATCCGGCAGGCAAAGGTCACCGCCAGGATGATGGCCAGATCGATGGCGCGGACATCTATCGCCATCTTGCGTACAAGCGGGAAGGAAGTTGTGTTCATCGCCGCGCCGGTGCTCCTTCGGCAGGGTCGCTCCCCGCCGTGCCGGATGGATCTACCGCGCAGCCTTTGCGAAATGCTTAACCATATCCCGGACCAGGCCGTCGCCCCGATCAGCCAAAGACCTCGGCATAGAGCCGCTCGATTTCCGCCGCATCAGGCACGCGGGGATTATTGCCGGGCGAGCCTGA
The DNA here is from genome assembly GCF_000013325.1 of Novosphingobium aromaticivorans DSM 12444. Lineage (GTDB taxonomy): Bacteria > Pseudomonadota > Alphaproteobacteria > Sphingomonadales > Sphingomonadaceae > Novosphingobium > Novosphingobium aromaticivorans. Next base: position 3,019,145 of record NC_007794.1, read on the forward strand.
CGCGATCGCCTGCCGCGCCATTTCCGGCACGACCTCGAACCAGCGGTCCGCGCTGATCCCATGCGACTGCGGCGTCGGGACCGAAAGGTCCGCGTTCAGCGCCGCCAGCTCGTCGAGCAGCCGCGCCACCGCCGACTGGTCGCCCTCGCTTTCCAAAGCCACCCCCATCGCGCGGGCGCAATCGGCATAGCGTGGCAGCGCCGACGGAGCGGAAAACGCGGTGATCGCAGGCAGCAACATCGCGTTGGAAAGTCCGTGCGGCACATGAAAGAACGCGCCGATGGGGCGGCTCATCCCGTGCACCAGCGCCACGCTCGCGTTGGAAAACGCGATACCGGCATGGTGCGCGCCAATCATCATCGCCTCGCGCGCCGCCCGGTTTCCGGGTTCGGCGCAGGCGGTGCGGATGTTCGGCGCGATCAGCTTCATCGCCGAGATCGCCATCGCATCCGAAAACGGATTGGCCTTCTTCGAAACATAGGCCTCGATCGCATGGGTCAGCGAATCGATGCCGGTGTCGGCAGTTAGCCGCGCCGGCTTGCCCATGGTCAGCTCGAAATCGACGATGGCGATGGTCGGCAGGAAGGCCAGGCCCGCGCAGAGCATCTTCTCGCTCGTCGCCTCATCGGTCACGATGGTGAACTTCGTCGCCTCCGAGCCGGTGCCCGCGGTCGTCGGGACGGCGATGATCGGCAGCCCCGGGACGTCGGTCGTCGCCGGCGCCTTCATCGATTGCACCGCGCGCGGCTCCAGCGCCAGGGCGGCGATGGCCTTCGAGGTGTCGATCGGGCTGCCCCCGCCGAACCCGATCACGCAATCGCACTCCGCCTCGCGCAGCGCGCCAAGCGCCTGTTCGACCACCGCAACCGTCGGATCGGGCACCGTCGCATCGAAGACCGTGGCCGCAATCCCAGCGCCGTCCAGCACCTCGAGCATCCGCGCGACCATCCCGCTCTGCACGAGGAACGCGTCGGTCACCACGAAGGGGCGCGAAAGGCCGCACTGCGCCATTGCATCGGGCAGTTCGGCCAGCGCACCGCCGCCAGCCCGGATCACGCGGGGAAGATTGATTGCCGCCATTGGTCCTCTCGTTTCTCTGCCCGGCAGATCACTACAGGCCGCGCGGTTCCGCAACCGTCCAAAGGATCAGCGGCCCTGCATGTCCTGCACTTCGGAGGGCACATGCACCACCAGCCCGTCCAGCGCCTCGGTCAGTTCGATCTGGCACGACAGGCGGCTGGTGCGGGTCACGCCCGCGGCCAGGTCGAGCATGTCCTCCTCATCGTCCACGGCGGGCGGCAGCCGGTCGAACCAGGCGGCATCGATCACGACGTGGCAGGTCGAACAGGCCATCTGTCCTTCGCAGGTGCCTTCCAGTGGCATGCCCACGTTCTGGCCGACTTCGAGCAGCCGCTGCCCTTCCTCGCCTTCGGCGGACACTTTCTCGCCATCGGGTTTGACGAAGGTGACACGGACCATTCTACCAGACTCCCTGCGACCGCGCGGCGGCAAGGATTGCCGCAGCCGCCTGTTCCAGTTCCTCTTCCGTCGTGTAGCGTCCAAATCCCAGTCGGATCGCGTTTTTTCCATCCCTGTCGGAAAGTCCGAGCGCGCGCAAGACGTGGCTTGGCCTGCCCGAGCCGCTGGCGCAGGCCGAGCCTGCGGAAAACGCCACGGTGCGGCATTCCGACAACAGTCGGCTCACATCCAGCCCCGGCAGGCGAAGGTTGAGGTTGCCGTGCCAGCGCCGGGTCGCGCTGCCGTTCAGCAACCAGCCGTCGAACAGCGAACGCGCGCGGGTCCACAGCTTTTCCACATGGTGCGCATCCTTTTCCCGCAGACTTGTACACAGGGCGGCCGCTGCTCCGAACCCGGCGCAAAGCGCGGGGCTCAATGTGCCCGAGCGCAGCCCCCCTTCCTGCCCGCCGCCGTGGATCAGGGGCTGAAGCTCGATGCCGTCGCGCACCCACAGCGCGCCGATGCCCTTGGGCCCGTAAAGCTTGTGCGCGGAGATCGCGATCATGTCCGCGCCCTCGGGCGCCTCAAGCTTGCCCGCGCCCTGCACCGCGTCGCACAGGAACAGCGCTCCTGCTTCCCGCGCCCGCCGGGCCAGCTCCACGATCGGCTGCACCGTACCGATCTCGTTGTTGACCTGCATCACCGCGACCAGCCCGGTGCCCTCGGGAATCGCCGCATCAGGATCGACCAGCCCCTCGCCATCCACCGGCAACACCGCGACTCCGGGATCGACGAAGCGTGCCGTATCCAGCACCGCCGCATGTTCGATCGCCGATGCCGCCAGTCGCGTGCACCCGGACCCGACAATCGCGAGGTTGATGGCCTCGGTCGCGCCCGAGGTGATGATCACCCGCCCGCCGGGCGGCAGCAGCGCGGCCACTTGCGCGCGCGCCGCCTCGACCGCCGCCGCCGCCGCGCGGCCATAGCGGTGCGGACTGTGGGGATTGGCAAATCCCGGTGCCTCGGGCCCCGCCAGCCACGGCAGCATCGCCGCGCGCGCTTCCGGGGCGAGAGGGGTCGTCGCCTGGTAGTCGAGGTAGATCACCCGCGAATGCCCTTCCACACTTCCACGAACCGCGCGATTTCGGCCTCGGTCGTCTCGCGCCCGATGGAAACGCGGATCACTTCGCCCGGGTGCGCATAGCCCATCGCGGTCAGGACATGGCTGGCCTTGAGCGAGCCCGAAGAGCACGCGCTTCCCGCCGAGACCGCGATGCCCGCACCGTCGAAGCGGATCAGTTGTGCCGCGCTCGACTTGCCAGGCATGCGATAGGCGGCAATCGTCGGGCTGCGCGGTGCATCCCCCGCGACAATTTCCGCCCCCATATCAACAATTTGATTCGTAAGGGATTCCCGAAAACCTAAAGCTCGCTTTAGCCAGCCGTTTCCAGCTTCCAGCGCAGCGACCATGCCCAGGACCAGAGGCATCGCCTCTGTCCCGCCGCGATAGCCCCGTTCCTGCCCGCCGCTCGGCTCCAGCAGCCCGTAGTCGCGCACCAGCAGCGCGCCGACTCCCACAGGCCCTCCGAACTTGTGGGCGGAGAGGACAACCATGTCCGCATCGGGCAAATCGATCTTTCCGGCCCCCTGCGCGGCGTCGCACAGCAGGAGATGGCCCCCGCTGCGGACCCGGTCTGCCAGCGCCGCGATGTCCTGTATCACGCCGGTCTCGCTATTGACCTGCTGCACCACGTAAAGCGCGCGGTCGGTGCCGCTCATGTATCGTTCGGTGCCGTTCGGGTCGACCCGGCCGTCGGCCCCCACGGGCAGCCTCGGCGCGGTGCCCGCCACCCGCAGCGCCGCGTCGTGTTCAACAGCGGAAACAAGAACTTGCCCCACCTTGGCGCGGCCAATGCCGATGGCCAGGGCCTCGCTTGCGCCCGAGGTGAAGATCACTTCGCCCCGCCAGCCGAGCGCTGCCTTCAACCGCGCCCGCGCATCCTCCAGCGCAGCACGCGCGGCCCGGCCTGCGGCGTGCGGGCTCGAAGGGTTGGCCCAGACGCGCCACCCCGCTTCCATGGCAGCCATTGCCTCGGGCAGCAGGGGCGTCGTGGCGGCATGGTCGAGATAGATCGGTCTGGATGGCAAATCAGGTTATCCGGCAATGTCTGCAAAGATTGCTTTCGCGGGGGTCGTTTCTATATAGCCGTCAACGCAATTCCCAGCCCCGGCAGTCCTTGCCGCTGCGGCCAGAACACAGGAAAACCGGACAGGCAATGCCCGCAGTCATCTTCCCCGGTCCCGAAGGCCGCCTCGAAGGCCGCTTCCAGCCCGCCACGCGCCCCCGCGCACCCGTCGCCATGATCCTGCATCCGCACCCGCAGGCAGGCGGCACGATGAACGACCGCATCACCCAGGCGCTCTACAAGACCTTCGTGGCGCGCGGCTTCGCGACGCTGCGCTTCAACTTCCGCGGCGTCGGCCGCAGCCAGGGCTCGTTCGACAACGGCATCGGCGAACTGTCCGATGCCGCCGCCGCGCTCGATTGGGTGCAGTCGATCCATCCCGAAGCCAGCACCACTTGGATCGCGGGCTATTCGTTCGGCGCGTTGATCGGCATGCAGCTTCTGATGCGCCGTCCGGAGATCCGCGGCTTCATCTCGGTCGCGCCGCCGGCCAACATGTACGACTTCAGCTTCCTCGCGCCGTGCCCGGCCTCGGGCATCATCGTGCAGGGCGCCGCCGATACGGTCGTGACGCCGAACGCCGTGCAAAAGCTGGTCGACAAGCTGCGCACGCAAAAGCACATCACGATCCATCACGACGAGATTCCGCGCGCGAACCACTTCTTCGAAAACGAACTCGACGAGATGATGCGCTCGGTCGACAACTACCTCGACATGCGCCTGTCGCCGGACTGCCCGATCAGGTGATCGGCACCGCGGCCGGAACTCGAAGCCCCCGCCCTCACCGGCGGGGGTTTTCCGTTCAGGCATCCGCTCACAGGACGAAGTGATCTCCCGCCGCGCGAACGGTGACCTCCGAGATCGAGACGCCCCAGGGCTGGTCGATCGCGTGGATGACCGCATCGGCGATATGTTCGGGCGCGAGGCTGGCATAGTCCATCGCCTCGGGATCGAGCCGCTCTGCCGGGAAGGTGCCTTCCGCCATCTGCCCGACCATTTCCATGAAATCGGGCATGTTGTGAGCGACGATCCCGATCCCGGCCGCCTGGTTGACGACCGTGCCCGACAGGCCCGTGGTCGGCACCCCGGTAGGCTTGATCGTCGTCACCTTGATCTTTCCGCGACTTTCCACGCGCAGCGATTCCGACAGGAAGTTCACCGCCGATTTCGACGCGCCATAGACCGCCGCGCCGATCACCGGGAAATTGCCGTAGATCGAGGAGATATTGACGATCTGCCCGCGCCCCGCCGCGATCATCGGATCGTAGGCCGCGACCATGCCGTTCAGCACGCCCTTGATGTTGATGTCGATGCAGCGCTCCCACGCAGGATAGGCCGCCTCGTGGTCCGAGAAGAACGCCAGCGGCATGATGCCGGCATTGTTGACCATGACGTCCACCGCGCCGAACGCATCGAGCGCGCGGGCAACGAGCTCCTTGACCGCGGGCAGGCTGGTCACGTCCACTTCGACCGCCTGCGCGCGGCCTCCTTCGGCCGCGATCCCGTCTGCAACGGCCTGTGCCGCGACCAGGTTGATGTCGCCGCAGGTGACAGCCGCGCCCAGCGCCGCCGCCTTGCGCGCGACAAGCGAGCCGAAGCCGCCGCCCGCGCCGGTGATGACAATGGACTTGCCCGCGATATGTCCGCTCATGTTCTCTCCCGTACCTTCAAAGCGCCGAAGGCATGCCATCAATCAGGATGGTCTTCATTTCGAGATAGGGGAAGAGCCCTTCCGGCCCGCCTTCGCGGCCGATGCCGGATTGCTTGAACCCGCCGAAGGGCAGGCCGAAGTCCATGCGCAGCCCGTTCTGACCGAAGCCCCCGGTGCGCACGCGCCGGGCGATGCGATAGGCGGCTTCGGCATCGTTGGTCAGGACCGATCCGTTGAGGCCATATGCGCTGGCATTGGCGGTGCGGATGGCGTCCTCCTCGTCCTCGACCGGGATCAGGCTGAGGACAGGGCCGAAAATCTCCTCCTGCGCGATGCGGCTCTCGTTCCTGACGTTGGCGAAAAGCGTGGGCTCGATGAAGTAGCCGCGATTCAGATGGGCCGGGCGTCCGCCGCCGGTGACGAGATCGGCCGTCTTCCGGCCCTCCTCGATATACATCTCTATCCGTTCGAGCTGCCGCTTCATCGCGACCGGGCCGAGCTGGGTCTCGGGATCGTCGGAATTGCCTATGCGCACCTTCTTCATTTCCGCCGCGATCGCCTCGGCGAGTTCATCGTGACGGCGGCGCGGAACGATGACCCGGCTGAGCATCGCACAGACCTGGCCCGACATCATCGTGATCGTCCCCGCCAGCATCTTCGCGGCGGCATCGATGGGGAAATCGTCCCGCACGATGGCTGCCGACTTGCCGCCCAGTTCCAGCGTGCAGCGCGCCATGCGCGAACCGCAAACGCTGGCGATGCGCTTGCCGGCCACGGTCGATCCGGTGAAACTCACCTTGTCGACGCCTTCGTTACAGACAAGGTGATCGCTCGCCTCGCGGTGTCCCGTCACAAGATTGACGACGCCGGCCGGAATACCAGCCGCCTCGGCCGCCTCGGCGATGATATAGGCTTCCAGCGGCGTTTCGGGCGACGGCTTCATGATCACCGTGCAGCCGGTCAGCAGGGCATAGGCGACCTTGTTCGCCATGATCCCGAACGGCCCGTTCCACGGCGCGATCGCTGCCACGACCCCAACCGGCTCATAGGCGATCAGCGCGGTATCGGCGGCCATGCTCGGGCGGCGCTCGACGAACTCGAACTTTTCCGCAAACCCCGCAATCTGGCCCAGCGCCATCACGCTGCCGCCGTGCATCGGCCCCGCGAACGAGGCGAGCCCGCCCATCTGCGCGGTCCACGCCTTCGCCAGTTCGGGCACGCGCGTTTCAAGGTGCGCGACCATTCGCCGGAATGCGGCGATGCGCTCGGCCGGAGGCGTGGTTGGCCATGGCCCGTGATCGAAGGCATCACGCGCGGCGGCAACGGCGGCGTCCATGTCCGTCTCGTCGGCTTCGGCAACCCGGCCCACCACCAGCTCGGTGTTGGGCGAGACCAGTTCGATCATCCGCCCCGAATGCGCCGGCACCCAGCGGCCGGCGATGTAGAGCTTGTCGGGATGGGCTACGTTCACGCCTTCGGGTGTCATGCTCGAAATTCCTCTCACGCCTGCGCCAGAGCGCACTCGACGCGCTCGATCAGGCCCTTGTCGATCGTATAGAAGATGAACTGCCGCATTTCCTGCACCTCGCCCGCCGCAATCGGGAAGAAGCCGTGCAGCCCCCGCGCGTCGAGCGCCTCGCGCGTAAGGTCCTTGACGCCCTCGACCCGGATCACCGCGTCGATGGCGGTTAGCGTTTCGGATGCGGCGAAGTTCAGCACGCGCACGCTTTCCTTCACGTGGTCGTGGAGAAAGGCATAGAAATCCTTGAGCGCCTGGCGCGAGCGGATCTCGACGCCGAAGAACGTCATCAGCGGCGGATCGACATAGAAATCGGCTACCGCGTCATAGTCCTTGGCGTTGAAGGCCGCGACGTAGCGGTCATAGGCTTCGCGCGTCAGCACGGCTTCTCTCCCCTAAGCGGCCGGATTCGGCTCGTCGGCCAAATGCTAACATTTGATATTGTATGCGCCAAGCGGGAATGTGGGCGGGCGGCAGCCCCGGCCCGGGAGTGAGGCCTTGCCATGGCCCCAGAAAAGGAAAAGGGGCGGCCGTTTCCGACCGCCCCCGTCCCTCATGCATCACGGTCGAGATCAGAACTTCTTCTGAACCGTGACCGCCCATTCGCGCGGGCGACCGACGTTGGAGTAGGCCGTGCCGACGAAGGCATAGACCGCAGCGAAGCGCAGCGGCAGGTAGTAGTACTTGTCGAACAGGTTCTGGACCTCGAACGAGACCGCAAGGTTCTCGTCCTCGTTCTTCCAGGTGACGCGGGCGTTCGCCAGCGTGATCGACGGATTGTACTGCAGCGGGCCGAACTCGCCGGAGTTGATCAGACGGCCGATCGTCTGCTTGCCGGTGTAGGACAGGTCGAAGCGGGGCGTGATCGAACCCGCGTTGTTGCCCAGCAGCGCCTTGTACTGGATGCCGAAGCTTCCGCGCCAGGCCGGCGTGGTGATCGGGTCGGTCACGCGCAGCGCGCCCTGCGCCGCGGTGTCGATCCGCTTCCACTTGCCGTCGATCCAGCTCAGCGAAGCATCGATGTCGAGACCTTCGACCGGGTGGGCCGAGAGTTCCGCCTCGAGGCCGTACATCTCGCCGTCACCGGCGTTCTGGATCGCCGCGCAGGGGAACGGATCGGTGCCGGGTTCGAACCCGTCGAGCGCCGAGCAGTCTCCGATCGGAAGCTGGATGTTCTTGTAGTCGTTGTAGAAGCCCGACAGGTTCAGGCGCAGCCTGCGGTCGAACAGGTCGGTCTTCAGGCCCACTTCATAGGCATGGAGCGTTTCCGGATCGAACGTGCCGTTGATCGCCTGGTTCTTGGTGAACGGACGCGCCGTGACGCCGCCGCCCTTGAAGCCCGTGCTGACCGTCGCATAGGCCAGGACTTCGGGGCTGAAGCGGTAGTCGAGCGAAAGGCGCCAGTCGACCTTGTCGCCGTCGTAGACCGCCTTGGAACCATCGAGCGCACCGACGCCGAACGGATCGGTCAGCGTACCGCCATCCCATGCCTGGCGCACGAAGGTATAGTCCTTGTGCTCCTTGGTGTAGCGGATGCCGCCGGTCACGGTCATCGCTTCGGTCGGGTGGAAGATCACCGTACCGAACGCGGCCTTGCTGTTGGCCTTGATCGGGTCGTTACCCTGGAACTGCAGGAACAGCGAGGGCACGCCGATCGGCACGATGTAGCGGATGTCCTGGCGGGTGAAGTAGACCGAGGTCTGGTTGTTGTAGAACCCGCCGATGGTCCAGTCGATATTGTCGCCGACCTGGCCGTTGAGGCGCAGTTCCTGGCTGAAGAACTTGAAGTCGAGGTCGTTGAAGCCCGAACCGCCGATCAGGCTGTAGGGGGTGTAGTCATCATCCGTGCCGAAGATCTGGTTGTACTTGCGATAGGCAGTGATCGCCTGGAGCTTCAGCGAGTCCGAGATTCCGACCGTCAGGTTGCTCGAAACGCCCCAGCCTTCGAACTTGGTGGTGTTGGGGTTGTAGTAGGCCTGGGTCGCCTGACCGCCCTCCGGCATGTACCAGCTGGCATAGGTGCAGAACTTGCCGCAGGTGAAATCGACGCCGCCGGTCTTGGACGGGTCAGTCGCGCTCATCACGCCGGCGGCGTTGGTGCGATTTTCATAGGTGTAGTCGCCGGTGACAATCCAGTCGATCGTATCCGACGGATTGTAGCGCAGCGAACCGCGGATACCCGAGTAGTTCTTCTCGCCCAGCTTGGCGACGACGCAGTCCGCGGGCGTCGAGGCATTGCCGCCGATGCCGAGTTCGTTGTCCGGGTTGGCGCAGCCATAGTCGATCTGGTCGACATAGCCGTCCTGGCGCTTGAACACGCCCGAGATGCGCGCATAGAGGCCGTCGGTCAGCTCGAAGTTGGCCGTGGCGCGCAGGTCGACGCGCTGGCGCGAGCCATAGGTCGCCTCGACGGTGCCGCTGTTGCCTTCGGTAGGCTTGGCCGAGAACAGCTTGATCGCGCCGCCGATCGAGTTGCGGCCAGTCAGCGTGCCTTGCGGACCGCGCAGCACTTCGACGCGGTCGAGGTCGAGCAGGTCCATGACCGAGCCGGTCAGCGTCGCGTAGTAGACGTCGTCGACATAGATACCCACGCCCGGTTCGTAGGCCGGGTTGAAGTCGTACTGGCCGATGCCGCGGATATAGGCCGCCATCGACGAACCGAAGGCGCCGCCCATCTGGGTGAGCTGCACGTTCGGCGCCTGAGCCGCGATCTGCGAGATGTCGGTCTGGTTGCGCGAGGCGAGCAGGCTGGCATCGACCGCGGTGATCGACAGCGGGGTATCCTGCAGGCGCTGCTCGCGGAACTGTGCGGTGACGACGATCTCGCCGGTGGTCGGCGCCTGGTCGGCCTGGGCCTGGGCGTCTTGCGCGAACGACGGCGTGGCAATGCCGAGCGCGAGCGCAGCAGTGCTACCCGCAGCGAAAAGTCGAATGAACGACGTGGTACGATTGGCTTGTGCCATATCCCCTCTCCTGTATGGTCCTCTGTCGGAACCGCCTGACTGTTTGTTAGTAAGACATACTAATTTAATCTTGGCAAGCCTAACATTTGCGAGCGTGGAGAGGCTGTCGGGGTGATGCAGTTTGACCACACCGCGCCCCTTGCCCACGGGCGCGAACGCGATAGAAGACAGGCCATGAGCAGCGCGCCACAGACCGAGCAGACCTCCGTTCCTGCCGCCCTCGACATCACCATCGAGGGTGAGGTCGCGTTGCTGGTCGACCTCCTCAAGCTGGGCACTTTCATCGGCACGCCTATGCGCGAGGGCGTGGCCGACCCGATGGGACTGACAGCCACCGATCTCAGGATCGTCCTTGCCCTCGGCGGCGAGGGCGAACTGGCCGGCCACGAACTATCGGATATCATGGGCCTTCCGCCGATGAACGTCAGCCGCGCCATCGCCGCGCTGACGCAGCGGGGGTTGGTCGAGCCGGGCCTCGACCGCTCGAACCGCCGCCGCAAGCCCGTCCGTCTCAGCGCGGAAGGCCAGCGCCTCTTCGCGCAGACGATCCCGGCCATGGCGCATGTCGGCGCGGACCTGTTCAAGGGCGTGCCCCAGCGCGACCGCGAGGCCTTCCGCCGCGTCGCGGCATCCGTCCTCGCCCGCATCGGACGCTGGGGCGGCTAGGCCCGCGCCTCAGGCGCTCAGGGCCACTTCTTCTGAAGCTTGGTGAACTCGCCCACGGCAAAGGCCTTGGCCAGAACCGGGTGGGCAAAGCTCATCGGCACTTCGGCGCGGTGCGGCCAGGTCTGGCGCACTTCCGTTTCGGGCAACAGGCGGTCAGGCCCGATCGGGTTCTCGGGGAAGCACACTGCCGCCGGCTGGAGATGCGCGATGGTCTTGGACCAACCGGTCTCGTAGTCGGCCTGCCACTGCATCATGTAGTCCAGCCGCTTGATCTTCCAGACCCCGTCTTCCTTGACGTAGTCGTTCTCGTAGATGCCGCTTTCCCAGAACTGCTGCGGCATGCCCTCGGGCTTGTCCTTGACGATGTCGTCATGCCACCCGCCCGCAAGGATGCCCCGGAAACGGCCCTTGGCGGTCTGGCCATCGGGCGCGATGGTGATCACGTCCTGCAACTGGAAATGGTCGAGCAGCAGGCCATGCACCGGCCCGCGTCGCCCGCCGGTGAACAGGTTCTGGAACCAGGTTCCGTAGAGCCGCATCACCCCTTCGTAGCCGACATATTCGCCGGAAAGGAACACGACCGCGCCATCCTTCGCGAACAGCCCCGCCACTTCCTCGGGCCGGTTGTAGTCGATGTAGTAGCCATAGGCCCACTGCAACCGGCGGATCGCGTTGAGGTCCTCCAGCTCGGTCACGCGCGCTTCGAGCGCGGCCAGACGGCTTTCGCTACTGGCGTTCACATCGGTCATCGTCAGACTCTCCCAAGTCGGTAATTTGTAAGCAACACTAACAAATATCACGCCGAACGCGAGAGGAAAAATGAGGCCTCGGGACACCTTGCCTGCGGATCGCCGCGCTGTACTCTCTTTGCACACAGGCCAGACAGGGAACGCTCCCCATGTGCGATGAATTCACCGAAGCCGAAAACGACCAGTGGGCCCTGAACCGCCGCGAATTTGCCGCGATCGGCGCCGGAGTGGCCGCGCTCGCCGCCTTGCCCGGCTGCGCGACGGCGGGCGAATCGGCCACCGCCAGCCGCGACGTGGTGATCGACACGCCGCACGGAAAGGCCGACGCCTTCTTCGTCTACCCCAGGAAGGGCAGACATGCGGCCGTCATCATGTGGCCCGACATCGCCGGCCTGCGCGATGCCTACAAGACCATGGGCACCCGCCTTGCCGCCGCCGGTTACGCCGTGCTGGTGGTGAACCAGTACTACCGCTCCAGCCCCGCCCCGATCCTGGGCTCGCTGATGGAATGGCGGTCCGACGCGGGGCAGAAGAAGCTCAAACCGATGATCGCGGCGATCACACCCTCGGGCACGGTGTCGGATGCCGCGGCCTTCGTCGCCTGGCTCGATGGCCAGAAGGAAGTCCACACCAGGAAGAAGATCGGCTCGTGCGGCTATTGCATGGGCGGCCCCTTCGCCGTGCGCACCGCCTTCGCAAGCCCCGCCCGCGTCGGCGCCGCCGCCTCGTTCCACGGCGCCGGCCTCGTCGGCCCCGAGCCCGATGCCCCGATCAACCTGCTGGCAAAGACGAGCGCCGCCTATCTCATAGCCATCGCCCAGAACGACGACGAACGCGCGCCAAAGGAAAAGACCCAGCTCCGCAAGGCCGCCGATGCCGCCCGGCGCCCCGCCGAAATCGAGGTATACCCCGCCCAGCACGGCTGGTGCACCATAGACGCTCCGATCTACGATCGCACCCAGGCGGAAAAGGCGTGGGGGCGGATGCTGGCGCTGTTCAAGGCGAATCTGTGAAGGTGCGGGACGGCTTTCGCGCGATTGCGCTGTGAAAGCCGCCGTTCCGGTCACGACAACTTGGCGGACGTGAACGCCACCGCAACGCAACACGTTCGTCGCCCCGTGCTTGACACGGGGCTTGGCTACCTTTCAACGACGCCCCGCAAAGCCATCGCCGCCGGATACCACTGCTCCCAGAGGTCCAACCAATCGGGATTGCCTGCTTCGATCAGCGCGAATTTCCATTCCCGGCGCCATTTCTTGACCAGTTTCTCGCGGGCGATGGCGGGTTCGATCTCTTCGTGGCGCTCGGCGTAGACCAGCCTCGTCTTACCAAAGTCGTCCACGTGGCTTGAGCCTACACCTTCACGATGCTGCCACACGCGCCGAATGAGATCGGAGGTAACACCAACGTACATCCCGCCACGATAGCGGTTTGCCATGATGTAGACCCAGCCACCCCTTTCCATCCGGCCATCATGCCAAACGCGGGGTCGCAAGAAAAGCCAAGCCCCGTGTCAAGCACGGGGCGACGGGGGGTTGGTGGAGGATATGTCCGCTTTCCACCACCAAGCAGTCATCAGCTGTTGCCCAGTGCGTTCCTCAAACTTGCCCGGCAGATTCGAAGGGCTTTTGGCCAGAAGCCGAAATTCTCTCGTCAACATGGTCGAAATCACACTGAGCGGTGATTTTGCCTCCGTTAACCTGCAAAACCCGACAGTCCCCAACTCCGTCACCCCGCATCAAGCCCGGAATGGCGAGCCAGGAAGCATCGAACTCCCTCACGCCCCCCGCAGCAACTCCGCGTTGTCCTCGATCATCTGCCGCACCGAGCGCGCCTTGCGGCCGGTCAGGCGCTCAACGTCGTCGGTGCACAGTTCGAGGAATCCCTCCCGGATCGCGCGGCCGAAGGTGACCATGTCGTCGCTGTTCCACGGGATGCCGTTGACCTCGCTGTCGTCCACCGGGCGGCGCGGGATGCCCATGGCGTCGAACATCGCGTACTGGCCCTCGTCGTCGAGCGAGACGTACTCCACCGGACGCCCCGTCACCTCGGCCATCATGGCCGCCACCTCGCGGAAGGTCTGCAATTCCGGCCCGGTGATGTTGTAGACCTGGCCCTGATGGCCCTCGCCGGTCAGCACCGCCACCGCGCTTTCGATGCAGTCGTCGCGCCAGACCATCGCCTCGCGGCCCTCTCCGGCATTGGAGAACCACTTGCCGCTCTGCATCACGCCGGGTCCTGCCATCAGGATCATCGCATCGGCATAGTGCGCATCGCGCAGCATTGTCCACGCGCAACCCGAGGCCTTCATCAGGGCTTCGGTCTCGATATGATCGTGCCGCACTTCGGCGGGGTTCGCCGGATCGTCGATACCGATGAAGCTGGTGTAGACCAGGTGCGCCACGCCCGCCGCTGCCGCCGCGTCGATCGCCGCCTTGTGCTGAACCACCCGCGCGCCGACCCGCGTGCCCGAGATCAGCAGCATCCGCTCCGCCCCCTGCACCGCCTCCGCCAGCGTTTCCGGCTTGTCGAAATCGCCATAGCGCACGGTGCAGCCCTGTGCTGCCCGGTCGGCCAGCTTCTCGGGCTTGCGCGTGATGAGGATCAGGTCTTCGGCGCGCCCCTGCGCGATCAGGCGGTCCGTCACGCCCCGGCCATAGTTGCCCGAGGCTCCGGTAATGACGATGCGGCTCACGCTGCGGAGCCTTCAAGCGCGTCCAGTTGCGCCTGGGGCACCCACCAGCCGTGGACCTGGGGTCGCAGCCGCGTCGGGATGTGCACCTTGGCCACAGCGCCCGCGCCGATGTTCCCCGCATCGACAACCCAGGCTTCGTGCACGAACTGATTGTCGCCAACCTGCTGGTCGACAAGGAATACCAGCCAGCCGTCCTTCGCGGGATCGGCGGCAGGCACATGCACCGGCTCGTTGAAACCCGCCATCGGCGGCAGCGCCAGCGCGCCCGTGACCTGCGGCGCGGGCGTGTCCATCCCGTCCAGTCGCAGCAGCAGGTTGAAGCTAACCCCGACCGGCCCGGCGAAGAGCGGCGGCCCCTGAAGTTCGGGATTCATGCTCAGCATCCAGCCGGTCTTGTACGGGCGCCCCTGCAACTTCGCCGGGATCACCGGGAAATCGCCCGGAGGCCCGATGACAGTCTCCACCACGTCGCCGCCATCGGCCCGGGGATCGACAGTCCAGCGTGTCAGCGCGCCCTTGATATCCTGCGGCCCCATGTGGATGCCCGACGGTTCGCGGATGAAGGCGAAGGCGTTGGTATTGTTGAGGCAGGCGTCGAAGTGGAGCATGCCGTCGGCATCCTCCCACGCATTCATCATGTGGTACGAATGGCACCCCTTGGGGCCCTTGAACCACTTGATCTCCGAAACATCGCCATAGCGCGGCATCACGCCCAGCCACGAGTCCAGCTCCGGCTGGTGGTGCCAATGCTCCCCGCCCGCCTTCAGCCGGTCGAGGTCCGCCGTGGTCGGGTAGATCGGGAACAGCGCATAGTTCTCGCTGATCGTGAAATCGTGCATCATCGCGCAATAGGGCGCATCGAACCACTGCTCGCGCTTCAGTTCGCCATCCGGGCCGACAATGCAGTACGCCACCTTGGTCGAAGCCTGGCCGTCCGCCTCGTAGCCATAGAAGAACAGCTCGCCCGTCCCAGCGTCGATCCGTACGTGCGCGGTCATCGTCTCGCTCTTGAGCGCGCCGCCGAAATCGTAGGAGCCGATCGTCGCCAGGGTCCGGGGGTCGACGCGATAGGGCCGACCGTCTTCCTTGGCCATCAGCATCCGGCCCGCGTGCCAGACCGGCGTGGTGTTCGCCACGGTGCGGTCCACGCCTTGCACTTCCGGATCGTCGGTGAACGGATTGCGGTACTTGCCGAACAGCGCCTTGCCCGCAGCCTTCTCCGCCTTGTAGCGCGCCGTCTCGACGTACTTCTGGATGAAGTCCGCCGTGCCGTCGCCGTTGAACGAAAGGCGGCTGACCATGCCGTCGCCGGACAGGGTGTGGTCGTTCTCGAACCTGGGCGGAAACGCGGGATCGGGGATGGCGCGATAGAAGCTGCCGCGCACTTCGGCGGGCAGATCGCCTTCCACCTTCAGGCCGCGGAGGTCCGGTTCCTCGCCGACCGGCGCATTCGCGCCGGTGAAATAGATCGTCTGCGGAAAAGCGCCCATGGCAAGAACCTCACCCTATCAATTGTTATCGTTCTTGTAGCGTTTCCCTCCCCGAGATCAAGCCCACCAGTAGGCCGTAGCGCGCATTTCGATGCTGACGCGCGGGGGGGCATCGGCCGGGCAATCGGGCAGGTCGAAGGCCACGTGCGGCACATGGTGCGCGCGGGCCGGATCGCTGTCGTTGGTCTTGAACAGCACCGCCTCGTCGATCCGCATATCCGGAAAGAAGTACCAGCGGTGCGCGGGATTGTGGGCCACGACCAGCCCTTCGAACGACCATTCCGGCTTGCCCGGTTCGTCGAACACCGCGTCCGCCTCGATCAGGTCTCCGGGCGCAAGGCTGCGCGCGTCGCAGAACGCCAGCGGCACGTCCTGCGGGGGCGGAGAGATTGCGCGCCACACGTTGTAGGCGGCGCAGCGCACGAAAGGCCGCCCGTTCGCGCCCCGCTCGCCGAACGCCTGCGCGGTGCGGTCGGAAATGTCGATGTGGGCAAAGCGGGCGGGCATCGAATTGTTGAGGCTCCCGGCCCTGCCGCTCTTCTCCGAAAAGCGCAGCAGCCCCGGCGCGCCGACATGGACCATGTCCGCCCCGGTCTCGGCCCGGACCAGTTCCTCGATCTCGCGCATGTGGATGCGGGCCACCTGCTCGCGGTCGGCAAAGTCGGTCACCGCGCTGGTGTGCTTCACGATCTGGAAGCCTTCGCGGTCGATTCCGGTGCCGGCGGCGCGCGCATCGTGCATGGCCATCTGCACCGGCACGATGTCCACCTCGTCCCGTTCGTGGGCATTGGCATAGTAATGCGGCCGCGCGAACCGGCGCCCCGAATAGGCAATCAGCGCTTCCATCATGCTCTCCTCGCCCGGCCCGCTTGTCGCGCGGGTCCGTGCATTCAATTCATTCGTCTTTGCGATGAGCGAGGCTGGAAAACGCCCCCCCAACGAAAAAGGCCCGCCGTTTCCAGCGGGCCCTTCCTCAAATCAACCCTTGGCCAGCTGCTGCTCCAGCTCGCCCAGCACGCGGTAGCAGTCGAAGACCTTCTGCACCGAGCTGTTCGGCTCGCGCCCCTCGCGGATCGCGGCGACGAATTCGCGGTCCTGCAATTCGATGCCGTTCATGCTGACGTCGACCTTGGACACGTCGATCGGCTCCTCCTTGCCATTCACCAGGTCGTCGTAGCGCGCGATGTAGGTCGCGGTATCGCCGATGTAGCGGAAGAAGGTGCCCAGCGGCCCGTCGTTGTTGAACGAAAGCGACAGGGTGCAGATCGCGCCGGTCTCGCTCTTGAGCTGGATCGACATGTCCATCGCGATGCCAAGCTCGGGATGGATCGGCCCTTCCACCGCATTGGCCTTGACGATCCTGCCCGCCTGGTAGGCGAACAGGTCCACCGTGTGCGCGGCGTGGTGCCACAACAGGTGGTCGGTCCACGAACGCGGCTCGCCCTTGGCGTTGATGTTCTTGCGGCGGAAGAAGTAGGTCTGCACGTCCATCTGCTGGACGTTGAACTCGCCCGCCTTGATCCGGTTGTGCACGAACTGGTGGCTCGGATTGAAGCGGCGGGTATGGCCGACCATGCAGACCTTGCCCGTTTCCTGCTGCACCCGCAGAACTTCCTGCGAATCCGCCCAGCTGTCGGCCAGCGGGATCTCGACCTGCACGTGCTTGCCCGCCTTCATGCAGGCGATGGCCTGCGATGCGTGCATCTGCGTCGGCGTGCACAGGATCACCGCGTCGACGTCGTCGCGCGCCAGGGCATCCTCGAGCTCGGTCGAGGAATGCTTCGCGCCATACTTGGCGGCGACGGCCGCAGCCTGCTCGCCGGTACGGCTGATGATCGAGGTGATCTCGACGCCATCGATGTTCTTCAGGCCATCGAGGTGCTTTTCGCCGAAGGCTCCCGCCCCGGCCAGTGCGATACGCATGGGTACTACTCCTGTCTGGTCAGTCAGTCCGCGGGCTCGAGCACGATGTGCCCGATCGCGGTGTTGCTGCAGGGAATGTGGTAATGGCGGTTCAGGCGCTTGACCTTCTTGCCGAGCGCGCCGCGCATGATCAGCCACATGACCATCTCGATGCCTTCCGAGCCGGTCTCGCGCAGGTATTCGATATGCGGAATGTAGCGGACATCGTCGTTGTCCGATTCCAGCATGTCGAGGAACTTGTTGTCCCACTCGCGGTTGAGCAGGCCGGCGCGCGGGCCCTGGAGCTGGTGGCTCATGCCGCCCGTGCCCCAGATCTGCACGTTGAGGTCCTCGGGGAAGCTTTCCACCGCGCGGGCGATCGCCTCGCCCAGCGCCCAGCAGCGGTTGCCCGACGGCACCGGATAGGTGACGACGTTCACCGCCAGCGGCACGACCTTGCACGGCCACTTCTCGGGCTGGCCGAACATCATCGAGAGCGGCACGGTCAGGCCGTGGTCCACATCCATCTCGTTGATGATGGTCATGTCGAAATCGTCGAGGATCAGGCTCTGCGCGATGTGCCAGGCAAGGTCGGCATGGCCTTCCACGTCGGGCACCGGGCGCGGGCCCCAGCCTTCATCGGCCGACTTGTAGTGCTCGCCGCAGCCGATTGCGAAGGTCGGGATGATGTTCGCGTCGAATGCCGAAGCGTGGTCGTTGTAGACCAGAATGACCACATCGGGCTTCTCGCGCTTTTCCCATTCGCGGGTCCATTCATAACCCTTGAAGATCGGGCCGAAATAGTCGTCCTGCCACTTGCCCTGATCAACAGCGACACCCAGCAGCGGAACGTGGCTGGAGCCAACGCCAGCGGTTATGCGGGCCATATCAATAGCCTCCCTTGATCGATCGGTTGCCTTCGGGCTTGCGTCCGCCGTCCAGCATCATCTGGCGGTATTCCGGCCAGGTCATGTCGGTCATCGTGCTGACCGCCTCGGCGAACGGCAGTCCGTCCGAGGAGAACAGCTTCGACAGGAAATAGACGTTGCCGCCAAGGTCGAGCAGGCGGTTGTAGTCCCGCGCGAGCAGCGCTTCCTTGGCCTCCTCGCTGATCTTCCATTCGTCAAGATAGGCCCGCTCGTTCGCCTTGAACCGCTCGCGGTTCTCCGGCTTCATCAGGCTCATCGCGAACTGGTTGATCCAGTACCCCTTGCGGGCGCGGGCAGCGGTATAGATGCGCGTGCCGGGGATGTCCTCGAACTCGGCGAGGTACTCGTGGATGTTCTGCACAGGCTTGGGCTTATCGGTCGAGCTGTTGTCAGTCACAGGCCCCTCTCCTTCAGCTTGGCGTCGAGGCGCGGGAACACGCGGCGCGCGTTGCCCTCGAAGATCGCGTGGCGTTCAGCATCGCTGATGTCGAGCGCGTCGACATAGCGCTTGGTGTCGTCGAAATAGAACCCGGTCGTCGGATCGATCCCGCGCACCGCGCCGACCATTTCCGATCCGAACAGGATGTTCTTGTTCTCGATCACGTCGGCCAGCAGGTTGATCCCGGGCTGGTGATAGACGCAGGTGTCGAAGAACACGTTGTTCATCAGGTGCGTGTCGAGGCCGGGCTTCTTCAGCATGTCGGCCAGCCCGCGATAGCGTCCCCAGTGATAGGGCACCGCGCCGCCGCCATGCGGGATGATGAAGCGCAGGGTCGGGAACCTGCTGAACAGGTCGCCCTCCAGAAGCTGCATGAACGCGATGGTGTCGGCCGCGATGTAGTAGCCGCCTGTCGCGTGCATCGCCGGGTTGCACGAACCCGAGACGTGGATCATCGCCGGAACGTCCAGCTCGACCATCTTCTCGTAGAACGGGAACCAGTATTCGTCCGTCAGGGGAGGATGCTTGAAGTGCCCGCCGCCCGGATCGGGATTGAGGTTGCAGCCGATGAAGCCCAGTTCGTTCACGCAGCGCTCCAGCTCCGCGATGGAGCTGGTCATGTCCGCTTCCGGCGACTGCGGCAGCATGCACACGCCCGCGAAGGTCTCGGGGTAGAGCCGGACCACGCGCGCGATCAGGTCGTTGCAGACCTGCGCCCACTTCACCGCGACCGACTGGTCGCCCACATGCGGCGCCATCGCGCTCGCGCGGGGGGAAAAGATCGTCATGTCCGCGCCGCGCTCCTTGAGCAGGCGCAACTGGTTGCTCTCGATCGTCTCGCGGATCTCGTCGTCTGAGATCTCGGGATAGGGCGGGCACTCGGTCCCGGCCTTGAATGCGGCCTTCTGCTTCTCGCGCCACTCGTCGTGCGCCTTCGGCAGCACGGTGTAGTGACCGTGGCAGTCGATGATCATGGTCATGCGACTTCAGTCCTCTCAAGTTTGAACTCTATGGTCTTGCCCGCCTGCTCGCGCTGGCGCCTCACCGTCCCGCCGGTCATCACCGGCTCGACGCCCAGCGATTCCAGCGTCTTGGCTGACTCTTCCATCTCTGCGGCGCGGCGGAGCCCGTGGGTCGTCATCCGCTCGATGTTGTATTCCGCGCGCACGAACCAGCTCTCGTGCTTCTCGCTGGCGTCGAGCGAGGACAGCACCTCGTCCACCACGCCCGCCCTGGTCGCCGCCAGCATCATCTCGGCGGTCAGCGCCTCGATGCCCTTGACCATGACCGAGCGGATCATCTTGATCGCGCTGGCGCGGCCCACCTCGTCGCCGACCACCCTCGTCTTGGCAAAGCCTGCCGCGCGCAGCCGCGCCTCGGCTTCGGTCGCATCGGGGCCCGAGATCAGCAGCGGCACGTTCATCCGCGCGGGGTTCACCGGTGCCAGGACCGCCACGTCGACATAGCGCCCGCCGGCTGCCTCGATGGCCCTTGCCGCCGCACGCTTGGTATCGGGCGCCACCGAATTCATGTCGCACCAGATCGCGCCCGCCTTGAGCAGGTCGGCAAAGTCCTGCGCCGCCGGCAAGGCCGAATCCGCCGTGACCAGCGACAGCACGATATCCGCGTCGGACAGCGCATCCTCGGCCGTCGCACAGGCAACGACGCCCGCCTCTTCCATCACCTTGCGGCGCGCGGGCAGCAGGTCGAACGCCAGCGCGGCCGATTCCCAGCCGGCGGCCTTGGCAAAGGTCGACCCGGCCTCACCGAAGCCGATCAGGGCGATTGTGAACTCAGGAACGCTCTCCATGGCAGCGGTCCTGCGTCGGCCGCGCCAAAGGAACAAATGCAAACATCGCCCAAGGTATAAATTTATGCAAAGCCTTCTGCGGCCACTTCGCGCAGGAGGGCCGCGAAGGCCGCCTGCGGCGCGGTCGGCCGCCAACCCTCGCGCGTAGTGATGCCGATGGTCCGCATGACCGGCACCGGCGGCGGCAGCGTGGCAAGGACGCCCGCATCCAGTTCCACCGCCAGTTGCGCCGGGGAAAGCAGCGTCAGCGCATCCGATCCCAGCAGCAATTGCCGAACCGTCAGCACCGATCCGCACTCGATCCCCACGTGCGGCGGCTCGGCCCCGGCGGAGCGCATCATGCCTTCCCAGTAGTGCCGCAGCGGCGTGTCGCTGGCGGGTAGTATCCACGGAAAGCGCGCCAGCGCCGCCCCATCCACCGCGCCCGTCAGCAAGGGATGCCCGCTGCGCATTACCAGCGCAGGCTGATCCTCGAACACCGCCTCTTGCCGCAGGTCATCGAGCGAAGACGCATCGCGAAGCGCGCCGAGCATCAGGTCCACTTCGCCATCGCGCAGCGGCCCGGAAAGCTCGGCGTGGCTCCCTTCCACCACCGCCACGTCCACTCCGGGAAAGGCGGCGGCGAAGCGCAGGATCGTCGCGGGCAGCCACCGCGCCCTGCTGAGCGGCATGGCTCCCACGACGACGCGGCCCGCCGCCTTGCCCTGCCACGCAGCAACTTCGGCAAGGCCGGAGCGCAGTTCCGCCATGGCAAGGCCGAACCCGCGTGCTCGCCGCTCGCCCGCTGGCGTCAGCATGACTGAACGCCCGCGCCGGTCCACCAGCCGCTGCCCCAGCGCCACCGAAAGATCCGCCACCGCACGGTGCAAGGATGCCGACGACAGCCCCGTCGCCTCCGCCGCCACGGCATAGGACCCTGCACGAGCCAGCGCGAGAAAGGCCCGCACCTGCGTTCCCGTCACCCTCGGCGAACCGACATGGGCAATCGCGGCCTCGGCACGCGGCGCCAGCAGCAGCGCGGGCTCGGTCGGCGCCATGCCCGCGGGCCCGCGCTCGAACAGCGCGCAGCCGAGGTCAGCCTCCAGCCGCGCGATGGCCTGGGTCAGCGCCGGCTGTGTCAGGTTCACCGCCCGCGCCGCCCGCGTCACGCTGCCGTGGCGCACCGTTGCGGCGAAGGCGGCGATGTGCCTGATGTTGATCGCGTGCAGGGCCATGCCTGATCACTTAGCATTTCCTTATGGGCCGGGGCAAACAATGCATTGGTTCCCTGCGGTCCGCAGTTCCATGGAACGCGCGAAGATCTTTCATCGGGAGCCGGAAATGTCGGGTATCGTCGTCCAGAACATCGAGCGTGCCGATCCAGCCGTGATCGACGGCCTTGCCGCCTGCGGCGTCGCCACCGTCCACGAAGCGCAGGGGCGCACCGGCCTCCTCGCTTCCTACATGCGCCCGATCTATCGCGGCGCGCGCATCGCTGGCTCCGCCGTCACCATCAGCGCCCCTCCGGGCGACAACTGGATGGTCCACGTCGCGATCGAACAGCTCCAGGCCGGTGACATCCTGCTGCTCGGCCCCACTTCGCCTTGCGAGGACGGCTACTTCGGCGACCTTCTCGCCACCAGCGCACAGGCACGCGGTTGCCGCGGCCTCGTGATCGACGCCGGCGTGCGCGACGTGCGCGACCTCACCGAAATGCAGTTCCCCGTCTGGTCCAAGGCAATCTACGCGCAGGGTACGGTGAAGAACACGCTCGGCAGCGTCAACGTGCCCGTGGTCTGCGCCAACGCGCTGGTGAACCCCGGCGACGTGATCGTGGCCGACGACGACGGCGTGTGCGTGGTCCCGCGTGAAAAGGCTGCCGAAGTGCTGAAGGCCGCGCAGGCCCGCGAAGCCAACGAAGGCGAAAAGCGCGAGAAGCTCGCCGCCGGCGTCCTCGGCCTCGACATGTACAAGATGCGCGAACGCCTCGAGAAGGAAGGCCTGAAGTACGTCTGAGGACAGGCGGGGCATCAATCGCCCCTCCACCGTTCGTGTCGAGCGAAGTCGAGACACGGGCGCGCAGGTGTCTCGACTTCCGGCCTCCCGGGCCGGAAGCTTATTAGGAGCCCGGACGAAGGGCTCGACACGAACGGAGCGAATGGCATGAGTTCACATTCAGCCCCCTGCATGTGGATGCGCGGCGGCACGTCGAAGGGCGGCTATTTCCTCAAGGACGACCTGCCGCAGGACACCGCGCAGCGCGACGCCTTCCTGCTCGCCATGATGGGCAGCCCCGATCCCGTCCAGATCGACGGCATGGGCGGCGCCGATCCGCTGACCAGCAAGGTCGCGGTCGTAGCCAAGTCCACCCGCGACGGCATCGACGTCGATTACCTGTTCCTGCAGGTCTTCGTCGATCAGGCCATCGTCACCGACGCGCAGAACTGCGGCAACATCCTTGCCGGCGTCGGCCCCTTCGCCATCGAGCGCGGCCTTGTCGCCGCCACTGGCGATGAAACCCGCGTCGCGATCTACATGGAGAACACAGGGCAAGTCGCCGTCGCAACGGTCAGCACGCCGGGCGGAAACGTCACCTACCAGGGCGATGCGAAGATCGACGGCGTCCCCGGCTCGCACGCCCCCGTCCCGCTCGAATTCCGCGACACCGCCGGCTCTTCCTGCGGCGCGCTCCTGCCCACCGGCAACGCGGTCGACGTGGTGAACGGCGTTGCCGTCACCCTGATCGACAACGGCATGCCCTGCGTGGTGATGAAGGCGCAGGACCTCGGCATCACCGGCTACGAGGACCGCGACTGGCTCGACAATGCAACCGAGCTGAAATCCAGGATCGAGGCGATCCGCCTGATTGTCGGCCCGATGATGAACCTCGGCGACGTCAAGGAAAAGTCGGTCCCCAAGATGATGCTCGTCGCGCCTCCCAAGCACGGCGGCGCGGTGACGGTGCGCAGCTTCATCCCCCATCGTGCCCACGCGACCATCGGCGTACTGGGCGCGGTCAGCGTCGCCACCGCCTGCCTCATCCCCGGCTCCCCCGCCGCCGAGGTTGCCGAGATCCCGGAGGGCAACCGCAAGCTGCTCTCGGTCGAACACCCGACCGGGGAAATGAGCTGCGTCCTCGAGACGGACGACAAGGGCGAAGTCCGCACCGCCGCCCTGCTGCGCACCGCGCGCAAGCTGATGGATGGAGTAGTATTCGCATGACCGACCAGAACCGCATCGTAAGCTGGCACGCCAATCCGTCGAAGCCGCGCTACACCCCGCCGCCGGGCGCGGTCGACGCGCATTGCCACGTCTTCGGCCCGATGGCGCAGTTCCCCTTCTCGGCCAAGGCCAAGTACCTGCCCGAGGACGCCGGCCCCGACATGCTCTTCGCCCTGCGCGACCACCTCGGCTTCGAGCGCAACGTGATCGTCCAGGCAAGCTGCCACGGCACCGACAACGCCGCCACGCTTGATGCCATCGCCAGGTCGAACGGAAAGGCGCGCGGCGTCGCCGTCGTCGATCCCGCCATCTCGGAGACGGACCTCCAGGCTCTCCACGAAGGCGGCATCCGCGGCATCCGCTTCAACTTCCTCAAGCGCCTCGTCGACGATGCGCCCAAGGACAAGTTCCTCGAAGTCGCCCGGCGCCTGCCCAAGGGTTGGCACGTCGTGATCTATTTCGAGGCCGACATCCTCGAGGAACTGCGTCCGTTCATGGATGCGATCCCCGTGCCGCTGGTCATCGACCACATGGGCCGCCCCGATGTCCGCCAGGGCCCCGACGGCGCCGACATGAAGGCCTTCCGCAACTTCCTGAACAGCCGCGACGACATCTGGTTCAAGGCCACCTGCCCCGACCGGCTCGACGCGATCAAGGAAGGCGGCGCGGGCGATCCGTGGAACGCCTTTGCCGATGCCGTCGCGCCGCTCGTTGCCGACTACCAGGACCGGGTCCTGTGGGG
Organism: Novosphingobium aromaticivorans DSM 12444; assembly: GCF_000013325.1. Taxonomy (GTDB): domain Bacteria; phylum Pseudomonadota; class Alphaproteobacteria; order Sphingomonadales; family Sphingomonadaceae; genus Novosphingobium; species Novosphingobium aromaticivorans. The sequence continues at coordinate 3,043,545 of NC_007794.1, forward strand.
GACCGACTGGCCGCACCCCAACATGGACACCGAGATCCCCGACGACGGCCATCTCGTCGACATGATCCCCCGCATCGCCCCGACCGAGGAACTGCAACGCAAGCTCCTCGTCGACAATCCGATGCGGCTCTACTGGGCCGACTGATCCGTGGTATGGATTGGCGCATGACATTGCGCCAATCCGCCACCGAACTCCTGATCCCCACCCCCGGCCGGGGCCTGCACGAAATCACCCGCGAGGTGACCCGCTGGGTTGCGGGGCAGGGGATGAATACCGGCCTCCTCACCCTGTTCTGCCGCCACACCTCGGCCTCGCTCACCGTCCAGGAAAACGCCGCCGCCGAAGTGCGCGACGACATCGTCCGCTGGCTCGACCGCGTCGCCCCGGAGGATGCGGCCTATGCGCACGACGACGAGGGGCCGGACGACATGCCCGCCCATCTAAAGTCCGTGCTCACCGGCGTCAGCCTTTCCGTGCCGGTAATCGACGGCCGCCCGGCTTTGGGCACATGGCAGGGCATCTACCTTTGCGAACACCGCAGGGCGCCCCACCGGCGCCGCATTACCCTGCACCTGCTGGGCGATTGACGTCCGTTTACCATCCTGACCCGCCGCCAGGGGGACGATCGGGGCGAAGTCGCGTTGCCCGCCGGTCATACTCTTGGTTAAAATCCTTGCACCCCGACTGCGCACCAATACGGGCCACCAGCCTTACCTAAGATTCCATTCCCCTCGCTACGACAGGCAGCGTGCCGACAGGCTTTCGGGGAATGAAAATGTTCAAGTTCAATATCTCGGCCAAGTTCATATCCGCATTTGCGCTGCTTCTGGCGGTGATGGCGGGCATGGGGCTCTTTGCCGTATCGAAGATCGGTGAAGTCAACGTCATCGCGGCGGAGCAGCGGGACCGCTGGATGCCCGCCGCAGCCACGCTGGGTGATATCCACGCCTTCACGTCGCAATACCGCCTCAAGCAGGACGAGATGCTCAACGCCACCTCGCCGGCGGCGATGGAGCGCAGCCAGAAGCTCATGCGCAACGCACGGGCTGCCATCGACGACAGCCTGGCCCAGTTCGAAAAGCTCGCTTCGACGCCCGAACAGAAGGGCGCGGTCGCCACGATCAGGGAATCATGGGCTCGCCTGCTTGAACAGGACCAGACCATGCAGGCCATGGCGCTTTCGGGCGACCAGGCCGGCGCACAGGCCATGCACAACAGCGAAGGCCTCGATTCCTTCTACGCCGTCGAGGACGCCATCCTCGCCGCGATCGAGGTCAACCAGAAGGCCGCGGATGCCGTCTCCGCCCAGAGCGAGGAAATCTACGCCTCGGCGCGGACCTTCACCTTCGGCATCATCGGCCTCGGCCTGCTCGCGGCGCTTTCCCTGCTCGTCTTCCTCATGCGCAACATCGCCCGCCCCCTCGTCAACATGTCGGAAGCGGTTGTCCGCCTGACCTCCGGCGACCACAGCATCGCCGTTCCGGGCCTGGGCCGCACCGACGAGCTGGGCAGCCTGGCCCGCGCGCTCGACCAGTTCCGCGATGTCTTCGCCTCCGATCACGCCCGCGCCGAAACAGAAAAGGCCCGCGCGCGCGAGACGCAGGTCACCATCGACGCCATCGGTAGCGGCCTCACCGCCCTGGCCGAAGGCGACCTCACCTTCCGCGTGGCCGAGAACGGCAGCGGCGCCCTTGCCAAGCTCCATGTCGACTACAACGCCGCCGTCGCCTCGCTCGAACGCGTGCTCGGCAAGATCGTCGACGGCTGCAACACCATCAAGCTCGGCACCGACGAAATCGCCAGCGCCGCGACGGACCTTGCCCTGCGCACCGAACAGCAGGCCACCTCGCTTGCCGAAACCTCGCGCACGCTCAGCGAATTCACCGGCTCGGTGAAGACCACCGCCGACAACGCGCGCCAGACGAGTTCGCGCCTGACCGTCGCGCGCAACACCGCGGACAGCGTGGGCGATACCGCCAACCGCGCGGTCGCCGCCATGCGCTCCATCGAAAGCAGCTCACGCGAGATGGCAGAGATTGTCGGCGTGATCGATGGCATCGCCTTCCAGACCAACCTGCTCGCGCTCAATGCCGGGGTCGAGGCCGCCCGCGCGGGCGATGCCGGCAAGGGCTTCGCGGTCGTCGCCACCGAAGTGCGCGCGCTCGCCCAGCGCTCGGCCGATGCCGCGCGCTCGATCCGCGACCTCATCGGCAAGAGCACCGACGAGATCAGCGGCGGCGTCGCGCTGGTGGAATCCAGCGGCGAGGCGCTGCGTCAGATCGTCACCGAAGTCAGCGCCGTCTCGGCCCTGGTCGAGGAGATCGCCGAAGCGGCAGGCCAGCAGGCCGCCGGCATTGCCGACATCTCGGCCATGGTCGGCTCGATGGACGCCTTCACCCAGCAGAACGCGGCCATGGTCGAGGAAAGCTCGGCCGGAACCCGCAACCTTGCCTCGGAAACGCTTTCGCTGGTCGACCAGCTCGGGCGCTTCCGGCTCGCCACGGTCGGACAGGCTGCGGAGGACCGGTTCGAAGACGCGCCCGCCCCGGCCCGTCATTCCGGCTTCGGCGCCTTCGACGCGTTCGACGCGGCCCAGGTCGACGATTCCGACGAAGCCCCGGCCTTGAGATCGCCCTCCTCGTACGAACCGGTGGCAATCGCCGATGAGCGCCCCCGGCCAGCCGCCCCGGTCGCCGCCCCGGTCGCCGCTCCGCCTCCGCCTCCGGCCCCGGCCCCGGCCCCGCCTCCCCCGCCGGCAAAGCCACGGGCGGCCCGCGCGGCACCTTCGCGTGGCGGCGCAGCGGTCAAGCTCGACGAGGACGACTGGTCGGAATTCTGACCACCACATCCAGATCATGAAAACCCAGCAGCACCTAAGGAAGTAAAGCCATGAAGACATTTGCACGACTTGCTCTCGGCGTAACTGCGCTGGCGCTCTCGGCCACCACCGCCTTCGCGCAGGCCGCAGACTGGCAGAAGCAGGTAAGCCGCATCATCGCATCGAAGCAGACCTACCCCCGCACGGCCCAGATGCGCGGCGAGGAAGGGACAGCGCGCGTCAAGGTCTACATCGGCGCGGGCGGCGCCATCGAGCGGACGGAACTGGTTTCCGCCTCGGGCTCGACGTCGCTGGACAAGGAAGCGCTCGCCATGCCGACCCGCGCCGGAACCGTGCCTCCGCCGCCGGGCGGGGCGACCGCGGTGATCGTGCCCTTCACCTGGAAGCTCATGTAACCCGACCCTGCTGGCCCCTCTCCCTGCCGGCAATCCCCTGGGGGGCGGTCCCGCAAGGCCGCCCCCTCCTTTTAGCGCACCACCTCGCCGCCCTTCATCACGTGCGCGACGTTCTCCAGCACGCTCACGTCGGCCAGCGGATCGCCCGCCACCGCGATCATGTCGGCATAGTGGCCGGGCGACAGCGCGCCCACGTCGCGGCTCCACCCCAGCAGATCGGCCGCCACGGTCGTCGCAGACTGGATCGCCTGCATCGGCGTCATCCCGTATCGCACCATGTACCTGAACTGTCGCGCGTTCAGCCCGTGCGGAAAGACCCCCGCATCCGTGCCGTAGCTCAACCTGACGCCCGCCTTCACCGCCTTGCGAAAGCCCTCCCGCTGCGCTTCGGTCGTCTCGTCGTTCTTGCGCAGCATGTCGGCGGGCCAGCCATCGCGCTTGCCCACCTCGGCAATGAAGTCGCCGTTGTAGATATCCATGTCGAGCCACACGCCCCGCGCCCTGGCCAGCGCGATCCCTTCGTCGTCGATCAGGCTCGCATGCTCGATCGCCTTGACGCCGGACTGGATGGCAAGCTTGATCCCCGCCGCACCATGGGCATGGGCGGTCACCCATGATCCGCGCTGGCGGGCAACGTCCACCGCCGCCTTCATCATCTCGCCCGAAAGCTCGATCTGCCCCGGCTCGGTCCCCTGCGCCAGCACCGCGCCCGTCGCGATCAACTTGATCGAATCCGCGCCGTTCTGGAACAGCGCATTGACCTTGCGGGTCACGTCGGCCGCATCGTTCACGACGCCCGCGCGCATGTCGGCCGGCACCGTCACGTCGGGCGCGAACCCGGTCACCTCGCCCCCGCCGCCGGGGATCGTAACATAGGCCCCCACCGCGCTCACCCGCGGGCCCGGCACATCTCCCCGGTTGATCGCATTGCGCAGTTCGACGTCGGCATAGGCGCGGAAACTCCCGACATCGTGGACCGTGGTGAAACCGGCCAGCAGCGTTTTCTTCGCATTCCTCGCACCGATGAACCCGATCTCCATCGCCGAATGGAGCAGCGGCTCGGCCACGTTGTTCGATTGCTCCACGTCGGCCAGATGCACATGGCAATCGATCAGCCCCGGCAGGACCGTAAACCCCGACCAGTCCACCACCTTCGCCCCTTGCGGCAACGGCCCGTCCCCCTGCACCGAAACAACCCGCCCGTCCTCGACCGTGAGCACCTGGCCCGTCAGCACCTTGCCCGCCTCGGGGTCGACCAGCCGCCCGGCACGCACGTAAAGCGTCTCGGCACTGGCGGTTGCAGGGATCAGGGCGACAAGCGGAAGCAGATAGCGCAGCATGGGACAGAGACTACCGCCCCCGAACCGGAGCGCAATCTCCCCCTGCCACGCCAATCCAAATGTCGCCCCCTTGACAAAACAAACCAAATAGGTTAAACGCTCCACCCACAGGTCAGGAGAGGGCAACAGGCCACCCCGCTTCTTTCCTTCGGTGGCCGACGCATCGCGAAGGCCCCGGCGTGACCGGCGTGGCAGTGCGCTCTCGGGTTCGATGCAGGGCGTCACGCCCAGCCCCGGGCAAGCAACCGCCAGTGCCGCGGACGAAGGACACCGGGCCGCCCTTGCAGCAGCCCAGCCATCCTTGCGGGCCCGGGACGGCCCTATCGCATGATCCCCGGTCACGTGATCCGCCGTCCTCTCCCCGCAAGCCGCCAGGGAACGGGCCGCATGCGAGCCGCCGTCCGTTGCCGTCCCTCGCCCGATCCACAAGGCTGCGCCGGAACGGGGGCGTACCGCCCTTCCGGCCACTCGCCCAACCGGTACGCGCCCTCCCCGCGCGCGCCATGCACGGCGCCGCGCCGGTCGCGCGATCTGTCCTGCCACAGGCGCAAGGGTCCGCACTCGCCAGCGGATGGGCTTCCGTGCCGCCGATCCATGGGCCCCGGCCCAACGAAAAAGGGGCCGCCGCAGCAGCCCCCTTCCCGTTCATGCGATCACGAAGCTCAGGGCCCCATCGCCCTCGTCGATCCGCACCGTGCTGCCATCGGGCACTTCGCCGCCCAGCAGCTTTTCGGCCAGCGGGTCCTGCAAGTACCGCTGCACGGCCCGCTTCAACGGACGAGCGCCATAGACCGGGTCGTAGCCGACCCGTCCCAGCCAGCGCTTGGCCGCGTCGGTGAGGTCGAGCACGATCTTGCGATCCTTGAGCAGGTTCGCCACGCGGCCCACCTGGATGTCGACGATCGGCGCCATGTGTTCGTGGCCCAGCCGGTGGAACAGGATGATCTCGTCCAGACGGTTGAGGAACTCGGGCCGGAAATGAGCGCGCACGACGTCCATGACTTGCGGCTCGACGCTCTGCACGTCCTGCCCCTCCTCCAGATTGGCGAGGTACTGGCTGCCGAGGTTGCTGGTCAGGATGATCAGCGTGTTGGTGAAGTCCACCACGCGGCCCTGCCCATCGGTCAGGCGCCCGTCGTCGAGCACCTGCAACAGCACATTGAACACGTCCGAGTGCGCCTTCTCGACCTCGTCGAACAGCACGACCTGGTAGGGCCGCCTGCGGATTGCTTCGGTCAGAACGCCGCCTTCATCGTAACCGACATAGCCCGGAGGCGCGCCGATCAGCCGGCTGACGGAGTGCTTTTCCATGAACTCGGACATGTCGATGCGCACCATCGCGTTGTCGTCGTCGAACAGGAAGCCCGCCAGCGCCTTGGTCAGCTCGGTCTTGCCCACGCCCGTGGGGCCCAGGAACAGGAAGCTGCCCAGCGGACGGTTCGGGTCCTGAAGCCCCGCGCGGGCCCGGCGGACGGCCTTGGACACGGCCAGCACCGCATCCTTCTGACCAATCACGCGCTTGCCCAGCGCCTCTTCCATGTGCAGCAGCTTCTCGCGCTCGCCTTCCATCATCCGGTCGACGGGCACGCCGGTCCACTTGCTGACGACGGCGGCGATGTCCTCGGCGGTCACTTCCTCGCGCAGCATCGCGTTCTGGCTCACGCCCTGCGCTTCGGCCAGTTGCCGCTCAAGCTCGGGAATGCGGCCATAGGCAAGCTCGCCGGCCTTCGCCAGGTCGCCGTTGCGCTGCGCCACCTCCAGCTCGCTGCGCGCCGCATCCAGCGCTTCCTTGACCTTGCCCTCGGCGGCGATCTTGTCGCGCTCGTTCTGCCAGCGGGTGGTCAGCTCGGCCGATTGCTGCTCCTGGTTCGCCAGTTCCTCGCGCAGGGTCGCCAGCCGGTCCTTCGACGCCTGGTCGGTCTCCTTCGCAAGCGCCATCTCCTCGATCTTCATCTGGATGATGCGCCGGTCGAGCTTCTCGATTTCCTCGGGCTTGCTTTCCACTTCCATGCGGATGCGGCTCGCCGCCTCGTCCATCAGGTCGATGGCCTTGTCGGGCAGGAAGCGGTCGGAGATGTAGCGGTTCGAAAGCGTCGCCGCAGCCACGATCGCATTGTCGGCAATGCGTACGCCGTGGTGCAGCTCGTACTTGTCCTTGATGCCGCGCAGGATGCTGATCGTGTCCTCGACGGTCGGCTCGCCCACGAATACCGGCTGGAACCGCCGCTGCAGCGCGGGGTCCTTCTCGACGTACTTCTGGTACTCGTCCAGCGTCGTCGCGCCGATGCAGTGCAGTTCGCCGCGCGCCAGGGCTGGCTTGAGCAGGTTGCCCGCGTCCATCGCGCCCTCGCTCTTGCCCGCCCCGATCAGGGTGTGCATCTCGTCGATGAACAGGATGATCTCGCCTTCCGCGCCCTTCACCTCGTCGAGCACGGCCTTCAGGCGCTCCTCGAACTCGCCGCGATACTTCGCACCGGCAATGAGCGAACCCATGTCGAGCGCCATGAGGCGGCGGTCCTTCAGCGAATCCGGCACGTCGCCATTGGCGATGCGCAGCGCGAGGCCTTCGGCGATCGCGGTCTTGCCAACGCCCGGCTCGCCGATCAGCGCCGGGTTGTTCTTGGTGCGCCGGGCGAGGATCTGCACGGTGCGGCGGATCTCCTCGTCACGGCCGATCACCGGGTCGAGCTTGCCCTCGCGCGCCGCCTCGGTCAGGTCGCGCGCGTACTTCTTCATCGCGTCATAGGCGTTTTCCGCGCTCGCGCTGTCCGCCGTGCGACCGCCGCGAAGCTGCGTGATCGCCGCTTCCAGCGCCTGCGCGGTCACGTTCGCGGCCTTGAGCGCCTGCCCCGCCGACGTCGTGGTGGCGAGCGTCAGCGCGACGAGCATGCGCTCGACGGTGACGAAGCTGTCGTTGGACTTGGCCGCGATCTGCTCGGCGGAATCGAGCACGCGCACGGCATCGTTGTCGAGCCCCGGCGTCGCCTGGGCACCCGAACCGGACACCGCCGGGATCTTCGCCAGCGCCTTGTCGACTTCGGTCTGCGCCAGGGCGGCATTGCCGCCCGCGCGCTGGATCAGGCCACTGGCCATGCCCTCGCTGTCTTCCAGCAGGGCCTTGAGGATGTGGTCGGGCGTGATCCGCTGGTGGTTCATGCGGATCGCAACGGTCTGCGCGGCCTGCAGGAAGCCCTTGGCGCGGTCGGTGAATTTCTCGAGGTTCATAAGATCGAGTGTCCTCCTGTTGCGCAAGACATGGTGTGACTTTTTCGCAACACAAGTGCTGCGGTGACGAAAAAGCTATACCCCTCGACAGAAGCGGTTCCTTGACCAAGCGCAAGGGGGTTTGAACCAGAACCATTCGTCATTGCGAGCGCGGCGGAGCCGCTCGCAATGACGAAGATATCAGCCCCCCCTACTTCGCCGGATCGGCCGCCTTCGCCGCGCCCGACGCGAACTCCTTGCCGAAGAAGCTGCCGGCGTACCACCGGGGCCGCTCGTCGCCGTTCGCGAGACCCAGCACGGTGTAGTAGTTGACCTTGGCGAAAAGCGCGCCCGCTTCCCAGTTGAACGGCAACTTCAAGTCGTCGCTCGGCTGGTGGTAATTGGTCTTCAGGAAGTCGCGGAACGCCTTCTCGCCGGGGCCTTCGAAGCCGGTCATCATGAACACCGCCGGCACGCCCTGCTGGACGAAGCGATAGTGGTCCGAACGGGTGAACAGGCCCTCTTCCGGCATGGGGTCGGGCGAAAGCTTGATCCCCGCCTTCTTCGCGGCCTCTGCCACCACCGGCCCCATCGTGGAGTTCTCCGCCCCGAACGCGACGACATCGGAGAACATGTAGGTCAGCACCGGCATGTCGAAGTTGACGAGGCCGACCACTTCGCCTTTCACCAGCGGATTGCGCGCAAGGTAGTCCGAGCCGATCAGCCCGCCCTCCTCACCGGTGAGCGCCGCGAACATGACCGAGCGGCGCGGGCGGTCTCGCGCAACCGCCCTGGCCACCTCCAGCATGGTCGCCACGCCCGAGGCGTTGTCCATCGCGCCGTTGTGCAGCGTGTCCTCGCCCTTGCCGTGAATGCCGATGTGGTCGAGGTGAGCGGTCATGCCGACGAACTCGCCCGCCAGCTTGTCGTCGCTTCCCGGCAGGACCGCGACCACGTTCTCGCTGGTCACGTCCTTCCAGACATTGGCGAACGAGAGGCTGGCCCTGGCCTTCAACGCAAAGCCCCTGGGCCGGCCGCCCTTGCGGTTCGCCTCGGCCAGGACCCTCGCCAGCGGCTTGCCCGAGGCGGCGAAGAGCGGCGCGGCGGCATCGGGATTGAGCGTCGCCGTGCCTCTGATCCCGGTCGCGCGGGCAAAGGCCTTGCCGTCGGCGCCGACCCAGCCCTTGGCCGGGCCGTCCGACATGGCGACGCGCTTGTCCCACGGGCGGCGCGCGCTGTCCTCGGTGGTCGGCACGGTAATGACCGCGATCGCGCCCCGCTTCATCGCCATGACCGCCTTTTCCGAATTGAGATGCGCGCCAAGCTCGCTCGGCGTGCCCTTGGGAAAGCCCGAGAGCACGACCACGATCTTGCCCTTGGCATCCAGCCCCTTGTAGTCGTCGAAGCCGAGGTCCGGACGGTCGAAGCCGAAGCCGGCGAAGACCAGCGGCGCATCCACCGCGACCGCCTTGTCGGTCAGGCTCGGCCGCACCAGCACCTGGGCCGTATCGGACAGCACCGTCTCCTTGCCGCCATAGTTCAGCGCCAGCTTCGGCGCGCCATCGAGCCGCGCCTCGCGCACGGTCAGCTTCTGGTAGAAGGAACCGTCAGGCCCCGCGGGTTTCAGACCCATCGCGACGAACTGCGAGGCGACGTAGCTGGCGGCGATGTCGTAGCCGCGCGAACCCGTGTCGCGGCCTTCCAGAAGATCGTCGGCAAGGAACGTGACGTGGGCCCGCACTGCCTGCGGATCGAAAACCGGTTCCTCCGCCAGCGCTGGCACGGCGGTCGAGGCGAGAAGCATGGCGGAAACGAGCAGCTTGACGTTCATCGGTCTCTCTTTGTTGTTCGTCGAAATGGATCAAACGGTGCCTGCCCATTCGGACCGCGCCCCTTGCACGCGCGCGAACATGGGCACTAGAAAGTTTCCACGCAAACCATTTTGCCGCTGTTCATCGCAGCAGTGCTCTGAAACAACCGCCGAACTTTACCGCCAAACTTTGCGGCCTCGCACCGGTCGCCGCGATCCGAACGGGAACCCCATGCAGCGTACCATTTCCGCCAGCCTGCTTGCTCTTGCCGCCGCCACTGCCGTCACCCTCCCCGCATCCGCCCAGGAAGCGAAGCCCGCGCCGCTCGGCGAACTGGTCGCCAAGGTCCAGATCCCCTACGAAAGCTTCAAGCTTGACAACGGACTGACCGTACTGGTCCATACCGACCGCAAGGCGCCGGTCGTCGCGATATCGGTCTGGTACGGGGTGGGTTCGAAGCACGAGCCCAAGGGCAAGACCGGCTTTGCCCACCTGTTCGAACACCTCATGTTCAACGGCACCGAGAACGTGCCCGGCGACTTCTTCCAGCCGCTCCAGCAGGTCGGCGCGACCGATCTGAACGGCACGACCTGGTTCGACCGCACCAACTATTACCAGACCGTCCCCACCGGCGCGCTCGACCTTGCGCTGATGATGGAATCGGACCGCATGGGCCACCTGCTCGGCGCAGTCACCCAGGAGGTCCTCGACAACCAGCGCGGCGTCGTCCAGAACGAGAAACGCCAGGGCGACAACCAGCCCTTCGGCCTCGTCGAATACGAACAGCTCGAGAACCTCTACCCCTCGGGCCACCCCTATCACCACTCGACCATCGGCTCGATGGCCGACCTCGATTCGGCCAGCCTTGCCGACGTGAAGAGCTGGTTCACCGATCACTACGGCCCCAACAACGCCATCCTCGTGCTGGCGGGCGACATCGATCTGGCGACCGCCCGGGCCAAGGTCGGCAAGTGGTTCGGCGAGATCAAGCCGGGGCCCGCAATCAAGCCCGTCAGCGCCCCGGTGCCGAACCTGCCGGCCCCCGTCGCCAAGACCATCAAGGACCAGGTCGCGACCACGCGCATCTATCGCATGTGGGCGGTGCCGGGGCTCGACAATCCGGACTACCTGCCGCTCGACCTTGCCGCCTCGGTCCTCGGCGGGCTTGCCTCCTCGCGGCTCGACGATGCGCTGGTGCGCCAGCAGAAGGTCGCTGTCTCGGTCCTGGCCGACACCGAGATCTTCGCGCAGGCCGGCCAGTTCGTGGTCAGGGCCGACGTCGTCCCCGGCCAGGACCCGGCCAAGGTCGCCGCAGCGCTCGACGCGGAAATGGCGAAGTTCATCAAGGAAGGCCCCACTGCCGACGAACTGCTGCGCGCGGCAACCTCGGCCACGGCGGGCGAGATCCGCGGGCTGGAGCGCACTGGCGGCGGCAGCGGCAAGGCGCCGACCCTTGCCGAAGGCCTGCTCTACAACGGCGATCCCCAGCACTACCGCAAGGAGCTTGACCGCATCGCCGCGATGAAGCCCACCGAAGTGGCCGCCGCCATGCAGAAGTGGCTGACGCGGCCAGCCTTCTCGCTGACGGTCGAACCCGGCGTGCGAACCGAAGGCGGCGAGGCGCGCGGCGGGTTCTACACCCAAACCGCGACCGGCGCCCGCCCCGCCTACTTCCGTGACCCTGACCTTCCGGCCAAGGGCGCGCCGGTCTCGTCCGTGGCGCCTGCGGACCGCTCGAAGCTGCCGGCGGTGGGCGAGCTGGCCCCGCTCGACTTCCCCGTGATCGAGCGGGCGACGCTGAAGAACGGCATCCCGGTCTATTTCGCGCGCCGCACTGCCGTGCCGACCGTTTCGGTCCGCGTCAGCTTCGATGCAGGTTACGCCGCCGATCCCAAGTCGGCGCTGGGCACCGAATCGCTGCTGCTGAGCCTGATGGACGAAGGCACGCAGAAGCTCGACAGTTCGGCCCTGGCGCGCGAGCGCGAGCGGCTGGGCGCCGCGATCTCGCTTTCGGCGACGAGCGACCTGACCTCGTTCCAGCTCGACGCGCTCGGCCCCAACCTCGCCCCGTCGCTCGGCCTGCTCGCCGACATCGTGCGCCGGCCTGCGCTTGCCCCGGCCGAGATCGAGCGCGTGCGCACCCAGCAACTCGCCGGCATCGCCGCCGAGATGAAGAACCCGCAGGCGCTCGCCTCGCGCGTGCTGGTCCCGGCCATCTACGGCAGCCACCCCTATGCCTTCCCGCCCAGCGGCTCGGGCGATCCGGACGTGGTGAAGAAGCTGACGCGCGAGGACCTGCTGGCCTTCCACGCACGCTGGTTCCGCCCGGATACCGCGCGCATCTTCGTGGTCGGCGACACCACGCTCGATGCCGTGGTCAAGATGCTCGACACCTCGTTCGGGGACTGGAAGGCCAACCGCATGGCCCGTCCGGTCAAGGACTTCTCCGCCGCCGTCGCGCCGTCGAAGTCGCGGGTGATCCTGGTCGACCGGCCCGGCTCGCCGCAGTCGTTCATCATGGCGGGCAAGGTGATCGACGCGAAGGGGACGGACGATCTCGTCGCGCTGGGCACCGCCAACGACATTCTCGGCGGCAACTTTCTCGGCCGCATCAACATGAACCTGCGCGAGAACAAGGGCTGGAGCTATGGCACCTGGAACGGGGTTTCCGAACCGCTCGACCGGGTTCGCTTCCAGGTCATCGCCCCGGTCCAGGCGGACCGCACCGGCGATGCGCTGGTCGAGATCAAGCGCGAGATCGACCAGTTCACCAGCACGAAGGGGGTGAGCGCGGAAGAGCTGGACTGGTCGACCAAGGGCAGCGCCCGCGAACTGCCCGGCATGTTCGAGACGAGCGCCGCGGTACTCGACGGCATGGCCAAGGTGGTCAACTACAAGCGCCCGGACAACTGGTACGAAACGCTGGCCGACCGCTATGGCAAGATGACCGTTGCCGAAGCCGACAAGGCCTTCCGCGACAAGATCGGCAGCGAGGGCATGGTGTGGGTCGTCGTGGGCGACGCCGCCAAGGTCCGGCCCCAGCTCGACACGTTCGGCCTGCCGGTCGAGGAAATGGCCGCGCCGCAATAGGCCATGCGCGCCCCTTCCCCGACCGGGAAGGGGCAAGCGGCGCACCGCCTTGCTATTGACACGTTTGTAGATAAACTCGCGCCAACGACCACAAAGGGAGAGCATCCATGTCCGTTGCCGGCACCTACACCTGCGTGACCAAGACCCCGATGGGCGACCAGACCAGCACGTTCACCGTCAACGTCGACGGCGACACCTTCACCGGCAGCAACAGCGGCCAGATGGGCTCGATGGAAGTCGAGAACGGCAAGGTCGACGGCAATACCCTGACCTGGCAGATGAAGATGACCGTGCCGATGCCGATGACGCTGGAGTGCAAGGCGACGGTCGAGGGCGACACGCTGTCCGGCACAGTGACTGCCGGCATGTTCGGCACCTTCCCGATGAACGGGACGCGGGGGTGAGCGAAAGGCAGGGTACGGGGCAAATGCCCCGCACCCGCCCGACTTATTGAACCAAGGCTGACTTCGCTGCTCGTTCCAGAACGTTCTCTAGTGCCAAGCGCAAAATCATCGGGCCGGTGACCCGATCTTTCGATTTTGGCCTAAGCTCCACCTTCTCGACGTTGAGAGACCGCCCCCCGCTGGCCAGCCTCCACGTAAATGTAAAATCGGCGTCACCACTCAGCGATTTGGTGTCCCCCATTCCGAACATTCCCCACGACTTTGCGCAAAGCTTTACGTTGGCGGAATGGAGGTGAAGTTCAATCAAAGGCGCTGCCCCGTCACCTAACGACGGGAGACCGCGACTAGCCCTGTCATCCAACGTCTGCCTGACAAGAAGCGCGAACTCTCGATCATCGCGGACCAGATCGGTGCCACGCAACGCCCCTCTCGGCATGCACAACTGTCCCGCTCTGAGCGGACCGATGCTCTGACTCAAAGGGAAATCCACCGCGAAGCGAACAGGTGATGCGTGAACTTCGGATGAGGCCAAAGTTACCGCCCCAAACAGGATGAGAAATCGCGGGGGGATTAAATGGTCCATTAGCCCCTCCTTCCAAGGTGAAGAAGGGGCTAAATCAACTTAACAACTTGGTGCAGTCGAGCGTATCTTGTACCAAATTGGCAGAATATGATCTTCAGTTCGTCGCAGTGGCAGTGGTCGATGCGGACGCCGGCGCAGGCGTTTGCGCAGCCGATCTGATGAAAACCGCCTGATCGATCTTTTCAAAGGTGTCGCGATAGACCGACGGATCGAGAATGGGCTCCTCGTCCTCATTGGAACCGTAAGTGTTCGCAGATGCCTTCACCATTACAAAATTCAAACGAATCTTGGTCATGGCCGGACCGTACTGCTCAATATAAGCTGATACGACAGGCGTCTTCTTCGAGCGGCCAAAGCCGACAAAAGGCAACCACGTGGTCTTCGATGCAGTCGAAGCAGTCGCTGTGATCAGGCCTGTGTCCTTATCAGCCGAGTTGATTCGGTATCCTGAATCTTGCAATACGGACATTACCGAGGAAAACGTAATTTCCTTGGTTGCTTCGACTTCATGGCTCTGCATCTCCTGGACCTGCAGAGCCGAGAGAGTCTCTTTCTTTGCGATTGCCGGTGCTGCCACCGCGAGCGACGAAAGAGAAACGGCAAACACAGCCGCGCGAATAAACCTCACAGGCACCCCCCAAGTTTAGAAAGAGCTACTACGGCTCCGGAAGTCAGAAACAACCCTGTTCTTGTCGAACTTAATGATCAGGGTCATCGAGCGTGATGTTTGCTCGGATTTTGACTTCTTCTTGCCAAAGCCAAGACCGGCTCCGCCGCCAACCGACCCTCCACCAGCGCCAAGCAGCATCCCGATGGAAAATCCCGAAGAACTGTCGGTGGAGACGGTGGCTTGGCGATCGTAGACCCACATTTCCTGACCGGTGCCATCAATGGAAGTGATGTTCGGGCCACCGAACGTCTCAAGAATTTCCGCTTGGGTCGTCACGCCAACCCGAACGGTCATCTGCACCATGCCGTGCGTGAGGGTATTCGGGGATTCAACAGCGCCACTCTGGGCCTTTGCGAAGGCAACCGAATATCCAGGAAACGCCGACGCCAACAGCGCTGCAGCCAGTATTTTACGCACTAGAGCCCCCTCTATATTGGGCGACTATTATATCAAACAGTCGCCCCTTTACAATTGCAGGCTACCCGCGCCTCGGCAATTACCCCAGCTTCTTGCGCAGCAGTTCGTTGACCACGCCGGGGTTGGCCTTGCCCTGCATGGCCTTCATCGTCTGGCCAACGAAGAAGCCGAACAGGGCTTCCTTGCCTGCCTTGTACTGCCCGACCTTGTCGGCGTTGGCGGCGAGGATGCCGTCGATGGCGGCTTCGATCGCGCCGGTGTCGGAGGTCTGCTTGAGGCCTTCGCGCTCGACGATGGCGGCGGCGCCGTCGCCGGTCTCGAGCATCTTTTCCAGCACCTGCTTGGCGATGGAACCCGAAATCGTGCCGTCGGCGATCAGGGCGAGGAGTTCCGCGCCCGCCGCCGGGGTGACCGGCGAGGTTTCAAGGCTCGCGCCAAGCTTGTTGAGCGCACCGAAGAGTTCGGAGATCAGCCAGTTGGCCGCCTGCTTGGCAACCTCGGCTTCCGGCTTCTTCGCCTTCGCGGCGGTCTCGGCGAGCAGCGCCTCGAACCAGCGCGCGGTCTCGACGTCAGCCGTCAGCACGCCCGCGTTGTAGGCCGAAAGACCGAGCGCGGTCTCGTAGCGATGGCGCTTGGCATCGGGCAACTCGGGCAAGCTTGCGCGGCATTCCTCGAGGAAGGCGTCGTCGAGTTCGAGCGGCAGGAGGTCGGGATCGGGGAAGTAGCGATAATCGTGCGCATCTTCCTTCGAGCGCATCGAGCGGGTCTCGTTGCGGTCGGGATCGTAGAGCCGCGTTTCCTGCACCACCGTGCCGCCGTCCTCGATCAAGGCAACCTGGCGCTTGGCCTCCTGTTCGACAACGGCCATCACGAAGCGGACCGAGTTGACGTTCTTGGTCTCGGTGCGGGTGCCGAAAGGCTCCCCCGGGCGGCGGACCGAAACGTTGACGTCGGCGCGCATCGAGCCCTGGTCCATGTTGCCGTCGCAACTGCCGACATAGCGCAGGATCGTGCGCAGCTTCGACAGGTAGGCCCCCGCCTCTGCCGGCGAGCGCATGTCCGGACGGCTGACGATTTCCATAAGCGCCACGCCCGAGCGGTTGAGGTCGACGTAGGACATCGTCGGGTGCTGGTCGTGCATCAGCTTGCCGGCGTCCTGCTCGACGTGGATGCGCTCGATCCCGATGGTCTTGAGGCTTTCCGGGTTCTTGTCGTCGAGCTGGACCTCGATGCTGCCCTCGCCCACGATGGGGTGGTAGAGCTGGCTGATCTGGTAGCCCTGCGGAAGATCGGCGTAGAAGTAGTTCTTGCGATCGAAGCGCGACCACTTGTTGATCTGCGCGTTGATCGCCATGCCGGTGCGCACCGCCTGGCGGATGCATTCGCGGTTGGGCACCGGAAGCATCCCCGGCATCGCCGCGTCGACAAGGCTGACCTGCGTGTTCGGCTCGGCGCCGAACGCGGTGGCCGCGCCCGAGAACAGCTTGGCGTTGGAAGTGACCTGCGCATGGACTTCGAGGCCGATCACGACCTCCCATTCGCCGGTTGCGCCCTGGATACGATATTCGCTCATCTTACCACCACTTTGCCGGACGGGCGGAGAACCGGGCGCGCTGTTCGAGGGCGAGGCCCGCGTTGAGGACGCCCTGTTCGTCGAAGGCGCGGCCGATGACCTGGAGGCCGAGGGGGAGGCCGTTGCGGTCGAGCCCAGCCGGGACCGACATCGCCGGGAGGCCGGCCAGGCTGGCCGGGACCGAGAACACGTCGTTCAGGTACATCTCCAGCGGATCGGCGCTCTTCTCGCCCAGCGCGAAGGCCGAGGACGGCGCGGTCGGCGCGAGGATCACGTCGACTTCGCGGAAGGCATTGGTGAAGTCGTGGCTGATCAGCGTGCGGACCTTCTGCGCCTGGGTGTAGTAGGCGTCGTAGAAACCGGCCGAGAGCACGTAGGTGCCGATCAGGATGCGGCGCTTCACCTCGGGGCCGAACCCGGCGGCGCGGGTGGCGGCGTACATGTCCTGGAGGCCCGCGCCTTCCGGAAGGTCGCGCAGGCCGTAACGCACGCCATCGTAGCGGGCGAGGTTCGAGGACGCCTCTGCCGGGGCGATGATGTAGTAGGTGGGCAGCGCGTACTTCGTGTGGGGCAGGCTGATCTCGACGATCTCGGCGCCCGCATCCTTGAGCCATGCGATGCCGTCTTCCCACGACCTGGCAACGTCGGGGTCCATGCCGTCGAGCCGGTATTCGCGAGGGATGCCGACCTTCTTGCCGCGCATGTCGGGATCGAGGTTCGCGGTCCATTCCGGGACGGGCATGTCGAGGCTGGTGGAATCCTTGGGATCGAAACCGGCCATGGCTTCGAGCATGATCGCGCAATCGGCGACGTCGCGGGCCATCGGGCCGGCCTGGTCGAGGCTGGACGCGAAGGCGACGATGCCCCAGCGCGAGCAACGCCCGTAAGTCGGCTTGATGCCAGAGATGCCGGTGAACGCGGCGGGCTGGCGGATCGAACCGCCGGTGTCGGTGCCGGTGGCGGCAGGCGCGATGCGTGCGGCGACCGCCGAGGACGACCCGCCCGAAGATCCGCCGGGCGCGAGCGGCGCGGTGTCGCCCGGACGGCGCCACGGCGAGATCACGTTGCCGAAAGCGCTGGTCTCGTTCGAGGAGCCCATCGCGAACTGGTCGAGGTTGAGCTTGCCGAGCATGCCCGCGCCGGCATCCCACAGCTTCTGCGAAACGGTCGATTCGTACTCGGGCATGAAGCCTTCGAGGATCTTCGAGGCGGCGGTGGTCTGGGTGCCGCGCGTCGCGAAGAGGTCCTTCATGCCGATCGGCACGCCCGCCATCTTGCCCAGCGGCCTTCCGGCGGTGCGGTCGGCATCGACCTTCCCGGCGGCTTCCAACGCCTCTTCCGGTGTGGTGACGATAAAGGCGTTGAGCGCGGGCTGCGCCGCCTCGACCGCCGCGTTGAACGCGGTGGCGACTTCGGTCGCGGTGAAATCGCCCCGCGCCACGCCATCGCGGATGGCGGCAATGCCGAGATCAGTAAGATTGGTCATTATTCGATCACCTTGGGCACGCCGAAGAAGCCGTGTTCGGGGGCGGGCGCGTTGGCCAGGACGGCATCGCGCATGTCGCCGCCGGTCAGCGGGTCGGCGTTGACCACGTCGTCGCGCAGGCGCTGCTTGTTGGGGATGACGGCGGTCATCGGCTCGATCCCGGTCACGTCGACTTCGCCGAGCTGCTCGACCCAGGCGAGGATGCCGTTGAGTTCGGGGACCATCGCGCCAAGCTCGGCCTCGGAAACCTTGATGCGGGCCAGCGAGGCGATCTTCGCCACGGTGGCGGTATCTACGGACATGGGCGAATACTCTCCCAGGAGAAGCGAAAGCGGGAAAAAGGAACGCCGCGCGCTACCAGAGCGCGCGGCGTGCTTCAAGCCGAGGCCGCCCCGAAGGGCGCCCGGCGCCTGTCAGGGTTGCGGAGCGCCCTGCGGCATCGGCATGGGCGCCCCGCCGGGAGCCGCGCCGGCGCCGCCCTGCATCTTCTGCATCTGTTCGAGCATCATGCGCTGCTGCTCAAGCTCGGCGGCGCTCTTGAAGTCGATCAGTTCGATCTCGAACACGAGGTCGGAGTTGGCGGGGATGACCACCTCTCCGGTCTGCGGGTTGCGCTTTTCCTCGGCGCCGTAGGCCTTTTCGGCCGGGATCTCGAGGACGTACTTGCCGCCCTTCTGCATCTTGGCGAGGCCTTCGGTGAAACCCGGGATCACGGTTTCGAGCGGCAGGACCGCACGCTCTCCGCGGTCGAATTCCTTGCCGTTGGCGAGGCGGCCGACATAGTTGATGAGCGCGACGTCGCTCTTCGTCGGCGAGGCGCCAGCGCCGGCCTTCACCGTTTCAACCACGACGCCCTTGTAGCGGGTGCCATAGGCAACGCCCGAGCCGATGAGCACGGCGACGATCACGCCGAGCCAGATCTTGCCGATGGAGCCCTTGGCGATGGGCTGGAGCGGAACGCGGGTGATTTCCGACATGCTTTCCCCCTGAAGCGCGATTCGGGCGAATCGCACCGGATGATTCGAATGGCCTGAACGTACTCAACTAGGACACCGACGCACGAAAAAGGGCGCCGGAGTTCGGCGCCCTCTTGGCCCAAGCGGGCGCTGTCGGCAAGTAGCCAGATGGAGCGTTGCCGCTCCGCCCGGGCTTACTTCGCGCCGTCACGCTCCTGGCGCTTGCGCTCGAGCTTGCGGGCGCGGCGCACGGCGGCAGCCTTTTCGCGAGCGCGCTTTTCCGAGGGCTTCTCGAAGTGACGACGCAGCTTCATTTCACGATACACGCCTTCACGCTGCAGCTTCTTCTTGAGAGCACGAAGAGCCTGGTCGACGTTGTTATCGCGAACGAGAATCTGCATAAACCGCTACACCTCAATCTGTCGGCGAGAGCCCGCAGAAAGCGCGGGAGTCACCCTGATTCTGGAAATACTAAACGTGCCGAATCCGTGCAGGACCGGCCCGAACGGGTGCGCCACTAGCCAAATCGGGCGGCAAAGGCAAGCAAACTCGTGCATTTCATGGGGCAACCGTCTAAGGGCCTGCCCATGAACTCTCCCAATTCCCTGACGGCAACCGCCTTCGTCGCCATCGGCGGCGGCATCGGCGCGGTGCTGCGCTTTCATGCCGGACGCCTCGCCACCGCGATCGCCGGACCCAATGCCGTGTTTCCATGGGGCACTTTCGCGATCAACGTCGTCGGCAGCCTGCTGATGGGCGTGCTTGCCGGATGGCTGGCCCGCAGCGGTGGAGGCGAATCCCTGCGGCTGATGCTGGGCGTCGGCGTGCTCGGCGGCTTCACCACCTTCTCCGCGTTCAGCCTGGAAACGGCGCTGCTGGTCCAGCGCGGGACGATCGGCCTTGCGGCGCTCTATGCGGCCGGATCGGTCGTCGCGGGCGTGACCGGACTGTTCCTGGGCCTTTCGATCATGCGAGGTGTGGCATGAGCCGGGCCAAGATGCCGGACGATCAGGTCCGCCAGTTCACCATCGGCAAGGACGATGCGGGGGCCCGCCTCGACCGCTGGTTCAAGCGCCACCTGCCGCAGGTCGGCTTTGCCACGGTATCGCGCTGGGCGCGGACCGGGCAGATCCGGATCGACGGCAAGCGGGCCGATGTCGACACCCGGCTCGAGGCCGGCCAGATCCTGCGCGTACCGCCAGGCAACGCGACCCCCGTCGGCACCCCCGGCAAGGGCGAGCGCGCGCGCAAGCCGCTGACCGAGGAACAGATCCAGCTCGCCGAATCGATGGTGCTGGAAAAGGACCGCGCCGCCATCGTGCTCAACAAGCCGCCGGGCCTTGCGACGCAAGGCGGCAGTGGCACGCACGAGCACGTCGACGGCCTGCTCGACGCCTATGTCAACGAGGGCGAAGCGCGCCCACGGCTGGTGCACCGGCTCGACAAGGACACCTCTGGCGTCCTGCTCATCGCGCGCACGCCGGGCAGCGCGGCATTCTTTTCCAAGCGCTTCTCCTGCCGGTCGGCGCGCAAGATCTACTGGGCGCTGGTCGTCGGCGTGCCCGACGTCAAGGACGGCCTGATCGAACTGCCGCTGGCCAAGCAGCCGGGCACCGGCGGCGAGAAGATGATGGTCGACGAAAGCGGCCAGGGCCAGTCTGCCCGCAGCCGCTACCGGGTAATCAGCCGCGCGGGCAATGCCGCCGCGTGGGTCGAGCTACAGCCGCTGACCGGGCGCACCCACCAGCTTCGCGTGCACATGGCTGCCATCGGGCACCCGATCGTGGGCGACGGCAAGTATGGCGGGCAGGCGGCGTTCCTGACCGGATCGATCAGCCGCAAGATGCACCTCCACGCCCGGCGCCTCAGGATCGAGCATCCCGAAGGCGACATGATCGACGTGACCGCGCCGCTGCCCGCGCACTTCGCGGCGAGCATGGCGAGCCTCGGCTTCCACGAGGAAGAAGGCGACCTGCCGCTCGAGCCGGTCAAGCTGGTCGACGAGAAGACCGAGCAGAAGCGCGCGGCCAAGGCGCATGCCAAGGAGTACCGCAAGGAACGCCGGGGCGAGCGTCGCAAGCGCGTCGACGGCGGCACCTCGCGCAAGCCGACGGGCAAGCGGGCCTCTCCCAAGGCCGGGGCCAAGCCTGCTGCCGGAAAGCCTGCTGCTGCGAAGTCCGGCGCGAAGCCGGGGGCGAAGAAGCCGGCAGCCAGGACGACGGCCGGGGGCAAGCCCGCGCGCGCCGCCGCGCCGCGCAAGCCCGCTGGTCCGCCCAAGGCCAAGGGGGGCTGATGCATCCCAATCCCGCGTTTCGCCATGAAGACCGGGCGCTGCTGGAAGCGCTGATTGCCGAGATCGGGTTCGGCATGGTCTTCGCGGCGACCGCAGACGGCCCCCGGGTGGCGCATGTGCCGCTGCACTACACCGGCGACGGCGCGGTGCAATTCCACCTTGCCCGGGGCAACGCGCTGGTGCGCCATATCGATGGCGCGACCGCGCTGGTCGTGATCAACGGGCCGGACGGCTATGTCAGCCCGCGCTGGTACGCCGACGCGGCGCAGGTGCCGACGTGGAACTACGTCGCGCTCGAACTCGAAGGCCGCGTGCGGCGCATGGACCAGGACGGGCTGGAGGCGCTGCTGGAAACCCTTTCGGCAACGAACGAGGCGCGGATCGTCGAGGGCGAGCCCTGGACAATGGACAAGACCCCGCCCGACACGCTGCGCAAGCTGATGGGCGCCATCGTCGGCTTCGAACTGGAAATCATGGCCTGGCGCCCCACCTTCAAGCTTTCGCAGAACAAGGGCGCGGACGAGCGCGCCCGCGTCGCGGCGGGGCTCGAGGCCGAAGGTTCGCCGGCGATTGCCGAACTGATGCGGAGGCTGGTGCCGTGAGGACCCTGCGATGAGACTGGCGATTTTCGATTGCGACGGCACGCTGGTCGACAGCCAGGCCGACATCTGCGCGGCGATGGACGCGGCGTTTGCCGCAGCCGGGCTTGTCCCGCCCGAACGCCACGCGACGCGACGGGTGGTCGGGCTTTCGCTGCACGAGGCAATGCGCCAGCTTCACCCCGCAGGCGCGCATGAGGACCATGCCAGCCTGACCGAGCTGTACAAGGATGCCTTCCGCGCGCGCAGGGCGGCGGGCGCCGTGGCCGAGCCGCTCTATGAAGGCATCGCTGGACTGGTAGAGCAACTGGCGGCCGAGGGCTGGCAGCTTGCCGTGGCGACGGGCAAGTCGGACCGGGGACTGGCGCATTGTCTTGCGACGCATGGCCTGACCCGCCACTTCGTGTCGTTGCAGACGGCCGACCGGCATCCTTCGAAACCCGACCCTTCGATGATCGAACAATGCATCGCGGACGCGGGCGCGGACCGGCATCGCACGGCGATGATCGGCGACACCGTCTACGACATCGTCATGGCCCGCAACGCAGGGGTGCGCGGCATCGGGGTCGACTGGGGCTACCACGAGACCGAAGAACTGTTCGAGGCGGGCGCCGAAGCGGTGGCGACGAGCATTGCCGAACTGCGCGCGCTGCTGGGAGCCATCAAATGAGCGATCCGGCTCAGGATTCGGCCCGGGATCAGGCCCAGGATCAGGCCCAGGATCAGGCAATGCGGCGATTCTTCCTGCTGCAGGCGGTGCGCGCTTCGGGCGCGGTGCTGGTGCTGCTGGGCGTGCTGGTGCAGACAGGCAGGGCTCCGGCCTTGCTGGAAGGCTTGCCTCCGGTGGCCGGCATCGTCATGGCGGCGGCGGGCCTGTTGGACTTCTTTTTCCTGCCGCGCGCACTGGCCCGGCGGTGGCGGACTCCGGATTGAGATGAAGCGTTTCTACAAGCAGGTGACGGTCGAGGCAGCGGAAGGCGGCTTCGCGGTGAAACTCGACGGGCGGGCGATCCGCACCGTCGGCAAGCGGACGCAGGTCGTGCCCACCCATGCGCTGGCCGAAGCGATGGCGGCGGAGTGGGCCGGACAGGGCGAGGAGATCGACCCGCAGGCGTTCCTTTTCCGCGACATGGCCGACTATGCGATCGACGTGGTCGCGCAAGACCCGGCCAGCGTCATCGGCGAATTGCTGCCTTATGCCGAAACCGACACCCTGTGTTACCGCGCGGAGCCCGACGAGGCCTTCGCCGCCCGCCAGCGGCTGATGTGGGAGCCGCTTCTGGCTGACGCGGAAACGCGGCTGGGCGTGCGCTTCGTGCGCGTATCGGGCATCATGCACAAGCCGCAGCCGCCCGAGACTCTGGCCCGGCTCAAGGTCGAACTGGAAGGGCTGGGCGCGTTCCAGCTTGCGGCGCTGCGCAATACGGCAAGCCTCGCCGCATCGCTTGTGCTGGGCCTTGCCACCCTGCGCCCTGATGCCGACATCGACGCGCTGTGGGATGCGGCCAATCTCGAGGAAGACTGGCAGGCCGAGCTTTGGGGCAAGGACGCCGAAGCGATGGAGCGCCGCGAAAAGCGCGCCGCAGCCTTTGCTGCGGCAGCGCGGTTTGCGGCGCTGGCAAGATAGAGACCCGCCCCGTCAGGCCACCCAGTCGGCGACCTGGCTGGCGACCGCATTGGCCGCTTCGTTGAGCGCGGGACCGACGTATTTCGCCTCGGCATCGGTGACCGGGACCGTGCTTTCGAAGCGGCGGGTTTCAACGCGGCCGGCGGTTTCGCGAATGGCGTCGTAGCGGACCACGGCCATGCGCGTGCGCGCATCGTAGCCCATGTCGAGCAGGCGGCCCGAAAGCTGGGTGCCGCTGGCGCCGGGATCGTTCTCGATCACGAGCCGGTTGCCCCGCGCACGGATGGTTTCGGCAAGCAGGCGCTGGAACAGGCGCGAGGGGCGTTCGACCCACATCGTCTTCTTCAGGTAGGCAACGTTGGCATCGTCGATCTGCACCGGCACGCGGGTGACGGCAAGGCGCTGTTCCGCGGTCGGCTCGAGTACGACAAGCGCGGTGCCGTAAGTGCCGCTGGTGCCGGTACCCGCCGCCGCCGTCCTGGTCGCGGTGAGCGAGAGCAGCGTGTCGGGCACCTTGGGGCCGAGGCTGACGCAGCCAGACAGTGCGGCGGCGAAAGTGGCGGCGATAAGGGCTTTGCGGATCATCTCTTGTCGCCTCCTCAGTTCTTGTAGTCGGGCAGCTTGGGACCGCCGACGAAGCCGCCGACGCCCTGGTCGTTGAGGCGGTCGGTCACTTCGCGCAGGGACCGCGTGGTCGCCTGGAGATCGCGGATCGCGGCTTCGGCGGCGGGCAGCGTGCGTTCGTTGAGCTGGCGCGCGGCGGGACGCGCTTCGGAAAGCGTGCCCTGAAGCTCGTCGGCGGCGCCCTGCGCCGACTTGAGCGTCTTGCGCAGTTGCTGGGCAAGGCCGTTGCCTTCGTCGTTGAGCATGGAATCGGCCGAATTGGTCAGCTTCTCGAAGCTCGCCAGCGTGTAGTTCGCCTGCCGCAGCGTCGCCTGGAGTTCTGCCAGCGTACGCTTCACGTCGGGCGAGGCATCGGCGAGGTTGCCGGTGAGGCGGTCGGTGTTCGAAAGGATGTTCTCGATCGACTTCTGGTTCTTGTCGGACAGCACCATCGTCAGACGCTCGGTCAGCGTGGCAAGGCGTTCCAGCAGGAGCGGCGCATTCGAGAGTATCTCGCCAAGGCCGGAGCGCTTGGTCGGGATAACGGGGACGCCTTCCGGGCAGGCGGCGCGCCGGTTTTCATCGGGACAGTCGATCGGCGGCGCGCCCTTGACCGCGCCGGAAAGCTGGATCGTCGAGACGCCGGTGAAGCTGCCCTGAAGGCTGGCCGTGGTGCCCTGGAGGATCGGCACCTTCTTGTCGACCGCGATGCGCACGCGCACGAATTCGGGGTCGCGCTCCCACAGTTCGATATCCTTCACCTGACCGGAGGGCACGCCCGAGAACGAGACCTCGGAACCCTTGGCCAGGCCATCGACCGACTGCTTGAAGAAGATGTCGTATTCATGGAGATCGCCCTGGTTGATGCGGGCGATCCACACGGTCAGCAGGGCCGTGCCAGCCAGAAGCAGCAGGGTGACGAGACCGACCCAGATGTGGTTTGCGCGCGTTTCCATCGGCCTGTCCTTATGCCCCTTGCTGTGCCGGATCGTCTTCAGGGTCCTGCCCGGCGGCAGCCTGCGCCGCCTCGTGGCGGGCCTGCGCATCCTGCGCCGCCCGACCGCGGGGGCCGTTGAAGTATTCCTGTATCCACGGATGGTCGAGCGCCAGCAGTTCGGGAATGGTACCCACCGCGATCACGCGCTTGTCCGCGATCACCGCCACCCGGTCGCAGATCTCGTAAAGCGTATCGAGATCGTGCGTGATCAGGAACACGGTGAGATCTAGCGTCTGCTGGAGCTTGAGAATGAGCTGGTCGAAGGCCGCCGCGCCGATGGGATCGAGACCGGCTGTCGGCTCGTCGAGAAAGAGCAGTTCCGGGTCGAGCGCGAGGGCGCGGGCAAGGCCGGCGCGCTTGCGCATGCCGCCCGAAAGCTCGGCAGGGTACTTGCTCGTCGCCTCTGCGGGCAGGCCCGAGAGCAGGACCTTGTAGCGCGCGATCTCGTGGCGCAGCTCGTCGCTGATCTCGGGGTAGAATTCGCGCAAGGGGACTTCGACGTTTTCGGCCACGGTCAGCGTCGAGAACAGCGCGCCGCCCTGGAAGAGGACGCCCCAGCGGCTGCGGATGTCGATATCCTCGTCGTCGCGCGCGTCGGTGATCGAGCTGCCGAGCACTTCGACTTCGCCCGCGTCGGGAATCTGCAGGCCGATGATCGTGCGCATCAGCACCGACTTGCCGGTGCCCGAACCGCCGACCACGCCGAGGATCTCGCCGCGACGGACGTCGAGATCCAGGTTTTCGTGGATGACGTGGTCGCCAAAGGCGTTGCGCACGCCGCGCACGCGGATCGGGAACTTGCCGTCGAACGCCTCGGGCAGTTCGGGCAGCTCTTCGGGCGAGTGCGTGGGAGCGACGGGTGCCTGCGCCATCAGCCCCAGCCGATCTCGGTGAAGAACACGGCGAAGAAGGCGTCGAGCACGATCACCATGAAGATCGCCATGACGACCGCCGCCGTGGTGCGCGTGCCGACTTCCTCGGCATTGGTCTTGACCTGCATGCCCTGATAGCACCCCGCGACAGCCACGATCAGGCCGAAGACCGGAGCCTTGGTGATGCCGACCCACACGTCGTGCAGAGGTACGACTTCCTGGATCCGCGCAAGGAAGGTGAAGAAGGGAATGCCTAGGGTAAGGCTGGACAGGAACGCGCCGCCGATGATGCCGATGAAGGCCGAGTAGAACCCGAGCAACGGCATCATCACCATCGTGGCGAGAATGCGCGGCACGACCAGCGCTTCCATCGGCGAAACGCCGATCGTGCGCATGGCATCGACTTCTTCGGTCAGCTTCATCGTGCCGAGCTGCGCGGCAAAGGCCGAGCCCGAGCGGCCCGCGACCATGATCGCGGTCATCAGCACGCCGAGTTCGCGCAATGTCAGGCGACCGACGAGATTGACGGTGTAGATTTCGGCCCCGAACTGGCGAAGCTGCACCGCGCCCTGCTGGGCGATGACGATGCCGACGAGGAAGCTCATCAGTCCGATGATCGCCAGTGCGTTGACGCCGACCAGCTCCATCTGGTGGACCAGCGCCTTCATCCGGAAGCGCGAGGGATGGCGGACCAGCGTGCCGATGGCGAGGATCACCTGGCCCAGGAAGCCCAGCACCTGCACCGCGCCAAGGCCCAGGCCGATCATCGCATCGCCGACCTTTTCGGGCACGCGCTGAAATAGCGGGAGGCGCGGCGGTTCGATCGAGTGGGCGTTGGAATCGGCCTTGCTGATCGCGTCGACCAGCTTCTGCGCCTCTTCGCTGCACGCGACGATCTCGGCCCCGGTGTCGCGCGACAGGCGCCAGACCGTCCACGCGCCGACGGTGTCCATCGCGGTGACCGCCGACAGGTCTATCCGCGCGACGGGATCGGTGATGTGGCGCAGCCGCTGGTCGGTCAGGCCGAGCGAGGACACGGTCATGGGCCCGCTGAACGCGAGAGTCGCCCCTGCCCCCTGCCCGGCAGGCGTCAGCTCAAATTCGGTCAATGCCCGCATCTTGCCCGCTTCATGGGGGAAATCTGGCGAGGCGACAAGTGCATGACACGCGCCGTAACGGTGGAACGGCCCTTGCGGTTCCCCCGAGGCCGCCGCGCCGGGGCCTCGACGCTTGTGCCCGCGCGCGTGAAATGGCAAGGCGCGGGCCCATGAACGACCAAACGCGCGCGCAGACTTCAGCGGAACTTTCGAAGACCTTCGAGCCGGCCGGCATCGAGGCGAAATGGTATGCCCATTGGGAAGCGAACGGCCTGTTCCGGCCCGAGCGCCCGGACGCGCAGCCCTATACCATCGTCAACCCGCCGCCGAACGTCACCGGCTCGCTCCATATCGGCCACGCGCTGGACAACACCTTGCAGGACGTGGCGATCCGCTATGAACGCCTGCGCGGCAAGGACGCGTTGTGGGTGGTGGGCATGGACCACGCCGGCATCGCCACGCAGATGGTGGTCGAACGCCAGATGGAAGCGCGCCAGGACAAGCGCACCAACTACACCCGCGAGCAGTTCGTCGAGAAGGTGTGGGAGTGGAAGGCCGAAAGCGGCGGCGCGATCACCGGCCAGCTTCGCCGCCTCGGCTGCTCGATGGACTGGAGCCGCGAGCAGTTCACGATGGACCCGCACTTCACCCGCGCGGTGGTGAAGGTGTTCGTCGACCTGTATAACCAAGGCCTGATCTACCGCGACAAGCGGCTGGTGAACTGGGACCCGAAGCTGAAGACCGCGATCTCGGACCTCGAGGTGGAAACGCGCGAGGTTCAGGGCGGGTTCTGGCACTTCAAGTACCCGCTGGCGGACGGCGTGAAGCGCGACGATGGCCTCGATTACATCGAGGTCGCGACGACGCGCCCCGAGACGATGCTGGCCGACATGGCCGTGGCGGTGCATCCCGAGGACGAGCGGTACAAGTCGATCATCGGCAAGGAAATCCTGCAACCGCTGACCGGACGCCGGTTCAAGGTGGTGGCCGACGAGCACGCCGATCCCGAACTGGGATCGGGCGCGGTGAAGATCACGCCGGGACATGACTTCAACGACTTCGAAGTCGGCAAGCGCGCCGGAATCAAGCCCGCCGACATGCTCAACATGTTCGATGCCGAGGCAAAGGTCGTGCAGACGGCGGACGGCCTGGTGCCGGAAGAGTTCGTCGGCATGGACCGCTTCGATGCACGCAAGCTCGTCGTGGAAAGGATGAAGGAACAGGGCTTCCTGATCCCGCACGTGACGAAGGACAAGGAAGGCAACGAGGTTCAGCACGATGCCGAGCCGCGCACGATCCAGACGCCCTTCGGCGATCGCGGCGGCGTGGTGATCGAGCCGTGGCTGACCGACCAGTGGTACGTCGATGCCGAGACGCTTGCCAAGGCGCCGATGGAAGCGGTGCGTTCGGGCGCCATCGAGATCGTGCCCAAGACCTGGGAAAAGACCTTCTTCAACTGGATGGAGAACATCCAGCCCTGGTGCGTCAGCCGCCAGCTGTGGTGGGGGCACCGGATTCCGGCGTGGTATGGCTCGGACGGGCAGTGCTACGTGGCCGAGTCCGAAGAGGAAGCGCAGGCCAAGGCGGGCGCGGACGTGACGCTGACCCGTGACGAGGACGTGCTCGACACCTGGTTCTCCTCCGCGCTGTGGCCTTTCGCCACGCTGGGCTGGCCGGATGAAGACGCGCCGCTGCTGAAGAAGCACTATCCCAACGACCTGCTCGTCTCGGGCTTCGACATCCTGTTCTTCTGGGATGCGCGCATGGCGATGCAGGGCCTGCACTTCATGAAGGAAGTGCCGTGGAAGAAGCTCTACCTGCACGGCCTCGTCCGCGCGGCCGATGGCGCGAAGATGTCGAAGTCGAAGGGCAACGTGGTCGATCCGCTGGGCCTGATCGACAAGTACGGCGCCGATGCGCTGCGCTTCTTCATGTGCGCGATGGAGAGCCAGGGCCGCGACGTGAAGATGGACGAGAAGCGCGTCGAGGGTTACCGCAACTTCGCCACGAAGCTGTGGAACGCCGCGCGCTTCTGCCAGAGCAATGGCATCACCGGCAGCACTTCGGTCGCGGCTCCGGCAGCAACCTCGGCCGTCAACAAATGGATCATCGGCGAAGTGGTGGAAACCGTCGCCGCGCTTGACCAGGCAATGGCCGACCTGCGCTTCGATGCGGCGGCCAACGCGATCTACCACTTCGTCTGGGACCAGTTCTGCGACTGGTACATCGAACTGATCAAAGGCAGCTTCGACACCGAAACCAAGGCCGTGGCCGGCTGGGTGCTCGACCAGATCCTCGTCATGCTCCACCCGTTCATGCCCTTCGTGACCGAGGAATTGTGGCATGCGCTTGGTGAGCGCGACGGCGAACTGATCGTCGCCGCGTGGCCCAAGCCGGAAGCGGCGGTCGATGCGGCGGCCAAGCGCGAGGTCGAATGGCTGATTGCGCTGGTCTCGAACCTGCGCACCGCCAAGAACGAACTGGGCATCGCACCGGGCGCCAAGCTCGACGCCTACCTGCCCGAACCGTCGGCGCAGACGCGCGGGATCATCAAGGCCAATCCGGCGGCGATCGAGCGCCTTGCACGCCTGAACGGCATCCGTTTCGAGGCGGCCCCCGCAGGCGCCGCGATGCAGGTGGGCGCTGGCGACGCCAATATCGTCGTGCCGCTGGAAGGCGTGATCGACATCGCGGCGGAGAAGGCGCGGCTGGAAAAGGCGCTGGCCGTCTCGCAGAAGGAAGCGAAGTCGCTCGAAGGGCGGCTCTCCAACCCCTCGTTCGTCGAGAAGGCCAAGCCCGAGGCGGTAGAGAAGGCCCGCGCCGACCACGCCATGCACGCCGCCGAGGCCGAACGGCTCGCAGCGGCGCTGGCACGGCTGGGGTGACAGGGTGCTGACGCCCCCATGTTGACCCTGGCCACCGTCAACCCCGGCGAGCCGGAGGTCTTTTCCTCGTTGCAGGGCGAAGGGCCCGGCATGGGGCGGCCTTCGGTGTTCGTGCGGCTGTCGCGGTGCAACCTTGCGTGCCGCTGGTGCGACACGGCCTATACCTGGCGCTTTGCCGGCGACAACCGGCCGCACCGCGACGAGGTGGCGTTCGAGAAGGCCGGCAACCAGCTGGTGATGTCGGAAGAAGATACGGCCGCGCTGATCCTGGTTCATCCGGAGGACCGGCTGGTCATCACCGGGGGCGAGCCACTGTTGCAGGGGGCGGCGCTGGCACGGCTGGTGGCGCTGCTTAAGGCCGAGCGCCCTGCCCTGCATGTCGAGATCGAGACCAACGGGACCGTGGCGGTACACCCCGCGCTCGATCCGCTGGTGGACCAGTTCAACGTCAGCCCGAAACTGTCCCATTCGGGCAATCCCGCCGAACTCGCGCTGCTGCCGGAACGACTGGAAGCCTGGGCGCGGGACCCGCGCGCCTGGTTCAAGTTCGTGGTCGCCGACCCGTCGGACCTTGCCGAGATTTCGGCGTTGCAGGACCGCTTCGGGATCGCCCCGGATCACCTGTTCGTGATGCCCGAGGGCACTTCAAGCGCGGTGCTGCGCGACCGGTCGCGCTGGCTGGCAGAGGAAGCGCTGGTGCGCGGCTGGCGGTTCACCGACCGGCTGCATATCCATCTCTACGGGGATACGCGGGGGACCTGAGGGCTTCGCAAGAGCGGGGGCGAGGCAACTTGCCCTCCCCCAGCCCCTCCCGCAGGCGGGAGGGGAGATTCAGGTTGCCGGGGGCGATGCCCCGCAAGTCGTCAGAACGGGATGTCGTCGTCGAGGTCGTCGCCGAAGCCGCCGCCGCTGCCGCCGCCCTGGTTCCAGCCGCCACCCGAACCACCGCCGGACGAGCCGCCGCGCGAACCGCCGCCGAAGCCGCCACCGCCCGAGGAACCGCCTTCGTTCCAGCCACCGCCCGACGAGCGGCCACCACCACCGCTACCGCCGCCAGCGCCGCCCGAACCATCGAGCATGGTCAGCACGCCACCCATGCCGCCAACCGAGATTTCGGTGGTGTAGCGGTCATTGCCGGACTGGTCCTGCCACTTGCGGGTGCGAAGCTGACCTTCGATGTAGACCTTCGAGCCCTTGCGCAGGAAGCGTTCGACCACGCCGACCAGACCGTCGGAGTTGATCACGACGGAGTGCCACTCGGTGCGCTCCTTCTTTTCGCCGGTGGCGCGGTCCTTCCAGCTTTCCGAGGTCGCGATGCGCAGATTGGCGATGCGGCCCCCGTTCTGGAAGCTCTTGATTTCCGGGTCGGCCCCGAGATTGCCGACGAGGATAACCTTGTTGACGCTGCCTGCCATCGAATCACGTTCCTTTAGATTTGACGGCTTGCCTAGCGCATGGGGGCTCGGTGCGGCGAGTCACCTCGCCGCCGTTTCCACAGCCGAGCGCACCGGCTCAGCCCAAACCGGCGGCCATCGCGGACCAGTAGGTCACGCCGGCAGCCACATAGGCGAGCGCGAAAAGGTAGGCGAGCATGAAGGCGGGCCATTTCCAGCCGTTCGTCTCGCGCCGGGCGACGGCGATGGTCGAAAGGCACTGCGGCGCGAAGACGAACCACGCCAGGAAGGCCAGCGCCATCGGCAGGGTCCAGCGCGACTTGAGCTGGTCGCCGAGCGCCATCGCGGCCTGATCCTCGTCCGCCGCGCTGACCGCATAGGTCGTGGCGAGCGAGCTGACCGCGACTTCGCGCGCGGCCATGGCGGGGATGATCGCGAGGCTCATGTCACGGTTGAAGCCGATGGGTTCGAGCACGACGGAGAGGCCATTCGCCAGCGTGCCGGCGATCGAGGCATTGACCTGGTCCTGCCCCGGTTCGGCGCGCGGGAAGTTGAGCAGAAGCCACAGCACGACGGTGACCGTGAAGATCATCGTGCCCGCGCGGCGCAGGAAGATCCACGCGCGCTGCCACAGGCCGAGCGCGAGGTCCTTGACCGTGGGGAGCTGGTACTTGGGCAGTTCCATGATGAAGCCCGAAGCCGCGCCCTTGGTGACCGAGCGGCGCAGGACGAGCGCCACGACCATCGCGCCGACGATGCCGGCGACATAGAGGCAGAACAGCACCAGCCCCTGAAGCCCGAAGCCGGGACCGACGCGAGTGTTGGGGATGAACGCGGCGATGATGACGGCATAGACCGGCAGGCGCGCCGAACAGGTCATCATCGGGGCGATCAGGATCGTCGTCAGCCGGTCCTTGGGGTCGGCGATGGAGCGCGTCGCCATGATGCCGGGAATGGCGCAGGCGAAGCTGGACAGGAGCGGGATGAAGCTGCGGCCGGAAAGCCCGACGCCCGCCATCATCCGGTCCATCAGGAAGGCGGCGCGGGCCATGTAGCCGGTCGCCTCCATCGTCAGGATGAAGAAGAACAGGATGACGATCTGCGGCAGGAACACGATGACCGAGCCCACGCCCGCGATCACGCCATCCGTCAGCAGGTCGCGGCCGAGGCTGGGGGCGACATTGGCCTTGACCAGATCGCCGAGCGCCGAGACCGCGCCGTCGAGCGCATCGGCAAAAGGCGTGGCCCAGCTGAACACCGCCTGGAAAACCACGAAGAGCAGCGCGAACAGGATCGGTGGCCCGAGCCAGGGATGCAGCAGGACCTTGTCCATGCGTGCATGGATGCGGTGCTTGGCGGTTTCCGAAAGGATCGCGCCATTGGCGATCTCGTGCGCGATCATGCGCCGTTCGGGCAGCGTGACGTGCGGACGCGGCGCGGCTTCGTGGGCCTGCGCCCGGTCGCGCGCCTCGGCGATGGCAGCGGCCAGTTCGGCAAGACCGCGGCGGCGCACCGCTACCGTCGGGATGACGGGCACGCCAAGCGCCTCTTGCAAGGACGACGGATCGATGACCAGCCCGTCGCGCTCGGCCAGGTCGACCATGTTGAGCGCAACCACCGTCGGGCGGCCCAGTTCGAGCACTTCCTGCGCGAAGACCAGATGCTGTTCGAGATTCGAGCTGTCGAGCACGAGCACGATGACGTCCGGCCGCGCCTGGCCTTCCTGCTCGCCCATGATGACCTTGCGGGTGACTTCCTCGTCCGGGCTTGTCGCCTCGAGGCCGTAGGAACCGGGAAGGTCGACCAGTTCGACCGGCTCGCCCGAGGGGAGCAGCAGGCGACCGGCTTTCCGTTCGACCGTGACGCCGGGATAGTTGGCGATCTTCTGGCGCGCGCCGGTAAGTGCGTTGAACAGTGCGCTCTTGCCCGCGTTGGGATTGCCGACGAGCGCGGCGACGGTGGGCATCCGGCTCATGCCGCGGCACCCCGGTCGAAGGGTTCGACATGCATCGCGCGGGCGTGGACGCGGCGGATGGCGACAGTCATGCGGCCGATCTCCACCGCCAGCGGATCGCGGCCCATGAACACCCCGCGATAGGCGAGCGTGACCCGCGCACCTTCATCGAGGCCGAGCGCGCGCAGGCGCTGCGCTTCTTCCGCGACGAGCGCGGACCAATCGACCGAGGCGATTCGGGCAGGCGTGCCCAGAGGGAGCTGATCTAGCGTCACGGTTTCGCGCTGCCATAGCCGGACAGCAATTGCAAGTCGTTCGCAATAATTTGCGCGAGATCAAAAATTCCGTGCCGCCAGCGCCCGCTCAGACGGCAGGATAGCGCAGTCGGCCGAGCAGGCGCGACAGGGAGAAGGTTTCGTCCCGTGGCTTCAGCACCTTGGCCTTGGCCTTCTCGAACTGCATGACGTTCTCGATGCGCCGGTCGAGGAAGGCGCGGGTATCGGCATGGTCCTCGCTGGTGTCCTGCGCAAAGAAGGCAAGCGTGGCGGCGTAGATCGAGCCGAGCGTAATGCGCTTGGTATAATGGTTGTAGTCGGTCGCGGTGTCGCCGGCGAGGCGCCACATGGCATCGGCGCTGGACCAGCCGAGGCGGGTGGCGGCGGGCACGTTCTGCGGCATGGCCATGATTGCGAGCGCGCGGCGCAGCGCCTCTTCCCGGCCGACCAGCGCATCGAGCCGGAACTGGACCAAGCGGCGAATACGTTCGCGGATCGGGAGGTTCGAAAGCTGCACGGCGGGAAGCGCGGCGGCCATGTCGGCATCGATGCGGGCAATCCAGGCCGCGATCATGCTCATGGCCCCGTCCTGGAAGGCGAAGCGCGCCAGCGCCGGGTCCACGCCTTCGGAAAGGGCGGCGGCCATGACGGCGGCGTCCTTCCAGCCGTCGAACGCGACCGAATCGGCGATGGCGGGCGCGAGGCGGAGGCGCAGGGCCTGGAGGCTGATGTCCTGGGTCATTGCGGCAAGCCGATCAGAAGGAAGGGCCGTAGGTCTTCTGCGGGCCGGCCGCCTTGGCGTCCTTGGTCGCCTTCTCGATCTCGCCCAGCAGCGGGCTGCCCTTGCCTTCGAGCATCGCGTAGTCGCGTGCCGAGCGACCCGAGTTGTCCGGACGGTCGGGGTTGGCGCCAGCCTTGATCAGCATGCGCACGAGCGCGAGGTCGCGGCGGTGGACCGCGCTGATGAGCGGGGTTTCGCCGGTGTTGTTTGCCTCGTCGACGCGGGCGCCGGAGCGGATCAGTTCGTCCACGCCCTCGATGAAGCCGATGTCGGCGGCGAGCACCAGCGGTGTCACGCCCCGGTTGTCGCGCGCGTTCACGTTGGCGCCCTTGGCGACGAGGAACTGCACCCACACGAGATCGCGGCGCGCAACGACGATATGCAACCCGGTCTGCCCGGTGGTGTAGTCCTTGGTATTGACGATCTGGGTGCCGGGCTCGTTCAGCGCCTCGGTGACCTTGTCGCCCTCTTTCTTGCGGACGGCTTCGAGGAACTTGTAGCTGTCGGAAAACTGGGCCTGCGCCGGGATCGAAACGGCAGCGGCGAGCAGGACCGCCAGGGCGGCGATGGGCCTGCGCATGATCGACAGCATTGATACCTCCTGTTGCGAACCCCCGGCAGCGATTTCGCCTCTGGCCTGGTCGTCTGCGGACTCGCCTCTTGCAAGGGCACGGTTAGCAGAGCATGAACCGCCGCGCCATGCCCCACACCTTCAGATCGATCCTCGCCGCGGTTGCCGCAACCTGCACTTTTGCCCTGGCCGCCTGCAACGGCGCGCCGACGGAGAAACCGCCGCTTGAAGGCGCGGCAATCGGCGGCGATTTCACGCTGACGGGCAAGGACGGACGGCCCGTCCGCTGGTCGGACTTCGCGGGCAAGTATCGCGTGGTCTACTTCGGATACACCTTCTGCCCCGACGTGTGCCCGCTCGACCTGCAGAACATCGCGCAAGGCCTGCGCCTGTTCGGCAAGGACCACGCGGACCTCGCGGCGAACGTGGTGCCGGTATTCATCACCATCGATCCGGAGCGCGATACCGCCGAGGTCGTCGGCAAGTATGCGGCAAACTTCGGCCCGAAGGTCGTGGGCCTGACGGGCACGCCCGCGCAGATCGCGGACGTCGCCAGGAAGTGGGCGGTGTTCTACCAGAAGCGCGACGACGGAAAGCCCGAAGCCTACCTGATGGACCACAGCCGCGCCGCATACCTGATGGGACCGAAGGGCGACGCGATCGCGCTGCTGCCGGCGGAGCAGGACGCCAAGGCGGTAGCGGCCG
The DNA here is from genome assembly GCF_000013325.1 of Novosphingobium aromaticivorans DSM 12444. Lineage (GTDB taxonomy): Bacteria > Pseudomonadota > Alphaproteobacteria > Sphingomonadales > Sphingomonadaceae > Novosphingobium > Novosphingobium aromaticivorans. Next base: position 3,078,967 of record NC_007794.1, read on the forward strand.
AGCTTGCGAAGTGGGTACATTGAGCCGGGGATGAGCCAGGATCGCTTCTGGGAACGGCCGGTCGCCACGCTCAGCCGCGAACAGTGGGAAGCCCTGTGCGACGGTTGCGGCAAGTGCTGCCTGCACAAGCTGGAAGACGAGGACACCGGCGACGTCCACCACACCAACGTGGCCTGCCGCCTGCTCGACCTCAAGACAGCCAGGTGCAGCGACTATCGTCACCGGCGCGCCTACGTTCCGGACTGCCTGCGACTGACGCCAAAGCTCGCCCGCGAGCTGCCGTGGCTGCCCGACACCTGCGCCTATCGCCTGCGCGCGGAAGGCAAGCCACTGCCCGACTGGCATTATCTGGTCAGCGGCGACCGCGATGCTGTGCACCGTGCCGGGCAATCGGTGGTGGGCAAGGCAGTGAGCGAAACGATCGCGGGGCCGCTGGACGAGCACATCGTTCCGGCCGACCACTTCGACGGGCGACCCCGCCGGGGCGGAGGCGGCAATGCTTGACTGGCTGCGCCGTGCGGACACCAGGGCGAAGGAGCCCGCACGGCCGCGAAAGGTCGCCGCGCGGACCATCGTGGTGGACGGGCGCGACCTGCCGCTGGTGATCCGCAAGCTGGGCCACGCCCGGCGCATGACCCTGCGCCTTGCCCCGGACGGCAGCGAGGCGCGCGTCTCGATCCCGGCATGGGGCCGGGTCGGCGACGCGGAAGCCTTTGCGCGGGACCGGGCCGACTGGCTTGCGGGGCAGCTTGCCCGGTTGCCCGAATCGCGCCAGATCGCGCCCGACGCCACCCTGCCCTATCGCGGCGCGACGCTTCAGATCGACTGGCAGGCCGCCGCGCGGCGCAAGCCGGTCGTCGAGGGCGACCGCGTGGTCGTGGGCGGTCCGCTCGACGGATTGGGCGGGCGCATGCAGCGCTGGCTGGAAGCCGAGGCGCTGGCGCTGTCGACAGCGGACCTTGGCCACTACTGCGCGCGGGCCGGGCAGGAAGTGCCTCGCCTTACGCTGTCGCGGGCGCAGCGGCGCTGGGGGAGCTGCGCAGCGGACGGATCGATCCGCATCAACTGGCGGCTGGTGATGGCGCCCGACTTCGTGCGCCGCTCGGTCGTGGCGCACGAAGTGGCGCACATGAAGCACTTCGACCACAGCCCTGCGTTCCACACGCACCTCGACGAACTCTACGAAGGCGAGATCGACACGGCGAACCGCTGGCTCAAGCGGCACGGGCGCACGCTTTACGTGCTGTTCGGGTGATGGGTGGCACTTTGATGGCCAAGGCCCTATCTAGGCGCGCATGAAAGCGTTCTTCCGCAATGTCTCCCCTCGCCGCGCGGTCGTCGACCTGTGGGAAGTGCTCGGCGCGCCGAGCGAGTACCGCAAGCTGGGGCTGATCCTGGCGGCGATGGTCACCGGCGGCATCTTCTTCGTGATGAGCCAACAAGGCGGGCGCGGCCTGCCCCGGCCACCCGAGATCACCTATTTCCCGAGCTTCCTCGAAGGGCGCACCGACGCCGAGATCCTTGCCGAGAACAAGGCGGCGACCGCCAAGGCCAAGGCCGAGATCGCCGAGGAGGAAGCCCGGCAGGAGCGCATCCGCCAACTCTATCGCGCGGTCGGGGATGCCACCGGGGTCGAGACGAAGAAGCCGTATGAAGAGGGCAAGGCCGAGCGCGAGGCCTACCAGCGCAAGCTCGACGCGGCGCGCAAGGCGATCCTCGACAAGCACATGATCGATAATCCGGTGTTCGACGAGGCGACCGGCAAGGAACAGCCCGGAACGCAATGAGCGCCGCCGACGACCTGCGCTGGCTTGACGCGGCAGCTAGCCTCGGCGCGCGCGGGCGACCTCTCAGCAGGCCCAATCCGGCGGTCGGCGCGGTAATCGTCAATGACGGCGTGGTCGTTGGCCGTGGGTGGACGCAGGCCGGCGGACGGCCCCATGCGGAGGCCGGTGCGCTGATGGCGGCGGGCGACGCGGCGCAAGGGGCAACGCTCTACGTGACGCTGGAACCCTGTGCCCACGCCAGCGAACGCGGGCCGTCGTGCACCTCGCTGGTGCTGAAGAGCGGGCTTGCGCGGGTGGTGATCGGCATCGAGGACCCCGATCCTCGCACGGCGGGTGGCGGAATTGCGGCGCTGCGCAGCGCGGGCATCGCGGCCGATGTGGTGCCGTCGGCAGCGGCGCGCGCTTCGCTGGTGGGTTATCTCGTGCGCACGGCAACGGGGCGGCCGCACGTCACGCTCAAGCTTGCGACCTCGCTCGACGGGCGCATCGCGCTGGCCGATGGCACGAGCAAGTGGATCACCGGGCCGGAAGCGCGGGCGCACTGTCATGTCGAGCGGGCGCGGGCGGACGCGATCCTCGTGGGCGGCGGCACCTTGCGCGCCGACGCGCCCCGGCTGGACGTGCGCCTGCCCGGGCTGGAAGCGCGCAGTCCGAAGCGAATGGTGCTGACGCGGGGCATCGCACCGGATGGCTGGACGGGGGTGGCGGACATTGCCGCAACGGGGGCGTTCGGAGACGCGCAGTACCTGTTCGTCGAAGGCGGAGCGGGTGCGGCGGCGGCATTCCTGGCCGCAGACATGGTCGACCGCCTGCTGATTTACCGCGCGCCGGTCGTCATCGGCCAGGGATTGCCCTGCATCGGCGACATTGGCCTGGGATCGCTCGGCGAGGCGCACGGGCGGTGGCGCAATGTGGACCGGCGGACGCTTGGCAGCGACAACCTCGACGTATACGAGCGCATCGGTTGAAGGAGATTTGAGATGTTCACCGGGATCGTCACCGAAGTCGGCAATATCCTCGCCATCGAGGACAAGGGCGACCGCCACGTCACGATTTCCTGCGCGATGGACCCGGCGAAGATCGCCATCGGCGCCTCCATCGCATGTTCGGGCGTGTGCCTGACTGTGGTGGACAAGGGCGGCGTGGCCGGCGAAGGCTGGTTCGCGGTGGACGTCTCGGGCGAGACGGTGAGCCGCACCGCGCCGGAACAGTGGACGGTGGGCGCGCCTCTGAACCTCGAACCCGCGCTGAAGCTCGGCGATGAACTGGGCGGCCACATCGTGACCGGCCATGTCGACGCGGTGGGCGAAGTGGTGGGGGTGTGTCCGGAAGGCGCATCGCTGAAATTCGGCATTTCCGCACCGAAGGAACTTGCACCCTATATCGCGGCCAAGGGATCGATCACGGTCAACGGCGTTTCGCTGACGGTGAACGAGGTTGCGGATCAGCCTGACGGATCGTGCCACTTCGCGCTGAACATCATTCCCCACACCGCGCAGGTGACGACGCTTGGCACGCTGGCGCCGGGGCACAAGGTCAATCTCGAGATCGACGTGCTGGCACGCTATCTCAAGCGTATGCAGAGCCTGGCTGCGCAGGGGTGAACGCAAGCTCCCGTTCGTGTCTCGACTTCGCTCGACACGAACGGAGACGGGGTCTAATCAGGCGCAGCCCAGCACGATCCGGAGCAATTGTTCGGGCTGATCGGCCATGACGTTGTGGCTGGCTTCGGCCTCGTGGTATTCCCAGGCCGGGTCGTCTTGCACCGCATCGGCGAACTTCGCGAACGGCGTCGGTTGCCAGCCATTGGCGTAGACGTAGATGCGGCGGGGAATTTTCGCTTCCTCGCCGGTGAAGCGCACCGCTTCCACCAGGGTCAGCAGCGGATGGGCCGAGAGGACCGGGCTTTCGAGGCCGGGCAGTGGCGCAACCGCGCCGGGGCTGTGCTTCTGGCTGGAGATGTAGTGGTCATGTTCCCACTGCCCGGTCAGGTCCCAAAGCGACTGGCCGTCCTGAGGCAGGAAGGCGTCGACATAGACGATCGCGTCGATCCGCCCGCCCAGCCTCGTGGCGACGCCAGTGATGACCATGCCGCCCCATGAATGGCCGACGAGGACGAAGCGGTCGAAACCCGCATCGGCGATCTGCGCGCAGACGTCGTCGGTGTGGGTGGTGAGCGTGATGCCGGGGTGGAACCCGGCCTTGCGCTTGCCGAGACCGGTGAGATCGGCGGCGAGGACGCGATGACCGGCCGCGACGAGATCAGCCTTTAGCCGATCCCACGCGAAGCTGCCGCCCCATGCGCCGTGCACGAGGACGAAGTCAGTCATCGTCAGGCTCCGATGCCGTGCTTCTTGTTGTAGCCGTGGATCCATTCGAGCGTCTTGGTCAGGCCGCCGAAGGGATAGAAGTGCAGGCGGACCTTGCCGTGTTCGGGGCCGAGGCCCTTGGCGAAGGCATCGACCAGCTTGTCCGGCCCGGCGGTGCCGAGCAGGTTCGTGACCGATATGCCGTACTTCTTGAGCACGGCGGTCGAGGCGCCGACGCCGCAGCGGGCGGCGAAGGCAAGCAGACGCTTGATCCCGGCAGGACCGGGAACGCCGATGCGGACCGGCGCATCGATGCCGCGCGCGCGCAGTTCCTTGAGCCAGGCGAGGAAAGCGTCGGGATCGAAACCGAACTGGGTGACGATCAGCGGGGCCATGCCGCGACGCTCGATTTCCGCGACCTTCTTCTCGAGGACCGCCCAGCATTCGGCCTCGGTCATGTTCGGGTGGCCTTCGGGGTGCCCGCCGATGCCGATGGCCTTGATGCCGCTGCGCTCGAATGCACCGGTGGCGATGAGCGCCGAGGTATCGAAGTAGGGGCCAACCGGCTCGGGCGGATCGCCCGCGACGATGAAGCAGCGCTCTACGCCGGCCTGTTCGACCACGGCCTTGAGGTAGCCTTCGAAATCGTCCTCGGAAGTGATCCGGCGGGCGGAGAAATGGGGCATCGGCTCGAAGCCGAGCTGGCGCACCGCGACGGTGGCGGCAACGCGGGCGGCCACATCCTCGCCGGGGAGGAAGGTGACCGCGATGGGGGTGTCTGCCGGGATGAGCGGAGCGGCATCGCGCAGCGACGCCTCGTCCTTCGCCGTCATCTCCAGCGAAAAGCCATCGGTGATCCCGTCGGGCGCCTTGTCCCAGTTGGGATGGATGAGCGATGCCTTGGCCATGTTCGGGATCCTCTGTTGATGAAACCGGTCCGCCCGGCCGCCATTGTGGCGGTCCGGGCGGCGCGGGTCTGCCTTAGCGAGCGGTGCGCCAGCCTTCGGCGTAGTTTTCGCGAGCGACGCGGCTGTAGGGGACCGGCGAAACGATCGCGCGGACCTCGATCTGCTTGTGCGGCTCGACAGTGGTCTTGCGGGTGCCGCCGTTCTCTTCACCCCACACGACGCGCAGCTCGGTGCCGACCGGGATTTCCGGATCGATCGTGGCGAGCGAAAGCGCCTGCTTCTCGTTGTACGAGTAGCCGGTGAACATCGAGAAGCCGACGGTCTTGCCGCCCGCATCGACGACGCGGTCGTAGTTCGACGAGGCATAGTTCGCGAGCGGGGTGTCGAAGAACTTGTACTGGTCGCCATCGGGATTGAACAGCGAGGCCATGATCTTGGCCATGTCCTCGGGGTTCCAGGCGAGCGTCACCTTCTTGCGCTGCTCGGCCGGGTTGAGGGCTTCGAGGGCTTCGCGACCGTGGAAGTCATGGTCGAACTTCACGAAGTTGCCGTAACCCAGTTCCCACGGATTGAGGTAGTAGTCCTCGATGTTGTCCGAGACGAACGAACCGCCGATCGAACCGGTGGCTTCGTAGCTGTCCGCCGCGAGCCATTCGCGGAAGCCCTTGAGCTTTTCGCCGGTGTAGATGGCGGGCAGCGGCGAGGGGATCCAGCCCGATTCGAGCGTGTTCGACGGATAGGCGCGGCTGCCGCAGGCAATCAGGCCGAATTCCTTGCCGGCTTCGAGGATCGCGGCGCGGATTTCTTCCTGCTCGTCATAGGGACCCCAGATTTCGAGGCCCGGCGCGCCCGACATGCCGTGGCGCAGGGTGCGCACGGTCTTGCCGGCGATGTTCATGGTGCTCATGTTGAAGAACTTGAGCTGTTCGAGCGGGCCGCCGTGCAGCTTCTCGATCACCGCCCAGGCGTTGGGGCCCTGGATCTGGAAGCGCCATTCCTTGCGGCGGACGGGCTTGCCCATCGGGCGCATCGGCGAACGGTCGTCCAGCTCGATCTCGCAATCGTAGCCGCCGGTCGCGGCGTGGTAGCGCAGCCAGTTCGAAGCGGGCGCGCGACCGACGTAGGTGAAGCTTTCCTCTTCTTCCCAGAAGATGATGCCGTCGCCGATCACGTGGCCATAGGGCGTGGTCGGGACGTACTGCTTGGCCTTGTTGACCGTCCAGCCCTTCGGGCTGTTGATCATGGTGTCCGACAGGAGCTTCAGCGCATCCTTGCCGCGAATGTAGAGGTTCACCATGTGGTGCGACTGGTCGAACAGCACGGCGCTGTGCTGCCATGCCCACTGTTCCGAACGCCAGTTCGAGAATTCCGGCGCAACGACCGGATAGACATAAGCGCCGAGCTGCGAATTGCGCAGCATTTCGACGACGTTGCCGTTCTGCTGGATTACCTCTTCGAGGTTCTTTGCCGCCATGACTGACTCTCCCGACTTGAAAATGGCAGGTTGAAAAATTTGTATGCAACACATACAAGTTTGGAAGAGATTCGCAATGGCAAATGTTGCGCCCTATGAGGCGCGGCCCGGAGGGAGAGATTTTGATGAGCGCATCGCTGATTTTGACGCTGTCGTGCGAGGACAAGCCGGGCATCGTCGCCCGGGTCACGGGCAACCTGTTCGAGGCGGGTGGCAACATTCGCGAGGCGCAGCAATTCGACGATCCGCTGAGCGGCCGTTTCTTCATGCGCGTGGTGTTCGATCCGGCCGAAGGTTCGGTCGAGCATTACCGCGCGGCCTTCGCGGCGGTGGCCGACCACTATGCAATGGAATGGAACCTGCGCGACACGACCGTGAAGCGGAAGGTCATCCTGATGGTCAGCAAGTTCGACCACTGCCTTGGCGACTTGCTCTACCGCACGCGAATCGGCGAACTGCCGATGGACGTCGTGGCGATCCTCGGCAACCATCCCAAGGAAGCGCTCAACATCTCGCTGATCGGCGACATTCCCTACCATCACCTGCCCATCACCAAGGACACCAAGCCACAGCAGGAAGCCGAAGTGAAGCGCATCGTCACCGAGACGGGCGCGGAACTGGTTGTACTGGCGCGCTACATGCAGATCCTTTCGGACGACCTCGCCGCGTTCCTTTCGGGCCGCTGCATCAACATCCACCACTCGTTCCTGCCGAGCTTCAAGGGCGCCAAGCCCTATCACCAGGCGCATGCCCGCGGCGTGAAGATGATCGGCGCGACCGGCCACTACGTGACCGCCGACCTCGACGAAGGCCCGATCATCCACCAGGACGTGGAAACGGTGACCCACGCCGACAGCCCGGATGACCTGGTACGCAAGGGCCGCGACGTTGAGCGCCGCGTGCTGGCCGAAGCGGTGCGCCTGCATCTTGAAGACCGCGCACTGGTCAACGGCAACAAGACCGTCGTGTTCAAGAGCTGAACGGTTTGAACAGTTGAGATCGGGCGGCGGCGGGAGCACCATGCTTTCGCCGCCGCTCTTGTTTGCGGGAGAGGACAGACATGCACGTCAACGCACTGGACCACGTCAACATCATCACCGACCGGCTCGACGAGACCGCCGAGTTCTACAAGGCCCTGCTCGGGCTGGAGCGGCGCGATGCCCCGCCTCCCCTCACGCGGCAGAATGCACAATGGATGTACGATGCGGGCGGCAAGGCCATTGTTCACATCAACGCCGTCGACTGCCCGCGCGTCTACGACCGTGAGGTGCAGCCGGGATCGCTGACCGGGGCGATCCATCACGTCGCGCTGAACTGCTCGGGTTATGACGAAACGCTACGGCGGATCGATGCGATGGGGCTCGATTGCCAGACCAACCTGGTGGACGCGATCGGCCTGCGGCAGGTCTTCACGGCCGACCCGAACAACGTGCTGCTGGAGCTGAACTTCTTTGGCGATTGAGTTCGAGGCCTTCTTTCCGGTCGTGTCGAGCAAAGTCAGCGCCAAGGTGTCTCGACTTCGCTCGACACGACCGGTGGGAAGTTTGGATAACGGCGGGTAGTCTGGATCAGGCGGGAATGGCCGCTTCCAGCGCCTCGGCCAGTTCCTGCGGTTTCGACAGATAGGGACTGTGGTCCGCCTCCAGAGTCACCACGTTCGCACCCGGCGACATCGCGATCATGCGGCGCTGGCTTTCGATCGGAATGGTGCGGTCGAGCGTGCATTCGACGTAAGTGCGCGGGAGGCTGCCCCAGCGTTCCGGCGTGACCTTGATCTGCTGCGAACGCGGAGCATGGGGTTCGGCCACGAGCCTTGCCATTGCCGCCTCGACCAGATCGGGCGGCGAAATTTGTGCAAAGACCGGTGCAGCATTCTGCGTGTCGATGACCGTGGCGATGCCGCCGTGAACCTTCGAGATGATCGCGTCGAAAGCGGGGTTCGGGCCTTCCAGTTCCTTGAACCCGGCGCGACTCATGCCCGAGGGCAGCATCATCGCGCATATGTAGACGATGGCGTCCATCGCGGAAGGGTCGCGCTCGGCCGCGGTGGAGACGACAAGGCCTCCGCGCGAGTGGCCGGCGAGGACCACGGGGCCGACGCCCCGTGCCTTCAGGTCGCGACAATGCTGCGCAGCAAATTCGCCCCAGCCATCCAGCGTGACCGCCGCCATTTCCTCCGCCGTGCCTCCCATCCCGGGCAGCGTCGGCGCGACGACCGTGTGGCCGCGCGCGCGCAGGATTTCGGCGACGGGATCGAAGCACCAGCCACCATGCCAGGAACCATGGATCAGGACGAAGCCGGCCATCAGCGCACTTCTCCCGACCAGACGCGCAGCCCGGGCGCAGTGCGGTCTTCGCTTTTCAGCGCTTCGGCGACGGCAGGCCGCGCGGCAACGCGATCACGCCATTCGCACAGGCGCGGCGCGCGCCTCGCCACTTCCATTTCCGGGAACATGCGTTCGACCATCGCGCCGCAGTGCGAATAGAAGTTGATGTCGGCAAGCGTGTAGGTGTCGCCCGCCAGCCACTTCGTCTCGCCGAGTTGCTTCTCGACCTTGTCGAGCGCGTATTCGATCTTGGCGGTGGCATTGGCGAGATCGGCTTCGGAAAAGCCCGATCGCGCGGTAGCCCACTTCTTGCGCTGATCGGGCAGCGGAATGCTTTCGAGCAGTTTCTCGAAATCGCCGCTGGCGATGTTGCGGGCGATCACGCCGACCATGCGGTGCCATCCGTGCATCGAGACGTAGTTCATCACGTGCTCGTCGATGAACTTGTTCCAGTAGCGCATGCGCGCCGCACCCACCGGGTCGCGCGGACGCAGGGGCGCATCGGCGGGCTGGGCATCGGGGAAGGCATCCTCGAGGTATTCGTTGATCACCGTCGTGTGCGTGATGATCGTGCCGTCATGGTCGAGCACCGGCACCTGGCCTTCGGGATTGATCGCGGTGAACCACGGCTGATGCTGCTCGAACTTGTGCAGATCGACGTAGATGCTCTCGTAGGCGAGGCCCTTTTCCTTGAGCGGGACCATCGACTTGAGAGAGTTGGCCAGCGGTTCGGCGTGGTAGTATTTCAAGGCCATCGGTTCAGACTCGCATGGTGCCGAGCATGCCGCCATCGACCGCGAGAGCTTGCGCGGTGACGTGGCTGGCGGCGTCGGAAAGAAGGAAGGCAGCGACCTGCGCCACTTCGTCGGACGAACCGGTGCGGCCCTGCGGCACGGCGCGGGCCATCTGCGAGGCGGCTTCGGGCGGGAGGCCATCGAGCATCGGCGTCTCGATCAGGCCGGGCAGGATGCAGTTGCAGCGCACGCCTGCTTCCGCCGCCTCGTTCGCCACCGCGCGCGACAGGCCGAGTACCGCGTGCTTGCTGGCGACATAGCCCGCGTTCATCGGCAGGCCACGCTCGCTGGCGAGACTGCCGGTAACCAGGATCGCCCCCTGCCCGCGCTCCTTCATCGCCGGGAGTGCATGCTGGATCGCCCAGAAGACCGACTTGAGGTTGACGGCGAGAACCGCATCGAACGCTTCGTCGCCATAGTCCTCCACAGGGGCGAACATGCCGCCGATCCCGGCGTTGAGGAACAGGCCGTCGATCGGGCCATTTGCGGCAACGGCATGGTCCAGCGCGGCTTTGAGCGCAGCCTTGTCGGCAACGTCGGCAGCGGCGAACGCGGTCGATCCGCCAAGTTCACGGGCGGCCTGTTCGAGCAGGTCGGCACGGCGGGCGATCAGGGTAACGCGAGCGCCAGCGGCCACGCAACGCGTCGCCGTGGCGCGGCCGATGCCCGTGGAGGCGCCAGTGATGACGACGTGCTTGCCGGAAAGATCTGTCACTTTGCGCTCCGTGCGATGAATTCGGCCCAGACACGGGCCTCCTTGCTGTCGTGGCCCTCGGGGGACCACTGCCGTTCCATCAGTTTGCGCGCATCGACTTCGGGCATCCCGCGACACGCGCGGTTGTAGCGATAGAAGAAGGCGGAGACGCGCCAGTTCATGATGCAATGGACGTGGACCGGCCTCGGCCCCTGTTCCACCGCAGCGACGAAGGCGGCGAAATGGTCGTCGTCCGGTGCGTCGAACGGGACCGGGATGTGGGTATATGCGATGCCCTGCGCGGCCAGCTTTTCCCCTTCCCCGGCCAGCGCCTCGGGATGGGTTTCCAGCGCGAGGTTGACGACGTGGGCCACGCCGAGATCGGCGAGGCGCGCCACGTCCTTGTCCTCGATCCGGCCCGACGTGGTCGTTTCCGCATCGAGCCTCTGCCAGGCGCGGATATCGTCGGGATCGGGCATCGGCTTCTCCTTCGGGCCTGCTCCTTCAGACCCGCTCAGGCGAGGCCGAGGACGCGGGCCGCGTTGTCCTTCATGATGCCGGGCAGAACTTCCTCCTTGAAGCCGACCTGGCGGGCGGCATCGAGCCACTTCTGGGGGTGGATCAGCGGGAAGTCCGAACCGAACAGCATCTTCTTGCGAAGCTGCGTGTTGGCATACTGGATGATCTGCGGCTGGAAGTACTTCGGCGACCAGCCCGACAGGTCGATGAACACGTTGTCCTTGTGCAGCGCCATCGACAGGCTTTCGTCCACCCACGGCCACGAGGGGTGCGCGAGGATGATCTTCATGTCGGGGAAATCGACCGCGACATCATCGACCAGCATGGGCTGGCCATACTTGAGGCGGACGCCGCCACCGCCGCGCATTCCCGTGCCCATCCCGGAATGGCCGGTGTGGAAGATCGCGGGCAGCTTGTATTCGTTGATCACCTCGTAGATCGGGTAGCCGACCTGCGAGGCAGGCTCGATGTTCTGCATGATGTGGTGGAACTTGAAGCCCTTGACCCCGTGGTTCTCGATAAGGTCGCGCGCCTCGCGGGCGCCCATCCTGCCCTTGTGCGGATCGATCGAGGCGAAGGGGATGCAGATGTCGTCGTTCTTGTTGGCCAGTTCGGCGATCTCGTAGTTCGAGACGCGCTTCGCACCGATGCCGCTCTCGCAATCGACGGTGAACATGCAGAACGCGATCTGCTGTTCGCGGTAGATCTCGATGATCTCGGGCATCTTGGGACGCTCGCGCGGGGCCTTGAAGTAGGCCGATGCCGCATCGAAGAACTTGCCCATTACCGGGTCTTCCGGATCATGGCACGAGACCTCGGCATGGACGTGGACGTCGATCGCCTTGATCTTCGAAAGGTCGATGGGCACTGGTTCTCTCCGATTTCTTTGAACGGTGGGAGAGGAGCATGGCCCCTCCCCCGGTTGTCGTTACATCTGGATGATGACGGTCTTGGTCTCGAGGTAGGCGTCGATGCCGGCGCGCCCCTGTTCGCGGCCCAGGCCCGATTCCTTGTAGCCGCCAAAGGGCAGCGCGGTATCGATCAGGGCGTGGCAGTTGCCCCACACGGTGCCCGATTTGATCTTCGAGGCAAGCTTGTGCATCACCGCGACATCGCGCGTCCACACGCCCGCGCCGAGGCCGAAGCAGGTGTCGTTGGCCATCTTCGCCACTTCATCGAGATCGTCGAAGCGCTGGGCGACGACGACGGGGCCGAAGATTTCCTCGCGCACGACCGACATCTGCGGGTTCACGTCTGCAAGGATCGTCGGGTTGACGTAGTACCCGCCATCGGCGCTGGGGCAATCGCCGCCCATGACGACGCTGGCGCCATCGCGCTTGCCCGCCTCGATGTAGCCCATCACGCGGTCGTGCTGCTCCTTGCTGACCAACGGGCCCATGTGGGCTTCGGGATCCAGCGAGGGGCGCGGCGCCCAGAACGGCGCGGTCTGGGTCATGCCTTCGAGCACGGAATCGAACACCGAACGGTGCGCATAGAGACGCGAACCGGCAACGCAGACCTGGCCCGCGTTGAAGAAGATCGCGCCGGCAACGCCAGGCGCGGTCTGCGCCACGTCGACGTCGGGCATGACCACGACGGGGCTCTTCCCGCCCAGTTCGAGCGTGACCCGCTTGAGCGTGGTGGTGGCGTTGCGATTGATCAGCTTGCCGATCTCGGTCGAGCCGGTGAAGGCGACCTTGTCGACGTCGGGATGCTTGACCATGCGGTCACCGGCGGTGTGGCCGTTGCCGGTGATGATGTTGATCACGCCCGCAGGGAAGCCGGCCTCGACCACGAGATCGGCAAGCTTGAGCGCGGTAAGCGAGGTCTGTTCGGCGGGCTTCAGCACCAGGGTGCAGCCAGCCGCCAGCGCCGGGGCGATCTTGAGCGAGGCCATCAGCAGCGGGAAGTTCCACGGCACGATCTGCGCGCAGACGCCGACGGGTTCCTTGACGGTGTAGCTGAACACGGTGCCGTTGGGCATCGTGTAGGGCTGCGTCGTCTCGCCCGCGACCTTGCTGGCCCAGCCGGCCATGAAGCGGAGCTGGCTGATCGCGCCGGGGATGTCGACGGCGCCGGCCATGCCCTTGGGCTTGCCGTTGTCGATCGCTTCGAGCTCGGCAAAGAGATCGGCGTTGGCTTCAAGCAGGTCGGCCAGGCGATTCATGGTGCGATCGCGGACCATTGGCGGCAGGTTGGACCAGCGGCCATCGTCGAACGCGGCGCGCGCCGCGGCAACCGCCCGGTCGACGTCCTTGTCCGAGGCATCGACGACATGACCGACGATCCTGCCGTTCGAGGGGTCTTCCACCTCGATCACGGCGTCGTGGCTGCTGTCGACCCACTCGTTGTTGATGAACAACTGCGGCTTGCGCGCGAGGAAGGCCTTGGCGGCCTCCGAGTATTCGCGCTGCGTGCGCGAGATGGTGGTCATGTCGTTCATTGCCGACTCCTCTCCGGTCAAAACATGCTATGCTTCATAACAATAATCGTGAGTGAAGCATACAGTTTTCGTATTGCCGCACGATGTCCGGAACCGAAGTTCCGGACATAGCGAGATCGCTCAGCCGCCCTTGGCTTCGAGAGCCTTGTCCTCGTTGGCGCGCTTGATGAGGTAGTGGCGGATGTTGTCCGCATCCTCGGGCTTCAGCGCCGACTTGAACGAGACCATGCCGTTGTGCTGCAGCGCGCCCTCGATCACCACCGAGCGGATCGCCTCGGGGGCATTGAGCGCCGCGGAGTGACGCAGATCGGGGTTCACGCCGCCCGCAACCGCCGCATCGCCGTGGCAGACGTTGCAGTAGCGTCCGTAGAGTTCGCCGCCGGCCTTGGCCTGTTCGGGCGTGCCGGTGAACGGCGGCGGATCGAGGACCATCTTGGCCATCGGGGGAGCAGCGGGCAGCGTGGCCTTGCCGCCGAGCTTGAACACGACCAGGCGGCTGATGTTGCGCTGCTTCTTGGCCTTGTGCGCGAGGACGCCGGTGGCGACGTCCCACACGCCGCCCCAGCCGACCATGACCGCGACGTACTGTTCGCCGTCGATCGCATAGGTCATCGGCGCGGCAAGGATGCCGCTCTGCGCCGGGAACGACCAGAGCTGCTTGCCCTTGTCGGCGTTGTAGGCAACGAAATCGCCGCCCGCGGTGCCCTGGAACACGAGATTGCCAGCGGTCGAGAGAATGCCGCCGTTCGACGGGCTCGGCAGTTCGACCTTCCACGCGGCCTTCTTCGCAACCGGGTCCCACGCCACGAGCGTACCGGTGGTCGCCTTCATCGCGGCGCCCTGGACCTTGGCGTCGGCGGGCATCGAGGTGACATAGCCGTCGAGGCCGGTCTGGAAGCCGATGTCGGTGGCCTTCCAGTCCTTGGCGGCGGCATAGGGGAATGCCGCGTTGTTCACCGGAAGGTAGAGCAGGCCGGTCTTCGGGCTGAAGCTCTGCGGCTGCCAGGAGTGTGCGCCGACCGCACCGGGCAGGCTGACGAAGGGCTTGCCGGTCTTTTCATAGCGGGCTTCGGGATTGACGGTGGCCTTGCCGGTCTTGGGATCGATACCGGTCGCCCAGTTGACCATCACGAAGGGCGTTGCCGACAGGAACTGCCCGGTCCTGGCGTCGAGCACATAGACGTGACCGTTCTTGGGCGCATGAAGGATCACGTGGCGCCGCTGCCCATCGATGGTCAGGTCGGCCAGCGTGATCTGCTGCGCGGAGTCGAAGTCCCAGCGGTCTTCCGGGGTTTCCTGGAAATGCCAGACATAGTCGCCGGTATCGGCATTCACCGCGACGATCGAGGACGTGTAGAGGCTGTCGCCCTCGCGCCCGGCTGCGGCCGGGTTCCATGGCTCGGCATTGCCGGTGCCGAACAGGACGAGGTTGGTGGCGGGATCATAGGTGATGGAATCCCACACCGTGCCGCCCCCGCCGAGCTTCCACCATTCGCCAGCCCACGTGCGGGCGGCGTTTTCCATCGCCTTGTTCTCGAACCCGTCCGCTGGATTGCCGGGGACGGTGTGGAACTTCCACACTTCGTTGCCGGTGTTGACGTCGTAGGCGGCGATATAGCCGCGCGCCTTGTACTCCGAGCCGCCGCTACCGATCAGAACCTTGCCCTTCACCACGCGCGGGGCGCCGGTGATGGTGTAGTCCTCCTGGTTGGGCACGACGACCTTGGACCAGACGACCTTTCCGGTCTTCTGGTCGAGCGCGACGAGGCGACCGTCGAGCGTGCCGACGAAGACCTTGTCGCCATAGAGCGCGACGCCGCGATTGACCGCGTCGCAGCAGGCGCGGACCAGCGTCTCGCGCGGGACTTCGGGATCGTAGGACCACTTGAGCGCGCCGGTCTTGGCATCGAACGCCTTCACCATCGACCACGCGGTCGAGATGTAGAGCGTGCCGTCATGCATCAGCGGCGTGGCTTCCTGCCCGCGCGCGGTCTCGAGGTCATGGAACCAGGCAAGACCGAGCTGGCCGACGTTGCCGTCATTGATCTGGGTGAGCGGGGAGAAGCGCTGCTCGCCATAATCGCGGCCATAGCTCAGCCATTCGCCTTCGGGCGCCTGGGCGATGAGGGCGTCGGTGACGCCGGCGTTGGCGACGGCATCCCCGCCGCCCTCGCTCTTGATGTTGCACGCCGCCAGCGGCAGCAGTGCGGCCATAAGTCCCAGGACCTTCAATCGCATATCCAGCTCTCTCCCGACTGTCTGTCTTACAGATCAGTTCACCATGCGGTCTGCGTTGCCCCACCAGGGCTTGCGCAGCGCCTTCTTGTCCATCTTGCCCGCTGCGGTGCGCGGAATCGAGTCGATAAACGTGACAGATTTCGGCGCCTTGACTCCGCCCAGGCGCTCCTTGGCATAGGCGATGATCTCTGCCTCGGTAATGCCGTCGGCAACCACCACGGCATGAACCTGCTCGCCCCACTTCTCGTGCGGGATGCCGAACACGCAGGCTTCCTTGACGGCGGCGAGTTCCGTCACCGCCGCCTCGACTTCGGCGGTGAAGACGTTGAAGCCGCCCGAGACGACCATGTCCTTCTTGCGGTCGACGATGTAGAGATAGCCGTCCTTGTCGAATTTGCCGACGTCACCGGTGTGGTGCCAGCCGAACTTGCGGATCTCGGCGGTTTCCTCGGGCTTTTCGAAGTAGGAATGCGTGACCAGCGCGCCGCGCACGCAAATCTCGCCCGCCTCGCCCAGCGGCACCTCGTTGCCATCGTCGTCGAGCAGCTTGACCTTGATCGAGCGGGTCGGCTTGCCGCAGGCGGCGAGCTTTTCCGGCGCGGACGTCGCGAACCGGGCGACGTCCTCGGGCGGGAACCATGCCACGATCATCGGGCATTCGACCTGGCCATAGGACTGGCACATGGCCGGGCCGAAGACTTCGACCGCCTGACGCAACTTCTCCGGGCTGCACGGCGAGCCCACGAGGATGAAGATGCGCAGGCTGGAGTAATCGTGATCGCCCAATTCCGGCGACGCCAGCAACTGGTAGAGCGCCGTCGGCGGCAGGTACATGTGCGTGACCTTGTACTCCGCGATGGTGCGCAGCACGCGCTCGGCATCGAAGCCGGGCAGGATGACCTGCGTGGCGCCAAGGCTGAGCGTCGAAAGCGCGATCGGGCCGGCAGCGTGGGTGATCGGCGCGGAAACAAGTGCGACGGGCGAATCCGTGCGGCCGCCCATTCCGTCGGCTGCGGTCTCGATCATCGTGCCCCAGCCGAGGTTGGTGACGTTGGCGCCCTTCGACGGGCCGGTGGTGCCGCCGGTCGGGAAGATGCCGACCATGTCCATGAGGTTGCCGAAGGCATCGATCTCGGGCTCGACGAAATCGGCTTCGCTGACACCAGCCATGAACTCCTCGAGGCTGGGGTCATCGCCCATGCGCTTGTCGAGGCAGACGAAATGCTGGAGCGTGGGGCACAGCGCCTTGAGCTCCGCGACCTCGTCGGCCTTGGACGAATGATAGACCAGCCACTTCAGGCGGACGTAGTTGATGTAGGCGGCGTTGGCGTCGATGGCGTTGCGGGTGTTGACCGGGATCCACTTGCCGTTGGCGCGCCACATCGCAAGCAGCACGACGAGCAGCATGCCGTCGTTCGGGCCATAGAGGCCGAGCAGGTCCTGGTTCTCGAAGCCGCCCTTCTGCAATGCCGCAGCAATGCGTTCGGACAGTGCTTTGGTTTCGGCGAACGTCAGCTTGAGGCCCGTCTCGGTGTCGACGATGGCGAGACGCTGCGGGTCGCGGTCATGTCCGCGGTCAAAGTAGTCGATGGCGCGCATTGGTTATCCCCAACGGTTGATTTCAGGCCCCGGCGCCCAGGCGCGGAGCGGTTCGGAAATGGTGGCCCGGGCAAGTGCCGCCTGCACGCAAGGGCGCGCGGCGGTGCGGGCAAGCCAGGCCTTGACAAGCGGTGCATCGGCAAAGGCGGCAGGGCGGAGCGGCTCCATCCCGGCAAGCCACGAGTAGGTGACGAGATCGGCGATGGAGAAAGTCCCCATCAGCCATTCGCGTCCATCGCCAAGCTGCTTCTCGCAGCGGTCGACGGCGGCGGCGACCTTGGTTTCGCTGTCGGCGACCTGTGCGGCGTTCACCGCATCGTCGTTCAGGGCCTGCCACCGCTCGCGCAGGTCGTCGGAAACGATCCGTGCGGCGAGAATGGCGAAGTCCTCGGCCGGGATGGCGGCGATGGCGCTTTGCGACGTGGCGAGATTGCCGAGCAGGGCCGCGGCGGGCGAGAGGCGCTCGGTGATCTGGCGGCACCACATCATCATTTCCCAGCGCGCATAGGCGTCGGTCGGCTGGAGCCCCACCCCGCCCGCCGCCTCGTCCAGATATTGGGCGAGGAAGACGGATTCGGTCATTGCTTCCCCGTCGATCACCAGCACCGGACCTTCGCCTTCGATGGACAGGTCGAGCGCGACGGGATCGACGATGCCGGGAAGCGAATGGCGCTCGCCCGCCAGGAGGTCGATGCGGCGACACTCGATATCGAGGCCCGTTTCCGCAAGCGCCGCAAGAACGGTGAGCGACGCGCCGTTGGGCTCGCCGTGGTAAAGAAGCGCGCTCATCCCTCGATCTCCGCCATGATGAGGCCGTAGCGATGGGCAAGGTCCGTCTTGCCCATGGCCCAGGTCTTCTTCACCGCTTCGCGGGTGTAGACACGCTTGAGCCAGCGCATGATGTTCGGCGTCCTGTCCTTGCCCGCCAGATCGGGCTGGGAAATGGGCAGCGAATAGGTGCTGTTGAAGATGTTGATGTCGGCCAGGCTGTACTGGTTCGAACCGACATAGGGCCGCTTGCCCAGTTCCTCTTCCAGCTTGGCGATGCCCAGCCCCACGCGGCGGCGGCTTTCGGCCATCTCGCTTTCCGAGAAGTCGCCGTTGATCGCCTTGCGCCACGCGGTGCGGCGTTCGGGCAAGGGGATACGGTCGATCGCGGCGGCAAGTTCGGCGGGGTCGCGCTGGCGGACCATGGGACCGACAAACACGCTCCAGCCGATCATCGAGAAACTGGGGCCAAGCCACTGGTCCATGAACTTCATCCACCAGCGCACGCGCCAGCGATCCTGCGCGTCGGCGGGCATGAGGTCCGGCCCGTCGAAGCGGTCGTTCACGTACTCCATGATCGCGGTGCTTTCCGTCAGCACCTGGCCATTGTGCGTCATCGCCGGGATCGTGCCTTGCGGGTTGATCGCAAGGTATTCCGGCTTGTGCTGATCGAACTGGAGCATGTCGATGTAATGGCTGGAAAAGGGCACGCCCTTCTCCATCAACGCGAGCATCGGCTTGCCAGAGTTGGCATTGGGTTCCCAATGATAGAGGCTTACCTCGTCCATCCGCTGCCCATCCGCTGCATTGTCTCTCTCCCGATTCCGGTCAGCGACGGAGTCGCGCCGGAATTTGTTAGTAACACATACTAATTCAGCGGGAGCGCGGGTCAAGTCCGCCGTCGCACTTTCCGCACACAGCGCTAGCCCCGGCAAACGCGAACGCACACGCCCGAGATTCAGAGCGTTTCACCAAGTGCAACACGATACCACGTAAAAAGGGGCACGTTCCGCAAGGAACGTACCCCCTGGCCGGCCGTGTCAGCGGGGATCAGCGCGCCGCCATCGTCCAGCGGAAAAGATGGTCGCGCCCGGAAAGAGGACCGGCAACGCGGGTTTCCTGCTCGACCCGCAGCCCCCTTTCCTCGAGCGCGCCGCGCAGCGCGGTCCAGTCGCTCCAGCGCGACAGGCCGCTGACGCGCGCCGGTTCGCCCAATGCGCGCCATGCCGCCTCGGTGCCCTGGACAAGATCGATGCGGCGCAGGCCCGCCTGCGTTGCGGCGAAGGCCACCGATTCGGGCACACGGCTGTCGAAGATCACCAGCGGTGCCTTGCCAAGCTCGATCGCGGCCGCCGGCATCGCCAGCGCCGAGCCGGCAAGCGCCCCGCCCTTGAGCATCGAGCGACGGGTCACGCGCATCAGCCCGCCTTCCCGAGATACTTCGACACCGCTTCCAGTTCGGCATCGGTCAGATCGACCTTGGTCTGCTGCGGCATCGCGCCCTTGCCCATGCGAACGACGGCCTTGACGTAATCGGCGGTGAGGTCCTCGCGGTTGGAAAGAAGGCCCTTCTCCGGCGGATTGCCCGCCATCATCTGCTGCTTGGTGAGCAGGTTCGTGCCCATGCCGCCGACGAGATGGCAGTAGCCGCAGTGGACCTCGAACAGGGCCTTGCCATCACGACCGGGCGCGAGCCGGTCGCCCTCGGGCGCGGCAGGACGCAGTATATAGGGCGGCATCGGCGGAGGCCCGCCCGCCGGCGGTTCGGCATAGGCCACGGCACCGATGGCGACGAGGGTGGCGGCGAACAGGATACGCTTCATTTCACTGCCCTCCCTTGTAGGCCTTGCCCCGCATCGCGGCGTAGTTGGCGGGCCAGACGCCCTGCTTGCCGGGTGCGATGATGCCGTTGGGGTCGAGCGCGGACTTCACCTTCTCGTCGAACCGGCGCAGCGCATGGCCGTTGAAGTCGAAGGTTTCCATCACCGGGTCCATCCAGCCGAGGTGGGTGCGGTATTCGGCATAGCCCGCCTTCGCGGACTCCACGATGAGAGCATCGAACAGCTTGCGCATCTTGGCCACTTCGTCGGCATTGTCGCGGTCGTACATCAACATGTTGACGTTGTTGGCAAAGCGCCCGCCGATGGTGAAGCTGGCGTAGAAATCGACGTCGAAATCCGCGATGATCTTGCGGCTCCTGTGCATCTGGTCCAGCACGTGCTTGCCGGTGGCCGGAACCACGGGCGAGAAGCCCATGTGCGCGCCGCGCCCGCCGATCCAGTCGGACATCTGCAACGGCACTGCCGAAGGCACGCCCATCGTCGTCTCGTACTGGCCGATCGGGTCGCCCTGGCGCCACCAGTGTTCCGCTGGCGCCGCATCGAGATGGCGCTTCATCGCAGCCTTGACCACGTCGGCCCGCGCCTTGACCACGGTCTCCTCGCCATAGAGGCGCAGCGCGACCTGCCAGTAGCCAAGCTTGTACTGCTTGAGCAGTTCGGCCACGCGCCATTCGGGAATGGCCGAGGGCTTGTCCCAGAAGTCCTTGCGCTGCCCCTTGAGCACCATCTTGCCGAGCCACGAGGGGATGAACACGTTCTGGTCGATCAGGCCCGAGATCTTGAGCGGGGTGATCGTATCGACCACCCAGGCGATGTCATCGACCTCGGGAATGTCCCAGACGAGTTCTAGCGAGGCTTCGGGCGCGGGCTGGAGCCAGACGCCCGCCTTCGTCACGATGCCCAGGTTCGATTGCGAGAACGCGAGGTCCCAGGTCGGCCCGTAGCTCATCGGGAAGAGATGCCACGACGGGTTGTCCTTCATCGCACCCATGCCGGTGCGCACCAGATCCCCGTCGGGCAGCACCGCCTCGATGCCGCAGAGGTTGCGGGCGTGAAGGCCGTAGGGCGTGTAACCGATCCCGTGCTCGAGCGCGTTGCCGAGGACCGATCCCCACGCGTTGCCCGGCACCGACATCCACAGCGGCGCCTTCTCGCGCTGGATCTGGTCGTAGAGGTCGAAGAAGCCAACGCCCGGTTCGACCACGCAATAGGCGAGCTTGTGGTCAAGCTCGAGCACCTTGTTCATGCGGCCGAGGTCCATGACCACGGTGCCTTCCATGCGCGGCGCAGCGGTGCCGTAGCCAAGGTTCTTGCCGCGCGCGACGGGCCAGAGCGGCACCTTGTGCTCATTGGCAAGGCGCACGATCGCGCGCACTTCCTCGACGTTGGCCGGGGCGACGGCAGCCGATGCGGGCCACTCCTCGGTGCTGCCGGGCGCGTAGGTGTCGGCATAGGCATCGCGGTCGGCGTCGGAGTCCATGACCCAGGCCTTGCCGACGACGCCGGCAAAGGCGGTCATCGCGGACTGGAACTGCTTCGGACTGACGCGCGGGGGCAGGTGCAGCTTCACCGGTAGGTTTCTCCCGTCGATCTTTTTCTAACAATTGTTATTGTTTGCAGCACTTGCGAATTGCCGTCAAGTGGCAGCAATCGCTCCGTCATTGCGAGCAGAGCGTTCACGTCAGGGCGTAATACTTCACGTAGTTCCCGTCGGGCTTGCGCTCGCCCACGCCAATGAAGACGTGGCGGGTCAGCCAGTCGTGCTTGCCCTTGCTGGTCTCGAACGTGGGCTGGGCGCGCAGGTAGTACTCGGCGTGGGGGACAGGCTCGCCTCCGGCAAAGGCCCATGCGCGCAGCCGGTCCATAGTGCCGGGCTCGCGCCCCCAAAGGAAGCCCTTGTTCTGCATGTAGATCAACGTGCCGTCATCGACTTCCAGGACATAGCGCGCATCGAAAACGGCGGTGTCGTCCGGGCGGAAGAAGGCATAGTCGCCGCCCGAATTGGGCACGGCACGGCCTTTGAGGCGCGGCCCCTCGAACTCGCCCTCGTCGACGTAGACGGCACTGCGCATCCCGCCCGACGGAAGGTCGGGCACCATCTGGACGCGGGTGAAGCGCAATCGGCAGGCGAAGGCGAATTCAAGGCGCGGATTGTCGAGCGTGGAGAAGTCCATCGAATGCCTTTCTAATTGCTCCCCGCCCCGTCCGGATGAGGGTCGGCGTTGCCAGATCAGTAATTGCTCAGGATCGTCAGACTAGGCCCATCGAGCGGCTTGCCGGCCTTCTGCTTGGCCAGTTCGTCCGCGCGCGTCTTGCCCTGGAGGTCGATCAGGTAGGCGTGGATCGCGTCGGCATCGTCGGTCGAGAGGATGTCGTTCCAGCGCGGCATGCCATTGGGCGTGAGCAGGCCTTCGAGCACGATCTCGCGGAACATCTCGTGCGTGGCAGGCTGCATCCGGCGCAAGTCCGGCGTGATCGAGCGGGGCTGGTTGGCGTGACAGATCGCGCAATTGCCGAAGAACAGGCCCTGCCCGCGCGCGATGGTCGCCGCCGTCACGCCCGCGGCCTGTGCCGGCGGTTCCGGCGCCACTTCCAGCGGCGGGAGCAGGTCCGGCAACGGCACCTTGCCGCCCCCCACCTTGAACACCAGCAGCCGGTTCATGTTGCCGCGCGTATAGGCTGCGGAATAGCGCGGGACGAAGGGATAGCCGCCCCCGCCCCACCCGGCCATGACGGCGATGTACTGCACGCCGCCAACCTCGTAAGTCATCGGCGCGGCCATGATCGGAGTGCCGGTGTCTATTTCCTTCAGGAGCTTGCCGGTTTTCGTATCGCGCACGAAGAGCTTGCCGGTGACGCCGCCATGGATGGTAAGGCCCGAAGACGTGGTCAGCACGCCGCCGCGATCCTGCCAGCCGGCGGTATCGGCCGCCCAGACGGTCTTCCCGGTTAGCGGATCGATGGCGCGGATCTGCGCGGTGGCAGGCTGCTTCAGCGCCTCCTGATAGGCAGGCAACTTGCGCACGGCATCGCCGAATTCAGGCGGGAAGGCGGCAAGCGCTTCCTTGACGTCCGGCGTGAAGATGAGCGCGGCATCGTTGTTGAGCCCGCGCGCCTTGAGCGGCTTGGCCCCCGGCGTCATGAAGATGAGATTGCCCATGTCGAGCACCGCGCCGATGTAGAGCCCGGTCGCTGGATCGTAGCTGGCGGGGTGCCAGTTGCGTGCGCCGGTCGTGGCCGGGAACACGATCTTGGGACCGGTGGTATAGTCGGCGGCCGCGGGATCGAGGATCGGGCGGCCGGTCCCGGGATCGATGCCCTTGGCCCAGTTGGTGCGGACGATGGGATTGGCGCGCAGCAGTTTTCCGTCGCGCCGGTCGAGAATGTAGAGATAGCCGTTCTTCGGCGCGTGGAGCACGACTGGCCGGTCCTCGCCGTCGATCTTCATGCGGGTGAAGATCATCGGCTGGGTGGCGGTGAAGTCCCAGTTGTCGCCCGGCGTTTCCTGGTAGTGCCACTTCATCCGCCCGGTCTTCGGATCGAGCGCGACGAGGCTGGCGAGGTAGAGGTTGTCGCCCCCCGCAGGCGAGCGCTTGGACGTGGCGTAAGGCCCGCCATTGCCGGTGCCGACAAGGACCAGGCCGGTTTCGGGGTCGTAGTTGATCGCATCCCACGGGCTGCCACCGCCGCCGATGTCCCAGCGGCTGTTCGGGTCCCAAGTCTTCAGCGCGGCTTCGAGTTCGGGCGTTTCCTGCGGCCCCAGCTTGGGATCGCGGGGCACCACGTGCCAACGCCAGCGCAGCTTTCCGGTATCGAGATCGAGCGCCGTGACATAGCCGCGCACGTCGTACTCCGCGCCGCCCATGCCGATGACGACGACATCGCCCGCGATTTCGGGAGCGCCGGTGGAATTGTCGCCCTTGGCTCGGTTCTCGATGAAGTCGCTCTTCCAGACGACCGCGCCGGTGCGGGCATCGAGTGCGTACATCCACCCATCGAGACTGGCGACGAAGACCTTGCCGCGCCCCACCGCGACGCCACGGTTGACCATGTCGCAGCAGACCGTGCGGTTGACCTGCATGTCGACCTCGGGCTCGAACCGCCACAGCTCCTTGCCGGTCGCCGCATCGAACGCATAGGCGCGGCCCGTGGTGCCCGAGGTGTAGAGCACGCCGTCCACCACGACCGGGGTCGCCTCCTGCCCGCGCAGGGTGCCAAGTTCGACTTGCCACGCAAGGCCGAGCCGACCGACGTTCTCCGCGTTGATGGCGGTCAGGCGCGAGTGATGCGTCTTGCCGGCGTCACCGCCCGGGCCGGGCCACTCGCGTCCGGCGCCCTCGGTCAGGACAGTCGCGCCGCCGAGGGAGCAGGCGGCGAGGCCAAGGAACAGGGTGGCGAGAAGCTGGCGCATCATAGCAAATCCCAGGGGCTCGGCATGCGATAGGGCACGGTTATGAAGTTCGCCTCGATCTGTTCGATCATGCCGTGGTCGATCTTGAACAGTTCGGAGATGTAGAAGCTGTGCGGCCGCAGGACCGGGCTCTTCACCGTGCGCCCATCCGTAAGCTGGAATTCGCGCAGACGGCCCGAATGGTCGATGAAGCCGAACGCGAGGACAAGGCCACGCTCTTCGTCGACCAGCGGGAAGCGGCGCGCGCGCAGGTCGTCGTCATAACGGTAGTTGCCCATGCGGAACTGCTCTTCGCAGCCCAGGGCGGAGACCGGAACGATCTTGGCGAAATCGGGATTGCGCGTGGTCTGGACGCCGTTTTCCACGCGGTTGCAATCGGGGTGGAACCTGGTGTGGATAGTTCCGTCATTGCGCTGTAGCGTGTCGAAGTAGCCGTTCGAAAGACGCACCATCTCCTGGCGCGAGACCGGGGCTTCGGGTTCGCGGTGAAGGATCGGCTTGTCCCAGTAGCGGCAGTTCTCGAACTTGATGCCGCTGTCGGATTGCCGGACGATCAGCATCTCGCACTCGGCGATCCGGCCCGCTTCGTCGAGGGCGAGACGCAGGGTGAAGGCAGATTCCTCGATCGGCTCGATCACGGTGCCGAAATAGCCGACCTGGCGGGTGCGCGTGTCGGCAAAGCGGAGCCGGTAGTCGCCGAGCCGGTCGATCGTGCCCCATACGCCATCGCCGATTTCCAGCATGACGTTGTTCTCGCTGTGGTGCGCACCCGGCGCCCAATCGAGCGCCGTCGGATCGCGGGCGTCGAGCGCGGCCAGAAAGCGGTCCAGGACGGCATAGAGCTCGGCGCGGGTCATCACTTCTCCCAATTCATCAATGAGGCTTTGACGGCCTTCTCGTGCAAGGGCATACTCTACCAATTGTTATAAATAAAGGGGAGAGCGAACGTGGCCCGCACGGCGGAGGAACAGGCCAATCACGACCTCGTGATCGAAATGTATAACAAGGTCCTGATCGCGATGGATAGCAGCGCGGTGGACCGCTACATCGCGCCCGGATACGTCCAGCACAGTTCGCTGGCCGAGCCTTCGGTCGAAGCGCTCAAGGGTTTTCTCGACCGGGTGCGAGCCGAATCGCCCGACGCGCGCCAGACCATCCACCGCAGCTTCGTGGACGGCGACCACGTCATCACGCATACCCATGTCGAACGCTGGCCGGGAGACGCGGGACTGGCGGTGGTCGACATCTTCCGCGTCGAAGGCGGGATGATCGTCGAACACTGGGACGTGATCCAGGATGTGCCGGCCAATCCGGTCAACCCGAACAGCATGTTTTGAAGGGAGAACAACGATGCGCCTTGTTGCCGCCGCGATTGCCTTTGCGCTGACTTCCACCGCCGTCCAGGCCGAGGAATGCAAGCTGACCCCCAAGCAGGTCGTCAGCCAGTTCATGGACGAGTTCTACATCCAGAAGAAGGTACGCTCTTCCTTCGAGAAGTGGGTCGATCCCGGCTACATCCAGCACAACCCATATGCCGCCACCGGCCGCGACGCGGCGATCACGTTTCTCGAGAAGTTCGTGGCGGACAATCCGGGCCAGAAGACCACGATCCACCGCGTGATCGCCGACGGCAACCTCGTCGCCGTGCACAGCCATGGCTGGAACGAGAACGGCGATGCGGCGGCGAAGCGTGGTTTCGCGGTAATCGACATCTTCCGCGTCGAGGGCTGCCGGGTGATGGAGCACTGGGACGTGCTGTCGCCGGTGCCCGAAGCCTCCGCCAATTCCAACACGATGTTCTGAGGACGCCATGCGATTTCGCGACAGGTGCGTGGCGATCCTCGGCGGGAATGCGGGGATCGGCCTGGCGGCGGCGCGCCTGTTCGCCGCCGAGGGTGCGAAACTGGCAATAACCGGTCGGAATGCCGAGACATTGCGGGCGGTCGCAGAGGAGCTGGACGCCCTTTGCATCCGTTCCGACATGGGTGACCTGAACGACACCGAACGTGCCCTTGAAGAGATCGAGGACGCTCTGGGCGGCATCGACGTGCTGTTCGTGAACGCCGGCGTCGGGGGGTTCGCGATGGTCCCGGACGTCACGCCCGAATTCTGGGACCAGATCCACTCGGTCAACCTGCGCGGGGCCTTCTTTGCGATCCAGCGGGCCCTGCCGCTGATGCGCGACGGAGGCTCAATCGTCATAACCGGGTCCATCGGATCGATGGCCGCTGTGCCGGGCAACGTCGCCTATGCGGCGGCCAAGGCGGGGCTGCGGGCCATGGCAAGGATCGTCGGCAAGGAACTCCTGCCGCGCCGCATCCGCGTCAACATGGTGAGCCCAGGCCCGACCGACACGGAAATCTTCAAGCGCGATGCGAGCGCCGAGGAAATCCAGGGCATGAAGGACATGCTGTCCTCGGTGGTGCCGATCGGGCGGATGGGGACTTCGGAGGAAGTGGCCCGCGCCGTGCTGTTCCTGGCCAGCGCGGAAGCGAGCTTCATCAACGGCGTCGACCTGTGCGTCGATGGCGGATGTATCGAGCTGGGCTGACCGGCCCGGCAAGATCAGTCGGGGCTGCCGCCCTTGGCCGCCCCGACCAGCGTGCTGCCCTGCTTGTCCGGCAAGGTCCAGATCACGACATTGACGAGCACGATCGCGGCCAGCGTCACCATCAGCACAGGCCGCTGCCGCTCTCCCCGCCGGAAAAGGAACACCGCCCCCGCAACGAGCGCGATGGAAACGAGCATGGCGAGGGATAGCGCGGCGTCGAGCATGACGATCCGTTAGCCCGCGAACGCCTGCTTGGCCAGACCGGGCAACGTCGCTGGGCAGCCGCGACGGTCAGACTTCCAGCGCGTGGATCTCCGCGCGGCGGCGGGCCCCTTCGTGGCGGACGATGAGGGCCGAATACTCGGGCACCTCGATCCACGTCGCGAAATCGCGCGTCAGCGGCTCGGAGGCGACCATTACGCTGTCGGCGCTGGCGGCGCCGCCCGTCAGCTTCCATTCGCCATCGTGAAGGCCGTAATCGCGGCCGAAGGTGTACCACATCGAGAGATATTCGGTCGTGCCCTGCAACTTACCGGCATCGAAACGCCCGAAATCGAAAGTGAAGCGAACGGCAACAAGATTCACGCCGTCGCAGAACATGAGGTTCGTCGAACTGGACCGCGTGATCCCGTGCCGCGCCCGAGCATCGCGCAGAATGGAGAGCGCGCGGCGGATCGCGGCGAGAATGGCGTCGGGTTCGTTGACGCCCGCCGGATCGTCCAGCGCCGAGACGGCAAGGGCGTATATCCACTCACTGTCGGTCGAACCCTGGATCTGACGGGCAAATTCGGGCCGGACGTGCGGCGCGAGATCGAATCGCATTTCGCGAAAGCCCGCGAGGTCGCCATTGTGGGCCATTGCCAGCGGCACGCCTTCGAAGCGGAAGGGGTGGCAGTTCTGCTCGTTGATCTGGACGGTCGAGTTGTAGGGCACCCCGCGAATGTGAGCGAGCAGCGCACCGGGGCGCAGCTTTCCGGCAAGCGCCTTGAGGTTGCGGTCGAACAGCGCGACCTGCGTGGTCCGGTAGCGGAACGGGAGATGCGGATCGTGGCTGGCGGGATCCCAGGCAGCCATGCCGAACCCCGCGAGATTGAGCATCTGGAGCATCTGCGCGCCGATGGTCTGGTTCAGCAGCGAGGAATCGGGCGCATAAAGCAGGTCCTCCAGCAGGACCGGCGTGCCGAGATAGCCGAGAATGCGGCACATCAGGCAGGCTCCCCCGCATGGTTGAAGCGCAGCAGCGCGAGCGAGCGGCCAAGATGGCGGTTCGCCTTGCGCTGGTCCTGCACGAGTTGGCGGCCCATCGCCAGGAGCAGCGGCGGATACCAGGTCGCTGCCGTCTCTGCCGCGCGGACAAGGTCGTCGCCGCGAAGATGCAGCACCAGCGCCTCCTCGGCCGCCGAGACGAGCAACGGCTGGCCACCTCCGTCGCTGTATCCGGTCAGGCCGACGAAGCAGCCGGGGCCGAACACGAAAATCTGTTCCTGCATCGCCCCGCGCGGGATCGCCGCCCGCACCGCGCCGCGCAGCACCACGCGCAAGCCGTCCTGGGGCTCGTTCGGCGCGGCGATGGTGCTCCCCGCGGGGGCCAGTTCCAGCTGGCCAGCTTCGGCCATGCCCTCGCATCCCGCCAGCCGGGGGAGGCCCGCCAGCAGTTCCGATACATCTGTGCCTGGCATTCCGGAGAGTCGGGGACCAGAGGCAATGCGGCGCAAGCCCAGCGGATCGAACAGGCCCTCGGCCACGATCCGCTCAAGCGTCGCGCGCGTCCGTGCCGCCACGAGACGACGCAGGGCAGTGCCGAGCCTGAATGCCCAGGGTGATCCATCGGCCAGGAGGGCACGGAAGCGGTCGCGCGCGATGACGAACCCGGCGGAAGCATCGACCGCGCGCACATTGGCCGAGCGGGGGCCATCGTCGAGCAAGGCGAATTCGCCGACCATCTGCCCCGGCTCGATCCGGCTGATCACGGCGGCCTCGTCGCCGGGCAAGCGCGTCTCGATCTCGAGAAGGCCCTCGCCGACAAGGTAGAGAGCGCTGGGCGGATCGCCCTGGCGGAACAGCGTCTCGCCCCGCAATGCGGCAAAGGGCGCCGCGTGCCCCATGAGAGCCTGCCATTCGTCGACCGTGAAGCCCGCCAGTTCCGGCGAAGTTTTCAAGCTCTCTGCCATCGCTGCCCCTCTCCAAGAGCCGCGACCCTGTGTTTTCAATGAGTTTGCGCGCGGTGTAGACGCCCGTCAATCGGCTTCGCAGAGCGCCTGCAACTGGTCCGCACAGGCATTCCAGCCTGCCTCGAAGCCCATTTCGGCGTGCTCGCGCATGGCTTCTTCGGTCCAGTGGCGGGCGCTGGCGGTGTAGCGCGTGCCCTCGCCTTCCGGCTCGACCTCCCAGATGCCGACCATGAAGGGACCGGCGGGCAGGAAGTCGGCGGTGACCGCGTCGGTCGTGACAAAGCGATGCCCTTCGTCCCATGCGAGGAAAATGCCTTCCTGCGGCATCTCTTCGCCATCCGGGCCGTGCATCACCATGGCACTGCGACCGCCGGGGCGCCGCTCCTGCGCGATCAGGGTGATCCACCAGGGCCGGGGGCACCACCATTCTTCCTGCCGGTTCGCCAGAACGTCCCAGACTTTTCCCGGCGGCGCGGCGATATGGCGGCTGATTGAAAGTTCGTGCATCGGTGCTCCCTCGATCAATCGCGATCCGGCGCGCCGGGCGGGAAAAACGCGCGGTACGGCCTCGCCGCTTCGACGCTGCGGCTTACGGCTGGCTGGCGCAGGAGTTGCGCGCGCCATGCGGCAAGGGTCGGAAACTCGTCAGCCAGGGGGCATACCCAGTCGGCATAGAACAGCGACGGCGCGGCGGCGCATTCGATCAACGAGATGGTGTCCGGGCGCGGATAGTCGGCCAGCCATGCTTCCAGCCAGCGATAGGTCCGTCGCAGATCCCGGCACGAGGTCTCGATGCGTTCCCGGTCCGGATTGTCGGGCGAGCGCATGTGCGCGGAAACGATCGCCTGCATGGGGGCCATGACATAATTGTCGAACACCCGGTCGATCATCCGCACCTTCACCGCCCCGTAAGGATCGGACGGAATCAGCGGCGCCTTGCCGGGCCGGCAGGCGGCGACATACTCGATGATGGCGGTGGACTCGAAGATCTCGCGCTCGCCATCGACCAGCAGGGGGAACTTGCCCATCGGCGTGGCTGCAGCGACGCGCAGCCCGTTGTCCGGGTGCTGGCCGTCGATCTGGCGGAAGGCATAGGGCGTATCGTTGGCGAAAAGGGCGATCTCGACCTTCCAGGTGTAGGACGAGAATGGATGCCCGAAGAGTTCCAGGCAGGTCCTCTCGCCATCGCGTTGCGGTTCCATGTCAGTCTCCGGCAATGCCGCTGGCGGCGCGTTCGATCGCGGCGATGTCGATCTTGCGCATGGTCATCATCGCCTCGAACACCCGCTTGCGGACGACAGGATCGGGATGGGCCATGCCGTCGGTCAACTGGCGGGGAGTGATCTGCCACGACAGGCCCCACTTGTCCTTGCACCAGCCACAGGCAGATTCGACGCCGCCATTGTCGACGATGGCGTTCCAGAGGCGGTCCGTCTCTTCCTGCGTATCGGTTGCCACCTGAAAGGAGAACGCCTCGGTGTGGGGGAACTGCGGCCCCCCGTTGAGGCCGATGCAGGGAATGCCGAGGACGGTGAACCCGACGGTCAGGACCGTCCCCTCGCCGCCGCCCGGGAAATCGGAGGGCGCGCGAAACACGGCCGAGACGTGACTGTCGGGAAAGGTTTCCGCGTAGAAGTTGGCCGCTTCCTCGGCATCGCCTTTGTACCACAGGCAGATCGTGAGCGGAGGTGCGCCGGTCATGCCTGCATCTCCGCGATGAGCTTGCCATCGACGGCCTTCGCCGCGCGATAGGCGGGACGGTCGCGTACGCGCTCGAGATAGGCGATAAACTCGGGACGCTCGGGCAGCGACTTGAAGCCTACGCCCCAATCGACGTGGGATCCGACATAAACGTCCGCCATCGTGAACCTTTCGCCGCAAACGAAAGCGTTTTCGGCGAGGTGGCCCGCCAACGCGTCGACCGTGCGGTCGTAGCTGCCAAAACCCGCCATGCCCTGCTGTCGCGGCTCCTTCGGTTCGAAGCCGAGGTTGCGCGCCGTAACGGCCTGCTCGACAGGCCCCGCCGCGAAGAAGGTCCAGCGAAGATAGTCGGCCAGTTCATCGCCCTGCGGACCGAGGCCGGATTCGGGCAGGACTTCGGCGAGGTAGAGGCAGATGGCCGCGGTTTCGGTCACCACCCGGTCGCCTTGCGGCGCGTGGTGGACGAGCGTGGGCACCTTGGCCATGGGATTTGCCTCAAGCAGCCCTTTCGGCTTGGCCTCCCAGCCGACGAGGACCGTTTCGTAGTCCGCCGCGACTTCGTGCAGCGCCCAGCGCGCAATCTGGCCGCGCGACATCGGATTGGTGAAAAGCGTGAACAGCGCCATGGCCAAAAACCCCGAAAGCACAAGAACGCGCGAGCACACGAGGCGTTCCGCGCGTGCGCGCTGCAACCAGAATCAGAGCGCCATGATGCGCCTGGCCGTCACTTCCTCCTGCTCGGCGACAGCAGCCCAGGCCGGGCGCGCCGTGACGCGATCGTACCATGACGCGGTCCCGGGCCGCGCGCCCGCATCGACGCCATGCCCGACATAGGCCAGCGTGCGGAAGGTCGAGGCGACCGCGATGTCGGCAAGGCTGAAGGTCTCGCCCAGCAGCCACCCCTGCCCGGGGACGACCGATTCGAACCAGTCCACCCAACGCGGCAGTTCTGCCTCGCCCTGGAGCGCGATCGCTTCGTCGCCGCCGGTCTTGAGCAGTTTGGGGCCGACCAGACGATTGAACAGGATCTTCAGGCCGGATGCGCCGAGCACGGTATCGGCGAATTCATCCCAGAAGACGGCCTTGCCGCGAAGCTGCGGATCTTCGGGGATCAGGCGCGGCTCGGGGTACCTGGCATCGAGATATACCGCGATGGCCGACGAATCGGCGAGCTGGAAACCGCCGTCGTCGATGGCGGGGATCTTGCCGAGCGGGCTGCAGGCAATGAATTCCGGATCGGTGCTGCCCGGACCGCCGCGCGCCATTTCGAAGGAAAGGCCCTTTTCCGTAGCGACAACCGCGATCTTGCGAACGAAGGGCGACAGCAGCGCACCGTAGAGCTTCATCGAAATTCTCCCATTCTATCGGACAGGTCTTCTGAAACCTTATTGCAGCGCCGCGCCCGCCCGTATAGGCGGGGCAGCGATGAGCGAACTTCCGAACAGCCACGCGACGACGCTGCTCGCCGCGCCCGACACCGAAATCGATGTCCGCGAAACCTTCGGCATCGACATCGACATGAAGGTTCCCGCCTTTTCGCGGGCGGACGAGCGCGTGCCCGACCGCGACGACACCTACGTGTTCGATCCGGACACGACTCTCGCGATCCTTGCGGGCTTTGCCTACAATCGGCGCGTGATGGTCCAGGGCTATCACGGCACGGGCAAGTCGACGCACATCGAACAGGTTGCGGCGCGCCTCAACTGGCCCTGCATCCGCATCAACCTCGACGCGCACATCAGCCGCATCGACCTTGTCGGTCGTGACGCGATCGTGCTGCGCGACGGGCTGCAGGTGACCGAGTTCCGCGAAGGCCTGCTGCCGTGGGCATTGCAGACCCCGACCGCGCTGGTCTTCGACGAATACGATGCGGGCCGTCCCGACGTGATGTTCGTGATCCAGCGCGTGCTGGAAACCGAGGGCAAGCTGACCCTGCTCGACCAGAACCGCGTGATCCGCCCGAACAAGTTCTTCCGCCTCTTCGCGACGGCCAACACGGTGGGCCTTGGCGACACCTCGGGCCTCTATCACGGCACCCAGGCGATCAACCAGGGCCAGATGGACCGCTGGAACCTCGTCGTGGCACTGAACTACCTGCCCGAGGCGACCGAGGTGGAGATCGTCACCAAGAAGGTGCCCGATCTCGACCCGAAGATCGTGACCGACATGGTGCGCGTGGCGAACCTGACGCGTCAGGGCTTCATCAATGGCGACATTTCGACCGTGATGAGCCCGCGCACGGTGATCAGCTGGGCGCAGAACAGCCAGATCTTCAACGACGTCGGCTTCGCCTTCCGCCTGTCGTTCCTCAACAAGTGCGACGAGACGGAACGCGTGCTCGTGGCCGAATACTACCAGCGCGTGTTCGGCAAGGATCTGCCGGAAAGCGTCGCGCACCGGGGTTGAGACCGCCGGCGCTGAAATGGAAAAAGGCCCCTGCGAGAGCGGGGGCCTTTCTTCGTCGGCTCAGCCGTTGGGCGTGATCAGGTACTTCTCGCCGGTGCGCCGCGCGTTGTAGTCCAAAGCCGCGTCGCGGGTCAGGGCCTGTTCCAGCGTGACGCGCGCCTTGTAGCGGCTTGCGAAGGTCGTGGTCAGTTCGGCCATGACGCGGCGGCGCATCTTGTCGACGATCTCCGGCCCGAGCTTGCTCATCCAGGGCGTCAGCAGCCAGCCCGAAACGTCCCAGACGAAACCGAAGTTGCGCGTCAGGATCGTCGGCGACAGGTCGAGCGCGCCATAGATGAAAGCATGCTTCGGGCTGTTCGAACCGTAGCGACTATAGGCCGCGCCCTTGTTCGCGACCTGCTCCATCGTGGTCAGGATCTGGCTGACGAGCTTGCCGCCCCCGATCGCATCGAATGCCATGGTCGCCTTCGTCGCATCCAGCGCGGCGGCGAGATCGTCGAGGAACGTATCCTTCGAGCTATCCACCACATGTTCGGCGCCGATGCCCTTGAGGATCGCCACCTGCGCCTCGTTGCGCACGACGTTGACCAGCGGAATGCCATCGGCGTGGCAGATCCTCACGAGCATCTGGCCGAGGTTCGATGCCGCCGCCGTGTGCACCAAGGCCGAGTGACCATGATAGCGCATCGTTTCGGTAAAGCTCAGCGCCGTCAGCGGGTTGACGAAGGTCGAAGCGCCCTGCTCGGCCGTGATGCCGCCGGCCAGTTCAAGGCACATGCGCGCATCGGCAATTGCATGGGTCGCGTACATGCCGCCCGGGAAGCAGGTCACGCGCTTGCCGAGCAGGGCCTGCGCCTCTGGCGCCTCGCCCGCCGCGATCACCGTGCCGGCGCCCTCGTTGCCGACCGGCATCGCCATGCCATGGCGCGCCGACATGGCGCGCACCGCCGGCTCGGGCATCCGGGCGACAACGCGACCGGGTGAAAACTCCGCACCGACCACATCGGCCGGGCCGAACAGAAGGCCGAGGTCCGAGGGGTTGATCGGCGTCGCTTCGACCCGGATCAAGACCTCGCTGCCGGTGGGTTCGGGCACGTCGAAGTCCTGGAGCGAGACGGCGAGGGTGCCGTCGGCATCGAGCTGGGACACGATGCGCTGGCCGCGAAGCTGGGTCATGGGATCATTCTCCGGGATATTGAGCGGAGACGAAGTACAGGCCTTCCGGGGGCGCGTTAAGTCCTAATCTGCTACGGTCTTTTGCGGCCAGCGCCTCGCCCAGCTGGGCGACGCTCCATTGCCCCTGCCCGACCAGTGCAAGGCATCCCACCATCGAGCGGACCTGGTGGTGGAGAAAGCTGCGCGCTGCGGCCTCGACGATGACCCGGTCGCCGTCGCGCCGCACGTCGAGCCGGTCGAGCGTCTTCAACGGGCTGGCCGACTGGCAATGGACCGAACGGAAGGTGGTGAAATCATGATGGCCGACAAGCAGTTGCGCCGCCTCGTGCATTACCGTCTCGTCAAGGGGCTTGGCGATGCGCCACGCGCGACCGAGATCGAGCGTCAGCGGGGCGCGGCGGTTGATGATGCGATATTCATAGGCACGACCGGTGCAGGAGAAGCGGGCGTGCCAGTCCGGCGCCACCTCGATGCAATCCAGCACCGCAACCGGGTGCCCGGCAAGCCGCAGGCGCGCATTCAGCGCCTCCATCATGCGGAACGGATCGAAGGCGCGCGACAGGTCGAAATGCGCGCGCATGCCAAGCGCATGGACCCCGGTATCGGTGCGGCCCGCCGCATTGAGCGCGACCGCCTCGCCGGTGACGGAATGGACCGCTTCCTCCACCGCCTGCTGGACGCTGGGGCCGTGCGACTGGCGCTGGAAGCCCATGTAGGGACCGCCGTTCCATTCGAGGGTCAGCGCGAAGCGGGTAGGGACGTCAACCAAGACGCGTTCCCCCGGGAATGGCGCGCCCGCGCAGCAGCGAGGCAGTGTCCATGGCCGGGCGACCCGCGCGCTGGATCAGGGTCGGTCGGATCGCGCCGGTGCCGCAGGCAATGGCAAGCACGTCGTCGACCGTTACGCCCGGTTCGCCCGCCACGCCGAGGACTTCGGCCGCCAGCACGCGGTAGCGTTCGCCTTCAAGTTCGAAGAAGGCACCGGGAGCCGGGGAAAAGGCGCGGACTTGCCGTTCCACGTCCACCGCATCGCGGGTGAAGTCCAACCGGCTCTCCGCCTTGTCGATCTTGTGGGCGTAGGTCACGCCCTGCTCCGGCTGCACCACCGCAGGATAGCTCGCCAGGTCGGCCAGCACCTGCACCATCAGCGCGGCACCTTTCACCGCAAGTTCGGCGGTGAGATCGCCCGCGGTCTTGCCGTCGACCGGAGTTTCGATCCTCGCCAGCATCGGCCCGGTATCGAGTCCCCGCTCCATCTGCATGATGGTGACGCCGGTCATCTCGTCGCCCGCGAGGATCGCGCGCTGGACCGGCGCGGCGCCGCGCCAACGCGGCAGGAGCGAGCCGTGGACGTTGAGGCAGCCGAGGCGCGGCGCATCCAGCACGGCCTGCGGCAGGATCAGGCCATAGGCCGCGACGACCGCCACATCCGCATCGAACGCGGCAAGCGTGGTCTGCTCATCCGCCCCTTTGAGAGAGACGGGCGTGCGCACGTCGAT
Organism: Novosphingobium aromaticivorans DSM 12444; assembly: GCF_000013325.1. Lineage (GTDB taxonomy): Bacteria > Pseudomonadota > Alphaproteobacteria > Sphingomonadales > Sphingomonadaceae > Novosphingobium > Novosphingobium aromaticivorans. The sequence goes on from NC_007794.1 coordinate 3,114,583, forward strand.
CCCGTGGGCTTCGGCGGCCAGATGGACGGGCGAGGGTTGCAGCTTCTTGCCCCGTCCCGCCGGACGCGGCGGCTGGCTGTAGGCGGCGACCACATCGTGCCCGGCCGCGACGAGCGCCTCCAGCGTCGGCACCGCGAAATCGGGCGTCCCCATGAAGATGATGCGCATAAGCTGTCAGAAGGCCTTCCGTTTGTCGGCTCCGGCCCTATCTGTGCTGCCATGGCATCGCAAGAGATCGAGGCACTTTCCGGCGCTCTGGCGCGACTCCCGGGGCTCGGCCCGCGCTCGGCGAGACGCGCCGTGCTGTGGCTGATCAAGCGCCGCGAAACCGCGCTGCCGCAACTGCTGAATGCCTTGACCCAAGTCCAGGAACTGCTGGTGGAGTGCGGGGTCTGCGGCAACGTCGACACTTCGAACCCCTGCGGCATCTGTACCGACCACCGCCGCGACCAGCGTTCGATCTGCGTGGTCGAGGAAGTCGCGGACCTGTGGGCGCTCGATCGCGCGCGGCTGTTCACCGGCAAGTACCATGTTCTTGGCGGCAGGCTCTCCGCGCTGGAAGGCGTGCGGCCTGAGGACCTGACCATCGGCAGCCTGCTGGACAGGGTAGCTCAGGGCGGGATCGACGAGGTCGTCCTGGCCATGAACGCCACGCTGGAAGGCCAGACCACCGCGCACTACATCGCCGAGCGGCTGGAAGGCGCGGCGGTGCGGGTGACGCAGCTTGCCCATGGCCTGCCGGTGGGGGGCGAACTCGATTATCTCGATGAAGGCACACTGGCGCAGGCCCTGCGGGCAAGGCGCCCGGTGGGCTGAGAGCCGATCACACTGATCGAAACGGTGTCCTTGCGACTCCGCCGGACATTCCTTATCTGCGCCCCATGGCCATCCGCGAAATCATCGAAGTCCCCGACCCGCGCCTGAAGCAGGTCTCCGTCCCCGTCGAGAAGTTCGACGACGAGCTGAAGACGCTTGTCGAGGACATGTTCGAAACGATGTACGATGCCCCCGGCATCGGCCTCGCCGCGATCCAGGTGGGCGTGCCCCTGCGCGTGCTGGTGATCGACCTCCAGCCCGACGATCCCGACGCCGAGCCGGTCGCCTGCGACCATGACGGCCACCATCACCACCACCAGCCGACGAAGAAGGAGCCGCGGGTCTTCATCAACCCCGAGATCCTCGATCCGTCGGAAGAATACAGCGTCTACCAGGAAGGCTGTCTCTCGGTCCCCGAGATCTACGCCGAGGTGGAACGCCCCGCCACGATCCGCGCGCGCTGGCAGGATCTAGACGGCAAGGTCCACGAGGAGCAGATGGAAGGCCTGATGGCCACTTGCCTCCAGCACGAGATGGACCATCTCGAGGGCGTGCTGTTCATCGACCACCTCTCGCGCCTCAAGCGCAACATGGCGCTCAAGAAGCTGGAAAAGCTGCGCAAGGCGGCGTGACGCATCGAGGCCGCGCTACGCGGCCTCGTGCACTTCCTTGTCGAGGTCTTCCAGCGCCCGGCGGCAATCGTCGGCGCATTCGCGACACATCTGCGCGCAGCGCCGGCAATGCGCATGATCGTGCCTTGCACATTCCGCCTCGCAGATCTCGCAGGCCTTGATGCAGACGGCGAGCTGTGCCGCGGATCAGCTCGCGGTTCGAACCGGTGCGACGCATGGCGACACGGCTGGTCGCGGCGCAGATGTCGGAACAATCGAGGCAGGTGCGAATGCACTGGCCCATGTCCATCGCTTCGGCGAGACAGGCATCGGCGCAGGAATTGCAGATCGCGGAGCAAAAGACCGCGTGCTTCACCGCCAGCCCCAGTGAGGCGTTGTAGCTCGCGCCCACTTGCGGGTGCTCGGCAATCATCTTCTCGATAGACATGGCGCTCTCCTTCGGTCTCGCCTGACCGAAGCGGGTCGACGGTCGATCCGTTCCGCGCTCCGCCGTGCCTGTGGAACAGACGGTCCGAAGCGGTTGCGCTGGAGGCCCCGTCGGGATAGGTTCCCATTTCGTTCCAATCGGAGAAGTTCGTGGATTCTGCCCTGCTCGTCGTTGTTGCACTCGTGATCGGCCTCGGGATCGGCTGGTTCCTCGGCTCGCGTCCAACAGCCGAATGGCGCGCGCGGCATGACCAGCGCGATGCCGATGCCAAGGCGCACGAAGGCACGATCAAGGCGATGACCGTCGATCTTGCCGCCACGGTCGAACAGAAGAAGGCGCTGGAAGCCAGCCTCGCCGAATTGCAGGACGTGCGCCGCCAGCGCGACGAACTTGCCCCGGCCCTCGCTGCTGCCCGACAGCGCGCTTCGGATGCCGATCAGGTGCGCGCCGAACTGGCGCAGGTGCGCGATGATCGTGAAGCCCTGCGCGCGGATCTCGAACGCCTGAAGGCTGACGCCGAGAACTTCGCCGAGCAGAAGCGCCTGCTGATCGAAGCGCAGGAAGCGCTGCGCAAGGAGTTCGAGAACGCCGGCAACAAGGTGCTGGAGAAGGCGCAGGAGACCTTCCTGGCCCGCGCGCAGTCGCGCTTCGAGGAAAGCGAGAAGACCAGCGCCGAACGGCTCAAGTCGCTGCTCGCGCCGGTCGACCAGCGGCTGAAGAGCTACGAGGAGCAGGTCCAGAACCTCGAGAAACAGCGGGTCGATTCGTTCGGCCAGCTTACCGGCCTGATCCAGTCGATGCGCGACGGGCAGGAAGCGGTGCGGGCCGCCGCTGCCCAGCTCGGCAACAGCTTGCGCAATGGTCCCAAGACCCGCGGACGCTGGGGCGAACTTCAGTTGCGCAACGTGCTGGAACAGTGCGGCCTTTCCGAACACACCGATTTCATCACCGAACATTCGGTCGAGACCGATGAAGGGCGCCTGCGCCCCGACGCCATCGTGCGCGTGCCCGGCAACAAGTTGCTGGTGATCGATGCCAAGGTATCGCTCAACGCTTACCAGGACGCCTTCGAGGCGGAGGACGACGATACCCGCAAGATCGCGCTCAATGCCCACGTCCAGTCGATGCGCAACCATATCCAGACGCTGGGCGCAAAGTCCTACCAGTCGCAGTTCGAGGAAGCGCCGGACTATGTGCTGATGTTCGTGCCCGGCGAGCACTTCATCGCCGCCGCGCTGGAGCGCGATCCCACGTTGTGGGACTTCGCGTTCGAGCGCCGCGTCCTGCTGGCAAGCCCGACCAACCTCGTCGCCATCGCCCGCACCGTCGCGCAGGTATGGCGACAGGACGGCCTTGCCCGCGAGGCGCGCGAGATCGGCCGCATGGGCGGCGAGCTTTACGACCGGCTGGCGGTTGCCGCCGAACACCTCAAGCGTGTCGGCAGCGGGCTCGACAGTGCGGTCAGCAATTACAACAAGTTCGTCGGCAGCTTCGAACGCAATGTGCTGTCGGCAGGTCGCCGCCTGAAGGACAAGCACATCGAGATCGGCAAGCGCGAACTTGAAGAAGTGCCGCTTGTCGAATCCGCGCCCCGTTATGCCGATGCGGAACCGGCGGCGATTGCCGCGGTTCCGGACGATGAAGGGACGATAGCAGCGGAATGAAGGCGAGCCTCGGATCGGCGCTGATCGCATTGGCGGGCGCACTTGCGTCGGCAGGGTGCGACACTGCGCCCGATCCGCAAGCGTCCTCGTCCGCCGAAACCGCGAGCCCCCCCGCGCCCGAGGTATCCGCCACCGCCAGCGAGGCTTTCGTCGCCGAGGCGGAAGCATCGGCCGATGCCGCCGCAGAGGCCAGCCCTGCCGCGCCGAGCGTCGTCACCTATGCACCGAAGGACGAATGCGCCGGAAGGGCTGGCTGGACCGATTTCCGCAAGGCGCTGGGGAACGCGGTCTCCGCACGCGATGCCCGTGCCTTCGCCGCTCTCGCCTCCAGCGATGTCGCGCTCGACTATGGCGGCGGGAGCGGGACGGATGAACTGGTCAAGCGGCTTTCCGACCCCGCGTCCGGGCTGTGGCAGGAACTCGACGCGATCCTGCCGCTGGGCTGCGCGGTTCAGGGCGGGCTGGCCGCCATGCCGTGGATCTTCTGGAACGTACCGGAAAACACCGAAAGCTATGAAACGATGCTGGTGCTGGGCCAGGACACGGCATTGCGCGACCGGCCGGGCGGCAAGGCCCTGGCTCCGGCGGGCTGGCGCCTCGCGTCGATCGATACGAGACGCTTCGATCCCAAGGCGCGCGCTGCGCGGGTGACGCTGGAAGATGGCGCGAAGGGCTGGATAGAGACTGCGAAGCTGCGCAGCCTTCTCGACTATCGGCTGATCGCGGAGCCGCGCGACGGCGGCTGGCGCATCACCGCCTTCATCGCCGGGGACTAGGCGGCTTATTCCGCCTTGAGTTGGAGATCGAGCGCGTGGCCGCCCGACGTCAGCCGCATCGAACGGCCCCTGCGCGAAATCTCGGGAGCCGCCGAAAGCAGCGCGTTCACCGCTTCTTCCTGCTGCCACACCGGGCCTTCGCAGAACATCCGCGTCGCCATCAGGGGGCCGGCGATCAACCGCCCGCCCTCTACCCGGTATTCCCCGCCGATCCCGTTGCATCCGACGTTCGCGCCGAGCCTGTCCTCGTCGAAGCGCATCGCGGCCTTTGCTGGCGCGACTGGCGCCGCGCCGTCGATCCGCACGATGGCCCAATGCGTGCCCGAGAGTCCTTCGCCGCCGGAAGGGGCGGTCGCGCAACCGCCAAGGGTGACGCTGGCGACGATAAGGGCAAGGACACTGCGCATGAGACAGACATGCGCCCTTGCGACTGACCGGGGGATTAACCGGACAGTCCGATCCTATCGCTCGAGCGTGGCAAGCACTTCGTAAGCGAGTACCGCGCCTGCCACGGCCGCGTTCAGGCTGTCGGCCCGGCCCTTCATCGGCATCGTCACGCGCAGGTCGCAAGCCAGTTCGTAATCTTCGGGCAGGCCCCGCGATTCGTTGCCGACCATGACGAAGCATGGCGCGACGTATGGCGCGCCGCGATAAGGCACGGCATCGCGCAGGGAAGCGGCAACCAGCTGCCCCTCACCCGCGCGCAGCCAGGCGATGAACTCGTCCCACCGCGCCTGGGCAAGCTTTTCGGTAAAGATCGCACCCATGCTGGCGCGCACCGCCTCGACCGAGAAGGGGTCGACGCAATCGTCGATCAGGATGAGCCCGCCCGCGCCCACCGCGTCGGCGGTGCGCAGCATGGTGCCGAGGTTCCCGGGATCGCGCATCGCATGGGCGACCAGCCAGATCGGCGCGGCGTTGCGATCTATCAGCCTGATAGATGTGTCCCATTCCGCGAAGACCCCGGCGACGGCCTGCGGGTTTTCCTTGCCGGTGACCTTGGACAGGATATCCAGCGGCAGTTCGATCACCTCGCCGCCGGCTGCGTCCACCGCCTGTTCCAGTTCGTCCAGCAGCGGATGGGCTTCGCGCCCTTCGGCCATCAGGAGGATTTCCGGCAGCCGCCCGCCTTCACGTGCATCCGTCAGCAGGCGCAGTCCCTCGGCAAGGAACTTGCGCTCGCGCCGCCGATGCTTCTTCTCGCGCAGGCTGCGGACGAACTTTACCGTCGGGTTGGAATAGCCGGTGATGATCTTGCGGGTCATCGCGCCCCCATGCGGCAGCCAGCGCGCGGCGGCAACCGCCCGCAAGCTGTTTCAGTCTTCCCCGAAGCCGTCCTTGATCAGGCCGGTGAGCTTCATCAGGATCGCGTCGGCCTCGCCCTCGGGCCCGGCAACAGCTACGTCGACAGTGTCGCCCCGGGCGGCGCCCAGCATCATCAGTCCCAGGATCGAGGCGCCATTGGCATCAGTCCCATCCTTGGCGACGGTCACGTCGAAGCCCTCGGGCAGCTTGGCCACGGCATTCACGAACTTCGCGCTGGCCCGGGCATGAAGGCCGCGCTGGTTGACGATCGTCACCGTTTCGCGAGTGACGTATCCCTGCTGCGCGCCCTGTTCCGCCATATCATGCATCCTGTCCGAGAAATTCGGAAGCGATCGTTATGTAGTTGCGTCCGGCGTCGCGCGCCGCCGCAGTCGCTTCCTTGACGCCCATGCAGTTGCGCGCCTTGGCCAGGCGGATCAGCATGGGCAGGTTGATACCGGCAATGACTTCGATCTTGCCTGCCTGCATGAGCGAGATCGCGAGGTTGGAGGGCGTTCCGCCGAACAGGTCGGTCAGGATGATAACGCCTTCGCCGCTGTCCACGCGCTTGATCGCGTCGGCAATCTCCTTGCGGCGCTTCTCCATGTCGTCGTTGGGGCCGATGCAGACGCCGATGACATCGCTTTGCCGGCCAACCACATGCTCCATCGCATGGATGAATTCATCGGCAAGGGCGCCGTGGGTAACGAGAATCAGACCGATCATGAAAGGGACAGGCTCCGAGGTGCGACCGTGTATCCTGCCGAAGCGCGGCTTAACGCAGGCTTGGCGTGAATACGGGGGACGCAAGACGACTGGGTATCGAAATGCATGACTTCCAGTACTGCCCCGCCCATTCCGTTATCCCTTGACGCCTTCGAGCAGGTCGGCTGCCCGCGACGACAGGTTGCGATGCAATAATGTGGGAGAAAATCCCGCTTCGCGCAAGGCGGAAGCGATCTGCTCGGCCATGAACACGGAACGGTGACGCCCGCCGGTACAGCCGAACGCGATATGGACGTAGGCCTTGCCCTGTTCCTGGTATCGGGGAAGCAGGAGCAGCAGGAGATCGCGGATCCGCTCGAATGCCTCGTCGAACGCCGGGTCCTTGCGGATATATTCGCCCACTGCCTTGTCCCGCCCTGTCTGGGGACGCAGGTCGTCCACCCAGTGCGGGTTGGCGAGGAAACGCATGTCGAACACGAGGTCGGCCAGCGGGGGCATTCCGCGCGAGAAGCCGAAGCTGCTGATCGTGATCGTGGTCGGAGTAGCGATCTCGCCGCCGAACTGATCGCGAATCGCCTGCTGGAGGTCGTTGGTGGTGAAGCTGGTTGTAGTGATCACCACGTCCGCCCAGCGTCGCAGCGGTTCAAGCAGTTCGCGCTCAGCCGCGATGCCCGTCGCCGCCGGCTTGTCCTCGCTCATCGGATGGCGACGGCGGGTCTCGTTATAGCGCCGCTCAAGCTCGGTGCCCGCGCAATCGAGGAACAGCGTCGTGATCTGGAGATCGCTGCGCTGCGACAGCTTCTTGACCAGTTCGATCGTGCGCGAAGGATCGAAGCCGCGCGTGCGGGTATCGAAGCCGATGGCCATCGGCGCCCCCGGCTCCATCCGGGCCGAGCCGGGCTCTGTCTCGAGCAGGCGGTCGAGCAGGCGGATCGGAAAATTGTCGATCGCCTCCCACCCCATGTCCTCGAGCGTGCGCAGCGCAGTCGTCTTGCCCGCGCCAAGCAGGCCGGTGACGAGAAGAATTCGCTGGGGTGCCGAATCCGCGGACATGGCTATCGCTTTGCGCCTTCGTGGCGCGCTTGGAAAGTCCGCGAGGACGACCTGTCCACCGTCAGCAGGTCGTCAACCCATGGACCGACAGCGCCATTTCCGCCCTGAGATGGAGGACCGGCGATTCGGGCCACAGCCTGACCAGCGGCAGCGCGATGCCGCAGATTTCCATGACGTCCGGCGTGCCGACGAAACGCGGCGCATCGACGTCCAGCCGGACCAGCAGGGATACAGGGACGGGCGCCGAAACCGGCAGGTCGACGATGCCGACGTTGCGGACTTCCAGCTTGCCAGCAATGTGCGGGTGGGGCGCGGCAATCAAGCGTCCGCCCTGCACGCGCAACAGCACGCCATCGTCCCCCACCAGCGTCGCGCCCCTGTCGATGAGTGCCAGTGCGAGACTGGACTTGCCCGTACCCGGCGCACCTTCGATGAGCAGCCCCCGCCCGCCGATCGCAACGCACCCCGCCTGCCGGACAACGCTCATTCGCTTTCTTCCGCGAGCAGGGGAAGGCTGAGCACGAGGTAGGCCCCCGCCTTTCCGTCCGGACGGTCGCCGATCACGAGCGCGCCATCGTGAGCTTCGGCTATGGTCCGCGCGATGGCCAGACCGAGGCCGCTATGCGCCCCGAACGCTTCCTCTTCCGGGCGCACCGAATGGAACCGCTCAAATACCTTGTCGCGCTCTCCCGCCGGGATGCCCGGCCCTTCGTCGGACACCGAAAGGTGCGCGGCCTCGCCATCGCCCCAGGCGACGACTTCGACCTCGCCACCGGGTGGCGAAAAGGACACCGCATTGTCGAGCAGGTTCTCCAGCACGCGCTCCAGCCGCGCGGCATCGCCCGCAACGACCGTGTCGCCACCGCCATTGGAGAAGCGGATGGGCGTCGAGACATTGGCACGCACGTCGCGCGCGCCCACCACCTGCGAGGCCAGCGCGGCTACGTCCAGCGGGACGAAGGTCGCGCGGCTGAGTTCGGCGTCGATGCGGCTCGCGTCGGCGATTTCGGTGATGAGGCGGTCGATGCGCTGCACGTCGTGCGCCGCGATCCCCGCGAGCTGGCGGCGAAGTGCGGGGTCCTCCACCCGCTCCATCGTCTCCAGCGCACTCGACAGCGAAGCGAGCGGGTTCTTCAGTTCGTGCGCCACATCCGCCGCGAACATCTCGACCGCGTCGATGCGCTGGCGCAGCGCGGTCGTCATGTCCGACACCGCGCGTGCCAGAAGCCCGATCTCGTCGCCGCGATCCGGAAGTCGCGGCACCACGACCTCGCGCTCCCGCCCGAGACGGACGCGCACCGCCGCGCGCACCAGCGCCCGCAGCGGCTGGACGATCGTTCGCGCGAGGAACAGCGAAAGCTGGACCGACAGCAACAGCGCAATGCCGATGATGATGACCAGCGTCTGGCGGGCATCGCGGACCGACTGGGTGATGTCGAGCGCGTTGCGCAGCGTGAGCAGGACTTCGCCCCTCGTCCCCACCGGCGTCGCGGCAGTGATGACCGGCGTGCGGTCTGGCGCATAGCGGAGGAACACCTCGGTTTGCCCCGATACCCGCGCGGCGCGAATTTCGGGCCATTGCCCGGCGGGCTGTTCGGCGGTGTCGCTGTAACGCTCGACACTGGGCGCATTGACGATGAAGTCCACGCCCCGGTCGAGCAGCCGCGCCGCCTTCTGGTACCACGGCTCGCTTTCCGGATCGACGAGCGCGAACGACGGCGGGGCAAGCGCGAAGCTGTCCGCCTCCAGCCGGCTTTCGGCGTCGTAGAGCCGCAGGCGCAGCACCTGCTCCTGCCCGATCCGGACCAGCAGGCGCCGCCGTTCGGCCATCGGCGTTTCGTCAAGCGCGTCTGCCGCGATCTCGGCTTCGGCCCGGGCGAGCTTGAAGCGTTCGTCGATAAGCTGGGTGCGATAGCTGTCGAGATAGAAGAAGCCACCCGCGAGCAGCGCCAGCGCTATCACGTTGACGAAAAGGATGCGGGTGGTGAGCGAAACGCCGCGGATACGCGGCAGACGCCTCAACCGGGGCCTGGGAAGCGGGGCCTCGTCACTCCTCGGCAAAGCTGTACCCTGCCCCGTATAGCGTCTCGATGGCGCCGAAGGCCGGGTCGGCCACGCGGAACTTGCGGCGCAGGCGCTTGATGTGGCTGTCTATCGTCCGGTCATCGACGAAAACGTCGTCATGATAGGCCGCGTCCATGAGCTGGTTGCGCGTCTTGACCACGCCTGGCCGAACCGCGAGCGCCTCGAGGATCAGGAACTCGGTGACGGTGAGCGATACCGGCGCATCGTTCCACGTCACGGCGTGGCGGGCCGGGTCCATCACCAGCCTTCCGCGCCGGATGGGTTCCGGCAAGGGTTCGCCAGGTTGCTCCTCCTCGGCCTCGCGCCGCACGATCTCGCTCCGCCGCAGGATAGCCTTGATCCGCGCCACCAGAAGGCGCTGGCTGAACGGCTTTGCGATATAGTCGTCAGCGCCCATGGACAGGCCAAGCGCCTCGTCCGCCTCGTCGTCCTTGCTGGTCAGGAAGATCAGCGGCAGCTCGCTCTTCTCGCGCAGCCGGCGCAGGAGTTCGAGCCCGTCCATGCGCGGCATCTTGATGTCGCACACGGCAAGGTCGGGCGGGTTTTCCAGCATGGCCTTCAGCGCCGTGTCGCCATCGTTGTAGAGACGGGTGGCGAAGCCTTCGGTCTGCAATGCGATCGAAACCGTGGTCAGGATGTTGCGGTCGTCATCCACCAGCGCGATCGTTCGCGGCGCATCGGGCGCTTCCGGGCGGACGGATTGCGGGGTGACCATGGTGGGGCTGGATACCGGTAGCCGGCAAAGCTTGCAACTTTCTGCCGAAAAGGCACCACGAAACGAAGTTGCACGACACGCAACTTGCTGCGCAAAAATCTTCGTTGTCCTGTGCCATTTGACGCAGCAATTGCAGGACACTATGCGCGATCCGAGAATCAGCGCATTCGTATTCGCAATCCGTGCGTAGGGCGGCATGTCGCTGCTCGTGCGCCACCAACGGGAGGCCCCAAGTGTCCGATACCACCCTGAACGTGTCCCTCGCCAGCCAGGGCTACCCTGAACCGGCCGAGCTGTTCGCCAACCTCGGCACCGCGCCCCTGGTGGAACACGCCGTCCGCAACGGCGAAGGCCTGCTCTGCGTCGATGGCCCGCTGGTGGTCGAGACCGGCAAGCACACCGGCCGCTCGGCCAAGGACAAGTTCATCGTCCGCGATGCCGAAACCGAAAACACCGTCTGGTGGGGCAAGACCAACGTCGCGATGTCGCCCGAGCACTTCGCCGCGCTCAAGGCCGACTTCATCAAGGCGCTGGGCGAGAAGGATCGCCTCTACGTTGCCGACCTGTTCGGCGGCAGCCAGCCGGAGCACCGCGTCAAGGTGCGCGTGATCAACGAACTCGCGTGGCACAACCTGTTCATCCGCACCCTGCTGGTGCGCCCGACCACCGACGAGCTGGCCTCGTTCGTGCCGGAATACACGATCATCGACCTGCCTAGCTTCCGCGCCGACCCGGCTCGCCACGGCAGCCGCAGCGAGACCGTGATCGCGGTGAACTTCACCGAAAAGCTGATTCTGATCGGCGGCACGGCCTATGCCGGCGAGATGAAGAAATCGGTCTTCGGCATCCTCAACTACCTGCTGCCGGTAAAGGGCGTGATGCCGATGCACTGCTCGGCCAACGTCGGCCCCGACGGCAAGACCGCCGTATTCTTCGGCCTTTCCGGCACCGGCAAGACCACGCTTTCGGCCGATGCTTCGCGCACGCTCATCGGTGACGACGAGCATGGCTGGTCCGACACCGCCGTGTTCAACTTCGAAGGCGGCTGCTACGCCAAGATGATCCGCCTCTCGGCCGAAGCCGAACCGGAAATCTTCGCGACGACCAAGCGCTTCGGCACCGTGCTCGAGAACGTCGTGATCGATCCGGTCACCCGCACGATCGACCTCGACGACAACAGCCTCGCCGAGAACAGCCGCGGTTCCTACCCGATCGACTTCATCCCGAACGCGAGCGAGGAAAACCTCGGCCCGGTTCCGGCCAACCTGATCTTCCTCACCGCCGATGCCTATGGCGTCCTGCCCCCGATCGCGCGCCTCACGCCTGACCAGGCAATGTACCACTTCCTCTCGGGCTACACCGCCCGCGTCGCCGGTACCGAGATCGGCGTGACCGAACCGGAAGCCACCTTCTCGACCTGCTTCGGCGCGCCGTTCATGCCGCGTCACCCGTCGGTCTACGGCAACCTCCTCAAGGAGCGCATCGCCAAGGGCGGCGTGAAGTGCTGGCTGGTCAACACCGGCTGGTCCGGCGGCAAGGCCACGCAGGAAGGCATCAAGCGCATGCCGATCAAGGCCACCCGCGCCCTGCTCAACGCCGCTCTCGACGGCAGCCTCAACAGCGCGACCTTCACCAAGGACCCGAACTTCGGCTTTGAAGTTCCGGTCGAGGTTCCGGGCGTCGACACCAAGCTGCTCGACCCGCGCGGCGCATGGGCCGACGGCGAGGAGTACGACAAGACGGCGCAGGAACTCGTGCGCAAGTTCGTCGACAACTTCCAGCAGTTCGCCGACCACGTCGACCAGTCGGTCCGCGATGCGGCACCCGTCGCCGCCTGATCGCAAGCGACATCGCTGAAACGCTGCGGGGCTCCTTCGGGGGCCCCGTTTCGTTTGCGCGGACACAATCCCGCAATCTTCGCGAGCTTCGATAACTGTAAGGGGAAAAATCGGTTTTCCCTTTCCTTTCTGCAGGATTAATCGATTTTCCAGCGGATCCGCATGGTTTCATCCCGATGGAGAGGCATCCATGCGAAAGTTTTCAGTTTCCAAGGTCGCCTTGCTGGCGGCAACGATGGCCCCTGCCCTGCTGCCTGCCGCAGCACGCGCCGAAGGCACCGCCGCGCCCGCCGCAACCGCGCCTGCCACCCCCATGTCGAACAGGGACTGGTGGCCCAATCGCCTCGACCTTTCGCCGCTTCGCCAGCACGGCGTTGAATCGAACCCGATGGGCGGCAAGTTCAACTATGCCGAGGAATTCAAGACTCTCGACCTCGCCGCGGTGAAGAAGGACATCGAGGCGCTGATGACGACCTCGCAGGACTGGTGGCCGGCCGACTACGGCCACTACGGTCCGTTCTTCATCCGGATGGCATGGCACAGCGCCGGCACCTATCGCACCGCCGACGGGCGCGGCGGTGCCGGCGGCGGCCAGCAGCGCTTCGAACCGCTCAACTCCTGGCCCGACAACGTCAACCTCGACAAGGCCCGCCGTCTGCTCTGGCCGATCAAGCAGAAGTACGGTCGCAAGATCTCGTGGGCGGACCTCATGGTGTTGACTGGCAACGTCGCGCTCGAATCGATGGGCTTCAAGACCTTCGGGTTCGCGGGTGGCCGCGCCGACGACTGGGAGGCCGATCAGGTCTTCTGGGGGCCAGAGAACAAGTGGCTGGCCGACCAGCGCTACCACGGCGACCGGAAGCTCCAGAACCCGCTCGCAGCGGTGCAAATGGGCCTCATCTACGTCAATCCGGAAGGCCCGAACGGCAATCCCGACCCGCTGCTCGCGGCAAAGGACATCCGCGAGACGTTCGGCCGCATGGCCATGAACGACGAAGAGACCGTCGCCCTGATCGCCGGGGGCCACACCTTCGGCAAGGCGCACGGCGCGCGCAAGCCGGAAGGCTGCGTGGGCGTCGATCCGGCGGCCGGAGCCGTCGAGGACCAGGGTCTGGGCTGGAACAACAAGTGCGGCAAGGGCAATGCCGAAGATACCGTGAGCAGCGGCCTCGAAGGCGCGTGGACCGCCAACCCGATCGCCTGGACCACGCAGTACCTCGACAACCTCTATGCGTTCGAATGGGTCCAGACCCGCAGCCCGGCTGGCGCGATCCAGTGGGTGCCCAAGGAGGACGCGACCTTCGTCCCCGACGCACACGTCAAGGACAAGTTGCACAAGCCGATCATGTTCACCACCGATCTCGCGCTGAAGACGGACCCGGCCTATCGCAAGATCACCACGAAGTTCCGCCAGAACCCCGACGCCTTCGCCGATGCCTTCGCCCGCGCATGGTTCAAGCTGACCCACCGCGACATGGGCCCGCGCTGGCGCTATCTCGGCGCGATGGTGCCTGCCGAGGAACTGATCTGGCAGGACCCCGTCCCCAAGGCCACCTACGCCATGATCGACGCGGCCGACGTCTCGGCGCTCAAGGGGCGCATCCTCGCCACCGGGCTCACCGGGCCTGAACTGGTGCGCGCGGCCTGGGCCTCGGCGGCAAGCTTCCGCGGCACCGACATGCGCGGCGGCACCGATGGCGGACGCATCCGCCTCGCTCCGCAGAAGGACTGGGCGGCCAACAATCCGGCGGAACTCGCAAGGGTCCTGAAGGCGCTCGAAGGCGTCGCGACCGAGTTCAACCGCGCCGCAAAGGACGGCAAGAAGGTCTCCGTGGCCAATCTCGTCGTGCTGGGCGGCAATGCCGCAATAGAACAGGCCGCGGCAAAGGCCGGCGTCACGGTCGAGGTGCCGTTCACGCCCGGCCGCACCGACGCGAGCCAAGCCCAGACCGATGTCGCGTCGTTCGAGTTCCTGAAGCCTGCCGCCGATGGCTTCCGCAACTATTACGATGCGTCCGCCAACCGCCTTTCGCCTTCGGAAATGCTGGTCGAACGCGCAAATCTGCTGACGCTTTCGGTGCCGGAAATGACCGTGCTGGTCGGCGGCTTGCGCGCGCTCGATGCCAATGCCGGCGGGGCCAGGCACGGGGTCTTCACCGATCGTCCGGGCACGCTCAGCAACGACTTCTTCGTCAACCTGCTGGGCATGGAGACGAAGTGGCAGAAGGCGGCGACCGACGGCGTCTATGAAGGGCTTGATCGCAAGACCGGCAAGACCAGGTGGACGGCCACCCCCGTCGACCTCGTGTTCGGTTCCAACTCCGAACTGCGGGCGGTCTCTGAAGTCTACGGGTCGGCCGATGCCAACGCGAAGTTCGTCAACGACTTCGTCGCGGCCTGGACCAAGGTCATGAACCTCGGTCGCCCGTCATAAGCCGGAAAGTGAAGGGCGGTTCCGCAAAGGAGCCGCCCTCTTCGGGTCAGGCGAAGAGCGCGCTGGCCCGCAGCAGGTTGTAGGCCTCGACCACTTCCTGCAACCGCCCTTCTTGCGTGCGGTCGCCGCCATTGCGATCCGGGTGGTACTTGCGCACCAGTTCGGAATAGCGGCGGCGCAGCGCGCCCCGGTCGGCATCATAGGCCAGGTGCAGCGCATCGTAGGCCTTGCGCTCATCGGGGCTGATTCCGCGCCGTGCCGCATCGGCGGCCTTCTGGTGATCGTCCCGCCGCGCCCTGGCCCGCCGGGCGATGGCCTCGAGAGGATCGGCATAATCGGCCCAGCGCGGCGCTTGGTCAATCCCCGCATCGGGGCGGAAGGCACGCGTCTCGCGTTCCCACCCGGCGATGGGGGACTGCGCCTTCAGGATTTCCTCCGGCGTCATGCCCGCGAAGAAATCGTATCCCGAATTGAACTGCCGCACGTGTTCCAGGCAGAACCAGCGATAATCGCCCGGCCCGTCGAAGCCCGACGACCGCACGCCGGGCGCGCGGAACTCGCCCGGCTCGTCGCATCCGGGGGCGTTGCATATGCGCCCTGTGCCCTGGACGCGACCGTGGAACTTGTCGTTTCGCATTTGCCTCCCACATGGCGACGGAGCATCAGGAAGGGAAGCCATGACGGGACCAATCGCACAGGAAATCGAACGGCTTCTGGCCGATGCCTTCGCCCCCGCCCATCTCGCGGTCATCAACGACAGCGCCAGCCACGCGGGCCACATGGGCGACGACGGCACCGGCGAATCGCATTTCACGGTGGAGATCGAAAGCGCCGCCTTCGCCGGCCAGTCACGCCTTGCCCGCCAGCGCATGGTCATCAAGGCCCTGGGCGATATCCCCGGCCAGCGCGTCCATGCGCTCGCGATCAAGGCCCGCGCGCCCGGTGAATAACGCACCTGCCTCGCCAACCGAACTCCGTCATGCTGAACTCGTTTCGGCATCCATCTTCCCGCTCGCACCGTCCGCTGATGTCGAGAGATGGACCCTGAAACAAGGTCAGGGTGACGGTTGCGGTAGGGACCAGGTTTGATGACCACCTCCCGCCGCATCCGCCGCGCCGCCCGCATTCTCATCCTCGACGAGCACGACCGCCTCCTGCTCATCCGCTTTGCGCCCAGGGACCGCCGTCCGTTCTGGTGCGGCGTGGGCGGCGAATGCGATCCCGGCGAGGATTTCGCCGTGGCAGCGGTGCGTGAGCTGTTCGAGGAAACGGGCCTCGCGGTGGACCACTGCGGCCCCGAAGTCGCTGCCCGCGCCGACGATTACCTGACGCTCGAGGGCGAACCGATCACCTCGGACGAACGCTTCTTCCGCGTTAGAACCAGCAGCTTTGTCCCCGACACATCCGGCCACACCGCGATAGAGCGCGAACTTATCAAGGAATTTCGCTGGTTTACGCGCGCGGAACTGGCAGACTGGCACGAGCCGGTGTTTCCGGTGAACCTGCTCGAACTGCTCGATGCGGAGGACGCGACATGACGGAACCCTTCATCCAGATCATTACCCCCGTCGCCCACGATCTCGGCGCGTTCGAGGTCCGCCGCGCCATACCCTCGCGCCAGCGCACGATGGTCGGCCCGTTCATCTTCGTCGACCAGTTCGGCCCCGCGCACCTTCCTGATGGCACCGCGATGGACGTGCGTCCCCACCCGCACATCAACCTCGCCACCGTCACCTGGCTGTTTGAAGGCGCGATCGATCACCGCGACAGCCTGGGCTCCTTCGCCACGATCCGCCCCGGACAGGTAAACCTGATGACCGCCGGCAGCGGCATCGTCCATTCGGAACGCTCGCCCGCGACCGAGCGCCCCGGCGGCCCGCACCTCTACGGCATGCAGACATGGCTCGCCCTGCCCGACGGCAAGGAGGAGATCGCCCCCGCCTTCGAACAGGTCACCGCCCTGCCGCTGGTGGAGGATGTCTGCGTCAACGCCCGCGTGATCATGGGCACCCTCTGGGGCCAGACTGCGCCCACCACCCAGCACGCCGCCACGATCTATGCCGAAATCCTGCTCGCCCCGGGCGGCAGCCTGCCGATCGACGCCGACGCAGACGAACGCGCCGTCATGCTCGTCGGCGGAGAAGCCGAAATCGACGGCCACCCGCTCGCCCTCTACGACCTCGTTGTCCTCGCGCCCGGTGCAATCCTGAAACTGCAATCCGGAACCGGCGGCCGCGTCATGCTCATGGGCGGCGAAGCCTTCTCCACCAAGCGCCACGTCTGGTGGAACTTTGTCAGCTCCTCGCGCGAGCGCATCAACCAGGCGAAAGCGGACTGGCAGGAAGGCCGCTTCCCGAAAGTCCCGGGCGACGAGGAGGAATTCATCCCGTTGCCCAAGGTGGCGACGACGGTGAGCTATCCTTGAGCCCGCCCGGTGCTTACGCCAGTGCGCGATAGGTGAAGTTTCGGAACAGGACTTCACCCTCGCCGGCAGCATACAGGGCCGGACGCAGGCTCAGAAGGTTATCAACCGTGTTGGCATTATAGCCGGTTACCTCCGAGCGAACGCCGTGCCGGGTCCAGTTCTTGCCATCCAGGCTGTAGTAGAAGGTGACGACCTGCTCCTGGTTGGTGATGCGCATGAAAATGCGCCGCGCAGGGGGGGCAGGCTCCGGCCAGTATGATGCCTTGCCACCTCTCCAGGTCGTCATCCGGTGTCCGTCGATGCCCATGCCGAGGAACAGCCGGTCATCGAAAAACAGCAGAAGTCCGCCCGACGTCTTGTCGGTCAGCTCGAGTTCGACACTGACTTCGTAGGATCTGTCGCCCACTTGCTGGGTAAGAACCACCCCGTCGGACGGGCCCTTGCCCTTTGCCTTCAGCGTAAGCGCACCATCACCAATGGCAATTCGCGCGGTTTCCGCCGGTGCGCTTCCATAAAGATTCCACAACGTGCCCAAGCGGTCCGTGTGGAAGGAATCCGAATGCGCCATGCCATGAGGCTGCGCCGGTCCGCGCGGTTTGCGCAGCGGTTCCGACAGATCCCCGCCGGTTGCCCGGAACCAGCCGTCTGGCGTCCACTCGATCGGCTCGACGAGAGTCTGCCGTCCGAGCGTGTGATAACCGTTCTCGTAGCCGTGGTAGACCATGTACCACTGCCCGCCCGGTCCTTCGACACACGTCGCATGCCCCCGCGACCACCACATTTCCTGCCGGGAATGCGTGCGCTGGATCGGGTTGTGAGGGCAGTTTTCCCAAGGCCCGTGGATCGAGCGCGACCGCGCGGCAACGATCATGTGTCCCGTCGCAGGGCCGCTTGTCCCGCCAACCGCGTTGACGAGGTAGAAGTAATCTCCCCGGCGGAACAGCTTGGGTCCCTCGGGCGAGTAGGCTTCGGTGATCCAGTCGTCGGGATAGCGCCAAGCCTGATAGGCCGTCTCGACAGGCCCGTCGGTGGCAAGACCATCCGCAGTCAGGCGCACACGCTTGCCATCGTTGAAGAAAAGATAACGATGCCCGTCCTCCCCGACCACATGGCCGGGATCGATCAGACCTCCAACCTTGAGATCGATCGGATCGCTCCACGGTCCCTCCATGGAAGGCGCGTGAATGACGAATGTGTTCGCGAAGCTCGGCAAATCGGTCGACCACGGTGCCTTCATGAAAGGTATGTAGATGAAGTAACGACCGTCGTGCTTTGCAATATCGACCGCGAAGACCGTGCCCAGCGGTTTGGCCAAGGCTGGACCGAGTGGACGCCAGTTCACGAGATCACGCGAATGCCAGATCAGCAAACCGGGCGCGGAATCGAAGGAGGAATGCGTCATGTAGTAATCGTCGCCGTCCTTCAGGACGGAAGGATCCGGGTAGTCGCCGGAAAGCACCGGATTGAGGAACCGACCGTCGCCAAGATCCGCAATGCGCTGCCCTTCGATGCCCGTGCGCCAGCGCGGACCATCGCGGTCTGCGGCTGGTTTGAATTTGGCGTCGTCCTTCTTCGCTGCGTTTGCAGCCAAACCCGAGCCGCTGATCCCCAAAGCCCCCGCGACGGCAAGCTTCATGGCTGTTCTGCGAGATTCCAACGCCCTCTCCTTTTTAGATTTTCTATTCTAATTGAAGATCGCGCTCCAGATCAAGGAGAACCGTGAAAATCAAATCCCGGCGGGCGCAGGGCTGCAAACCCTGACACGACGCTCTTTGATACGTTGATCGAGGCTCACTGCGGGAGAGCTTGAGAATTGCATTTGCCAGTCAGGTCGTGTGGATCACCGGGCGTCGTCCGGTATGGGCGTGGCCATTCATTCTCTGGGAGAAGCGCCCAATGAACGCTTGTCTCAACCGCCCAGCCACTCAGCCGCAATCTCCCCCTGATGCCCCTCCGGCGCGAGCGCGGCACGCAGGGCTTCCAGCATGGACGGCAACGCCTGCGTAAAGGCATAAGGCGGGTTCACAATGAACAGGCCCGCGCCGTTGTAGATGCCGGGCTGGTCGGCATCGTAGAGCCAATGTTCCACGTTCAGGAATTTCGGGATGCCGAGCCTGCGCAGCTGTTCCTTCCACCGGACATGCGTGGCGCGGTCTTTCAGCGGATACCAGATCACCGTCACGCCATGCGACCATTTGCGGTGCGCGGCTGCAAGCGTGGCCGTGATACGTGCGCGTTCGTCCGTCTGCTCGTACGGCGGGTCCACCACCACCACGCCGCGCGGGGTGCGGGGCGGCAGCATCGCCAGCCAGAATTCGTAAGCGTCGCGCTCATGCACCGCAGCGCCTGTGCCCCGCATCGCACCGCGCAGGGCATAGGCGTCTTCGGGATGCTTTTCGTTGACGATCAGGGCGTCCTGCGGGCGTAGCAGCTGCACCAGAATCCGCGGCGAGCCGGGGTAGAGGTGCGGCTCGGCCCCGACATTCACTGCCTGTACGGCCGCGCGGTAGTCGTCCAGCAAGGGGTTCGGATCGGCAAGGGCCCGCAGCACGCCCTGCGCGGACTCGCCGGTGCGTTGGGCCGCGTCGCCGTGAAGGTCGTACAGTCCGCAGCCGGCATGGGTATCGATCAGGGTCAGCGCGCTATCTTTGAGCTGCAAGGCCCGCACAAGAGCTATCAGCAGGCTGTGCTTCACGACATCGGCGCTATTGCCGGCATGGAAGGAATGGCGATAATTCATTGCGATTCAGACCCCTGACGATCTGCCTTGATACGAGCGGCTGGGTGCGGAAGCCGGGCGCGAGACTATCGAGACAACCACTCCCGCGCCCGTATAGAGTCGAGCGGAAACCTTCAAAGCACTTCTGCAATGCACGTCTGCGCGGGCCGGCATTGGCAATCGCCCATCTGCCCGTACCGCAGAGCCCCCTTCCCTCTCCTGCCAAAGCCTGACACGATGCCTTTAATGGGTCGGTTAAGACTCGCCCAAGGGAGAGCAGAATGGCGTTTGCAGGGCAGGTTGTGTGGATCACCGGAGCGTCCTCCGGCATAGGCGCAGCGATGGCGCGGGCTTTGGCTGCGCAAGGTGCGAAACTGGTCCTGTCAGGGCGCAACGAGGCGGCTCTGGCGGAACTGGCCCGAAACTGCGGCGATGCGCTCGTCCTGCCCTTCGAGGCGACCGACTATGCTGCCGCCGCCAGCGCCGCCAAAAAGGCGTGGAACTGGCAGGGCCACATCGACATGCTGGTCAACAACGCCGGCATCTCGCAGCGCTCGCTTGCCGTGGATACCGCGTTCGAGGTCTACGAGCGCATCGTCGCGGTCGATCTTCTCGCGCCCATCGCGCTGACGCAGGCGCTGTTGCCGCGCATGGCGGAGCGCAAGTCCGGGCGGATCGTCATGGTCTCCAGCATCGCCGGCAAGGTCGGTTCGCCCATGCGCACCGGCTACAGCGCGGCCAAGTTCGGGCTGTTCGGTTATTCCGACGCCCTGCGCGCCGAAGTAGCGGGCCTCGGCATCAAGGTACACGTCATCGCGCCCGGCTCGATCCGCACCGATGTTTCGCGCAACGCCATCACCGCCGATGGTTCGCGCCGGGGCGTGAGCGACAAGGCCATCGAGAACGGGCTCGACCCGGCCGACGCAGTGGACCAGATGCTCTCGGCCATCGCCGCGGACGAACGCGAGATCATCATGGGTGAAGGCATGGAAAAGGAAATCGGCGAATTGCGCCGCACGCCCGACGCCCTGCACGATCGCATGGCGGCAGTCGTCGCGGCGGGCTATGCCCAGAAGATGGATGAGGGAGCCAGCGAATGACCGACCTTCAACGCGTGAGACTCGCGAGCGGCATCGAACTTGATGTGTTGGACGTCGGGCCAAGGGAAGCGCCCGTCCTCATCTTCCTGCACGGCTTTCCCGAAAGCCACCGCACCTGGCGCCACCAGATCGCGCACCTCTCCACCCGCTTTCGCTGCATCGCGCCCGACCAGCGCGGTTATCGCGGCTCGTCCAAACCGGAAGGCGTCGAGAACTACACGCCGGACAAGCTGATCGGAGACGTGTTCCAGCTCGCCGATGCGCTTGGCGTCCAGCAGTTCACCATTCTCGGCCACGACTGGGGCGGTGCCATCGCCTGGGGCGTCGCGCTGCTCGGCCAGGGGACGCGCGTCACCCGCGCGGTCATCGCCAATGCACCGCACCCGGTGATCTTCCCCCGCCTGCTCTGGACCGACCGTCAACAGCGCGAGGCCAGCCAGTACATGCGCGCCTTCCGCGACACGGCCAACGACGCGATGGTGCGCGAACACGGCCTTGGCGCGCTACTGGCACAGGCGCTCAAGTGGGAACGCGCGCCGACCATGGAAGAGGAAGAGCGCGCCGCCCTGTTCAAGGACTGGTCGAACCCCGACGCCGCAATCGCCATGCTCAACTGGTATCGCGCCAGCCCGATGGCCGTGCCGCCGATGGACGCGCCGTTCGAACTGCCCGAAGGCTACCGGGACGCCGCCGTCCCGCCGCTCGCCATACCCACGCTGGTGATCTGGGCGATGGACGACATGGCGCTGCCGCCCTGCAACCTCGACGGCATGGACAGGCTGGTCACCAACCTCACGGTGGAACCTGTGCACGATTGCGGGCATTTCGTGCCTTGGGAAGCGCCAGACGTCGTCAACGCCGCGCTTGACCGGTTCCTCGGCTAGTCCTTCCCGAACCACTCCACCCACGCCCCATGTGCGTGGGCCGTGCCGAGGACCGCAGGCTCCCCGCCGCCCGGCCAATGCCGCACGGTCAGTTCGTGGCGGAAGGTCTGGCGGTTGGTCTCGAGCATGACCCACGCAAGCCGCCGCCGCGCATCGGCCCTTGCCCCCGCCTCGGCCATCGTCGCCTCGATCCGCGCGCGGGTTTCGCCGGGAAGGTACTGCCAGACGATCGAGTGGAAGAATACGCGGGTCGTGTCGTCTTCCTGCGGCGCGGCCAGCCGCTGCGCCACGAAATCCCCCGCGTCCATTTGCACCACGTCGGGCGCGCGCTGCGCCGCGAGCGCGATCGCCGCATCGATCCGCGCGATCCGCTCGCTTACCTCGGCCCAGACATAGGACTTGAGGCGCAAGGCCTGCTCCGGATCGGCAAGGTCCACTGGCGCACGATCGCATCCACAGATGCCGGTTATCTCGACCGGCGCCTGGGGAGGCGGGGGCCCGCGCCACTCGGGCACGATCCGCATCGGCGAATCCTCCGGCCCCGCAACGGTCCCGCCAAGGTCGAAGAAGAACCGCTCCATCATGGTATTCACGCCCGCGCTCGCGCCCAGCTCGTTCAGTT
Source organism: Novosphingobium aromaticivorans DSM 12444 (assembly GCF_000013325.1). GTDB lineage: Bacteria > Pseudomonadota > Alphaproteobacteria > Sphingomonadales > Sphingomonadaceae > Novosphingobium > Novosphingobium aromaticivorans. The sequence continues at coordinate 3,136,804 of NC_007794.1, forward strand.
CGAAGCGCGACCCCACCTTGCCCGACAGCCACAGCAGCGCCGCCATGATCGAGGCCGAACGCCCTGCCTCGTTGGTCTGCGGCGGCCCGTCGAGCCACGGCAGCAGGTCCGCGTCATGGGCGCGCGTCACCGCCACGACCAGCGCGTCGACCTCCTCCTGGTCGGTCACTTCGCCGCGATAGACCGGCGCCAGACGCGCGTCCTTGCCGGTAAGCACGAGATTGTGGTGCCCGCCCGCCAGCCGCAGCGGCAGGGCGTCCTCCAGCGGCTTGCCCGGCCACGAAGCGATTCGCCGCCCCACCTCGGTCGCCCCGTCCAGCAGCCGCAACTGGGCCCGCACGACCCGCCCGGTGCAGGGCGCGCCATTGTTCGCGGCATGGTCCGCCTGCCATTCGATCGCCTTTGCGACCTCTTCGATCTCCATGATCGGGTTCATTCGGTTGCCCTTTGCGCGTCGCTGCCATAAGGGCGGCGGGTTATGTCCACCGCCGCACCGCTCGTTTTCGCCCTGCCGAAGGGCCGCATCCTCGACGAGGCCCTGCCTCTGCTCGAGAAGGCCGGGATCGTGCCCGAGGCCGAGTTCTTCGACAAGTCCTCGCGCGCGCTGTCCTTTGCCACCAACCGGCCCGACGTGAAGATCATCCGCGTCCGCGCCTTCGACGTGGCGACCTTCGTGGCGCACGGCGCGGCCCATGCGGGCATCGTCGGCTCCGACGTGATCGACGAGTTCGATTACGCCGACCTCTACGCCCCCGTCGATCTCGACATCGGCCACTGCCGTCTCTCGGTGGCGGAACCCGTCAGCATGGTCGAAAGCGGCGCCAATGCGCGCGAAAGCCACGCCCGCGTCGCCACCAAGTATCCCAACCTCACCCGCCGCCACTTCGAAAAGCTGGGCGTGCAGGCAGAGGTGGTGAAGCTGAACGGCGCGATGGAGCTGGCTCCTTCGCTCGGCCTCGCCAGCCGCATCGTCGATCTCGTCTCCACCGGCCGCACGCTCAAGGAGAACGGCCTTGTCGAGACGAGCCGCATCCTGCCCGTCTCGGCGCGCCTGATCGTCAACCGCGCCGCCCTGAAGACCGACAGCGCCCGCCTCGGCGCGCTGGTCGATGCCTTCCGCGCGATGGTCGCTGCAAAGGACGCCGCCTGATGCTGCGCCTCAGGTCCGGCGATCCCGATTTCGCCCGCGCCTTCGCACGCCTCGTCAAGGAGCGTCGTGAAAGCGATGACAACGTCGCGCGCGATGTCCAGACCATCGTCGAGGACGTCCGCCTGCGCGGGGACGAGGCCCTTGCCGAATATACTGCAAGGTTCGATGGCCACGCCCCCGCCGACGATGACTGGCGCATCTCGCCCGAGGCGTGCCGCGAAGCCTTCGACGCGCTCAAGCCCGACCTTCGCGCCGCGCTCGAACTCGCGGCGGAACGCATCCGCGAATATCACAAGGCCCAGCTTCCCGGGGACCGCGACTACACCGACGCCACCGGCATGCGTCTCGGCGCGCGCTGGCGGCCCGTCGATGGCGCCGGTCTCTATGTGCCCGGAGGCCGCGCCGCCTATCCCTCGTCGCTGCTGATGAACGCCATCCCCGCCAAGGTCGCGGGGGTCGAGCGTCTGGTCGTCGTCACCCCCACGCCGAAGGGCGAGGCGAACCCCCTGGTCCTTGCCGCCGCGCACCTTGCCGGCGCGGACGAAGTCTGGCGCGTCGGCGGGGCGCAGGCGGTTGCCGCGCTCGCCTATGGCACGAAGCGGATCAGGCCGGTCGACGTCATCACCGGTCCGGGCAACGCCTGGGTGGCCGAGGCCAAGCGCCAGCTCTTCGGCGTCGTGGGCATCGACATGGTCGCCGGGCCTTCGGAAATCCTCGTCATCGCCGATGCGAAGAACGATCCGCAATGGATTGCCGCCGACCTCCTCAGCCAGGCCGAGCACGATCCCGTCGCGCAGTCGATCCTCATCACGGACGACGCCGCATTCGCCGATCAGGTGGCCGACATGGTCGGAGTCGAGATCGCCATGCTGCCCACGGCAAAGGTCGCCAAGGCAAGCTGGGACGCGCATGGCGTGATCATCGTGGTGGACTCGCTCGACGAAGCGCCCGCGCTCGCCAATGCGCTCGCCGCCGAACACGTCGAGATCGCCACCGACGATCCCCAGGCCCTGTTCGACCGCATCCGCCACGCCGGATCGGTCTTCCTCGGTCGCATGACCCCCGAAGCCGTTGGCGATTACGTTGCGGGACCGAACCACGTCCTGCCGACCGGTCGCCGCGCGCGCTTTTCTTCGGGCCTCTCCGTTCTGGATTTCATGAAACGCACCAGCTTCATCGCGGCCACTGACGCCGCGCTCGCCGCCGTCGGCCCCGCAGCCGTGGCCCTTGCCGAGGCAGAAGGCCTTGCCGCCCACGCCCGCTCCATCGAACTGAGGCTCGGCATATGACCCAGATTTCCGGAAAGGCCCGCGCCGCCGCGCGCCTCGCCGCCGTTCAGGCGCTCTACCAGGCCGACATGGAGCAGACCCCGCTCCACCTCCTGCTCGACGAATTCCACCAGCACCGCCTGGGCGCCGAGATCGAGGACGTCGAATACGCCAAGGCCGACGTCGCCTTCTTCGACGATGTGGTGAAGGGCGTCGATGCCCGCCGCGACGAGATCGACGGCCTGCTCTCCGCCCGCCTCGCCAAGGGCTGGGCCCTGCCCCGCCTCGACCGGACCATGCTCCAGATCCTTCGCGCCGGCGCCTACGAACTGATGGCACGCCGCGACGTGAACGTCGGCACCGTCATCACCGAATACGTCGACGTCGCCCACGCCTTCTTCGAGGAACGCGAGGCCAAGTTCGTGAACGGCCTGCTCGATGCGGTCGCGAAGGACGTGCGCTGACGGCAAGAAGGAAGCCTCACCCCGGGTCAAGCCCCGGGGCGACGCCGATTTTGAGCTATCGGGGCCGATTTTGAGCTATCGGGGCAGGCATGCGACACCGCCCAGGCAGCCCCGCGCACCATCGCACCCCAAAACCCTGCCGCCCCGCACCTTCGTCGGCCCGGGCTTGATCCGGGCCAAGGCTTCGTCCCGCCCCCAGGACTCCACCCGAGGGCAAGGGATGGATCAGGGCCGGACCTTCAAACGCTCCGCATGCCAGCGCACATGGTCGTCCATGAAGGTCGAAATGAAGTTGTAGCTGTGGTCGTAGCCCGGCTGCATCCGCAGCGTCAGGTCGACGCCCGCCGCCTTGCAGGCCGCATCGAGCAGTTCCGGCCGAAGCTGTTCGACAAGAAAACCGTCCGCATCGCCCTGGTCGACCAGAATGTCGCCCCCCGGCCGCCGGCCGTCCTCGATCAGCGCCACCGCGTCGTGCTTGCGCCACGCTGCGCGGTCGTCGCCCAGATAGCCGCCCAGCGCCTTGTGGCCCCACGGCACCTGCCCCGGCGCGACGATCGGCGCGAAGGCCGAAAGCGAACGGAACTTCTCGGGATGGGTCAGCCCCAGCGTCAGCGCGCCGTGCCCGCCCATCGAGTGCCCGGTAATGCCCATGCGGCCAAGGTCGACCGGGAAGTTCGCCGCCAGCAGGGCGGGCAGTTCCTCGGCGATATAGTCCCACATGCGGTAGTGCCGCGCGAACGGCTGCTGCGTTGCGTTCACGTAGAACCCCGCGCCCAGTCCGAAGTCGTAGGCCGCGTCAGGATCGTCAGCCACGCCCTCGCCGCGCGGGCTCGTATCCGGGGCGACGAAGACCAGGCCGTGCTCCGCGCAAGCCTTGCGGTACTCGCCCTTGTCGGTGACGTTGGCGTGCGTGCAGGTAAGCCCCGAAAGGTAGACCAGCACCGGCAGCTTTGCGCCGGCGGCCGCCTGTGGGGGCAGGAAGACCGAAAAGGTCATTCCCGTCCCCGTGGAGGCCGAATCGTGCTTGTAGACGCCCAGCGTTCCGCCGTGCGCCTTGCTTGTCGATACGGTCTCGATGCTCATCAGGCGATGATGTCCAGCGCGCAGAGCTTGTTGCCGGAAGGATCGCGCAGATAGGCGAGATAGTAGGGCGAACCCTCGCGCGGTCCCGGCGGGTCCTCGCAGGCCGTGCCGCCGTTGGCGCAACCGGCCGCGTGCCAGGCGTTGGCCTGTTCCGGGCTCATGCGGAAGCCGATGGTGCCGCCGTTGGCGCCGCTCGCCGGCTCGCCGTTGATCGGCTTGGTCACGATGAACAGGCCGCCGTTGTGCTGGTAGATCAGCCGGCCCTTGGGGTCGGTGATCGCTTCCGGCCCGCCGAACGCCTTGAACGTGGCGTCGTAAAACTTCTTCGCGGCGTCGATGTCATCGGCGCCGACCATCACGTGGCTGAACATTAGCTCTCTCCCGTAGTCAGGTTGCAGCGGGAAAGAGAGCTACGCCAAAGCGGTTGCCGGTCAAGCGCCCGTGCGGGAAATCTTTATTGCCGTTTCCTGTCACGCCGCCGGATCGAGGACACCCAGCAGGGAAACGATAGCGACAACGCCGAGGCCTGCGGCCAATTCCATGACCATCGAACGGCGCAGCCGCCCCACTGCTCCCACTTCGCCACGCTCCAGCGCGGGGACGATGCGCCAGCGGTTTGAGGCGGCAAGGCCCAGCATCGCCGCGAACAGCCCAAGCTTGAGGGCAAGCAGCATGGTCCAGCGGCTGGAAAGCGGGACCGGCCAGCCCGCGATGGCCAGGGTGTTGACCATGCCGGTAAGAAGCAGCAGCGCGACAATGGCAGTACCGGTGCGCGCAAACTTCGCCAGCGCCTCGACCTGCGCCCGCGTCTCGCGGGTGAAGGCGCGCGTCACGAACGCCGCGAGAGCGCCGATCCACGTCGCGGCGGCAACCAGGTGGACGACATCGGCCCAGCGGTGCAGCGGCACTTCGCTTGCGCCCGCATGACCGGTCCAGGCCATCGAGCCCAGCGCCACGCCGCCCGCCAGTGTCGCCACCGGCACGCGCAGCGCACGCAGCGGCACGACCATCGCCAGAAGCACCGCGAAAAGCGCGGTAAGCCGCCATTCCATGACCGCCCCCAGCGGGGTTGCGGCAAGGACGACGGTAAAGGTTTCCTGATCCAGCGTCGCCAGCGTCATGCCCGCCATGGCGGCCACGCTTTCGAGCGCCCACCAGATCGAGGCGCCCGCCGCAACCAGCGCGAGCAATGCAAGCGCGCGGCGCTGCCGGGAGGACAGTTCCCCCGGCAGGCCGTTGCTCAGCGCAAGGATCGGCAGGCCCGCGACCAGCAGCAGCGCCAGGTACGCGATGCCCCGCGACAGGATCAGGCCGGGCGTTTCCACGCTTCGCTACCGCCCGGGTTCAGCGGACGGTGAACGCGTACTGGCCCTGGATGCGGTGCTGGTCGGCCGCGACCGCATGCCACTTGAGCTGATAGGAACCCGCCGGCAGCGCGCGCGGCAGCGTGATCGTCATGACCTTGCCCTTGGCGGCGGTGGTGAAGCCCTTGATCGGCATCGGCGCATGGTCGGCCATGCCCGGCATGCCCGTCATCACCAGTTCGATGCCCGAAAGCGGGGCGACGAGATCTTCGGAGAAGGTGAGCGTCAGCTTGGTCGGCTTGGCGACGGCGGCATTCGCGGCCGGGCTGGACGACACGAGCTTGGGATGCGCGAACGCGGCGCCGGGAAGTGCTAGAAGCGCGGCGACCGGGGCGGCGAGCAGGGCGAAACGGCGCATGGGAAGTCCTTTCGGGTTGGGATCTGGGAAGAGATACGCAAGGGCCGGCGCTTTCCCTCACCAGTGGCCGCAAAAATCTTCTTGAGGGATTTTGCGCGCGGGCGCGTATTAGGCAACGCGTGGAACAAAGGACCAGGACCGGAATGGCCCAGATTGACGACATTTTGGGAGCCCTCGGCACTTCGCCGCCGCCCCCGGCGCTCGCCGCCATCGACGATGGCGTGTTGCGTGGCCTTGCCGACCGGCGCGAAAGCGCGACGGCGCGCCGCGGCATGGTGATGGCGGTTGCGGTCGCGGCGTTCGTGGGGATCGCCGGTGCCATCGCCCCCGCCGCCCCCGCCCGCGCACAGGCGGAGCCGCTGTTCGGCGTGCCCTCCGGGGCGCCCTCGCACCTTCTGGCGGACTGATGGGCCAGTCGCTGCGCTATGTGCTCGTGGCGGTGGTCTCGGCTGCGGTGGCGCTTGCCGCCAGCCACCTGGCTCGCGGCTGGATGCCGGCGCGCCACGCCAGCGAACTGCACCACCTGATGCACGAGCGGCTGGACCTTTCGGCAGAGCAGAAGGCCGAGATCGACCGGTTGGAAAAGGAATTTGCAAGCCGCCGCCAGGCCCTCGACGCGCAGCTGCGCGCCTCCAACGCCGAGCTGGCGAGAGCGATCGAGAGCGAGCACCAGATCGGCCCGAAAGTGACCGGCGCGGTCGATGCGTCGCACATGGCGATGGGGGAACTGCAAAAAGCGACCCTCGCCCACGTGTTCGCCATGAGATCGGTACTAAACCCTTCTCAACAGGCGATTTTTGACCAGGAAATCAGCCGCGCGCTGACTGCGCCGAACGACACCTAAACGTACATGAACGACACCGGGACCGACGTTGGCGATCGCGAACTGGTCTCGCGCGCGCTCTCAGGACAGCAGAGCGCGTACACGCACCTGATGGACCGCCATCGCACCGTCGTCTTCCGCGTGGTGCGCCATCACACCGGCGACGAGAGCGAGGCGCTCGACCTCACGCAGGAGGCGTTCATCTCGGCGTTCGCTTCGCTGAACAGGTTCGACCCCGGCCGCCCCTTCCGCACCTGGCTGCTGCGGATCGCCATCAACAAGTGCCGCGATTGGGCGCGCCGCCGCGCGGTGCGGCGCCTGTTCCGCATGGCGCGCCCGCTGGAAGAGGCGTTCGACATCGCCGACCAGGGGCAGGACCCTGAATCCGAAGCGATTTCGCGGCGCGAGCTGGCCCGGATATCCGGCGCGATCGCTTCGCTGCCGGCCAATCTCAAGGACGCGCTGATCCTTTGCCGGATCGAAGGGCTGAGCATGGCCGAAGCCGCGCAGGTCCTGGGCCTTTCGGAAAAGGCCGTGGAAACGCGCATTTACCGGGCAAGGCAGAAATTGTCGGAAATTCTTGAGGGATAGTTCCCGCGCGTGCGTATTCGCAATCGATGGACAAGAACCTCCTGCTCGACCGCCGCCGCCTGCTTGTCGGCTCCGGCGCCCTGGCCCTCGCGCCGCTGTTTCCGGCCTGGGCGCAATCCGGGAATCTGGCCGGCCATGGCGGCCATTCCCGTGGCTCCGGCCCGATGGCCGGGCGCAACAGCGGGGGGACGCTCTCGGGCGACACCATCGCGCTGAACATCGGCGAGGCGCGCTATTCGGTGGGGCGGCGCTCTGCCTCGGCGGTTGCGGTAAACGGCACGATCCCCGCCCCCCTCATCCGCCTGCGCGAAGGCCAGACGGTTCGCATCGCGGTTACCAACCATCTGAAGGAACAGTCTTCCATCCACTGGCACGGGCTGCTCGTGCCCTTCCAGATGGACGGCGTGCCCGGCCTGTCGTTCCCGGGCATCGACCCGGGCGAGACCTTTACCTACCAGTTTCCGATCCTCCACTCCGGCACGTTCTGGTACCACTCCCACTCCGGAATGCAGGAAGCGGTCGGCCTTTACGGCCCGATCGTGATCGACCCCGCCCTGCCCGATGCCGCCGCACCGTTCGACCGCGAATACGTGCTGATGCTGGCCGACTGGAGCCCCGTCGATCCGCATGCCCAGCTCAGGAAGCTGAAGACCATGGGCGGCTACTACAACTGGCAGCGCCAGACCGTGGGCGGCCTGATTGCCGGCAAGGACCAGAGCCTGAAGGACCGGCTCGAATGGGCGAAGATGCGCATGGACGCGACCGACATCTCGGACGTGACCGGCGCCACCTACAGCTTCCTCGTCAACGGCCACGACACCGAAGCCAACTGGACCGCCCTGTTCCGTCCCGGCGAGCGGGTGAAGCTGCGGATCATCAATGCCTCGGCCATGACCAACTTCAACTTCCGCATCCCCGGCCTGCCGATGACGGTGGTTGCCGCCGACGGCTGCAACGTCGCGCCGGTCGAGACCGACGAGATCCAGATCGCCATCGCCGAAACCTATGACGTGATCGTCCAGCCCGGCGAGGCGGCACCGTTCGGCATCATTGCCGAAGCCATCGACCGGTCCGGCCTGGTCCGCGCGACGCTGGCCCCGCAGGCCGGCATGGTCGGCCCGGTGCCGAAGCTGCGCCAGCGCCCGATCCTGACCATGCGCGACATGGGCATGGACATGTCGGGCATGGACATGGGCGCGGGCGGCGAGATCGACCTGTCGAAGCCCGCAAACGAGAGCATGGACGGCCATTCGATGTCGATGCGCGACTTCTCTGCCGCGCCAGGCGTAAAGAAAGGCCCGGGCGTGGCGACGATATCGCCGATGCCGGCCGACCGGCTTGCCGACCGGGGAACGGGCCTCGAGAACGAAGACCACCGCGTCCTGACCTATGCCGACCTGCGCTCGCGCGATCCGAACCCCGATCCGCGCAAACCGACCCGGCAGATCGACGTGAACCTGACCGCGAACATGGAACGCTACATGTGGTCCATCGACGGCGAGACCATTTCCGACGGCGCCGCTCCGATCCCCTTCCGCAAGGGCGAACGCGTGCGGGTGAACCTTATCAACCACACGATGATGCCGCACCCGATCCATCTCCACGGCCACTTCTTCGAACTGGTGACCGGCGAGGCGGGCAACCGGCCGCGCAAGCACACCGTCAACGTGCTGCCCGGCGGCAAGGCCAGCTTCGACCTTACGGCCGATGCCGAGGGAGACTGGGCGTTTCACTGCCACATGCTGCTGCACATGCATTCGGGGATGATGCGCGTCGTCACCGTCCGCGCCGACAAGGGAGACGCGGCATGAGCCCGCTTCGCACAGTCCTTTTCGCCGGAGCGGCGTTGATCTCCATCCCCGTGGCGGCGCAGGAAGCGCAGGACCCGCACGCCGGGCACGACATGAGCCAGATGCAGGGCTCTGCCGAAAGCTCGATGGAGGGCATGGACCATTCCGGCCACGACATGCAGTCGATGGAAGGCATGGAGAGCATGGAAGGCATGGACCATTCCATGCACCAGCAGCCCGCGCAGGATGCGGCGACCACGGACCAATCCGCTCATTCCGCCCACGCCGGTCACGGCGCGGCCAGCAGCACCGATGGCGACGAGGTGGGCAATGCCCCCCCGCCGCCGGTACCGACCGATCACCCGGCCGACGCCTTCTGGGACCCGGCGCGCATGGCCAGCGCCCGCGCCGCTCTTTCGCAGGAGGGCCGCTTCTTCGGCAACGCCCTGATCGCGGACCGGATGGAATACCGCGCGGTCAAGGGCAAGGATGGTTATGCGTGGCAGGCCATGGGCTGGATCGGCGGCGACATCGACCGGCTCGCCATCGAGACCGAGGGCGAAGGCGCTTTCGGCGAGCCGCTGGAAACCGGCGAAGCGCGGGCCGCGTGGCGCCATGCTCTCGATCCCTGGTGGAACTTCGAACTCGGCGCGCGCCAGGACTTCGGGCACGGACCGGACCGAACTTATGCCGTCATCGGCATCGAAGGCCTTGCCCCCTACTGGTTCGAGGTGGGCGCGCACGCGTTCGTATCGACCAAGGGCGACGTGCACTTCCGCCTCGAGGCGGAGCACGACATGCGCCTGACGCAGCGCCTGATCCTCCAGCCGTCGGTGGAGATCGACGCGGCAGTGCAGGATGTGCCCGAACTGGGCATCGGGGCTGGGCTGGAAAAGATCGAACTGGGGGGGCGCCTGCGCTACGAGTTCGCCCGCGAATTCGCGCCCTATGTCGGCGTCCACTGGGAACGCAAGCTTGGCGAGACCGCGCGCCTGACCCGTGCCGACGGGGAATCTCCCTCGCAAGTCAGTGCGGTAGTCGGCATTCGGGCCTGGTTCTGACCGCAAAAACCGAAGGACGTTCCGCAATATCCGGCACGTTCGGATTAGCATCTTGCGGGACAGACGGTACCAAGGCGGCATGGATATGTTCCGTGCCGCCTTTCTCGCATCCGTCCTGGGCCTGTGCGCAGGTGCCGTGCCCGCCCAAGCCACTACGGTCGAGGGCGAGGTCGACCTGTTCGAATTGCATGTCGGCGACGGGGACGAGCATTTCACCTTCGACAGCGCGCTTTCGGTGGGATCGGACACCGACCGGTTCGAAGTGCGCGCATCGGGCGGTAGCGACGTCGGGCCGCTCATCGACAACGTCCAGCTCGAAGCGCTCTACGTGCACAACGTCAGCGACAAGTTCACGCTGCTGGCCGGTTACCGCCAGGACGTGCGCGAGGGCGAGGATCTTTCGCACGGGTCGCTGGCCGCCGTCCTTGCCCCGGTCGACTGGCTGGAACTTGAGCACTTCTTCTACCTGTCGGAACGCGGCGACCTGACCGGAAGCGGTCAGGTCCTTGGCAGCTTCCCCCTTTCGGAAAGCGTGACTTTCGAGCCGCGCCTCAACGTGAACTGGGCAGCGCAGGACATCGCGCAGGAGGACAGCGGCCACGGCGTGACCGACATCCAGGCCGCGGTGCGCGTGCGCAAGACGGTGGTGCAGCACGTCGAAGTCTATGCAGGTGCCATCCACGAACGACTGCTCGGCAAGACGCGGGCCATTGCCGTGGCCAATGGAGACCGCGGCAGTATCAATCGCGCCATCGTCGGGCTGGCCCTGCGCTTCTAGGCTCTAGCTTCTAGCTGCCAGCGGCCCGGATCGATCCGGGCCGTCCCCGTTTCAGCCCAGCCAGTGCCGGGCAAGCGCAACGTGGAGACGGATGCCCGTTTCCATGACGCCATCGTTGAAATCGTAGTGTGGATTGTGGAGCGGCGCGGCGTGGCCCTGCGTGCCCTGCCCCAGCCAGATGTAGGCGCCGGGGCGCTGCTGGAGCATGAAGGAAAAGTCTTCCGAGGTCGGCGCGGGTTCAGGCGCGAGTTCCGCCCGTGCCACCGTCGCGGCCACTTCCAGCGCATCGGCTGCCGCCTGCGGATCGTTGATCGTGGCGGGATAGTAACGGTCGTAGTCGAGCGCGCATTCGACCTCGAACGAAGCCTCGATGCCTTTCAGCATCGCGCGCATCCGTTCCTCGATGCGATCCTGGACCGCCGGGTCGAACGTGCGGACCGTGCCCCCCACCATGACTTCCGCCGGGATGACGTTGTGGGCGTGGCCACCGTGGATCTCGGTGATCGAGAGGACGGCCGCCGCATAGGGCGGCACGGCACGGCTGACGATGGTGTTGAGTTGCTGGACAAGGCTGGCGGCGGCAAGGATCGCATCGGGGCTGTCCTGCGGAATCGCGGCGTGGCCGCCCTTGCCGACAAGCGCGATGCGGAACTTGTCGGCCGCGCCCATGATCGCGCCGGGACGGGTGCTGATCGTGCCGGCGGGCAGGCCCGGCCAGTTGTGCAGCGCATAGACGCGGTCGCAGGGGAAGCGGTCGAACAGGCCTTCCTCGATCATCACGCGCGCCCCGCCCTGCCCCTCCTCGGCGGGCTGGAAGATGAAGTTGACCGTACCCGCGAAGTCGGGGTCGGCAGCCAGCACGCGGGCGGCGCCGAGCAGCATCGCGACGTGGCCGTCGTGGCCGCAGCCGTGGAAGGTGCCGGGGGTACGGCTTGCCCAGGGAAGATTGGTCTGCTCGTGGATCGGCAGGGCATCCATGTCGGCGCGCAGACCGAGGCTGCGAGTGCCCTCGCGCGTGCCCTTGAGCACGCCGACGAGCCCGGTGGTGCCGATGCCTTCGTGGACCTCGATCCCGCTGGCCCGCAGTTCTGCGGCGATGCGCGCGGCGGTGCGGTGTTCGCAGAAGCCGAGTTCGGGGTTCTGATGGATGTCGCGGCGCAGGGCCACGAGGTCCGGAAGGAGATCTGCGATTTCGCTCATGCTGTCCTTGGGTCCGTCAGCAAGGTTGCCTTGGCCTTGAGGCTTCAGCCGTGGGTCTGGCCGAAGAGGTTCTGGATCGGGAAGTGGTGCTTGATGAAGGGCGACTTGATCACGACGTAGCTGAAGTACTTTTCGATGCCGTAATCGCTTTCGAGCATGCCTTCGATGATCGACTGGTAGTGGGAAACCCCGCGCGCCACGAACTTGAGCAGGTAGTCGTAGCCGCCCGAGACGAGATGGCATTCGACGATCTCGTCGATCTTGACGATCCGGCTCTCGAAACGGCTGAAGTCGCCTCGGCGATGCTCGCTGAGGGTGACTTCGGTGAAGACGGTGAGGAATTCGCCGAGCTTGTTGAGGTTCACGTGGGCGCCGTAGCCGGTGATGTAGCCGGCCTTTTCCAGCCGCTTGACCCGCGTGAGGCAGGGGCTTGGCGAAAGGCCGACCGCATCGGCCAGTTCCACGTTGGTGATCCGCCCCTCCTGCTGGAGCTTGGCGAGGATCTTGAGGTCAATCCTGTCCAGCTTGGGTCCTGGCAGCATGGCGTGTGTCTCCCCCCTTTGGATCAGACGACGAGTGCGCGAATATCGGGCTGGTCGAGCAGCTGGTCGAGCGAGCGCTCGACGCGCTCGAAGATCATGTCCATCTCTTCCAGCGTGCAGCACAACGCCGGCGCGAAGCCGAGCACCGCATTGCCGAAGCAGCGGACGATCACGCCGTTGGCGTAAGTCAGCTTCGAGAGGCGTCCACCGATGTCAAGCGAAGCGTCGAAGATCGCCTTGGTCGCCTTGTCCGGCGTGAGTTCGATGGCGCCAAGCAGGCCGCGATAGCGCACGTCGCCGACCAGGGGATGCGCCCTGATCCGCTCCATGTGCCAGGCAAAGCGCTCGCCCGTCTTGCGGCCGTTCTCGAGCAGCCCGCCCTCGCGGTAAAGCCGCAGGACTTCAAGGCCGACGGCGGCGGCGACGGGGTGGCCCGAATAGGTCTGGCCGTGACCGATGGGAAGTGCGGCGGGCGCGGCATCGGCGATGGTCTGGTAGACATGGTCCGCCATGAACATCGCGCCCATCGGGATGTACCCGGCGGTCAGGCCCTTGGCCGTGGTCATGAAATCGGGCGACACGCCTTCTTCCTCGCAGGCGAAGAGCGGTCCGGTGCGGCCGAAGCCGGTGATGACCTCGTCCACCAGCATCAGGATGCCGAGGCGGGTGCAGGCCTCGCGCAGCGCCTTGAGCCAGCCGCGTGGGGGCACGATCACGCCGCCCGAACCCTGGATCGGCTCGCAGCAGAAGGCGGCGACGTTGTCGGCACCGAGTTCGGCGACCTTGGCCTCGAGCGCGGCGACGGTCGAGGCGATCACCGCCGCGTCGTCATCGCCCTGCGGGTGGCGATAGGGATAGGGCGAGGCGATGTGGTGCTGCCAGGGGCGCGGCAGGTCGAAGTTGCGGTGGAAGTTGCCGAGCGCGGTCAGCCCCGCGCCGAGGCTGCTCGAGCCGTGGTAGCCCCATTCAAGCGCGATGAAGTGCTTCTTCGAAGGCTTCCCGGCTGCATTCCAGTAGTGGACGATGTAGCGGATCGCGCTGTCGACCGCGTCGGAGCCACCCTGGGTGAAGAACACGTGGTCGAGACCCGAAGGCGCGGCGGCGGTGAGTTCGCCGGCCAGGCGGATGGCGGGCTCGCTGGCGAAATGGAAGTAGCCGGTGGCGTAGGGCAGCTTGCGCATCTGCGCGGCGGCGGCCTCGACGATGGATTCCTGGCCGTAGCCGACGTTGACGCACCAGAGCCCGGCGAAGGCATCGAGGATGCGGTTGCCCTCGGCGTCGGTGAGCCACATGCCATCGCCCGATTCGAGCACGATGGCGCCGTGCTGTTCATGGCCGCGGAACGAGGTGACCGAATGGATCAGGTGATCCCGGTCGATGTCCACGAGGGAGCGGTTGGTCAGCGTGGGAGACAGGGCGTTCATCGCGGCTCGTTCCATTCGGGTTACCAATGGGCCGAGCCTATGCCCTCGACAAGAGAGGGTTTGGCCGAATGCGGGGATGAACGCGCGCCCCCGGCGCTTTCGAACGGCGGAGCGCAGCATTTTCTGCCGCGCTCCGCAATGGCCTAGCCGAGCGCTTCGGCGATGGCCTTGCCGCAGGCATCGGTGCTTGCAGCGCCCTTGAGATCGCGAGTGCGGGCCGATGGCGTAGCGAGGACCTGCTCGACCGCGCGCATGATGGCAGCGGCGGCCTCTGCCTCGCCCAGGTGTTCCAGCATCATCGCCGCCGACCAGATCTGGCCGACGGGATTGGCGATGCCCTGGCCCGCGATGTCGGGGGCAGAACCGTGGACCGGCTCGAACAGCGAGGGGTGGATGCCTTCGGGATTGATGTTGCCCGAAGGTGCAACGCCGATCGTCCCGGTGCAGGCCGGGCCGAGGTCGGAGAGGATATCGCCGAACAGGTTGGAGCCGACGACCACGTCGAAGCGGTCGGGGTTCAGCACGAACTGCGCGGTCAGGATGTCGATGTGGTACTTGTCGTGGCTGACGTCGGGATACTCGGCGCCGATGGCTTCGACGCGCTGGTCCCAATAGGGCATGGTGATAGCGATGCCGTTGGACTTGGTCGCGCTGGTCAGGTGCTTGCGCTCGCGCTTCTGCGCGAGGTCGAAGGCATAACGCAGCACGCGGTCGACGCCGATGCGGGTCATCACCGTTTCCTGGATCACGACTTCGCGGTCGGTATTGGGAAACATGATGCCGCCGACCGAGGAATATTCGCCCTCGGTGTTTTCGCGCACCACCCAGAAGTCGATGTCGCCGGGCTCGCGCCCGGCCAGGGGGCACGGCACGCCGGGCATCAGGCGGACGGGGCGCAGGTTGACGTACTGGTCATACTCGCGGCGAAACTGGAGAAGCGAACCCCACAGCGACACGTGATCCGGCACGGTATCCGGCCAGCCGACCGCGCCGAAGAAGATCGCGTCGGGGCGGCCGATCTCTTCCTTCCAGTTGTCGGGCATCATCTTGCCGTGGCGCGCGTAGTAATCGCAGCACGCAAAGTCGTGCCACTTCTGTTCGATCTCGAAACCGAAGATCGATGCGGCCTTTTCCAGCACGCGCATGCCTTCGGGCATGACTTCCTTGCCGATGCCGTCCCCGGGGATGACCGCGATCGAATAGCTGCGGGTGTTGCTGCTCATGGTTCCCCCCAAGTGGTCAGATCTTAAGGCCGCCGATGTGGAAGGCCTTGGTTTCAAGGTATTCCTCGATGCCGGCAAGGCCACCCTCGCGGCCGAGGCCGGACTGCTTGATGCCGCCGAACGGGGCCATTTCCATCGCGATCGAGCCGGTATTGAGCGCGATCATGCCCGCCTCGAGCGCTTCGGCGACGCGGAAGGCGCGGTCGAGGCCCGAGGTGTAGAAATAGCTGGCGAGACCGTAGGGCGTGTCGTTGGCGAGAGCGATCGCCTCATCCTCGGTCTCGAACCGGAAGAGCGGGGCGACCGGGCCGAAGGTTTCCTCGCTGGCGAGGCGCATGTCCGAGCTGGCGTTGCCGATGACGAGCGGGCGCAGGAAGTTGCCGCCCTCCCGTCCCTTGCCCGAGAACAGCACCTTGCCACCTTTCGCCAGTGCATCCTCGACGTGGGCCGAGACCTTCTCGACCGCCGCTGCATTGATCAGCGGGCCCACGGTGGAAGCCGCTTCCATGCCCGGTGCTGAGTTGAGCGCCGAGACGGCCGCGCCGAGACGCGAGGCGAACTCCTCGTAGACGGGAGCATGGACGAGGATACGGTTCGCGCAGACGCAGGTCTGGCCGGCGTTGCGGAACTTGGAGGCCATCGCGGCCTTCACCGCGAGGTCGAGATCGGCATCGTCGAACACGATCAGCGGGGCATTGCCGCCCAGTTCGAGGCTGAGCCGCTTGATCGTGTCCGCGCTCTGCCGCATCAGCAGCGCACCGACGCGGGTGGAACCGGTGAAGGACAGCTTGCGCACGACCGGGCTGGCGGTGATGGCCGCGCCAATCGCCTGCGGCATGCCGGTGACCAGGTTGATCGTCCCCTTGGGAAAGCCCGCGCGCAAAGCCAGTTCGACCAGCGCAAGCGCGGTGAACGGGGTCATTTCCGAGGGCTTGATGACAACCGGGCAGCCGGCAGCGAGCGCCGGCGCGCACTTGCGCGTGATCATGGCCGCCGGGAAGTTCCACGGGGTAATCGCAGCGGACACACCGACCGGCTCGGTCATCACGATGATGCGGCGATCTCGCTCGGGCGAGGGAATGTTGCGTCCGCCGACGCGGCGCCCCTCTTCGGCAAACCACTTGATGAAGGTCGCGGCGTACCGGATTTCGCCTTGGGATTCGGCCAGGGGCTTGCCTTGCTCGGCCGTCATGATGCGGGCGAGATCGTCGAGGTTGGCAAGGACCAGCGCGTGCCACGCTTCAAGCAGGGCGGCGCGCTCGTTCGCCGTGCGGCGGCGCCAGCCGGCCCAGGATGCCTCGGCCGCGGCAATGGCGGCCTCGGTCTCCGCTACGCCGCAATCCGGGACCACGCCGACGACCTCGCCGCTTGCCGGATCGAGGACTTCGACCTTGGGCAGATCGCCGGAAATCCATGCGCCGTCGATCAGCGCGGCCTGCCGCAGGAGCGACGGATCGTTGAGTTGCAGTGCCATCAGCCGAGTGCCTGTCCGGCAAGGCCGAAGACCGACGCCGCCTCGCTCGGGATGGGCGCGGGCCCAAGCGCCATGCGCGTTACCCGACCGACTTCGGGAAGGCCCAGTTCCTCGAGCCAGGCACCCATGCCGCTATCCTCGGGAATGTCGATCCGGCAGAAGCTGCCCGTCTGCGTGCCGAGCCAGTGCGAGACCAGCGCCTTGGCGCCTGTAAGGTCGGGCGCGACGACAGGCGCGATTGCCCATCCCCGGCCGAAACGGCGCAGGAACGCAAAGCCGGTCTGCTCATGCTCGCGGCAGAGAACGACGACACTGCTGTCGGGAAGGAGCGCATCGAGCAAGGCCTTGCGGTCCATGCCGGTGGCGGCGGCATAGAGATCTTCGAGAGCCTCGGCATCGGCCCCGCCCATCGGACGCACCCGCTCTCCCGGGCGCAGCTCGGCCAGGGGCACGACGGGCGCCGGTCCCTGGTGCTGGCAGACGGTACCCAGTTCGACGAAGCCCATCTTGCGGTAGAGCGGCAATCCCTCGGCCGTGGCGTTGAGAATGACCGTGCGCCCTTCCAGGCGCTTGAGCATGGCATCCATGAGCTGGCGACCGACGCCGCGCCCCTGGACCGAGTTGGTGACAATGACCATGCCAAGCGTCGCGAAGCTGTCACCAAAGCGCCACCCCATGATCGTGCCGACGACCTTGCCCTGCATTTCGGCAACGATGCCTTCGCCGAGCGAGAGGAACCGCGCCCAGTCCTGCTCGCGATGCGGCCATTGCTGTTCGAACGAAAGTTCGGCGGCGGCGTGGATGTCCTCTGCGGTCATGTCCCGCAAAACGATCTGCGCCACATCCTGCACTGTCATCGCATGCTCCCGGTAAAGTCCTGTCGGCAGCGTCGCGACGCACCAACCACCATTCCGGTCTAGCGAGCCCGCATCGACAGGAGGTGCCGGTTTTCCAGATATTTTGGAAGATTATCGCGCATCTGCGCCGGGCTTCGTCGCTCCCATTGCGCGAAGCGCGGCATAGACTGCCGCCAATCACCAGCAAGACGGATACCACGATGACCGCGTTCGATCCCGACTCCATTCGCCCTGCGCTGGCCGCCAATTTCATCGGCGGCGAAGCAGTCGTCGGGCGCGGTCGCAGCTTCGAGGTCCTGCGGCCCTCTGACGGCCAGTTGCTTGGCGAATTGCGCGCGGCGGACGAGCAGCAGCTTTGCGCAGCGGTGGAGAATGCCGCGATGGCGCAGAAGGCCAGCGGGTGGGGCGCCATGGAACCGCGCGGGCGAATGAAGCTGCTGCGCCGCTGGGCGGACCTGATCGAGGCCGACGCCGAAACGCTGGTGCCGCTCGAGGCGGTCGGATCGAGCCGCACGCTTGCCGAAGTCCGCGCCTGGGACCTGCCCTATACCGCGGAATGCATCCGCTTCTTCGCCGAGTTCGCCGACAAGCACGGCGGCGAGATCGCCGCGACCACGCCGGACAAGCTGGGCTTCACGCTGACCGAGCCATATGGCGTGATCGGCGCCATCGCGCCGTGGAACCTGCCTTTGGTGATGGCGGCATGGAAACTGGGGCCGGCCCTGGCAGCAGGAAATGCCGTCGTCCTCAAGCCTTCCGAGCTGACCCCGTTCTCGGTCGTGCGCCTTGCCGAACTGGCGGTCGCCGCCGGCATTCCGGCCGGGGTATTCAACGTCGTGCAGGGCGGCGGGGGCGACATCGGCGACGCGCTGGTGCGGCACGAACGCATCGCGAAGGTAAGCTTCACCGGCTCGACCCGTACCGGGCAGGCGATCATGGCCGCCTGCGCCATGACCGGGCCCAAGCCCTCCACGCTGGAACTGGGCGGAAAGAGCCCGCAGATCGTCTTTGCCGACGCCGACCTTGCCAAGGCGAGCGCGCTGGTCGCCCGCGCGATCACGCTCAACTCCGGGCAGGTCTGCGTGGCGGGATCGCGCCTCCTGGTCCACGAGAAGGCGCGCGACGAAGTGGTCGAACGCCTGACCACCGCGTTCGAAGCCCATCGTCTGGGAACAACGTGGGACGCCGCCACGACGATGGGGCCCATCATTTCGGAAGGCCAGCTGGCGACGATCGACGGCATCGTCCAGCGCGCCCGCGCGGCCGGTGCCGAGGCGGTGACCGGCGGCGCGCGGGCCGTGTCGCCGCAGTCGGGCAGCTATTACCAGCCCACTTTGCTTGCCGGCATGAGCGACGACAACGAGGCCGTACAGGGCGAGATCTTCGGACCGGTGCTGACAGTGCAATCCTTCGCCGACGAAGACGAGGCCTTCGCGCTCGCCAATGGCACGCGCTATGGCCTTGCCGCCGGCGTCCACACAACGGACATCTCCCGCGCGCTGCGGGCGGTGCGCGCCCTTGAGGCGGGGACGGTCTGGGTCAACCGATATGGCCGCTCGGATGACTTCATCCTGCCGACCGGCGGCTTCAAGCAGTCCGGCGTGGGCAAGGATCTTGGCCGCGAAGCCTATCTCGGATCGTGCAAGGTGAAGACGGCGCTGATCCAGATCTGAACAAGCGCGCCCCGTTCATCCCTCTGGAGAACGGGGCCGCCGCATCAGGCGAAGCGCTTGATCGAGTAGGGATCGAGCGGAATGTCGGTGTGGCCGGTGGCAATGACTTCAGCCATCGTCTCGCCCACGCCCGGACCGATCTGGAAGCCCGAACCCGAGAAGCCGAACGCGTAGAACAGGCCCGGCACCGTGGCGCTGGGGCCCATCACCGGCTGGCCATCGTCGGTATAGCCCTCGATGCCGCTCCAGACCCGGATGACCTGAAGGTTCGCCAGCGCCGGCGCGAGGCGGCGCAAGTGCTGGAACTGGGTCATCGTATTCTGCGGCATGACGTAGGAGCGGTACTCATCCGGGTAGGATGGCGCACGGGTCGATCCGCCGAGGATCACGTTGCCGCGCGCGACCTGGCGGAAATAGACCGTCTCCACCTCATCAGGCGTCATCACGCCCACCGCGGGGAGGATCGAGTAGGGCACCGGCTCGGTCACGCTCATCGTGGGCGCGCGCGGCGTGAGCTTCACCGGCTCGTCGAACTGGCAGACGATCTTGCCCGCCCACGCCCCCGCGGTGACGAGCAGCGTCGGCGCGCGGAAGCGGCGACCGTCGGCAGCCTCGAGCACGAAGTCCTCGCCGATCTTGGCGGCGTGGACGATACGGGTGTCCTCGACCACGTGCGCGCCCAGCTTCATCGCGGCGCGGGCAAAGGCCGGAGCGGCAAGTCGGGGGTTGGCGTGCCCGTCGAGCGCAGAGTGGGAGCCGGCGATGACGTCAGGGCCTAGAAAGGGGAAGCGTTCGCGCAGCACGTTGCCCGAAAGGAGTTCGAGATCGAGCCCCTCCTCTCGCGCCTGGGCCGCGTATTCCTCCATCTTGCCGACGTTTTCCGGCCGCTCGCGGAAGCAGACGCGGATGTGGCCGTTCTGCAGATACTCGACATCGCTTCCCAGCAGTTCGTTGGCCTGCCGCCATATGCGGCTTGCGCGGTTGGCGAGCGGGAGCTGGAAGATGGGACGGCCCTGGCGACGGACGTTGCCGAAGTTGGTGCCGCTGGCCTGGCGGCCAACCTTGTCGGTTTCGAGCAGGACGACAGACAGCCCCCGCTGGCGCAGGAAGAAAGCGGCCGAGCAGCCCATCAACCCGCCGCCGATGATGGCGACGTCGGCAGTGATTTCGGGAGCGGTCATGTGTCGGTCCTCGCCGTGGCGACGGGAATGGGCTTGACCGGCGCCTGCCCGCGAAGGCGTCCGGCGCACTCGACCGGCTCGCCGCGCAGGGCCGAGACGATCTCGGCCGAGGCGTTGCCGCAGTAGCGGCCCTGGCAGCGCCCCATGCCCACGCGGCTGAAGGCCTTGGCGCGGTTCGTTTCAACCGCATGGCAGGTGGAGACGCTGGCGCGCAGGGTCGCGGCGGTCACGCCCTCGCAACGGCATACGACTGTGCCGTCAGCGGTATCGGCCACATACTGATGCGGCCAGGGGAAGGCCTGGGCAAGGCCGGCGGCGAAGCGGGCGTAGCGCGCCTTTTCACCAAGGAGATGGCGGCGCCGGTCCTGATCGACCGCATGGCCCATGTCGGCGAGCGCTGCGAGCGCGGCCAGTTCGCCGGTCACCTCGGCCGAACGCGCGCCGAGGATTCGGGCGCCGTCGCCGGCAAGGTACAGGCCGGGCACGCTCGCGCGGCCATCGGCATCCGTTTCCGGAAGCCATTGACGCGTGCGCGCGTCGAACGCGAAGCTGGCGCGCGCCAGGTCGGCTATCTGGGTCTCGGGCCGCAGGTGCCAGCCCATTGCCACCGCATCGCATTCGAAATGCCGCAGTGCGCCCCCGGCGGTGCGGATGGCGAGGCCCGAGACGCCGGTTTCGGGGTCGCCCTCGATCTCGACCGGGGTCACGCCCGCAAGGACGGTAACCCCCGCCCGCTTCAGGCCGAGCGTCAGCTTCATGCCCTGCCACAACAGGTCGGGCTGTTCCGCCAGCTTGGGCAGCGCCTTCGCCCGCGCGAGCAAGGGCGAGGTATCGAGCACGGCGACGACATTCGCTCCCGCCTTCACGTACTGCGAGGCGACGAGGTATAGCAGCGGGCCCGTGCCCATGAACACGACCGCCCCGCCGATCGCGCAGGCCTGGCTCTTGAGCGCCACCTGCGAACCGCCGAGTGAATAGCATCCCGCAAGCTGCCAGCCTGGCACTGGCGCGAGCCGGTCGGTCGCGCCGGAACAGACGACCAGGGCCTTGTAGGGGATCGCGGCGGTCTCGCCCTCGCGCGCAGCCCAGACCTGGCCTTCCGCCACGTTCCACACCAGCGTTTCGGGGCGATAGTCGATGCGGCCTTCAGCCTCGAGCGTCTCGAAAGACCGGTGGACTGCAAGCGCGCGCGCCGCTTCGGTGCCGTAGAGGGTCTCGTAGCTGCGCGTGAAGCCTTCGGGTTGGCGGCGATAGATCTGGCCGCCCGACCTGCGCCCCTCATCGATCACCACGGGGCGGATGCCAGCCCGGGCGAGCGCCTCGGCAGCGCGGACGCCAGCGGGACCGGCACCGATGACGATGACGTCCCCGCTCATGGCGCCACCGACCAATCGGCCGGGAGCGGCTGGGTGGTGATGCTCATCCCGGCGGCGACGGGGGTGGAGCAGGCGCGCAGGCGGTTTCCGGCCTTGTCGCGCACCCAGCAATCCTGACACGCGCCCATGAGGCAGAAACCGGCGCGGCGCTCGGGCCCGAACTCGGCGCTGCGCAGCGCGAGCCCGCTTGCCAGCATGGCGACCATCAGCGTGTCGCCCTCGAGGGCGGTTATCTCCTCGCCATCGACGGCGAGCCGCACCGAAGCGCGACCGGTTTCGTCGAGGCGGCGGAAGCGGCCGGTCATGCGGTCAATTCCCCCAGTCGTTCAAAGTCGTGATGGCAAAGCAGCGCAAGACCGTCTCCTGTCCGCGCGGGCGGGGCCTGGCGGTCGCACGCGCCGGAAATGGCGACGGGACATCGTCCCAGGAAGCGGCAGAGCCCGTCGAGGTCAGATGCTGCCAGCGCCGCGGGGCGGGCTCCGGCCTGCTCCAGCCAGCCGGCACGCATCTCGGGCACCGAATCCATGAGCAGCGTCGTGTAGGGATGGTGCGGGCCGCGCGCGAAAGCTGCGGCATCGGCCTGCTCCACGGCCGTGCCGCCATAAAGCACCAGCACCTTGTCGCAAAAGGCACGGACGGTCGAAATGTCGTGGCTGATGAACACGGTGGCGATGCCGAGATCCCGGCGCAGTTCGTCGATCAGTTCGAGGATCGCCGCGCCCACGACGGTATCCAGCGCGGACGTGACCTCGTCGCACAACAGCACGTCGGGCCGCGCGGCGAGAGCCCGGGCAAGATTGACGCGCTGCTTCTGGCCGCCGGAGAGCTGGCGGACATTGCGGTCGGCGAAAGCGGCGGGCAGGCGAATCAGATCGAGCAGACGCGCAACTTCCGCCCTGCCTTCGGCGCCAGTGAGACCATGATAGAACGCCAGCGGCCGCGCCAGCGTCTGGCCGACGGTATGGACCGGGTTCAGCGCCGTGTCGGCATTCTGGAAGACAAGCTGCACGCGCCGGAACTGCTCGCGGCTGCGGCCGTCGAGACCGCGCGGCAGCTCTTCGCCATCGACGCTGACCGAACCGGCACTGCGCGGCAGGAGACCGGCGATCACGCGGGCAAGGGTCGACTTTCCCGACCCGCTTTCGCCGATCACGCCAAGCGTCGCGCCTTTCGCCAGGTTGAGCGAGATGTCGCGCAGCACAGGCACCTTGCCATAGGCGGCGTGGACGCCTTCGACGCGCAGCAACGGCACATCGGCAACCCTCGCGGGGGCGGTGCGAGCGTGGGGACGCGCGGCCGCCATCAGCGTGCGGGTATAGTCGTCCTGCGGGGCGTGGAGGATCTGCTCCGCCGCGCCCTGTTCGCGCGTCTGCCCCTGGTTCAGCACGAGAATCCGGTCGGCCATCTGCGCGACGACGGCAAGGTCGTGACTGACGTAGATCGCGGTTGCCCCGACCGCGCCGATTGCGGCCTTGAATGCCCTCAGGACTTCGACCTGCGTGGTCACGTCAAGGGCTGTGGTGGGTTCGTCGAGGATGACGAGTTCCGGGCCGGTGATCAGCGCCATAGCCGCCATCAGCCGCTGGAGCTGGCCGCCCGAAAGCTGGTGCGGATAGCGAGCACCGATGGTTTCGGCATGCGGCAGCGCAAGCGCCTTGAACAAGGCCACGGCCTTGGCCTCAGCTTCCGCCCTCGTCGCAAGGCCGTGCACGAGCAAGGGCTCGGTCACTTGTGTCATGATCGTGAGCGAGGGGTTGAACGCGGACGCGGCGCTTTGCGCGACGTAAGCGACGCGCCGCCCACGCAAGGCCTGGAGACCCGCTTCATCGAGTTGGTCGATGCGGGTATCGCCAAGGCGGATCTCGCCCTCGATCTTCGCACCAAAACGGGCATGACCCATCAGCGAAAGGGCGATCGTAGTCTTGCCGGAGCCGGATTCGCCAATCAGCGCAAGAACTTCGCCCCGCGGGATCTCGAACGAGACGCCGTCGACGATGGCCTTGTCGCCAACGCCGATGCGCAGATTGCGGACTTCGACATGCGCGCTCATCCCTTCTTCTCCACGGGCTTGAGCGCATCGATCAGCAGGTTGGCGCCGACGGTCAGCGTGGCGATGGCGATGGCCGGGACAATGATGGCCGGCGCCCCGTCGATCAGCCCGGACATGTTTTCGCGCACCAACGAGCCGAGATCCGCATGAGGTGGCTGCACGCCAAGGCCGAGGAACGACAGGCCGGACAGGAGCAGCACGATGAACACGAAGCGCAGGCCGAAATCGGCGAGCAGCGGATGGATCATGTTCGGCAAGACTTCACGCAGGGCAAGGTGCAGCCGCCCCTCGCCCCGCGCCCGGGCCACGGTCACGAAATCGAACGAGACCACGTTGACCGCCAGCGCACGCGCGATGCGGAAATTTCCGGGGACGTAGGTGACCGCCGTGATGGTCAGCAGCAGGAATAGGGAGGAGCCGAATGCCGCCACCATGACCAACGCGAAGATCTTGGACGGAATCGAGATCAGCGTGTCCATCGCCCGCGACAGCACCTCGTCCACCCATCCACCGCACACGGCGGCTGTGAGCGCCAGCGTGGTCCCGACGAGACACGCCAGCAGGGCGGCCCCTGCCCCCAGGAACACGGTATAGCGCGCACCCCAGAGCAGGCGGCTCAACACGTCGCGACCGAGGTAATCGCTGCCCAGCGGGAAGCGAGCCGAGGAACCGGAGAATACGTCGTAGTCCACGAATGCCCCAACCGGATGCGGGGCCAATGCCGGTCCCACCAGCGCCACCGCCAGCCAGAACAGCACCAGGCCCAGGCCGATACGGCCGGAAAGCGGCAGGTCCCGGAAGAAGGATGTAAACCGGCTCATTGCGCACGCAGCCTTGGATTGGCGAGGATCGCCACGACGTCGGCCAGCAGCACCAGCGCAAGATAGATCGCACAGAAAATCATTGCGCAGGCCTGGAGCAGCGGCATGTCGCGGCTGGTAACGGCATTGACCATGAGACTGGCAAGGCCGGGGAAATTGAAGATCGTCTCGACGATTATCGCCCCGCCCAGCAGGTAGGATAGCGAAAGGGCAACGGCGTTGACGATGGGGCCAACGGCATTTGGCAGGACGTGAAACAGCACGAGGCGGCGGAACGGCACGCCCTTCAAGCGCGCCATCTCGACGTAGGGACGGTCAAGCTGGTCGGCGACCGCCGCGCGCGTCATCCGCGCCATCTGTGCAATCACCACGACCGAGAGCGACAGCACCGGCAAGGCGCAGGAACGCACCGTGTCCCACAGGCTGGCTTCCTCGCTTACCAGTGCGATCGAGGGCAGCCACAGCAGCTTGACCGAAAACACCAGCACACCGAGGGTCGCAACGAGAAATTCCGGCACCGCGACGGCGGACAGCGTCATCACGTTGAGTACGCGATCCAGCCGTCCGCCACGATTGATCGCCGAAGCAACGCCGATCGCCAGCGCCAACGGCACCGATACGAGGGCGGTGAAGCCCGCCAGCATCAGCGAATTGGGCAGGCGTTCCGAAATCACCTCGCGCACGGGCATGTTCGCGACGAGCGACTGGCCTGGATCGCCTTGCAGGATGCCCCCGAGCCAGTCCACGTATCTGGTCAGCGCGGGGCGATCGAGGCCCATTTCGTGGCGCAGCGCGGCAACCTGTTCGGGCGTGGCGCTTTGGCCCAGCGTCTCCTGCGCGGCATCGCCCGGCAAGAGCCCCGAAATGGCGAAGACCACGGCCGAGACCAGCAGCAGCGTAAGCAACGCAGAACCGATGCGCTTGCCGATCAGCGGCAGCACGCCGACGAGAGCGGATTTCGGCGCGGATGTAGCCGAACCAGCCATCACGCGTCCCACCAGGCGTATTCGGCAAAGCGATAGCCCATCAGGCCGCCGAGGGGGATTGCAGACATCCCTTTCAGTCGCCGGTCGTGGCCGTCGAGCATGTTGATGAATACCGGAATCGCCACGCCGCAATGGTCATGCACCAGTTGCTGCATCTCGCCATAAAGCTCCTTGCGACGTGCTTCATCGGCCTCGGCACGGGCCAGCGTCAGCAGTTCGTCGAAGCGCGGGTTCTTCCACCCGCTCTCGTTCCACTCCGCGTCCGAACGGAAGAACTGACTGAACACGAGGTCCGCCGTGGGGCGCGGGTTGGTGTTCCCGAAGCTCATGGGGTGCTTCATCCAGTGCGTCGACCAGTAGCCGTCGGCCGGCATCCGGTTCACCGCAAATTCGAGACCTGCCTGCGCGCCATATTCCTGCAACACCGACGCCATGTCGACCGAGCCAGCGGCGGCAGGCGAACAGTAGATCGGCAGCCGCACGCCCTTCAGCCCCGAACGCGCGATGTGCCACTTCGCCCGGTCCAGATCGAGCACCGTCTGCGGCACCGCCGGATTGAAATAGGGGTGGAAGGGAGGAATCGGCTGGTCGTTTCCGATGGTCGCATAACCCCGAAACAGCGCGCGCTTGATCAGCGGCCGGTCAATCAGATGCTTGACCGCCGCCACGAAGTCCGGATTGCCGGTTGGCAACTGGGTCTGCCGCATGACCAGATCAGTATAGAGCGGAGAAGGCGTGGTCAGAATGCCGTGCTGCGACGACTGCTCGATCCGCCGCGTCGATAGCGGCTGAACCGCGATGACAAGTTGCACGTCGCCAGCAAGCAGCGCATTCACCCGGCTTATCTCGTCGGGAATCGCAATGATCTCGATGCGGTCGAGATAGGGCTCGCCGTTGCGCCAATATTCGGGATTGCGCGTGACCACGGTGCGCACGCCGGGTCGGAAGTCGGCAAGCAGAAACGGACCACAACCGTTGCCACTGGGCTTGTCCTCTCCAGCAGGCACGATCAGGAAATGCGACTGCGAGAGGATCGCGGGAAGGTCGGCGTTGGCCCCGGACAGCTTGATGACGACGCCATGCCGGCCATCGGCGCGCACTTCGGCGAACTGCTTGGCGATCGAAGCGACCTTCGAGCCCAGCTTGGGATCGAGATGGCGCTGCAACGAATGCACGACATCGGCACTGGTCAGTTCACGACCATCGGCAAAGCGGACGCCGCGCTTGAGGGCTATGTGCCAGGTTATCCGGTCAGCCGTCTCTAGTGCCTCGGCAAGGAAAGGGCGCGGGCGCAGGTCCGCCTCCATCCGCGTGAGACCGCTATAGAGACAGAAGTGGCGCACGTAGTCCGTGGCCATCGCGCCCTTGGCGGGGTCGAGCGTATCGGCAGTGGACGAGGACTGCATCGCCACGCGGATCGAACCACCCTGTCGGGGG
The DNA here is from genome assembly GCF_000013325.1 of Novosphingobium aromaticivorans DSM 12444. GTDB lineage: Bacteria > Pseudomonadota > Alphaproteobacteria > Sphingomonadales > Sphingomonadaceae > Novosphingobium > Novosphingobium aromaticivorans. The sequence continues at coordinate 3,163,778 of NC_007794.1, forward strand.
CCGGCGCGCACGGGCCCGGCAAAAGCGGGAAGCACCAGCGTGCCAGCAGCGGCGATGCCGGAACCGATGAGTGTACGGCGGCTAAGATCCATCAGTGGAGCCAGTCCTGAAGGCGGTACCAGGCGCCTACCATCGGCAGGAACCAGGGCTTTCCGAGATGTCCCGGTATCGCGGGCCAGGTCAGATCTGCGAAGGGATTGGCAGAAGCGTCGCCGCCCATGACCCGGGCCATGTGCTCGCCCATTGCGGTCGCCATTTGCACGCCATGGCCGCTGTAGCCCATGGCATAGAACAGCCCGTCATGCTCTCCCGCGCGCGGCAGGCGATCGGCGGTGAGGTCGATCGCGCCGCCCCAGCAGGCCGCGATACCGACCCCGGCGAGTTCGGGAAACAGTTCGCGCAGCTTGGCCTCGAGAATGCGGCCGGACTTGGCATCGGATGCCGGGTTGGACAGCGCAAAGCGGGCGCGACCGCCGAAAATGAGGCGGTTGTCGGCGGTCAGGCGGAAGTAGTTGCCGATAATCCGGCTGGTCACGTAGTTGCGGCGGGTCGGGAAGAGATGGGCGGCAAGGTCGGCGGGCAGCGGATCGGTCGCGATCACGAAGCTGCCCACGGTCACGATGCGGCGTCGGAACCATCCGAAGGGCGGATAGGGACTGTTGCCACCCGTCGCCACCAGCACCTGCCGTGCCTTTACCCGTCCGCGCGGAGTGGACAGCTTCCACTCCGTGCCCGCACGTTCCATCGCCTCGACCGGCGCATTTTCCCAGATCCGGGCGCCGGCGCGGACGGCGGCTTCGCCAAGGCCCACGCCAAGCTTGCCGGGATGGAGCTGCGCGCTCGTCGTCTGCACCAGCGCACCGTGGAAGCCGCGGGCGTTGATCTCCGAAGACAGCTCGCCCGGGCCGACAAGAAGGACGTTTGGATCGACTTCCTTCAGCAGCACCGCGTGCGCGGCTTCGAGCTTGGCGAAATGTTCCGGCTTTGCCGCAAGCTTGGCCCGGCCGCAGCGGGTGTAATCGCAAGCGATGCCTTCACGCGCGGCGATGCGCCCCACCGTCTCGACCGCGTCGACATGGGCCAGATACCATTTGCGGGCAAGGTCCACGCCGTGCGCGGAGGCCAGGGCGCCGAAGTCATGCGCTGTGCCCGCGTTGCATTGGCCCCCGTTGCGACCCGAAGCGGCTCCGGCAATTCGGCCTGCCTCGAGGAGGACCACGCTCGCCCCGCCGCGCGCCAGTTCCAGCGCGGCGGACAGGCCGGTGAAGCCGCCCCCGATGATCGCGACGTCGCAGTCCCCCTCGACCCGCGCCTTCTCACCCGAGGCGAAGGGCGGCGTGCTGGCCTGCCAGTAGGAGAGGGACTGCGGCGTCATCGGATCAGAGACCGACCACCGCCGGCAGCGCGCCGATGTGCGGGATCTCGACGTCGCGGTAATTGGCGTTCGAGGGTTCGTGGCCACGGCCGACGAAGACGCGGCAGCCGAAGCCGAGGTCGGTCGCGGTGTTCTGGTCGTAGCGGAAGCTCGACGAGACGTGCATGCCGACCTCGGGACCCATGCCCAGCTGGTCGAACATGTATTCGAAGGCCTGCATGCGCGGCTTGTATGCCTGCGCGCTCTCGGCGGTGTAGACGCGGTGGAACGTCGCGCCGAGCATGCCGACATTCGACATGATCTGCGAATTCATCGCGTTGGAGAGGATGACGAGCGGGATCTTGTCGCAGATCTTCGACAGGCCGCCCGGAACGTCTTCGTGCGGGCCCCAGGTCGGCACAGCTTCATAGACCGCGCTGGCCTCTTCCTCGCGGAACTCCACGCCCCACTTCTTCGAGGTGCGTTCAAGCGAATTGGCGATCACTTCGCGGTAGGGCTTCCAGGCGCCCAGCACTTCGTCGAGGCGATAGGCGGACCAGTCCTTGCAGAACCGAGGCAGCGCCTCGGCGGGAAGACGGTCGGCGTAGAATTGCGTCGCCATCTCGGTCATGCGGAAGCGGGTCAGCGTGCCGTAGCAGTCGAAGCTGATGAACTTGGGTGTGAAGACGGCGGTGCTCATGGGTTGCCATTGATCCCTGTCTGTCGCCCCCGGTCAACGCCGGATGGCTGCGGTTCCTGTCATTGATAGCACCACCGCCGGGCCGGAACTTGCATCCGTTCGCAGTTGCCCGATCCGGCTCCCGGCACTTTTTGCAGACATTTCACGGCACGACGTGCCGCGCATTCAGTAACCCCTCGCTCGGTCCACTTCGCCGACCGGCACCTGGCCCGCCAGGATGCGCGCGACATTGTCGGCAAGCACCTCGCCCGCGGTTTCCGGCCGCGTTTCGGCAGCGACATGGGGCGTAAGGAAAATCGCCGGATGACTATAGAATGCGTGGCCTTGCGGCAGCGGCTCCGGATCGGTCACGTCGAGCATCGCGGCGCGCAATTGCCCGGATTCCAGGGCGGCGAGGAGATCCTCCGCAACGAGGTGCGCACCGCGGCCCGCATTCACCAGCGCGGCACCACGAGGCATCTTTTCGAATGTCTGGCGGCAGAGAATGCCGCGCGTTGCCGACGTCAGCGGCAGGAGACAGACCAGGATATCGGCCTGGGCGAGGAATGCGTCGAGCGCTTCGGCCCCGGCAAAGCACTCAACGCCGTCGATAGCATGGGCGCTGCGGCTCCAGCCGGAGAGTCGGAAGCCGAGTGGCCGCAGCAACCGGAGCGAGGCCTGGCCGAGTTCACCCAGCCCCATCACCCCCACGCGCCGCTCTGTGGCGAGACGGGGAGCGGCGTAGCTCCAGCGATCGGCGCGCTGCTCGGCAACGAAGTGCGGCAGGTCGCGATGCAGCGCAAGGCAGGCGGTCGCGACATACTCTGCCATGGCCACCGAAATGCCCGGCTCGATCATGCGAACGACGCGAACCTTTGGAGGCAGATCCGCAAGCGGCAACTGGTCGACGCCTGCCCCGACGCAGAACAGGACTTCGAGGTTCGGGAACTGCGCGACGAATTCGGGCGCCGGATTCCACGCCGCAAGGAAACGCACGGCTGGCGCGTCGATGGCATCCTCGCTCCAGCGGCGGAACGGGACGTCCGGCAGCCTGCGGGCAAAGATATCGGCCCAGATCGCGCCGCGCGCTTCGGGGCCGTGATAGAGCATGGTCATTTGCGCAGCCTTCTTGCCTGCCACCACATGACGGGGCCGGTGATGGAAAGAACCGCCAGCACGAGCGCCTCGACAAGGACGAACCAGCGCCCCAGCGGACCGAAGCCTTCGCCCGTGTGAAGCGGCAGCACGGTCATCCACAGCGCAGCGCTTTCATTTGCAGGCACCGCCTTCAGCACTTTCGGCTGAGAAACCGCGACGGTCACGACATGAACGGCGCGGGGATTGCGCTCCGGAGCGTTCAGATTGACGTCGATGCGGTCGGCCAACGGGAAGCGGATGTCGCGCAACTCGCTGCGGGGAAACGCGGAGCGTGCAAGGCCCACGGCAGCATCGATCTGCGCCGGCGGCCGGGGCGGCGGCACCTGCCGCGAAGGCACGACAGCCCCTGCGAAGACGTCGGGCGCCGAAAGGAGAATGCCGGTCGCCGCGCTCATCAGAATGACGGCCGAGGCAACCACGCCAAAGCTGCGATGCCATTGCCGCAGACGGACCCGCGCGGGCATGCGCGCGTTCACGGAAAGAGACTTCCTCCAGCGTCCGCCTGCCGGCCACCAGAAGGCGAGACCGCTCGATGCGAGGACGACCAGAGCCAGTCCGTTCAAGGCGACGATGGCAAGGCCCGTGGCTCCATCCATCAGGCGGTAATGCCATTGCAGCGCGGCTTCGACCGGAAACGCCAGCAAGCCTCCTTCGCGCATCACCCGGCCTGAGTTGGGATCGAGCACGGCGTAGCGGGTCGCGCCGTCCCCCTCGGCAAGCTGCGCAAAGGCCGGTCCATCCTGGCGGGCGGGAAGGAAAAGACGGGTCACGCGCCCGCCCGAGGCTTGTGCCGAAGCGACAAGCGTGGAGACCGGAACCCGGGAAACGCCAGCAGGAGCCGGATCTATCAGAGCGACGAGGTCGTCGTGGAAAACGAGCACCGCGCCGGTCAGCGCCTGAAGCAGCAGCAAAGGCGCGAAGATCAGGGCAAGACGACGGTGCCAGGCGAGAAAACCGTTGCGGCGCATGGTCCCTGCCCAAGGAAACTGGGGCTACCGACGAGCGGTAGCCCCATGAGGTATCAAGTCAGAACGAGAAGGTCGCCCGGACATTGAACGCGCGCGGCGCGCCCGGATTGATCCAGAACTTCGAATACGACGCGGCGTAGTACTGCTTGTCGAACAGATTGGTCACGTCGGCGTTGATCTTGACGTTGTCGGCGGGTTCGTAGCTCGCGGTGAGGCGGGCGAGAACGTAGCCGGGCAATTCGAACGTCGTGGCCGTTTCGCCCAGGCGCTTGCCAACATAGTTGACGCCGCCGCCGAAGCTGAAGCGGTGTCCGCCGATGAGGAAGCCCTTGGTCAGGACGACGTTGGCCGAATGCTTGGGCACGTTGATCAGGCGGTCGCCCGGCTGGATCGTCAGGCCGAAGTCCTTGTCCGACGATTCCGTGGTCCAGAACGCATCGATATAGGCGTAGCTGGCGATCAGCGAGATGTCGCCCGGCAGGTTCGCGGTGACGTCGAACTCCAGGCCGCGAGACTTCGCGGCGCCACCGGCGATCGAGGACCCGGTGTGATCGGGGTTCGGGTCGGCGGTCAGGATGTTGTTCTTCTTCATCGTGAAGGCAGCGACCGACGCGGTGATGGCGTCACCAGGTGCGGCAAAGCGCAGGCCGACCTCGTAGGACTTGCTGAGTTCCGGCGCGAAGGAGTTGCCGAAGAAGTCCACGCCGCTGTTCGGACGGAAGCCCTCGCCGTAACCGCCGTAGATCGAAAGATCCTCGGTAATCTTGAACAGCGCGCCGGCCGTTGGGCTGAACTGCTTGAACGTGACCTTGGACAGCTTGCTGGTCGTGCGGTTCAGGATGGTCTGGTCGAAGTGGTCGAATCGACCACCCACGCGCACCTTCAGGCGATCGGTGATGTCGATCTGGTCCTGGAAGTAGATGCCGTAGGCCTTTTGGACTTCGTCGGTGTTCTGCTGCACGGCGGTCACCGTCGGGAGCTGCCCGTAGACCGGATCGAACACGTTGATGGCATTGTTCGCGGCGGTGAACGCGCTGCCCGGCGTATAGCTCGGCGGACGGTAGCGCTTCTGCAGCACGTCGATGTGGAAGCGATCCCAGTCGGCCCCGACCAGCACGTGGTGCGTGAACGGGCCGGTGTACAGCTTGCCAGAGATTTCGCCGCGCACCGAGGTGTTGGTGGTGTTGTAGTCGCGCAGGATGCGCTGGCGAGTCAGGTTGGTGCCGTCGTTGTCGAGCGACTGGCGGCCAAGGGCGAGTTCTGCCTGCGTGCCATAGCCGTTGAAGCTGGTATCGCGGTAACCGACACCGGCGAGGAAGTACCAGTCGCCGCCGATCTTCTGCTGGAGCTGGAGCTGGTGGCCCAGCACCTTCACGCGGATCGGACCGTCGCCCGGCTCGCCAAGGAAGCGCGAGTTGGGGATGACGCCAAGCTTGCCACCGATCGCCAGAACGCCGCGGTCGAACGGCACCTTGTTGTCGACGAATTCCATCTCGTACGACAGGCTGGTGTCGCTGGAGGGCTTGAACAGGATCGAGGGCGAGGCGACGTACTTGGTCTGGTGAACGGTGTCGCGGAAGCTGTCGCCGTCCTGCACCGCACCGTTGAGACGGACCGCGAGCGTGTCGGTGATGGCAAGGTTGTAGTCGGCTTCGACGCGGAAGTTGTTCCAGCTACCGCCGAGGAGCGAAAACGACCCGAAGGTCTCGTCGGTGCGCGCCTTCTTGGTGATGATGTTGATCGTACCGCCCGGCTCGCCACGACCGAACACGGCGCCGTTGGGACCCTTCAGGACTTCGATCTTCTCGATGTTCGAGGCATCGCGCGGGCCGCCGTAGCCGCGACCGCCGTTGAAGCCGTTGACCAGAAAGCCCGACGGGAAGTTCTCGTCGCCGGCAAAGCCGCGGACCGCGAACGCATCCCACAGACCGCCGAAGTTGTTCTGCTTCGCGATGCCGCTGGTCAGTTCCAGCGCCGCATCGAAGCGGGTAATGTTGAGATCCTGCAGAGTCTTGGAATCGAGCACCTGCACGCTCTGCGGCAGGGCCGAAAGCGGCACGTCGCCACGATACTGCTGGCGCTGGCCGATCACGACCAGTCCATCGGTCGCGGGCGTGGCCTGTTCCTCTGCCGGGGCGGACTGCGCCCAGGCCATCGTCGGCATCACTCCCATCGCGACACCAGCCGCAAGCGCGGCCTTCAATACGGACATTTTCATCATCGCAACTTCACCCCTCATCTGTGATGTGCATTCACAGATTCCCCATGCAACGATGTTATAATGTATCATCGAGAGCAAGGGAAATCGACTTTTGAGCCGTCCTGCGTGTCTTATTGTTATGCTGTCGAGCCTATGGGCCAGCACGGGAATGTTGCGTCGAAGCAGGCCATCCGGACGGATTATTATTGTGAAATCCGTGTGACACAGGTGTTTTGTGCCGTCCCCAAATCGCCGCATTTTCGGCGGTTGCGCATGCAGAAAGGGCCGGAAGCATTGCTCCCGGCCCCCTGCCATGCTGCGATTGACCTAAATTACAGGTACTTGAGCCACCAGATGTCCTTGCGACGCTGCTTTACACCGGCAAACCAGCGGGTCGGCAAGTAAAGCGGCACGATCAGCAGGAACACCCAGATCCATACGGTCGAAAGGTTGTCGACGCCGAATACGGTGCCCTTGACCGGGCCGTACATGGCCAGGGCCACGTGATAGATGCCCTTCAGCACGTAGAGGTGCAGGATGTAGAAGAACATGGGTGCACCGCCGAGGTAGGCGAGGTGCGGCAGCGCGGGGCTGTCCTGGAACTTCTCGAACAGTGCCAGCAGCAGCACGCCGGTGCCCACGGTCGGCAGCAGGAACAGCAGCGAAGGCGGATACTTGGTCAGCGAAAGGAAGCTCATCACCGTGCGCAGCTGGGTTTCGGCGACGAACCAGGGCTTGTCACCGTAGAAGTTGAGGTAGCGGATCACGAGGAAGCCCACGATCATCGCCACGCCCAGCGTGACCAGGCGCCGCAGGCGGACCGCCGGATCGCTGCCCTTGCGGAACCACGGTCCGCACGCATAGCCAAGCAGGATCACGCCGATCCACGGCAGCACGGGGTAAGTCGTCTTCGCCGTAAGCCCCATGCCAAGGTCGATGACCGAGCGCTGGTGCAGCACGGCCCACAGCGCATAGCCGCTGTCGCCGGGCGCCAGGACGATGCCGTCGAGCAGGTTGTGCAGGCACACGATCGCAAGGCCGACAGCGAACTGTGCGGGGCGCGGCAGGTAGATCAGGCCCGAAAGCGCGACCATCGAGATGCCGATGGCCCAGATCACCTGAAGCCAGAAGCGCTCCGGCGGAAACTCGAAGCTCTGCGTCGGCCAGGCCAGGCAGATGACCGTGAGTTCAAGGAAGATCAGGAACAGCCCCCGCTTCAACAGGAACTCGCTGACTTCCTTCTTGGTGTGCGACTGACCGTAAAGCCATGCCGACAAGCCCGTCAGCGCGACGAACGTCGGCGCGCAGAACGTGGACAGCAGGCGCGTGAAGAACAGGCCCGGGTCCGTCGTGTTGGCATCGACCGGGTCCGTCACCTGCAGGTGCAGGAAGAACGTCTCGCGGACGTGATCGACCAGCATGAACAGCATGACCAGGCCGCGCAGCGCGTCGATCGCCAGGAGACGGGTTCTGGCAACGGCGGGATTGGCGGGGGTCGCGGCCGGCGCGAATGGTGGTGCCTCTGCGGCTAGCGTAGTCATGGTTTGGTCCTTCCCCTCTCGTCTTGCGGCCCGGTCATTCGCCCTTGGGCAGGAACAGGTCCTTGTAGAACCCGACCGTGCGGACCTTTACCGTCACCGGCGTCTCGCCCTTGTTGCGGAAATACCAGCCGTGCGTACCGTCGAACGGGGCGGTGAAATTGCCCCTGCCGCCGGTCATCTGCTTTTCTTCCCAATAGCTGGTGAACTCGCCCTCGGCGGCGTTCGCCTTTTCGCCGTGCATGTCGGCCTTCACCGGGCCGCCCTCGCTCGACCATTCGAAGACATAGCTGTCGCCGGCCGTCATGTGGGCCTTCACTTCCTGGCCGCTGTGCGGCGCAAGGGTGAGCGTCATCTCGTCCTGGCGCAGCGGCGTGCCCGCGCGTTCGATCGTCGTCTTCGACGGGATCGCGGCTGCGGTTGGCGCCGTGGCATTATCGACCGGCCCGGCGGCAGGCGCGGATGCAGGCTCACCGCCCGTCGCCATTCCGGCGATGCCGGTCAGCCGCCCCACACCGGTCGGGTCGATGCCGTATTCGGCCGGAAGCACGAACAGCACAAGGATCGAGGCGGCCGCCAGGGCGGCGCCCGCGACGGCCCTTGTCAGTGCGCCCGGCGATGCCTGGATCGAACCGACGGGATTTGCAGCGATGGTCTGGTTCATGGTGCCCCCAGGATCAGGCTTGAGTGACATAGCCGGTCAGCTGGTAGCCGACGAGCACGAGGCCGGCGCACATCAGCGCGGCATTGGCGGCGATGGCGCTGCGGCGGAAGCTGTCGGTCGCGCGCCAGAGGTTCATCAGGATCAGGATCGCGCCCAGCGCCATGAACTGCCCCAGCTCCACCCCGACATTGAAGCTTACGAGGTTGGGCACCATGCCCTCCTTCGAAAGCGTCAGGTCCTGGAGCTTCGTGGCAAGGCCAAAGCCATGGAAGAAGCCGAACACCAGCACCGCCGCCTTGGGATTGGGTGCCCGCCCGAACAGGGTCCGGAAACCGTCCAGGTTGTCGAGCGCCTTGTAGACAACCGACAAGCCGATGATCGCATCGACGATGTAGGGGTTGGCGCGAATGTCCAGCAACACGCCGAGCAGCAGGGTAGTGCTGTGCCCGATCGCGAAAAGCGTGACGTAGGTGCCGACGTCCTTCAGCCGGTAGAGGAAGAAGATGACGCCCACCAGGAACAGCAGGTGGTCGTATCCGGTCACCATGTGCTTGGCGCCGAGATACATGTAGGGGCCGATGGCCATGCCGGCCGCCCCTTCGATGAAGGCGCGGTCGTCCTCGCCCACGCCGTGGGCATGGGCGGCAGAGCGCAGCGCAACGATCACCAGAAGCGCGACGGCCCACCCGGCCCATCGCAAAATTCCGGTCGGGAGCGAAAGGGCGGGGCGGACCATAATCGGATCACTTCACGTTGAAGGTGGCGAAGGTCTTGGCGCCGTCGCGCTTGTCGACCAGCGAGACGACCACCTTGGCGCCCGCCGGGACCTTGAGCCCGGGAGCCGACAGCTTGTTGCCGGCCTGCGCGACGAGCGGCGCGTCCTTCTTCGCGCCGGCAGCCGTCACGGTCAGCTTGGCATTCAGGCCCGACGCGGCAATGGGCTCGTCCTCCTCGCTGACATAGACGTCGACGCCCCTGGGGCCGCGAACCAGTTCGACCATGATCTCGCCCGACATGGTAACCACGCCGCCGTGGCTGGGCTTCATCGAGCCATGCGCGCTGACGGCAACGGGCACGGCGACGAGCGCGATGCCGGCAAGAGCGGTAAGGATGGACTTGGCGTTCATTGCAGTTCTCCCCGAAGGACCGGTCATTCCGGCAGGTGCGGCAGCACGAAGGAAAGCGAGGCACGGTATTCCATGCGCTCGTACTTGGCCGGATTGTCGCTCGGCCCGACGAAGATCGCCATCAGCACATTGATGCCCTGGTTGCGCACGGGAATGGTCGCATAGCCTTCGGCATCGGTCCTGGGCGCGATCTGATCGGGATCGTTGACGTAGTCGGCCATGACCTGCACGCCTGCCATCGGCTGGCCGTCGTAGAAGGCGCGGACCTTGATCGGCTCGCCCATCTTCTGCGGGATCACCGTCGTCGCCGGCACGAGCTGCAACCTGTGCCCTTGGATGAGCGGCACCGGCTTGGTGGGAAGCTGGGTCAGGTGCACGGCATACTTGAAGTTGTGCTCGCTGACGGTCGCACCGGGCACCTCGTCGCGGCCCTTGTTGTGCCATTCGCCCGAAGCGTCCTTGCTCCAGATGCCGTAGTCCATTTCCGCCGCGACGATGGCCACCGGCTCGTCACTGTCTACGACGGGAATGGCGCCCGCAGCGCGCAGGGACGTGTTCACCGGCAGCCCGTCGGCGTCGAAGCCCTTGACCGCCTTGATAAGCGGCAGGCGCTTCACCGCGTCGAGGTCGTCGGCACCGACGCCATAGACTAGCGCGAGCTGGCGTGCGCGCTGGGCAAACCAGATGCCATGCGCCTCGGCCACTGTCGGAAGCGTTGCCCCCGCCAATGTCGTGACGGCCAACGTCGTTGAAAGGAAACGAGAAATCCTGGACATCCGCAATCTCCGAGAGGGGCAGGCAAGGACATGGTCCGATGCGACCAGCTTATGCACGCGGGGCAGCGGATCATATCGAAGATGCGGCCAGCCCAGCATGAATGTGTCGCAAGCAGCGGTCCCGGAACGCGAATCTAGCGCAGACGTATGCCGGCAGGGCAGGCTTGCCCCGCCCCTCGCATGCGTGGCACTAGGGGCCGACCCGCAGGAGGAATATGACCGCAGGACCATCCGGCGTGATCGCCCAGACCATCCAGCTCGCACTGGCCCCGGTCTTCGTGCTTGTCGCCATCGGCAACATCATGAACATCCTGACGACACGCCTGGGGCGTATCGTCGATCGTTCGCGCACCCTGCAGAAGCTGCACGCCGAAACCACTGGCACCGACCACGACGTCGTGGTCATCGAGCTGCGCTATGTCGACCGGCGCATCCACCTGATCGGGCGAGCACTGTTGCTGCTCGTCCTGTCCGGCCTGGCCATCGGCGTGACGGTCGGATCGCTGTTCATCGGCGAGATGGCGCAACTGGAGACCCGCAATGTCACCGGGATCACGTTCTTCGTCGCCATCGCGCTGCTGATGGTCGCGCTGGTCAATCTGCTGCTCGAGACGAGAATCGCGGCCAGTTCGCTGCGCCTGCCGCAGGAACTGCTCGAACTGGAGCGCGAGATCTAGGGGCAGGACCTAACGGGACGTCAGTTCAGAAGCTTGCCGCTCTTGTCGCGGATCATGCCTTCGATCATCCGCCGCGCGAAGCCGAGGCTGGCGGGGATGTCGACTTCGACGACCAGTTCGCTCTCGGTCAGCTCTACCGCGCAGTCCACGGTATAGCCCATCGCGCCGACCGTCATGGTCATGTGGTCGTCGTCGGCAAACGCGGTCGTCACCGTGGCCATGCCCTCCGCCTTGTCGGCTGCCTGCGCGGCCTTATCACGCAGGCGGCGGCGCGCCTCGTCACGGTCGAGCGAATGAGGGATGGCGATGCGCATCAGATGTCTTTCGGTGCCGGGAGTTGCCGGGGGGCCTCTAGCCCTTCGCCATAGCGATAGTCCAGATAGCGGCTGCGGACGGCCAGCGCATCGAGGTCGCCAGCCGCGAGCTGGCGGGTAATCTCGTCGATCTCGTTGCTGATCTTGCCGAGGCCGTCCGCGAGCTGCTGGTCGGCGGTGCGTCCGCCGCGCTGCTCCTTGCGCAGGTGCGGCGGGATCTTGCGCCAGCTTTCGACCATGCCCGGCAGATGCTCGCCCACCAGGCGCCGCACTTCGCCCACGGCGGGTTCGGCCGGATCGATCCCTGCAAGCTGCACGCCAAGGCCATCGAGCTGGATGCCGATCTGGTCGACAAGCTGGACGGCGGGCGCGGGCAGTACGGGGCGCTGCGCTTCAAGCCAAAGCTCGGTCCTGCCGACCATGGTGCGCACGTCTCCGGTATTGAGCGCGGCAAGGTCCGGCACCTTCATCTTCGGGTAGGTCCCGAAAAACCACAACGCAGCCACGATCGACAGGGCAAGGACCATGACGCCGGTTATGCCGATACCATCGAGCACGATGCCCGCCGCCATCGCCCCGACCATCAGCACGCCGACTGCCATCGCCATGCGCGCGGCCTTCTTGCCCAGGTGCTGCCGCTTCAATTCAGCCGAGCGCCTGCCGATGCTGCGCCGGCCGCCAGCCTGCTGGCGCACCAGCGAATGGCGGGCTTCGGACATGATGCGGGCGCTGTCGTGTGCCGGGGAATTGACCATCGGCGGCTCAACCCTCCAGCGTCAGCAGCGGCGACGTCTCTGGCCCGGCAAGCTTGGCCTGCGAAGCGCCCTCGGCCCGCGCGATGTAGCCCTTCGACTTCTCGACCTCGCCCGAGAGCGTGTCGACCGTCTGCTTCATCGCGTCCAGCGCCTTGAGCTTGAACGTGTCGATCGTGTCCATCGTATCGTAGATGTTCTGGAAGGCGCGCTGAAGCGTCTCCAGCGGGATCGTGCTTGAAGCCGCCATCTCGTGGATCTTGCCCGTCTGCTCGCGCAGCAGCTTGCCGGTCGAATCGATCATGTTCGCGGTCGTGGTGTTGAGCGCGGTGATCTGCTGCAGGACGAGCCTCTGGTTCGTCATCGCCTGGGCCACCGTCACGGCGGTACGCAGGGCTGCAACCGTCGTCGTGCTGGCGCGGTCCACGCCCTTCACCAGTTCGACGTTGTTCTTCTTGACAAGGTCCAGCGCGAGATAGCCCTGCACCGTCACCGCCATCTGCGTCAGCAGGTCCTGCGTGCGCTGGCGGGTGTAGAACAGCGCGCTCTCGCGGATGGCCTTGGCCTTGGCGGGATCGGTGTGATCGAGGTCCGCCGCCGCTTCTTCAAGCTTTGCATCAAGCGTCCGGGAGATGTGGATCATCTGCTCCAGATTGCCCATCGCCTCCCACAGTTTCTGGCGCTCCACGTCGATCGCGGCATTGTCCATGAGCAACTCGTCCTTGCCGGACGCGAGCCGGTCGAGGATCGCCTTGATGTGACCCTGCGCGGAAGTGTAGCCGTCGAAATAACGCTTCAGGCTGTTCCCGAACGGAATGATGCCCAGAATCTTGCGCCCCGAAGACAGCTTGCCCTGACGGCCGGGGTCCAGTTCCTCCACCGTGCGGCGCAACGCCGCAAGGTCGGCGCCCACGCCGCTGTCCTTGTCCATCGCGCGGATCGGGCGGTCGAGAAAGCGGTTCGACATGCCCGCTGCCTGCGCGATCTCCTTGCGACCCATGTTGGTGAGTTGGTCGACCTTCTTGCCGAATTCCGGGCTCTGCGCGTCCTGCGCCACGAGGTCCGCGACGAAGGCGTCCACCTTGGACTCCAGCTTTGAACGGTTCTCTGCCGAAACCGGCACAAGTCCCGATGCCTGCGCGGGCGCCACCACCGGCACCGGATCGGGCGGCGTCAGTGTGATCGGGCTCATGGTCGCGGTTTCGGTGGGAGGCGTGGCCATTGCAGTGGGACTTTCAGGTAGTGATGCTGGCAACATGGGATGTCGCGCGCTGCCGCGCAAGCTGTCTTATACACGCAACACAGCGCCGCGCCTTCGTCCATATCGACGGACCGTTGTCCGATGTCCATGAACGACAGCATGGACATGGAATCGGGCAAGGGCATGCGCTGTGCCGTCTTCGGCGCAAGCGGCGGCATCGGACGGGCCCTCGCCGACCTCCTGGCAGCGCGAAAGGACGTGGCCGAAGTCCATGCGCTGGCAAGGCGCACCATTCCCGCAGGCACGAAGGTCCGCCCCCACCGCTTCGACCTCGAGGACGAAGACTCCATTGCAAGGGCCTGCGGCGAGATCGGCGCCCCGCTGGACCTGGTGATCGTCGCGACGGGCCGCCTGGTACGCGACAACGGCGACGGTCCAGAGAAATCCTGGCGGGCGATCAGCCGGGACGGCATGGCCGAACTGTTCGCGATCAACGCCATCGGTCCTGCGGTGATCGCGCGTCACACCTTGCCTCTCCTGCGCCGGGAAGGCCGCCCCGTCTTCGCGGCGATCTCGGCCCGGGTTGGCTCGATCTCGGACAACCGCCTCGGCGGCTGGCATTCTTACCGCGCGTCCAAGGCGGCGCTGAACATGCTGGTACGAAACTTCGCAATCGAACTTGCGCGGACCAATCCTTCGGCCACCGCCGTCACGCTCCACCCCGGTACGGTCGACACGCCCCTCTCGCGTCCGTTCCAGCGCAGTGTACCGGCAGACAGGCTGTTCTCGCCCGAACAGTCAGCAGCGCACCTCCTTGCGGTGATCGATCGCCTCACTCCCGCCGACAGCGGCCAGCTCTTTGCATGGGACGGGTCCGCGATCCCTTTCTGAGAATGCCCACCATTCGAATTTCACGCAGTGTAACTTTTGGAAAGACTGTCGCTGGTCGGTACTGCGGCAGGTGCTAGTCTCCCGCCAAGACCCGGAAAGCCACGGCAGAGTCAATCGCCGGGCCAATTCGGGAAAGAGGAGGCTCTGATGAAGGGTACGTTCGGCCTGATCGCCGGAATGGCTGCCATGGCCTGCGCCGCGCCGCTGCTGGCCGGGCAGAAGCTGGGCGAAGTGCAGCCGCTCCGCACGCCGGAGACGGTCTATGCCAAGACCTGCGGTTATTGCCACGGGCGCAACGTCGGCCCGATAATCCTGGGGCGCGCCCTACCGGCGGAAAGCATCAAGTACATCGTCCGCCACGGCCAGAACGGGATGCCCGCATTCCGCCCGACCGAGGTGAAGCCGGAAGAGCTGGATGCGCTCGCGGCGTGGATCGAGAAGAGCGAAGCGCGCAAGGGGGAGCACGGGCAATGAGCGAATTGAACCTCGACCGTCGCGGCCTTCTTGGTGCGGGCCTTGTCGGCGCGGCCAGCCTCGGCCTCGGCACGGGCGCCAGCGCGAAGAACCCCGCCCCGCTCGCCCCGCACATGACCAAGGCCGATTTCGCGGGCGCGATGAAGGCATTTCGCGGCGTCGTCGGCGCCGAATGGGTGTTCGGCGACGAGGAGGCCGTTGCGCCCTACACCAAGGTCTACGTGCCCGATCCCGCCAACCGCCATGTGCCGATCGGCGCCGTCTGCCCGGAATCGGTGGAGCAGGTGCAGGAAATCGTCCGCATCGCCAACAAGTACCGCCAGCCGCTGTGGCCAGTCTCCACTGGCA
The DNA here is from genome assembly GCF_000013325.1 of Novosphingobium aromaticivorans DSM 12444. Taxonomy (GTDB): domain Bacteria; phylum Pseudomonadota; class Alphaproteobacteria; order Sphingomonadales; family Sphingomonadaceae; genus Novosphingobium; species Novosphingobium aromaticivorans. Next base: position 3,178,899 of record NC_007794.1, read on the forward strand.
AGAACATGGGCTATGGCATGACCGCGCCGGCAACGCCGGGCCAGGTCGTGCTCGACCTCAAGCGGATGAACCGCATTCTCGAGGTCGACGCGGACCTCGGCACTTGCCTGCTGGAGCCGGGCGTCACCTACCAGCAGCTCAAGGACTACCTTGTAGAGAACAACATCCCGCTGTGGATCGACGTGCCGACAGTGGGCCCGGTGGCCTCGCCGGTGGGCAACACGCTCGACCGCGGGGTGGGCTACACGCCTTATGGCGAACACTTCATGTTCCAGTGCGGCATGGAAGTCGTACTCGCCGACGGTCAGGTCATGCGCACCGGCATGGGCTCGATCAAGGGCAGCACCGCGTGGCAGGCGTTCAAGTGGGGCTACGGCCCTTATCTCGACGGCCTTTTCACCCAGTCGAACTTCGGCGTGGTCACCAAGATGGGCTTGTGGCTGATGCCCAGGCCCCCGGTCTACAAGCCTTTCATGGTTCGCCATGGCGAGATGGCCGACGTCCCGCGCATCATCGAGGCGATGCGCCCGCTTCGTGTCTCGAACCTCGTCGCCAATTGCAACCTGATGATGAGCGCGTCCTACCAGCTTGCCATGTTCAAGCGCCGCAACGAGATCGTCGCTGACGGCGTGCCGCTCGATGATGCCTCGCTCAAGAAGGTGGCCAAGGCCAACGGCCTGGGCATGTGGAACACCTACTTCGCGCTCTACGGCACCGAACAGACCGTCGCGGCGATCGAGCCGATCATCCGCGCGAGCCTTGTGGCAAGCGGCGGCGAAGTGCTGACCGCCGCCGAGATGGGCGACAACCCCTGGTTCCACCACCACGCCACGCTGATGGAAGGCGGGCTCAATCTCGACGAGGTCGGCCTGCTGCGCTGGCGCGGTGCGGGCGGTGGCCTCGCCTGGTTCGCCCCCGTCGCCGCCGCGCGAGGGATCGAGGCCGAGCGACAGACCGCGCTCGCCAGGGAAATCCTCGAGAAGCACGGCTTCGACTATACCGCCGCCTACGCCATCGGCTGGCGCGACCTGCATCACATCATCGCCCTGCTGTTCGACAAATCCGATGCCGATCAGGAACGCAAGGCTGACGCCTGCTACCGCGAACTGGTCACCCGCTTCGGCGCGCAAGGCTGGGCGAGCTACCGCACCGGGGTCAATTCGATGGACCTCGTCGCGCAGCAGTACGGGCAGGTGAACCGCGAGTTCAACGCGAAGATCAAGCATGCCGTCGATCCAAACGGCATCCTTGCTCCCGGCAAATCGGGGATTGTGTGATGATGCGCTTCGATGGAAAGGCAGTCCTCGTGACGGGGGCGGCGACCGGCATCGGCAGGGCCACCGCCCTCGCCTTCGCTCGCGAAGGGGCCTCGGTCATGATCGGCGACATAGACGAGCGGGCAGACGAAACCGTCGCGTTGATCCTCTCGGAGGGCGGGCGCGCTGCCTTCCGCAAGACCGACGTGCGGCGCGCGGCCGACCTGGATGAACTGGTGGCGCAGTGCCTCGACCGGTTCGGGCGGATGGACGCGGCGTTCAACAATGCCGGGGTCCTCCCGCCCCAGCGCCCGATCCACGAAGTGCCCGAGGACGAACTGGACCTCGCGATCGACGTGGACTTCAAGGGCGTCTTCTTCGCGATGCAAGCGGAAATCCGCCATTTCCTCAAAGTCGGCGGCGGTGCCATCGTCAATACCGCCAGCGTCGGCGCGCTGATCGCGGACCCGAACATGAGCGCCTACTGCGCGATGAAGCACGCGGTATCGGGCCTAACCAAGGCCGCCGCCGTCGAGTACGCGCAAGCCGGCATCCGCGTGAACGCCATCGCCCCGGGCTTCGTCGTCACCCCGATGACCCAGCACTGGGCCGACAGCAACGAGTTCACCCAGATGTTCTTCGCCCAGAACATCTCGGGCCGCGCGGCCCGCCCGGAAGAGATCGCGCCCACCGTTCTGCACCTGTGCTCCGATGGCGCGAGCTTCATCAACGGGGCGACATTCACCATCGATGGCGGCCAGACCGCTCACTGAGGAGAAGCAACGATGCGTCGGCTACTTACCGTTCTCCTCCCGGCACTTCTCGCAGCAGGCACCGCACAGGCCAAACCGCTGGAATACAAGGTCATCACGACCTCGCCCGCCAGCCTCGTCGCCAACATCTCGCTGATCACCGGAGAGAAGGAGGCCGTCCTGGTCGACGTCCCCTTCACCCGGGCAGACGCGATGCGCGTCGCCGCCGAGGTGCTGGACAGCGGCAAGACGCTCAAGGCCATCGTGATCACCCACGACCACCCGGACCACTTCTTCGGGCTCGACGTGTTGCAGGACGCATTTCCCGACGCGAAGATCCTGGCGAACCCGGTGGCGGCCAGGGACATGGCGCGCTCCATCCCGATCAAGTTCAAGCGCTGGGCCGCGCAACTCGGAACCAACGCCCCGCGCCGCGGCGTGCAGCCCGATGCCATGCAGGGCGACACGATAGAGCTTGAAGGCCACAAGCTGCAGGTGATCGGACCGATGCAGGGCGACCATGTCCACTCCACGGTGCTTTGGGACGCGGAGACGCGCACCCTGATCGCCGGGGACGTTCTCTTCAACGGAGTCTATGTCTGGCTCGGCGAACATGGGCCCGCCCAGTACGAGGCATGGCTGCGGACGCTCGACCGGCTCGAGGCACTGAACCCTGCAAGGGTGATCGCGGGCCACCGTCAGGCAGGCCTGCCTGACGATAACATGAGCATCGCCTGGACACGCGCCTACATCACCGCCTTTGCCGCCGAGGCAAAGACCGCGAAGACCTCGGCCGAACTCGCGGCAGCGATGGCGGCGCGCTATCCCACGGCCACCGAAGTCCTCGGCGGCTTCCTGCTGGGCATTTCCAGCAAGGTCGGTGCGGGCGAGATTCCGCCCTGGGACGAATAGGCGCTCAGGCCTTGCGGATGTAGCCGCAGCAGGGACACTTTCCGGCGGACCTTGTGTCGGCAGTCCACACCTGCCCGCAAAGATCGCAGTTCGACGCGCCGAACAAGGCCAGCAACTTGCGCATCAGGGCCATCACGGCGTCTCCCTTTCCATGGCTTGCGCGGCCGCAGCCACGGCACGGCGACCGGGCGTACGCATTGCTTCCCCGATCAGGAGCAGCGCCGGCCCGTCGCCCAGCGTCCGCGCGGCAAGCTCCAGCAGGTCCAGTCGCGTCACGATCCGGCGTTCGTCGGGAAGGCTGGCATTCTCGACCAGCGCCACCGGCGTTTCGCCCGCCATGCCCGTCCCCTGCAACCCCCGAGCGATCGCGCCGGCTGCTGACTTGCCCATGTAGATCGCCAGCGTCGCACCCGGGTCCGCCAGCGCTGCCCAGTCAAGGTCCAGCGTATCGCCCGCGCGCGCATGGGCGGTAACGAAGACCAGCTTGCGCGCCAGTCCGCGCAGGGTGAGCGAGCGCGAGAGCCCGGCAGCTGCCGCGCTGGCCGCCGTCACGCCCGGACAGACGGCAACCACCACGCCCGCGGATCGGCACGCTTCCAGTTCCTCGGTTGCGCGGCCGAAGATCGACGGATCGCCGCCCTTCAGGCGCACCACCCGTTCCCCGGAGAGCGCGGCCTCGACGATCAGGGCATCGATCGTGCGCTGGTCCTTCGAGTGGCGGCCGGAGCGCTTTCCCACGTCGACGAGCCGCGCGCCCGGGCTGGCCAGGTCGAGCACCTCGCGGCCGACAAGAGCATCGAAGAACACGACGCTGGCTCTGCCGATCAGCCGTTCGGCCTTGCGCGTCAGCAGTTCGGGATCGCCGGGTCCCGCACCGACCAGCCAGACCATTCCCGCCGGAAAGTCGTTCATTCCGCAGCCTCCTGTGTATCCAGGTTCATCTCGTCGAGCATCCGGGCGATGGCCGGGCGGCAGCTTCCGCAATTCGATCCGGCGCGGGTGCATCCCGCGATCGCTTCGAGCGTCATCGCGCCAGCGCAGGCGGCAGCGGCAATCTCGTTCACGCCGACGCCGTGGCAGACGCACACGATGGGCCCGCGATCGGGCAAGGCAACTGCCGGACGCCCAGCCAGAAGTTCGAGCGCCGATGCCTCGGCGTTGCCGATCTGCGCCGCTACCCAGTCCCGGGGCGGAAGTTCGCCGTTGCGCGTCAGATAAAGCGCGGCCAGAAGCCCGCCCGCCTTATCCAGCACGATGATCCGGCGCATGCCGCGCACCATGTCCGCCGCTTCAAGCCACGTACCCTTCGGAAGTATCACTTCCAGATCCGGCGCGCCGTTGCCTGCCAGTTCGCAGAGCCATCCATTGGCGACCTTGGCGCGGCTCCACCACAAAAGCGATGGAAGCGCGGCCTCATCACGTGTCGCCAGGAACGCGCGCCATTCCGGCACGACCGGTTCCACGCGCGCGGGCGTGTCCTTGAACCCGGGCTGGCCTGAAAGCGGATCGGTTTCCTGAAGCGGCAGGCGGTTGGCGCGGCCTTCGCCAGCCATCGCATCGGTCCAGTGCATCGGCACGAACAGATCGCCGCGCCGCTGGGCTGTCGAATGCAGGACTCGGAAAACCGTCGCGCCCACGCGCGTCGCCAGCCTCGCCAGCCCGCCATCCTCGATCCCTGCAAGCGCCGCGTCTTCCGGATGGATTTCGAGCAGGGGTTCGCGCCGGTGCTGCGACAGCGTCGGGGAAAGCCCGGTGCGCGTCATCGTGTGCCACTGGTCACGATAACGCCCGGTGTTGAGGCGGAACGGGAACTCAGGATCAGCAGGAGCCGCGACCGGCGCTTCGACCGCCACCAGCCGGGCCTTGCCGTCAGGGTGGCTGAACGTCCGGGCCGTCGGATGCACCCCGCCCCACAGCGTCGGCTCCAGTGCTTCGTAGGCAGCGTCGCCAAGCCCCGCCAGATGCGACAGGTCGAGCGCCTTGCCCCGCGCGCCGGCAAGGGCGGTCATCGCCGCGTATTCGCGGAATATCGCGGCAGCGGTCGGAAAGGCGAAGGCCCGGCCCCAACCCATCCGCTCGGCGAAATCGCACAGGATCGCCCAGTCGGCCCGCGCTTGGCCGGGTGCCTCGAACAGCGCGCGCTGGCGGCTGATTCGCCGCTCGGAATTGGTGACGGTGCCGTCCTTTTCGCCCCACGCCAGCGCGGGCAGGCGGATATGCGCGAGGCGCGCCGTGTCCGTATCCGCGATCACGTCGGAGACGACCAGCGTTTCACACCGCGCCAGCGCTTCGCGCACGAAGCCCGCGTCGGGCATCGACACCGCCGGGTTCGTCGCCATGACCCAAACGAACTTCACGCGGCCATCGTGAACCGCGCGAAACAGGTCCACCGCCTTCAGCCCCGGCCCTGCGCAGATATTGGGCGCGTTCCAGAAGATCGCCGCATCCGCGCGCTCCTCGGACGAAAAGCCCAGGTGACACGCAAGCATGTTCGCCAGCCCGCCAACTTCGCGTCCGCCCATCGCATTGGGCTGGCCGGTGATCGAGAACGGCCCCGCACCGGTCTGGCTGATCCGGCCAAGCGCAAGGTGGAGGTTGATGATCGCGTTGCCCTTGTCGGTCCCGCAGCGCGACTGATTCGCCCCCTGGCTGAACAGTGTCACCATGCGCGGGCTGGCCGCGACGAGGTCTGCAAGCGCGCGGAACGTCGCGGGATCTATCCCGTGACCGCGCGGATCGAGCCCGGCGACGTATCCCTCGGGCACGGCGCACCGCTCGGCCATGAAGGCCTCGTCCAGAAGATCGCGGTCGCGCATCTCGGCCAGAAGGGCGTTGAACAGCGCGATGTCGCCGTCGGGCGCGAGCGCGACGTGCAGGTCGGCCTGCTCGGCGGTCTCCGTACGGCGCGGGTCGATCACGACCAGCCTTGTCCCGCGTGCCGAGCGAGCCGCTTCGATCCTCTGCCAGATCACCGGGTGGCACCACGCCGTGTTCGAGCCGACCAGCAGGACGAGGTCGGCCGCCTCCAGGTCGTCGTAGGTGCATGGCACCAGGTCCTCGCCGAAGGCGCGGTTATGAGCCGCCACCGCGCTGGCCATGCACAGCCGGCTGTTGGTGTCGATGTTGCCGCTGCCGATGAAGCCCTTCATCAGCTTGTTGGCGACGTAGTAGTCCTCGGTGAGCAGTTGTCCCGAAACGTAGAAGGCAACGCTGTCGGGGCCGTGGCGCTCGATGCATTCGCGCATCCGCGCCGCCGCAAGATCGAGCGCCTCGTTCCAGGTTGCGCGCTCTGCATCCACCATCGGGTGAAGCAGCCGCCCCTCAAGTCCCACCGTTTCGCCCAGGTGCGTCCCCTTCGAGCACAGGCGCCCGAAGTTCGCGGGGTGCTCCGGGTCGCCCTTGATCGAAACGGCCCGGTCGCCCGTCACCGTCGCCCGGATACCGCAGCCGACACCGCAGTAGGCGCATGTGGTGCGGATGTCCTTCATCGTCACGCCGCCTTCTTCCCCAGAACCGCCTCGCGCAGCAGGTAGATGCGGCCCGCGTCCACTTTTAGCGGGATCGTGGGCACGCAGCCCTCGTCATCGCCCATCGCCTCGCCGGTCTTGAGCGAGATATTCCAGTTATGGAGCGGGCAGGTAACGACCGAACCATGGACGATACCCTGGCTGAGCGGGCCCGCCTTGTGCGGGCAACGATTGACCAGCGCATAGAAGCGGTTGTCGAGCGTATGGAACACCGCGATCTCCTCGCCGCCGACGACCGGCAGCGTGCGGGCATTGCCCGGGGAAATCTGGCTGACAGGGCCGATATCGAGCCATTCGCCGATCATCATGCATTCTCCATCTGGAAGGGGCGCACCTCGGCCAGGTGCTGGTGCAGTTCCGCGTCCGCGCCGCGGGCGCGCTTTGCCCAGGGATCGTCCTGCATGAACTGCTGGGAATGGCGGAACCGCGCGGCCAGCGTGGCGACGGCCTCGGGATCGTCGAACAACGCGGCCTTCACGTGTTCCAGACCCACGCGCTCGATCCACGGGGCGGTCCGCTCGAGATACCATGCCTGTTCGCGGTAAAGCTGGATGAAAGCCGCGCAGACCTCCATCGCCTCGGCCTCGGTGGCGACGCGGCAGAGCAGATCGGTCGCGCGGACCTTGATCCCGCCGTTGCCGCCGACATGGAGTTCATAGCCGCTGTCGACGCAGACCACCCCGAAGTCCTTGATCGTCGCTTCGGCGCAATTGCGCGGGCAGCCCGATACGGCGATCTTGAACTTGTGGGGCATCCAGGAGCCCCACGTCATCTGTTCCAGCTTCACGCCCAGTCCGGTGGAATCCTGCGTACCGAAGCGGCACCATTCCGATCCGACACAAGTCTTCACCGTGCGCAGCGACTTGCCGTAGGCATGGCCCGACACCATCCCCGCCGCGTTCAGGTCCGCCCAGACCGCCGGCAGGTCCTCCTTGCGGATGCCGAAGATATCCAGCCGCTGGCCGCCGGTCACCTTGACCATCGGCGCATTGTACTTCTCGACCACGTCGGCGATGGCGCGCAGTTCGCGGGGGTTGGTAAGCCCGCCCCACATGCGCGGAACCACGGAATAGGTGCCGTCCTTCTGGATGTTGGCGTGCATGCGCTCGTTGACGAAGCGGCTCTGCTGATCGTCTTCATATTCGCCCGGCCAGGCGCAGAGCAGGTAGTAGTTGAGCGCGGGGCGGCACGAGGCGCAGCCATCGGGCGTCGACCAGCCCAGTTCCTGCATGACCTGCGGGATAAGCCTCAGGTTCTTCTCCACGATCAGGCGGCGCACGTCGGAATGGGTGAAGCTTGTGCACTTGCACATGGTCTTCGGCCCGGCCTCGACCTCTCCGCCCAGCGTCAGGCGCAGCAGGCTTTCGACAAGGCCCGTGCAGCTGCCGCAACTCGCGGACGCCTTGCACTGGCTGCGGACCGCATCGAGGCTGCATGCCCCGCCCTTGATGGTCTCGACCACCTTGCCCTTGGAAACGCCGTTGCAACCGCAGATTTCGGCATCGTCCGAAAGGGCGGCAACGGCTGCATTAGGGTCCGCAAGGGCGCCTCCCGCGGCAAAGGCCTGCCCGAAGATCAGCGCCTCGCGGATTTCCGAGATGTCCTCGCCCTTCTTCAGCAGGTCGAAGTACCAGGAACCGTCGCCGGTATCGCCGTAAAGCACGGCGCCCACCACGCGGTCCTCGCGGACGATCACGCGCTTGTATATCCCGCGCGAGGCATCGCGCATGACGATATCCTCGGCCCCTTCGCCTCCGGAAAAGTCTCCGGCCGAGAACAGGTCGATCCCCGAAACCTTGAGCTTGGTGGAGGTCACCGAGCCTTCGTATCCGCTGGGGTTGCCGGTCACGCAGTCGGCCAGGGCACGGCACATGTCCCACAGCGGCGCGACAAGGCCGTAGCACTGGCCACGATGCTGCACGCATTCGCCCACGGCCATGACCGCCGGGTCCGAGGTCATCATGTGATCATCGACAAGGATGCCGCGCTCGACGTCGAGGCCCGCGGCGCGCGCCAGGCCCGTCGCCGGGCGGATGCCGACCGCCATCACGACGATGTCGGCCGCGAACTCGCGCCCGTCCTTGAGCTTCACGCCCGAGACATGGCCGTCCCTGCCCAGGATCTCGGCGGTGTCCCCCCCGGTGACGATGGTCTGCCCGCGTCGCTCCAGCTCGCTGCGCAGAAGGTAGCCCGCTGCCTCGTCGAGCTGCCGCTCCATCAGCGTCGGCATCAGGTGGACAACGGTGACCTTCATCCCGCGCAGGGCCAGGCCATGTGCCGCCTCGAGGCCGAGCAGCCCGCCCCCGATCACGACCGCACTGCCGCCCCGCTCCGAGGCGGCCAGCATGCGCTCCACGTCATCGAGATCGCGGAAGGTAACGACGCCGGGAAGATCGTGTCCGGGCACCGGAATGATGAACGGGTCGGAGCCGGTGGCGATCAGCAGGCGATCGTAGGGCTCGACCCGGCCGGACCGAGCCACGACCGTCTGCGTCTCGCGGTCGATCGACACGACCGGATCCCCCGACACCAGCGTGATGCCGTTGTCGGCGTACCAGGAGGCATCGTTGATCACGATGTCGTCGAACGCCTTCTCGCCCGCCAGCACGGGCGAAAGCATGATCCGGTTGTAGTTCACGCGCGGTTCCGCGCCGAAGATCGTGACGTCGAAGCGGGCGGGATCGCGAGCGAGGATTTCCTCCACCGCCCGGCACCCGGCCATGCCGTTGCCGATGACCACCAGCCGTTCACGCGCTTGCGCCGGCTGGTCCTTCTGGCTGAAACTCGTCGGGGCGTTCACTGGGGTCTTCCCTCTGGCAGACGCGCAACACGAAAAAGCCGCCCGAACGCATCCCTTTTGGGGAGGTCTGGGCGGCGACATTGCCACGCGATGTTGAATTGTCGGGCCTTGCGAAGATCCGCCCGTCATTGGGCGGCGCATCGGCCTTCGATCACTTTGCTAACCGATTCGGCGGCTGCACCGCAAGTCTTATTTTGCAGTGCAGCACGCCCGGTCAGAATGCGACTTCAGCCTGGAGCCACACGATACGGCGGTCCGTACCGAAGCTCTTCGCGTCGTAGTCGGCATATTTGGCCAGCCATGCGACCTTGCCGGACCTGAACCCGACACTGGCGTCCCATTCGGTGCCATAGCGGGCGTTTCCGATATCACTGCGCAGGTCGTGCCAGGTCACCATGGCATTGAGCCCCGGCAGCGCCTTCACTTTCGGGAAGACCTTCGCCAGCGTGACATAGCGGTCTTCGAGCCCGGCGGCGGGCGTCGTCAGGAACAGGTCGGCCCAACCGTTGAACTTGTGCAGCGTCGCCAGCGGCGTCTGGAAGGCCTTGCCCGCCGTCCCGTCTGCCCCGAGACGTTCGTAGCCGCCCGTCAGGGTGAACCCGCGCGACGAAAGCCCCGCCTCGCCAAGCAGATAGTCGGCGCGGTAGCGGACCGGGTTGCGGCCCATGTCCATCTGCCGGGCATAGCTGCCGACGAGGCTGAGCTTGACCTTGGCCGACAGGGGGAAGCCGGCCGCGATCCGCCCGCCATAGGTCTGCGAGGAATTGGCGAAGGCAAAGGCCTCTTCATAATCAATGAGATAGGCAAAGCCCTTGGCGGTCACCGCCCCCGTTTTCGCCCCGGCGTTGAGGAACACGAAGTCCCCGTCCATCGCGCGGCGCGGCCCGGCCTCCGATCCGAAGATCGAATCCTGCCGGATCGCGTAAGTGCCATCGAACGTGACCGGCCCTGCCGCGACCTCGGCCCGCACCGCATCGAATGTCTGCTCGTTCTGCCGCCATCCGACCGAACCGACAAAGCGCTGGTCGTCGAGATTGATGCGCTGACGCCCGACCGTGACCGCGAGGCCCTTCGTCCGGTACTGCACCTGCAAGCGATTGAGATCGATGCTTTCCGCATCGGGAACCGTGGCGAACTGCGGTCGCCTTTGGCTACTGCCGGCAAGCGCGAAGGGAAAGGCGTTGTAGTCGTTCCACAGGCCGAGCGTCCCTTCCGCCTCGGCCAGGAACGAGAGGTGCGAGGGCGCATGACGCACCTCGAACCCCGCGCGCAGCCGCACGGTCAGGGCGTCGGCGTCGGTGGTCGGCTGGTCCACGCCTTCATAGCGCAGGCGTGCCTCGACTATCGGGTCCAGCACGGTGCCATCGGCGACTTCGACAGCCTCGCCGAAAGACGCGGGCGCAGCTTCCGCAGGTTGGGCGAGAGCGAGCGGCGCTGCCATCGCGGCGGCGCCGAGGATCCTGGTCTTCATCGATCGAATTCCCTCATGGTGGCGCCGGGCGGCTGTGTCGCCCCCCGGTCGCCGGTACGTCAGCGGTCAGATGCGCGCGCCGCCCAGCGCTGCGCCCCAGGTCGTCCGCCAGCGGCGCTTGACTGCCGTCAGGCCGACCAGCGCGACCACCGCGAGGGCAGCGAAGATCAGGAAGCCGAGCGAGGCGCTGCCGGTGGCCTTCTTGATCGCGCCCAGCGACGATGCGAGGTAGAAACCGCCAACGCCGCCCCCGAAGCCTACGAGCCCGGTCATCACACCGATCTCCTTGCGGAACCGTTGCGGCACGAGCTGGAAAACCGCACCGTTGCCCACGCCCAGCGTCCCCATCACCGCCACGAACAGCGCAATGGCCAGCGCCAGTCCCTGGGTGGAAACAGCGGCGATAACCGCCAGCAGGGCACCGGCCACCACGTAGACGACCGAAAGGGTGCGGATGCCGCCGAAGCGGTCGGCAAGCGCGCCACCCAGCGGCCGCAGCATCGAGCCCATGAACACCGCCGCCGCCGTGCAATACCCGGCGATCACCGGCGTCACGCCAAAGCTGTCGGCAAAGAACGTCGGCAGCGAACTGGACAGGCCGACGAAGCCGCCAAAGGTCACGAAGTAGAACAGCATGAACCACCATGCGTCCTGCTCCTTCAGCACCGAGGCATAGGCCGAAAGCGGCTTGGGCTCCGGTTGTTCGGGGCTGTCCTTGGCCGCGACGAGATAGAACGCGAAGACCGCGACCAGCGGGATCAGCGCCAGGCCGAAGACATTGGTCCAGCCGAACGACTTGGCCAGCAAGGCCGCGAAGAGCGAGGCGAAGACCGTGCCCGAATTGCCCATGCCGGCAATGCCCATGGCCTTGCCCTGGTGCTCGGGCGGATACCACCGGCTCGCCAGCGGCAGCGAGACCGCGAAGCTCGCCCCGGCAAAGCCGAGGATCACGCCAAGCGCCAGCGTCCCCTCGTAGGACGAAATCCCGAACCACCACGCGGCGAACATGCCCGCGATGACCACCACCTGGCTGATGATGCCCGTGCGCTTGGGGCCGATGCGGTCGACCAGCAGCCCGTTGACGAGGCGGATGACCGCGCCCGCCAGCGTTGGCACCGCCACCATCATCCCCTTCTGTGCGGGGTCCAGCCCCAGCTCCTTCGAGATGATCGGCGCCAGCGGGCCGAGGATCACCCAGACCATGAAGGCGATGTCGAAATAGAGGAACGCCGCGAACAGCGTCGGGCGGTGGCCGGATTGCCAGAACGACTTTCCGACCGGAATTCTGGGTGTGTTCAGTGTCATTGCGGACGATGCCATTGCCTTGTCCTCCCTGGACTTGACTGGAAGCTCTCCGAACCGATCCTCACGCGGGCGGGCGTTGCGCCCGTACATGCGAGGAGCGGGATCGGGCGATGCGTGGAAGTGGCGAACTCGTGGTGGCGGCAGGCTTCTCGAGCCTGACCGGACCGCGAGCCGACAATCAGGATTTCGGCGGCGTGCATCTGGGCACGGCGCTGGAACGGGCCCGCCACGGTGCGGTGGCGGCCATTGCCGATGGCGTGTCGGGCGGGCGCGAGGGGCGGGCAGCAGCGGAACTGGCGGTTCGCGCGCTGATCGAAGGCTTCTATGCGATGCCCGGCACGCTGGGGCCAGCGCGCGCGATGCAGGCGCCGCTCGCCGCCTACAACCGCTGGCTTCACGCCCAGGGCCGCGGCGAAACGATGGCGAACAGTGCCACGACATTCACCGCAATTGCGCTGCGCGGTCGCCGCGCCCACCTGGTCCACGTCGGCGACAGCCGCGCGTGGCGCTACTCCGGCGGGCGCCTGACCTGCCTCACCGCCGACCATACGCGCCCCGAACCCGATCTGAATCACGTGCTCATCCGCGCGCTCGGGATCGAACCCGAACTGCGGCTCGACCACTCCGATCTCGAACTTGCCGAGCACGACCGCCTGGTCCTCACGACCGACGGCATCCACGCCGTCCTTTCGGCAAAGCGGATCGCCGCCATCCTTGCCGAAAGCGCCAGCGCAGAAGCGACCGCCGAAGCGCTTGCCGAAGCCGCCATCGCCGCGGGCGGCCGCGACAATGCCACAGCCGTCGTCCTCGACATCGTCCGACTGCCCGCCCCCGATCACGACGGCATCCTCGCAGGCCTCTCCGCCCTGCCCTTCGCCGACCCGCCCCGCCCCGGCGAAAGCATTGACGGCTTTCGCGCCGAACGCATCCTCTCCGAAGGGCGCCATGCCGTCCTTCTGATCGCCACCGATTGCGAGGACGGTAGCCGCGTGGTGCTGAAGTTCCCGCGCCGAGAAATCCTGTCCGACCGGGCGCTCCGCCTGGCGTTCGCACGCGAAATGCTGCTCGCCCAGCGTGTATCGAGCCCGTTCATCCTGGCAGCGCACCCGGTCCGGCCAGATCGCCAGAGCGCGCTCTACGGCGTCCAGCCGTTTCTCGAAGGCGAGACCATGGCCCAGCGGCTGGAACGCGGCCTGCCCTCGCTGCGCACCGCGCTCGACACAGCGATCAAGCTGACGCGCGGGGTTGCTGCCCTGCATCGCCTTGAAGTCGTCCACCGCGACATCAAGCCCGACAATGCGATCCTGACTGCCGACGGCGGCCTGCGCCTCATCGATCTCGGCGTCGCGCGACTGCCGAAGGTCGAGGATTTCCACGCCGACGAAATCCCCGGAACGCCGGGTTTCATGGCCCCCGAACAGTTCGAAGGCAACGCCGGCGATGCCCTGACCGACCAGTTTGCGCTCGGCGTCACCCTCTACCGCTGGTTCACCGGCAAGTGGCCGTTTGGCGAACAGGAGGCCTTCCAGCGGCCGCGATTCAACCGCCCTGCACCGCCCTCTCGCCACCGTCCGGAAATTCCCAGCTGGCTCGATGACGCGATCCTCACCGCGATCCAGCCCGACCGGGACAAGCGTTTCGGTGACGTGATCGAACTCCTGCGTGCGCTCGAAGGCGGCGGAACGCTTGCCAGCGGCCCGAAGCGGGACATACCCCTGATCGAGCGGGATCCGGTCCGTTTCTGGCAGATCGTCAGCGCATTGCTCGGCGCGGCGCTGATCGCCTCGTTGCTTCTGCGCTGAACAGGGTTTCACCACCGGCCGTTCCTTCGCTTCGCGCACGCAAAAAAGCCGCCTCGACCGGCCCCGCATGGGGCCTGAATCGGGCGGCGTCGTTGCCACGCAATGTCAGTCAGCCGCGTCCGGTAAATTGCGCTCCGTCCTTGGAACGCATGGTCGCGACAACCGGGAACCTAAGCGATTCGCATTCGCCACGTAAAGTTCTTTTTGCAGTGCAACAGAATCAGGCGTTCACGCCTGACTTGCGAGATAGCCCTGAAGATCATGGGGATCAAACGCCCGACCATCGAAAAACTGATTGTTTTCCAACGTCATGACCCCTTGCTGCGTCCCCACCGAAGTCAGCCCTCCAAGGCTGCCCTCGACCTTCGAACTTGCCCCGGGCAAAGGCTCTCCCGACCCCAGTAGTGCACTGCGGTAGACATCGGGCCGGAACACGCGCGCCGCCTTGCGCGCCATTTCCGGATCGAATTCCATGCCTTCCCAACGCACCATCTGGGTATAGAGCCACTCGGCCTGGCTCACCCACGGGAAATTGGCCGCCTCGCGATGCTGGAACATGAAGTCCGGATAATGGACCGGCTCCCCCCCGCGCGCCAGCAGGATTCGATCCGAAATGGCACGCCTTATCAGGCTTGGCGAACCATCAAGGTACTCAGGTCGCGCCAGAATCGCTGCGTTCGAATCCCAGTTTTCAGGGGAAACGAAGTGCCGCGCCGCTGCCACCAGCGCCCGCAGCAAGGCTTCGACCTCGCCGCGCCGCTCCTTGAGGACGGGCTCGCGCAAAGCCAGCACCTTCTCCACGCCGCGTCGCCAGATCTGCGCCGTCACGAGCACGATCCGGCCCGCGCCCCGCTCTACCGCCACCGAGTTCCACGGCTCCCCGACGCAAATGACGTCCACCTCGCCGGCTTCCAGCGCGTCGGAACAGAACGGCGGCGCCACCGTCGCGATCTCCACGTCCTTGTCCGGTCGGATGCCGCATGCGGCAAGCCAGTAGCGCAGCATGTAGTTGTGGCTGGAATAGCGATGCACCACGCCGAAGCGCAGCGGATTGCCCGCCGCCTTGCGCTCGGCGGCCACGTCCTTCAAGGCCGCGCCCACGGCACGCGGATCGCCCAGCCTTCCCGCCGGGCAAACCCTCTCGGCCAGTGCGGTGCGCATGGTGATCGCATTGCCGTTCAGCCCGAGCACGAATGGCACCGAAAGCGGCACCGCGGGACGTCCCCGCCCCAGCGTCGTCGCAATCGCAAGCGGCGCGACGAGGTGCGCGGCATCGCTGTGGCCATAGAGCAGGCGGTCCAGCACCGTCGCCCAGCTCATGTCGCGAACGAGCTTCAGCGAGATTCCTTCCGCCTCGGCAAAGCCATGTTCGCGCGCCAGGATCGGCAGGCACGCATCGACCAGCGGCAGAAAGCCTATCGCGAGTTCCGCGCCCATCATTCGCCTCCCATGAGCTTGTGCGCCGTGACAACGGCTTCGGCGATATCGGCGATCCGCTTGCTCTGGTTCATCGCCGCCTTGCGCAGTTCGGCATAGGCCTGGGGTTCGGAAAGCCCCCGGCTGTCCATCAGGATGCGCTTGGCCTTGTCGATCGCGTCGCGCTGGGCAAGCTGGCTCTGCGCGTCGGCAAGATCCGCCTGCAACCGCGCAAAGGCGTTGAACCGCCGCACCGCCAGATCGAGCAGCGGGCGTATGCGGTGGGGCGCAAGCCCGTCCACCACATAGGCCGAAACTCCCGCGTCGACCGAAGCGGCGATCGATTCCTCGTCCGATTCGTCAACGAACATTGCAATCGGCCGGTCGAGCACGCGGCTCACCGCGAAGTACTCCTCGAGAACGTCGCGCGACGGGTTGCCGAGATCCATCAGCACGATATCGGGCGCGATCTCGCCGATGCGGGCGACCAGTCCGCGCCTTTCGGTCACGACGAAGATCTCGCACTCGCCGATCGCGGCCAGCCCTTCCTGGATAACCGCCGCGCGCATGGCGCTTTCGTCGACGATGGCAATGCGCATCATGTCATTGTGCACTGCAACAAGCGCGGGGACAAGCGGGGAGTTCCCGTCATGCCGTGGAAGATAGCCCGGCAACCCATTCACCGATCATCCGGCGCCCGGCCGCCACGGCCCTCGGCCCGTGCAGGTCGTGCGCCTGCCTCAGGTCCGCCTCGGTCCCGCCTGCCTCGATCACCGACTCGGGCCATTCCTCGATCCAGGCATTGAACCGCTCGTCCTCACCCATCTCGGCATGGAACTGCAACGCCAGCAGGTTCCTGCCGCGCCGGAAGGCCTGGTGTTCGTAGACATGGCTCGACGCCAGCAACTCGACGTTGTCCGGCACGGTGAAGGTATCGCCGTGCCAGTGGAGCACGGGCACGTCGACGATGTGCCGCAATGGTCCGTCCAACGCGTGATCGTGAACGCGCACCGGATGAAAGCCCACTTCCTTCGCCGGCCCCGGATAGACTTCCGCCCCAAGGGCCGCGGCCATCATCTGCGCGCCGAAGCAGACGCCCAGCGTCGGTCGGTCGGCCTCCAGCCGCTGGCGCAACCGGCGCAGCTGGCAGGCGATCCAGGGATGGCGATCCTGCTCGTAGACGCCCATCGGCCCGCCCATCATGATCAGCAGGTCGGGCTCGCGCAGGTCCAGGCTGGAGAACGCCGGATCGGCCACATCGATGCGGTCGACCTCGTATCCGGCATCCTCGATCGGCTGCCGAAAACCGGCGACGCCTTCGTAGGGCACGTGGCGGATGATGAGGGCCCGCTTCATGCCGCCCCCGTAAACTGCAAGTCACGCTCGTACATTTCGTTTCTCCCGCCACGGATCACGAAATCGGCGACAACGGCACCGTTTCGCGCGCTTTAGCCGTTGGTGACGCGGAGCAAGCTGACATCCATCAAAAGCCGCGGTCCGCCATGCGGACAGCCCAGCCTTTAGGCCCCGCACCAACCTCGCGCCAACACGCATTCTTTAGGCACCGCCAAGATTTTCTATGACTTCCGGGAAGTCGACCGACGCGGGTGAGACGAGATGCAGAGAGAGAGCCGCTAGCCGCGCTTCCGCGGCAGGGCTTGTCGGAATTGCGACCGGGATGACGTCGGAAGGCTCGGCACTTCCGCTCGCTAAACCTCTGAAGTCGCTGGAGCGGGTGAAGGGAATCGAACCCTCGTCGTAAGCTTGGGAAGGCTTGGACGGCGCTGGGAAAGCAAGGATTTCCGCCATATGCCGCGTTCCGTTCACCCTGAACAACCCGCGAACGAATCGGGAATATCGCCAGCGATTACCGCAAGTTTGCCGCAAGCTGATTTGGGCCATCTCGCCCATTCCAGCATGACCCAAGCACCTGACGCGCCCGAGGGTGGGCACACGCCGGGGCCGTGGCTCCGCATCGACAAGGCCGAGTATGCCGAAATTCAGGCAGCCTTCCGTCCATCGTCACAAGCAGTCGCGCTGGTTGCCAAGCCTGCGGATGCTGACCTGATAGCCGCCGCACCGGAACTGCTTGCAGAGCTGCAATTCGCGGTGAAGCTGCTTGCCCCGCTGATGGGTGAGACTGCGCAGGTTCAATCCATGCGCGCCGCCATCGCCCGCGCCACAGGTGCAGCCCTTCCACCTCCACCCCCACCCAAGGCTCCAGGAGAGAGCGCATGAGCACCCCCGAGACTACGCCGGTTGAACTCAAGCCGTGCCCGAACCCGTGGTGCGTCTCGACTACAGCCCCGCTACCGATCAAATCCACGTATTCCGATGATGCATGGCGAGTACGTTGCGCTTGCGGCGTCGTGACCCATCGCCAAGACACCGAAGCGGAAGCCATCGCCGCATGGAACACACGCCACCGCACGCAACCCCTCGCAGATCATCGTGCGCTGGTGGAGGCGTTGGAGGTGTTTCGGTCGTTTGGCTGTCCGGTCTGCAACGGTGATTGCAGTGGTGCAAATCCGCCTGTGATGACCTGCCCCATGCAGATGTCTTGGAAAGCCCTCGCAGCCCTCAAGGAGACGGACAATGGTTGAAGCGCCTGCGTGTGGGGTCAGCCTTCGCGCTCTCGCCGTGCCAGTTCTGCTTCCACGGCTTTGCGGATGAAGTCGGCGCGCTTTCCCGGTCCTGCCAGCGCATCGATGCGGGCAAGTAGATCAGGCGACAACCGAACCACGGTTGCAACGACTCCGAGCGGTGGGCGTCCCATGCGGGACTGACTATCCGATATCTTTTTTTCTGCAAGCCCGCTCATTTGCGATATCGCCTATTGACTGTTTCCGATATCGGGTAGATATAAGGGATATCGGTTACCCAATCAAGGATTAAGACCATGCAGACCTATTTCGGCTATCAGTTCAAGCCCCGCACCGATTGCGGCGTGGACGTTTGCGACCCTCGCTTTCCCAACCGCGGCCCTGTTTACACCGCCGCCAGCAGCGATGCTGCAAAGCGTTGGGTGAAGGCTTATCGCGATGGCGTGGTGTGGGCCATGCAGGCGGTGCTGTCATGACTTGGGAGGCTACTTCGCGACGCGCCCGCTCGGGCGTTGATTATTGCCGCCACTGTTCGGTCACGGGCCGAAACCCATGCCGGGACTATGACTTCACGGAAATCGCACGCTGCCCGAATGCGTCGGACTATACGCGTGAATGGGCGAGGGCCGAATTTCTCGATGCGCACGGAATGCGTCCGTAAAAGCACACCCCAAAGGACAAGCCATGACCAAAGCTGAAGATATCGTGAAGGGGATGACGGAGGCACAGAAGCGGGCCGTCACCGTGATGGAAGCCTATAGCGACAGCGACACCCCTTGCCGCTCTCCGATGGCGTTGAATACGTCGTCACGGTTTCCCGTGCAGCAATCAAGGAGGCCCGCCATGGATAAGACCGAACGATACGCGCTCGGCATCATGGTCGAAGAGATGGGCGAGACCCTCAAGTTGATCGGCAAGGCAATGCGCTTTGGTCTTGATGCTCCCGGTCCTGATAATGCCGAATACGAGGGCAAAACGGCACGCGAAATGCTCCCAACCGAGATCGGTGATCTGCATGCTGCTATCAGGTTTGCAGCGATGGCGGCGATTTTTCCCATGTCGCAGGCAAATGATCGGGAAAGCTGGAAACTGGCGAAATTGCTGTCGCCTAACTCCCGTGACGCAAATGGCAATCGCCTTGCTCCTGACCTGACCGCCCACCAACCCAAGGAGTCACCCCATGACTGATGTACCTGTGAGCCAGGAGGCTCGGGAAGCCCGTATCGCTCGCTATCTTTCCAACGAGAAGGCAGCACGAGAAAGCCTCGCTACATACCCTGAAAGCACCCGTCAGCGCCTTGAGGCATGGCAGACGGAACAGTGCGAGTGGTTCAGCGACACGATACTTGAGATCGTTGCGGAGTTCATCACGATCGATGATGCGATCCGCCAGCAAGCAGAGCGCGGGGAGGTCGCAGCCAAACTTACGGAGGACATGACGCTTATTCGAGGCATGCTCGGTCTTTATGCAGGCGTTCAGTCCCGCGTCGGGGACGCCTTTAAGGTCGCAGATGCCGCCCTTGCCTACGCTCTCCCCACCCCACCGGCAGGTGAAGCATGACAGCGGAAGAGATAGCGGCGGGGCGAGATGGCCCGCGCATCAACATCAAAGCGACTTGCTCCAGTTGCCGCCACGTAATCAGCGAGAGATACCGCGTTCAAGGCGACAGCGGGCACGATGTATATTGCCAGCACCCGTCTCTGCCAGAGCGCAAGCGCGTTGGTGATACGCGATGGGACACGCCTAACTGGTGCCCTGCCGTAAACATGCCGGGACTGAAGGCAGCGGAAGCACTCTACAACAGTCTGATCGTGGATGCGCCCATCACTCCCATCGAAGGAACCCCCCATGACCAATAACAGGACCAAGCTGGAACAGTGGGCGGTGGAGTTGTTCCGCCGAGCCGTTGAAGCATACGGCGGGGAGTCAATTCCCGGTGAGACAGAATGCTACGCGGCAAGGGTCATTCAATCCGCATTCGAGGATCGTGAGCGGAAGCTGCGGGAAGCGTTGTGGACACCGCGGGAGGCAGCTTGGTCCGGTCTGGCCCGCGACCTCATGTTGGCCTTCGATATGGGATGCAGGACGCCGCGCGAGATATTCCAGCACCTTGATCGATGCGGCAAGCCGATCCCGCAATGGCTTCGGGACGAAGGCGAAATGAAGCATCTAGACCATGTGCCCAGCAAGGGAACGCGGGCCGTAATCATCTACCGCGCGATGCTTGAACCGGCGATGGAAGCCCTCAAGGCGACCCCCGATGCTCAGTGAAGCGATGAAGGCGGAAGGGTGGATCGAGCATGATGGCGGCGAATGTCCAATAGACGGCAAAATTCGTGTCACCATGCTGTTCCGCAACGGCACAGAGATAACCCGCCAAGCCAAATGCGAAGAATGGCCTTGGGAGGAGAATGACCCCCTCCTCGACATCATCGCCTACAAGCCCGAAGGAACCCCATGATTGACCCGAACGAACTGGAGCGGTTGAGCAAGGCGGCCGAGAAGACCGAAGACGATATCCGCTATTACTCGGGCGGATCGAAATACAACGAACCGCTTGAGCAGCTTAAAGATCGGCTCGTACACCTCTACCGCACCAGCCAGCTTGTCCCCGTCCAGCAGCCGAGCGAGCCCTACGCCCCCGCACAGAACTGTTTGGAAGTCCCACCAAATATCCTAAAATCGGGAAAGATGCTGGCCGCGATGCGTAAATCTGCGCAGCCGAGCGGGGATGTGGTGGAAGCTGTGGCACGGGCGATCCGACGCGCCGAGATTGGAGGCTTCTCGGATGAAGAAGTTGCGCAGGCTGTCGTGGATGGATCGTGGGAGCACAAGCAGCCTGCCGCCACCGCCGCCATCACCGCTTACGAAGCCCTTCGCGCAAAGGACACCCGCCCATGACCAATCCGAGAGAGGCGCTGGAAGAGGCGTGGCTGTCCATCCATCACGGGGGCTACCCACCGGAACGCGAGGACGACACATGCCGGAAGTGTGACCGCTTCCGCCGCTTCCTCGACGCCGAAGCATGGACCGACGCTGCGTTGATGCTCATTCCTGACAACTGGACAGCTTGGGAAATGCGCAGTCATGCCGCGCGGTCTCAATTCTCCGCTGATCTTTCCAGGCTGTCTGAATGTGATGCGGGCCAAGAAGATTGGGCGCATGGTAGAGGGATGCACCCCGCCCTTGCACTGGCCGAAGCAGCCCTTCGCGCAAAGGAGGCCGGAAATGGCTGATGATCTGGTGGGCGGAATCGTCTGCAACGGCTGCTGGGAGACCTGCGCTCATGCGCCGGGGATCGGATATTACTGTCGAAATGAAGGCTGCACGTATGAGTATAATAGGGCGAAGGCCATGCTTTGGCACATGCGGCCTGTTGAACCACGAGACGCCCGCATCGAAGCGCTCGAAGCCGCGCTGGCAGAGGCAAGGCGTACAGCCCTGACCGAATGCCTCCGCATCGCCAAGGCGGCGCAATACAGCAAGGCACCAGCCACTGACACCATGCGCGGCATTCAGAAGCTGATAGAGGATTCCCCTACGCCCCCGCCTGTGGTATAGGGGACGCATAGAACCCGGCCTGCCTCTCGATGCGAAAGGCTTGATCGACCGAGTAGTGAAGCACACTGTGCCGGGTCACTAATTTGAGGTTCCCGCTCTACATGGGCAACACTGTGCGCACAGTGCCATGTATCGGGCTAGGTCGCTCGGACAGCCACGGCACTCCGAGATGACTGCAAGGGCGGCGAAGGACAGGGGGTTCCCGGTCGCGCCGCCCTTAGTCGTTCACAGGCGATCATCAAACTAGCTTGATGTTAGTGGACAGGGCTTTCGTGATCGTCAAACAGGGATTCACATAGCGCTGGAATGTGATAGAGTGTGCGAGCTGCGGCGGCGTAGCTCAGTTGGATAGAGCGCTGGTGCGGGTAGCGCGCCGGGTCAGGCATTGGTTCAAATCCAATCCCGCCGCAGCAACGAGGTTCGCTGACACTGTGCAACCAGTGGTCAGCCTCAAGACCGGGTGATGGGTGAAGTTCTGTTTCACCTGTCCCCGGCACCCTCCACCGCCTTTACCGTAGCCGCATGACGCGCTGCGCAGTCAGCATAGGCATACAGGACGCCCGCCTCCCATTCGCTTCGTAGCGGGTCTGAGAAAGGGCTCGGCAGTGGCTCAATCGCCTTGCACGGCGCTGCCAGATTCGCTGGCAATCGAACCGTTGGCGGCTTCACGCGCACGGTTGAGCAGGACAACAGCATCAGGCAGAGCGGCGCAGTCAGCAGGAACTTCGACATTGCGATACACCTCGCGGATTTGGGTTTGCGTCCGCGTCCCGGCAGTTTCGTTGCCAGCACGGAACGTCTCGTAATCGATCGCTGCGGCTTCCATCTGCGCCCGGAGCGCGTCCTCGGCTTCCATGGCCTCGCGCTGGATCTCGGCAATCTGGCTTTCGCAGCGCCAGGAACGCACCTGCCACCCGCCATAGGCAGCGAGGATCAGGCCGACCGCGCCCGCGATGATGCGCAGGTCAATCATCGGCTTTCCCGGACGGCACGAGGCAGGCGATCACGCCCACCGCCACGAAGGCATAGGACCAAGGCGCGGACAGTGCGGATGCGCCGGTAATGGCCACGCCGACACCTGCCCACGTGGACTTTTCGGCAAGGCGGGCTTTCAGGTAGGACAGAGCTTTCATATCACCCCCAAGATGAGAAAGACGAGCGCGACGATCAGGACGAGGACGCAGGCGTCAAAGAGTAGTCCAGCCCATTGCCAGACCGTCACTTGATGAGCCTTAGGGCTTCGGTTTCCACCGCATCGACGCGACGCAGCCAACCCCGTCCGAACGTGTCGAAGGTATCCAGCGCCTTGTAGTAGTCCCGGCGCGCGTTCTGGTAGGCACGGACCAGCTTGGCGATGCCATGGGCCTGCACGTACTGTTGCGTGGCTTGTAGCGTCTTGCGGCCCATCTGGCCGTCACGCTCGGCACCGACGATCAGTTGCAGGAGCTTTACCGCCCTGCCCGGTCCAGCGTTCACGCCGAAGTCGAAGGCGCAAAGGGCAATGGGCGCGGGTAGATCATCGCCGCCCACCTTGTCCCAATACCATGCCTTGTAGAGCGGTGCGACCTTGGCAGGCGTCAGGGCCTTCATGTTTACGTCGATGCGGCCCGTCCATTGCTGCCACGTGCGCTTGGTGACCCCAAGGCAAGTTTCACCACCGGGATCCCGAGGATTATTTACCCAACCGCCCTCGTGCTTGAGGATGACCTTCAACGCAGCGTCAAACGCGGTCATGGGGATTCCCCTTCATGCAGGCTTGTGGTATGGAAAAGCCATGAAAATCGTGGTCACAGGCGGTCGTGATTTCGGGGATTTTGCCCTTGTAACTCGGGCACTTTCCGCCGTTCACCGCAAGCACGGCATCACTGCACTGATACAAGGTGGTGCCGATGGAGCTGACCGACTGTGTGCGGAATGGGGATGGGATAACGGCATCCCGGTCGCCACTTTCAATGCAGACTGGAAGACGCACGGAAAGCGAGCAGGTCCATTGCGTAACCAGCGTATGATCGATGAAGGCACCCCCGACGCGGCAATTGCTTTTCCCGGAGGAAGGGGAACTGCCGATATGCTGGGGAGATTGCAGGCCGCTGGCATTCCGACTTGGGATTTGCGCAATCACCGCTAAATCCTCCCGCTAAGGGCCGTCACAATGTCGATAAGCGGCAGGCACACGTCCCGGACGTTCTCGCCCTCACGGATGCGCTTTGCTGCCTGTGTCAGGATGCGCGCTGCGGCTTCCGCATGGTCGGGGATGCGCCGGTCATTCATCGGCTTGCGGGTCCGCTAGATCGACCTCGATTACCCCGCAGTCCTGCAAGGCTTCCCAAAAGGCTTGCTCCGCATCTGCGCCAAGCCAGAACAGGTATGCGTCAGGGTTCATGCTGCGAACGCCCTCATTGCCGGTGGAACGTAGTGGTCAGGCTGCTTGGCGCGGATCAGGTCACGCACCCGCTCGATGGGCATCACGATCCGGGCCGTCTCGCCGTAGTTCCGTGACCGCAGGACCAGCGTCATGCACTGCTTCGAGCGCCATCCGCCGTCGTGTGCGTACTTGTCGCGCGGTGCGAGGTTGTTCCAGCTCTCGAACAGACAGCCGGGAAGCTCTTTGCGCTGGCTGTGGTGTACGTGCCCACCGTCGATGTACCGGAAGACTGTCTCGCCCCAATCGACAGCGTAATCGTCCGACATGAGCTTGGCGCAGGCTTCGGGCTTGGCCTTGTCGCCGTGGTGAACCATGACGAAGGTCCGGCCCATCCGGTAGGCAATAAACGGGCTTTCGTTGCGCAGGACGTTGACGCGCCCTGTGGCCTCGTAGAGCGCGCCAATGAGCGCCGCGATCCAGATATCATTGGACCGGGAATGATTGCCCTGATTGGCGATGTAATCGACCGTGCGGGCCTTCGTGAGCGCCCGCTCCACGATAAACCGGGTGATCCGGATATAGGCTTGCACCATCTTCCAATAGCGGGTGTCCTGATCCACCCTATGGCCGCTGGCTTCGGTTTCCGCCTTGAACGTTTCGTAATGGGTGCCGTCGCCAAGGTCGTTGATGACAAGCCGCTCGCAGGCCGGTGCCGCATCGATCAACGCCGCCGCAGCAGCGCATATCTCCCGCTCGGCAATGCTGATATCGAAGTTCGCGCCGGTTTCCTCTTCCGACGCCAACATGCCAATGTGCGCGTCACCGATTTGCAGCCATGGGATGATGTCTGATTGCGGTTCGGGCGGTATCGCAAGGATGGCGGCATCAACCGGCTGCACACCGTCGATAGCGCCTTGAATGCCCTGCCAGTATGCCCGTTCGGCTGCGCGGGTCTTGAGCCAGATCGGCTCCCCCGCTGCCGTCTTGGTGAAATGGGAGTAGCCGCGAAGCTCGAACCCCTCGGCTACAGGATGGTCAATTCCCGCTTCCGGCGCATATCCCTGCCGTGCCGCGTATTCCAGAACCCGCCGTCGCACCTTGTCCGGAAGGGTGCGATGGACGCCCATGTCCCGAGCAATTTCCGCCCCGCTGTCACCAGCGATAAGCCGCTGCATTATCTGGCGCTGGTGGTCGGTGTTGCAGTAGTCGAGAAGCTTCGGGTCAACCGACATGCGGCCTCCTATTTCTTGCCAAGGAGGCGCTGCACGGTATCCGTCTCGACTATTCTGATAGCGGTCCAGATGATCGTCAGCACGGAAGCGATTGCAGGCAACATGCTGACAAGGCTCCCTAGCAGCGTGGCGATGGAAAGGGCGTCTACGGCGTGTTTCAGCCCGTCAGGGACGTGTTCCCACAGGTCGCGGAAGCTCATCACGATGCACTCAGGTAATCGAGGCTGTCGGTCGTGAACCGGGGCCGCAACGCCACCTTCATGCCGTCCGAATAGACACCCCGGATCATCGATGCCTTGTTGGCCATGTCGAGATTGATCGGGTCGGTGTTGGTGTTGTTGTCGTTCGGGTTGAACGGGTTCTTGCCGTATGCCGCCCACGCGTAGACCGTGCCGGGGAACGTGTTCGCGGCGAAGGTGAAGGTGATGCCCTGCCGCCCGCCTGCCGGTGATGCATCCACGGTAGCGCCGGTCGGATAGAGCTTCGTCGCGATGGTGCCGCCGCTCTTGGTGGCAGCGGTCGAGAACGACATGCCGCCGTGATATTCGCTGGCGTAGGCCGTGTTCGCCAGCTCAAGGCTATCCGCGCCGTTGAGGTCGTAAACGCAATAGACCGTCTGCGCATCGACGCGGGTTACGCTGTAGAGCGAAGGCCCGTTGCGGTCGTTGGCCACGTCACCGCGAGCCTTGGCCCGTGCCCACCCTGCGCGAGTCAGCATTGTCGCATAACCAGCGTCGTTAAAGTGCAGGCTGTCGAAGTGCTGGCAGTCGAGGGTATAGGCCCCCAAGAAGTAGCGCGAGGGGTAATCCTGCGTCAGCTGCCATTGCATCCGGCGAACGGCCTGCCACTGCTCGTCGTTGCCGGTGCTGTTCTTCCAGCACGAGGCAAGCGGATGCATCAGCACCTTGATCGCTGCGCCGTTGTAGGCGTCGAGGTCGTCATAGATCGCCTGAATTGCGGCGATGTAACTGGCCTGCGCAGTCGTTACGTCCGATTGGCCGTCAACGTGATGGACAAAGTGAACCCTGCCACCAGCGCGGTCGATGGACTGCTTGAGCGCCTGTTGGCAGACCGAACCGGCCCCGCGAACGGCAATCGCCGTGCCCGAAACGCCGCCACTGGCAACGGTCAAGTTTACACTGGAGACGGTCTTGACCACGTTGGCCAGCGCGGCGGCTGTGGTGTTGCCGCTGATCGGGCGAAGGCGGCGGTTCCATGCATCCCCCAAGGTCGTGCCGTTGGTCGGGACGCCTTCGAGGTGCCAGCAATTCGACGGCTGCGCATAGGTCGCGGTGGTGGCGGTCTGCGAGAACGCGGCCACTGCGAGCGACTGGCCATTCGCAAGATCGGTTTCGCCAACAGTTTGATAGGGCCCGTCCACAACACAGGTTGCGTTGCCAATCAGGGCAGAGAGCCGCTTGCGGGTGACACGAACGAAGAACGGCCCGCCGCTGGAAACCTGCGACGAGGTGCCGGAAAGCGTCCCCGTTGCCGTGCCGCCTGCCGCCGCGAAGCTCGACAAGGCAACGTCCGTCAGGCCGGATACCGCGACTTCCGAACCAGACGAAAGGTCATAGACCGTGGCATAGAGGCCCGAAGGATCAGGACCGGTGTAGTACGCCTTTACGAACCACGTAACCGAGCCGTTCGCGTTGCGGTAGATCGTGCGGTTCGGCATGTAGAGGCGCAAGGCGACTTGCGTTGCCGGGTCCACGATCTGGAAGCTGTCGGTAGAACTTGCGATGTTACCGATGATGCCGTGCTTCTTTGTGAACGCACCGCCCCACGAGGTGATATCGACCGGCGCGCCCGCCTGCTGGCCATTGAGGTAGCAGGTCCAGTATTTCACCCCAGCAACTTCGGTAAAATCGCTTTCGAGCGTGTCGCCAAGTTCGGTGCGCCACTGCTGAAGGATCGCGATGTTAGAAGCCGAGGCCCCGTTGACCACCTTGGCAAAGGTGATCGTTCCAGTCTGGAGTCCGCTCGAAACTTGAGTGGCAACGTTGATATTCAGCCAGTCTCGTTCTGCATCGACCGCCGCGATATTGACATGGTGATGCAGGGCCGCACCGTATGCGCCAATCTTGAACTGCACCCGCGCCGTTTCAACGCTGGCGGTGTGCAGGGCAAAGGCCGCGCTGCCGGTCGTGCCGCCAGCCTTGCCGCCACTGGCCGAGATGGCATTGACCTGTCCGGAGAAGGTCGGGCGCGTTTCCACGGTCCATCCGGTGCGCCCGTTGAGGTTGCCATCCGTACTGAAGTCGTCGCGGAACTCGGGGCCTGCGATAAGGTCCACCGAAGGCGCGTTTGGTCCTGCGTTGTTATAGATCGCACGGCTCATGTCGGAAGCCCCAGGAGCTGGACGGCAAGCCCCTTGGGGGTGCCTGTGATGTTGTTAATCTGGATGGCGACGCGGGCATTCGCTGCTATGGCGATGCTAGGTGCGGTCGTGTCCACAGTGGTCCCGACCGTGCGAGGTCCGTAAACGTCAACGTCGTTCACGATAAGCCGCGCATCGACCGTACCGGAGCCGAGGAACACCCATGCGTTCCAGCTTGTGAAGGTGGTAGCTACCGGGAGGAAGAACTCGGCATACCATGCACCTTCCTCCAGAACCGTGTCATTCTGGAGGGTGATTTCCACGAGTTGTTTGACCGCGCCAACGGATGCCGCCGCCGCACTTGCTGATCCTGCCGCTGCATCCACCAGAGGCTGAATTGCCGCAGTGGCGTCGGCAATGAACTCGTCATGCTGGCGGGTGTATGCTTTTACGTAGGTCATATCACTGCCCGATGGAGAAGAGGGTGACGGTCACGGAGCCGGATGCGTTCGAGCGCACCGACGCCGCAGAAAGCCCGCTGGTGGCGGAAGCGACAGTTACCGACACGTCCCCGGTCGCATCGTCGCCCGCGATCCATGCCCGCGCGAAAACCGAATAGGTGTGTCCGTTGCCGTAGGTCTGCGAAGTGGTGGAACCGGCAGCGACAGTGATATCCTTCACCGTGATAACGATCCCGCCCCCCAGCGTGATTGCCCACCCGGTTCCCGACGAACCCGCCACGGTGGGCGAGCCATTCGCCCCGATTGCAGAACGCGCCGCTGCTGCATCCGCCATGGTCAGGAGAGAGCGCCCGAAACTCGTCGTCGTCAGCGCAGCGATAGCAGCCAGATCGCCGTCATATGCCTGCACGTCCGTTCCCGGCACTACGCCAAGCGTAGCCCGCGCTGTGGCAGCGTCGATATCGTCAAGAAGCCCGCGAATGAACGCGGACACACCGATAGCCGCCTGCTGGTCCGCTGCCGTGGCCGCAGCTAGGAAGGTCCGGGCCTGCGCGGTCAGGTCCGCAAGGGATGCCGTCGTGGCTCCGGTGTAATAGGGCAGCTTGTCCGCAGCCGGTGAAAGGCCGTTGATCGGTCCAAGGGGCGTTCCCGTGACCATGCCGATCAGCCCGGAGGCCGTCGTCAGGAACTCGGCTTTCTGGACGCCTACGCCGCCGACTTTCTGCCCGATGTAGAACCGGCTTCCGGTCAGGTAGAAATAGCCATCACCCTCGGCAACCGCTGGATCAGCCGCACCCGCCGCGAGGCTGTCATACCAACCGCCTGCCGTGCCGACCTCCAGTGCCGTGGCATAGCCCGCAGCACTGATAACCGCTGTATCGAGCGGAGCCGTGCCGATCAGGACATTCGAGCGGATCAGCCGCTTGCGCCCGTTCCAGAAGTATTCGAGCGAGTAGAAGCCGTCTTCCGTCCATGCCTCGATTTCCCCGAGCGCATCGCTGACGAGCGGGTTTGCCTTGGGCGTCGTCCCATCGCTCTCGAACAGGGAGGCAAGCCCGCCGCTGCTGTCATAGACATAGACGTTCGCCCCGGTGACGATCACGCCATCAAGATCGCGAACAATGTCGTTGAACGAGTTCATAGGTAGAGGTTCCCGAGGTTGGATGCCGTGGCCTGCACTTCGACCGTCCCGGTGCCCCCGGTGCTGTCAGTTGCCGTGCAGAGGAATGTGGCGGTGTAATCGACACCAGCGGCCACACCGGAGCAGGTGAATTTCGTCGTTGCGCTGGTGGGGCTTTTTGCGATCCACGAACCGCCGTCGCTGGAAACGAACGTCCATGCATAGGTGTAGGGCGAAGAACCGTTTGTCGGTGTCGCCGTCACTGCGTTGGTCGTGATGACTGCCGAGCCTGCCACGGCAGAGTATCCGGACACCGAGGAAGGATCGGCGCTAACGGCAATGTCCCCGGAGCCGGAAAAGACCCGCTTCAAGGCATCGGACATGCGCAGCCAGCCAGAGGCTACAGACTGCAACCCCGCCTCGCCGCGCACTCGCGCTACCGCAATGGCCTTGAGGCCATCCGCTGTCCGAACCCGGATCATGCGGAAAGCTCCAGCCAGACATCCCCGACCTGCGAGGTGGGATCAGCAGCGCCGTTGGCCGTCACGAAAACCCGGCCCGAAACGTAGGAGTTGTCGGTATGATAGAGGTGCGGGCCTGCGCTCGAACGCACCACGTTGCCGCTAACCGTGCCACCCGTAAGCGGGAGGCTGTCCACAATGCCGAGATAGGAGCGCGCCGCCGCCGCAGAGGCAGCCGTCAGGATCGCCCGCCCGTAAGGTGTCGTTGCGAGAGCGGCAATGGCCGTTAGGTCCGCATCAAGGGGCTGGTAATCGTCCGCACCGACAACCGCAGAGGCGACATAGAACACCTCCGCGCCGTCCGCATCACGAACCCGCATCGAATAGTTCGAGCCGCTGACATAGAATGCGGTTGGGTTGCCGTCGTTGCAGATCAGCCCGCCGACCACCTGGAGAGGCTGCGGCGCGACGATGGACAGGGCGCTGTCCAGATAGACCGTGACCGGGGAAATTTCCGGGTCATCGCCTGCTGTGCCGACGTAGATCGAGCCGCCATCAAGTGGGAGGCCCGAACGGTCGAGGAAGAACGGGAAAGGGTTGCCCACACGCGCGGTCATGCGTATTCTCCGGGGATGCTGCGGTTACGCTGGGTCATTGGCCTTCCCCTCGTTTTCCTGTTTTTCCCTCATTCTCCGAAGGAACAGGCAGCGTGGGAGCGTTGGGAGATGCGGCTGCGCGCGAGCCAAACAGGCCCATCAATTCCGATTGGAGTCCCGATACGTCAGCCGCGATAGCGTTATCGTTTGCCGCGATCTTCGACAGCGCCTGCACATGCTTTTCGGCAAGAGCCGGGTTGCTCGGCATTTTCGCGAGCCAGCGCGCGAACTTGGGTGAGGCAAGCAGTTTGCCCGCGCCGTACTGCCCTAGCAGTGCTGCCGTAGAAGCTACCGGAGCCGAGAAGAACGCGACGATGTTGCCGCCAAGCGCGACCCCGCCCACTACACTGCCGGTGTTGGACGAGTTGGCGAAACGCTGCGCTTCCTTTGTGCCCTGAGCCACACGCGCAAGGTCTTCCAGCGCCGCGCGAGCCTCACCGCCAAACAATTGCGACTTCGCGGGGCCGCTCATCTTGTTCCAGTTGGTCAGGAACTGCGAGAGACTGAAGGCATCGCCAGCGGCATTCTGCCCGCCCGCCGATGATCGCCCCAATTCCTGAACAAGCGTCCCGCGAACCGTCGCCGCGTCCTCAGGCGGAAGCGACGAAAGGAACTTGCCAAGCCGCCCGCCGTTGGTCTTCGTGGCAGTTTCGATGGAAGAAATGACCTGCTCTACGGAGCGGGGTGCATCGCCCCTGCTACCGATGATCGGTGCAAGCACCTGGTCGATAACCTGCACACGCTCCTTGTGGGCGGCAGAAGCCTCGGCATAGGCACGAGCCGCGTCACCCTTCCCGGCCATGTTGAGGCTGTTCGTGATATCGGCATCAGCAGCGTCCAGAACCTGCCCGATGCGGCGCTCGGTGTCAGAGCCCCGCAGGCCGTCCTTGATAAACCGGTCACGCATCTGCGACCGCATCCGGCGAACGGCCTCGACGCCATAAGGCTTGTCGAGATCGGCCCGCAGTGCCTGCATTGCGGACAGCCCATCGGCACCGCCCGGTGTCTGCGACAGCTCGGCAATGTTCTCATCAAGAACCCTACGCGCCTCGGCCAGATCAACGGGTTGATCACCGCCAAGCTTGCGGGCCTTTGTATAGAGCGCATTGACCTTGTTGCGGCTCGTCTGGATGAATTTCTGCGCACCGGTCAACGCGGCCTCGCCAGCGGCTTCACGAGTGCCGGGATTGCCCGACAGGCTTGCGATGGCGGAAAGCGCCTTTTGCGCCTCGCTGGAGACTGCCTGACTGCCATGAACGATAGAACCAGCGGCAAGCGGTAGCTGCGCGGCCCCGCCCGTAAGGCGGCGGGTAGTAACGCCACCAACATCAGCGGGAAGAGGCGCAATGTCCGTGCCAAACTGGCTGTTAAGCCGGTCAGCCGCAGAAATGACCTCGCCGCCATCCGTCAAAGGCTGGCCTGCGCGACTGGCAGCACGAGCGGCCAAGCCTTCGCCCAGCTTGCCCAAGGCAGCACCGCCCACCATGCCAACGCCAGCGCCGGTTACAGCACCCCCGAGAGAGCCCCCCGGCCCCTCGCCGTATCCGAAACCGGCTACAGCGCCCTGTGCCGCACCCTGACGCGCCAGAGCCCCAACACCGCGCGCCGCGCCCGATGGAATAGCCAGAGCGCCCACCAGACCGCCACCAAGCTCCGCAGCGGTGCCAAGACCGCCCTGCGCCTGTTCCATCTGGTCATAGGCTTCACGTACCCGGTCACGGGACAGGCGATAGCCATCGAAAACGCCACGATTGTTGACCAGCGCATCCACAGCGCCGCCAAGACCCTCGATTTCGTCGGTAAGGCCCATTTCCGCGCCACGGACAGCGCGGGCACCGTATGCGCCGCCACTGTTCGGGTCGAAGCCTTCCTTTGCCAGATCGCCACGCAGGCGCTCGCGGTAAGCCTTTTCCGCCGCAGTCGTGTCGATGCCGCCGAACCGCGTCCCCGGAGCAAGCCTGCGCGCCATTTCCACGGTCTGCGCCAGAGATTGCGGGTCAGGAGGGGCAATGCCCTGCGATTGATACCACTGCGCCACCGCCTGCGGAGTCAGGTTCCTGTTACCGCTGTTGGCGGTCCAGAAGCCGATGATCTGGTCTTCCTTTTCGGGCGGAATGCCCATGGAACGAAGGTATTCGGCGCGGTCGAACGGCCTTTCCGGCGCGTCCATGTTGAACCGCACACCGCCGCCGTAAATGTCCTGCGTGGTGGGCTGGTTGGCCTTGCCCTGCGTCAGGCGCTCCCAATCCGCCCGGAATGGGTCGAAGTCATCGGGGCCGATAACATCGGCAGGGTCAATATTGAATTTCTCTGCGGTCTTGGCGTACCTCTCACGCTGGAGGCGGTAAACCTTCCCCATCGCCTGGACGCGGGTTTCGATGTCGCGCTTGAGGCGGGCGCGAACTTCCGGGGTCAGGTTGCCACCGACGCCAAACTGCTTTTTGACAGCCTCAACGGCACGATCCCAATAGTTCGCGCCATTTGCCGCAGCACCTTGTTCGCTCTCACGGACCACCGAACCGGGGTCCATGATCTTCGCATAGGCATAGAGCAGCGTGTTATCGGCGGTCGGATCGTCAGGCAGTTGTAGCGCCTGCATGAACTGCGGCAGCACAACCCGATATTCCTTGACCGGCTGCAACTGCTCGTAGCGGCTCTGCAACGAGGTCAGGTTGTTGATCGCGTCCTTGACGACGTCGCGGCCTTCGCCACGGACTGCAATGTCCGTCTGCGTCGTGCTGTTTTTCAGGCCCTGATCAGCCCGCGCGTTATCGGCCTGCTTGTCAGGATCTGGCAGCGAAATGACAGGCTGCGGTGCGCGGCGCTGTTGCGCGGCGGCGGGGCGAATTTCCTCGAACTCGGCCCAAGGGTCTTGCGCCATCTTACGGCCTCCTCATGGTGCGGCCATCAGGCGTCACGAACATGGTTCCACTCGGCAGTTTGCGGGCTTCCTGAACGCTGCGAACCCTGACCGGACCTGCCGCATGGGGCGTACCCTTGCCGGGTTCGATGTGGACGTGATCGCCCTCGTTGATGACATCGAAGCCGGGGAACGCCTTCGCGAGGCGGTCACGCAAAGCCCCCATGCCCATGCCTTTCGGCGGCACGAAATCGCGGGCCTGATCGGTCAGGTGATAGCTATCGTCTACTCCGCCGACCGATGCATTCTTGCCGGGGCTGCGCTGGCGACTGGTGACGGTAAGGCCGGGAACGGCAGCCATTGCAGCGCTCTCAATGGCGCTTCCCGTTGGCGCGATACCTCGCCCAGCGGTGGACTGATCACCTCCCTTCGTGCTGTCGGTTGCGTACTGCGGCGCATTCGGGAACATTGCCCGCATACGATCAGACTCTGCCTGCTGCTCACGCGTGGCAACGATACCACCGCCGCCCATGAGGTCGGATGCGCGGAAGACCGAGCCGCCTTGCTGCACAGGAATGAACTTCTCATCCTGCGTTGCCGCCCACTGGTCAGCCGCTTCCTTCCCGAACAGGCGAACCCGGTCGTTGTATTCCTTGGCGAACGGGCTCTTGTCGTCGCTCGGGAACAGCTTGCCATAGGTATCGGCAAACTTGCTCGGATCGTCCGCAGCCAGGATCATGCCCACTGTCGCGGTCGCCTGCTGCACCTGCATCGGATCGCCGCTCTCGAAGGCGTCGATCAGTTCCTTGGTCGTCTCGTCCGCATGACCAGCGGCAAGGTCGGCCTCGTAGCGCTGGCGCAGCAAGGCAGCCGCGCCCTTCGCATCGCCGTTCTTGGCGCGCATGAATACAGTGCCCGATTGCGTCAGGTTGCGGCGGCGGGCATCTTCGGACAGGGCCTGCCAACCCGGCTTGATCTGGTCGGCAAACTCCGGAAACGCGATCATCAGGTTTCCGATGGCCTTGGGATCGGCGCTCATGGCGGCCTGTTGGGCAGCCGTGCGGAATGCGACCTGTCGTTCCTGCGCGGTACGGGCCTGCTGGACCTGCAATTCACGGGCCTGCTGCTGCATCTTGCGCTGATCGTTGAGGAACATCTGTTCCTGGATATCGGGGACCAGCGACTGGCCAGCCCTCATGATGGCGGCGTAGTCCAACTCGGCCATCAGAATAGCTTCTTCAAGAAGCCGCCAACCCCCGAGGTGGGAAGTACGCTGCTTATTGCGCTATCAAGGAAGCCGCCTGCGTTGCTCCAGTTCTGTGCATTGATGCCAGCCTTCGCGAGAACTGCTTGCGCTTTTGCGCCTGCGCCCTGATTGCGGAGCTGGTTCTGCGCATTGACCGCCGCCGCACCGAAGTTCGACACAGCATCCGTTGCGCCCGAGCCAATCCCGACGAGGCCGGAATACTGCGCAAGCTGATTGGCAATCACAGAGTTTAGCGTATCGCCCCGGAACCGCGCCAAGGCATCTTGAGTATTTCCACCGCGAAGTCCGCCCGTTGCCGAAGCATTGGCAAGGATGGACTCTTCACCCGCGCCGGTAAGCGAGGTGTAAAGCGGGCCAGCCTTCAATTGATCGATGATTGCCTGTTGAGCATCGCCCCCGTTGACGCCGACAAGATCGCCAAGCTCGGGGATCGCCGCGCGGCCAAGGTTCTGATAAGGCTCGTAGTCCTGACGCGTGATATCGAACTGGCGCTTGCTCTCGTTAAGGCCTGCCATCGCCGCGTCATATTGAAGCTGCGCAGCACGATCAGCGGCCTTTTTCTGACCGCCGCCGCCAAACAGCCCCCCAACGAAAGAAAACAGGCCGATGACAGCCTCCTGCGCGCAAATGTCCAGACGCGCGCACTTTCGCTGTTATGCGGGAAATCGGCTATTTTACGGGTCTTACGCCACCCGAACCTTCAGGCTTGAGCCGTCCCGGTAGACACCGCCAACGGGAACGCCGGCAGAGGCAGCATTTGCATCGCTCGTCGCGTTCACCAACCCCGATAACGACGGTGCGGACAGCGTCTTGTTGGTCAGCGTCTCGACGTTCTCGCGCGTCGCCAGGATGCCGGATAGCGGTACGGCAACCGTGCTTTCGCCCGTGGCAATGAATGTCACCTTGAACCCGCCCGAGGCCCGCGCGCCGTCCTCGCTCAGGCGGATCAGGACGGTATCAGAGCTGATTACCGCCTCCAGCCCGTCACCGAGTTGCAGGACACGTTCGTTCGGAAGCTCCGCATTGCTCGACAGCGTGACGAATGCCGCGTCCTTGAGCGCCTGCGTGGCACTGACGGCCAGCGAGGACGCCTCCGATACCGTGGCAAGCGTCTGTTGCTGGTTCTCGAAGGCAAGGCCCCAGCGCTTACCGAAGATGCGCTCCAGCACCTCGCGGCGGATGAAGAAGCTAGCCAAGGGGTTCACCGTTCATTTCACACCGGCTGATCGCATAGCGCCCCTGCCCACGGAACCGGAAGGATACCAGCGTCGGGCACCTTACGCCCACCTGCCAGCGCAACCGCTCGTCACGCCGCCCGGTCATGCGCCGCGAGACTTCACGGCTATAGACCGTCGCATCACGGCTCATGGACAGGAACACGGCATGTTCCTCGGTGGGGAATTGCCCGAACAACTCGACATCGTTCACGAGGAAGGCTGCACCATCGTTGAACAGCAGCGAGGCATCGAACTGCCAGTCCGGACGGTCCCCGAAATGCCGGTCATCAGACGACAGGACGCCAAGCTGCGCGTTCTGCGTGTCGCCTACGATATGCTGTCCATAGCACCACACTGCATGGCGCAGGCGGTATGGCTCACCCCTGCCTGATTGCAGGATGAACCATGCCCCTTGCTCACCTTCCGTGGACGTTCCCAAGGCGATGCCCAGCGTCTTGTCCTGCAAATGGATGAGCAACTGGCGCTCTTCGCCAAACACCCGCGCCTCAAGCTCGATAAGCTCGGGAGAGGCTTCGGCATTCAGGAGGTCGTCAACTTCCCGGTTGGAAATGCGCAGTGCCCCGCCGCCGTTCTCGATATAGACGCTCAGGGGTTCGTCACGCGCGCCGCCGACGAAAGCGAATGTCCCGCCCACCATGCACTTTGCCGAGGACGAAATGCAGCCGTAAGGGATAGTGGCTCCGGGCGTATTCTGGAACGGGAAGCCGCTGCCGCCGACGTTCTGGAATACCTGTATGGAGTTGCGACCGATCGCATAAATTTCCTCGCGGAAGCGCAGGAGGCCCGTAATCATGTCGGGGTCTTCTTCCGCCGAACCGTACTTGATCGGGTCGATTGCGGTCGGATCGGTCAGGTTGGTCACGACGATATAGGTGCCGTCCGTGGTCACATAGTAGCCATCGGACCACACCATGTCCTTGACCGCGCCAAGGTCCGGGTCCGTCACCTGCGTCAGGGATGCACCATTGTAGTAGAACAGCCGATCCGCGCTTCGGATGGCGAGCCGGTCGAAGCCGTAATCGAAGCCAACGGCGCGGAAGTCATTTCCTACGCTGCCGATCACCGTAACGGTCCAGTCCGCAGCCACCTGGACGAGGTATTCGCCCATCACGCGGTAGTGCATCCCGTTCCACACGGTGCCGCCACGATCCACTCCCGGCAGGCCCGTGACCCGCACGGATGCCCCGCGCGTCGTGACAAGCTGGCCCTGCGAAACACCGCTTGTGAACGTGCGAGGCTCAAGGTTGATCGGGAAGGATGCCGCGAACGAACCCTCGCGGGCGGTCATCCCCGAGAGGACGGGAACCTGCATCAGTCACCGTCCCGGAAGAACGCGCCGAAGCCCAATGAGCGGCCCTGACCAGCGCCAGCGGGCGTGTTGTTCGGATAGGTGACGGTGGACTTGTTGCCCACCGCAGCGCAGAGCGTTGAATAGGACCGAGCCTTGGCCGATGCAGACTGCGGGGAGAGAGCCTTGCCGACTGCCGGGGCAATGCGCTCGGCAAGCGACAGGCTGACGGCCTGCGTCCATTTCTGCTCTATCCCGGAACGCTCCGAAGGACGCGGGGTGGTGTAGTCATAGCCCAACTGGTCAAAGGGCCATTCCCCCATCATGGCGCGCAGGAGCCCGACGCCCGAAGCGTATTCCTCCTCCGTGCGCCCGAACATCGTGTCGGTCATGCCGAGAGCCAGATAGGCGAGGTCAACAAGCTCTTTGTTGGTCGGGCCTGCGGGGATCGGAATATCGGTCATTATGCCCCCACTGCCGTCATGTAGGTTGCAAGCGCGTTGTAGAGCGCCAGTTGCTCGGCACCGCTAAGGCCCTGCCCCCAGCAAAGCGCCTGGTTGCGACGGGTCGAGAAGTTCGCGGCGGTCACGGTCCCGGTCGTGCTGCTGTTCGCAGCGCAGATCAGGAACGAGGCATTGCGCAGCGTGGTGCTGGTGGAGGAAATGGCCCCCATCGATGCGCCGTTCTTGTACGCCACACCTGCCGTCGAGCTGGTGCGGGTGAACGAGGTGAAGCCAATCGAGGTGGACACCGGAAGCGTAGGCGTGGAGCTTGCCGCAGACTGCGCCGTGATCGGGGAGGTCGCGCCGCTGCGCCCGTTGATCGTGGCGTTCGAGTTGCCGCAATCGTATTGCGCGCCGGACGTAACGTCCGTTCCGGCCCACATGCCCATGAAACAATCGTTCTGCGTGAACTTGCCACCCGCAGACGAAGGGTTCCAACCCGTATTGAGATACTGTGTCGTGCCGTTGCCGGTATAGCCCCGGTCGGTCGTGAACGTCGGCGCTACGCCAACGCTTGCCACCTGCGCAGGGTTAACCGCATTGACGCGCGCGGCCTGCTCATCATGCGCCGCGTGGACCGTCAGCCAATCCAGCTTCGCCCACACGCCTGCCGACTTGAGCGAGGCAATCAGCGTATCAAGCGCGCTCTTGCGGGTGGCGTCTGGCTGTACCGACATGGCCGCGAAATAAGCCGTGGCCTCGGCTGAATAGGATGGAGGGGCAGGCGCGGTCAGCCGCTGCTTGCGGCTCGAATGACCAAAGCCCCTACCGCCCCACTTGATCACCATTTCAGAGGCCCGCGCCCACGGTGAAATAGACCGTGCCCGTAGCGCCCGCCGCAATCGCCGCGACATGCGTTGCAGTGCCGGGGATCGTGACTACCTCGATTGCGCCTGCCGTGATCGGCACACCGCTGGCAGCCGCAGCCGTTACCGTGCTGTCACCGAACGCCAGCCATACCGTAGCGGTGCCATCGTTGCAGATGCGGACCTGTTGCGGTGAAGATGCTTCGACCAGCTTCACGCGGGCCGACGCAGCGCCGACGACGATATTCGAGGTAGCTCCGGGGGTAAACGAACGCATCAGCCTTCACCTTTCGGCTTGCGGCCACGCTTCGCCCCACCGGGCTTGCCGTCGCCATCATGGTCAAGAGGATCAAGGCCCACGCGCCACCCATCAGCGATGGCCGCGCTTTCCTCGGCTTCGTCCGCAACGATGCGGTAATCGCAGCCGATATCCGGCAGCATGTCGCCCGCGCGGTAGAGCATTTTTGGGAACTCGGACATTCGGGCCTCCTCTGAAACCCTGCGCACAGGGCTTGAAAGGAGGGCGGAGCGCTTCCAATCGCCCCGCCCGTCCGATTATGCCTGTCCGAACATCTGAACACCGGCCATTTCGGGCGACAGCAGCGCAGTGCCGAAGTCGATGTCCCAGCGAGCCTTGACCGAAAGGTCATTGATCGCGCCCTGGCGGGTGTAGGTGATCGAAATGCCGAGGTCGGTCGTGGCCGTCATGACCTGCCAGCCATCGTCCGGGTTCACGGTGAACGAGCCGGGGATCAGCAGCAGGCTTTCCTTGCGGAAGAACGGATTGAGCGGGGCAGCCGTGGTGTTGAGCCACGTGATGTTCGCACCGTTCGCCGGGGTGGCCGAAACGTTGGCGTATTCCTTCGAGCCAATCGAACCTTCCGCCGCGTCGATGATGGCCGGCCAGATGCGAATGGTGTTCGCAGCGGGCTTGTCCACCACGCGGAAGGTCTTGAGGTTGCCGGTGTCCTGCTTGGTGATCAGGTGGATTTCGTTCACACCGGCAATGGTGAAGGCGTCGCCAATCTTGACGTTGGCATAGGTCGTGGCCGTGATCACCAGATCGGTGTAGCGGTTGTCCTTGTTCTCGGTCACGCCCGCCGAAGTGACGGTAGCAGCCGGGACAGTGCGCTGGTTCGCACCGTTGACAGTCGTTGCACCGCCGCCAGCAGCAGCGAGGCGGATTTCCTGGTCGTTCTTGAAGACCTCGATACCCGCCACGTCCGAACGGATCATCGCGCGCTCGAAGGCAGTGCGCGAACGCTCGGTCGCTTCCGAACGGCCAGCGAGGTTGCCCGCCATCGCGTTCATGTTGGTGGGCGAATAGAACGCCATGCGGCCATCGGTCGGGACGCCGATGCGGGTCAGGCGGCTGTCGATGTCAGCAACGTCATCGTAGCCGGTCGCAGCACCAGTGCGCTTCGAGAACACCGAGCCATAGAGGGCCACGGTATTGAACAGCGCAAGGTTCACGTCCGAAGACAGCTTCTGCTTGGCAGCCTTGCCGTACTGTCCCATGGCGAAGGCGTTGCGCAGGTTCTTGGACGAAAGCGTCTTCGGAACGGACTTGTGGTAGCCGACCGAAGCCGGGACGTTGAGCTGGGTCAGGCCGTCGAAGTTGGCCGACTGGTCGAAGCCGTCATAGCTCGCGCCGATCATCGGAGCGGGCAGCCAGAACTTGTCCTGTGCGTTGACCTGTTCCTGTGCATCGAGCGGCTGATAGACTTCGGCAGCTTTGCCGATAACGAGCATGTCATCGAAACCCTCGATGACGTTGTCGAACATCACCTGTTCCTGCTTGGTGAACGAAGTAGCCATGTGTCAAAACCTTCCTGAAACGGTGGATTTCAGGCCCGCAGCTTCTTGCGATAGGCGATCAGCGCAGTGCGATTGCCGGTGCGTTCAGCTTCCTTTTCGAGCCTTGCGAGTTCCTTGTCCGCAGATGCCGCCGACACCGGGGCATCCCCACGGATCGGACGGTCGGGCTGCGGGAGTTTGCGTTTGGTGGTCACGGTCACCTTGTCCTCCAGCTTGCCAACCAGCATTGCGGCACGAGCGAGGTCGAGTTTGGAAAGTTGCTCCAGCTTGGCCGGGTCGCGAGACAGCGCGTAAACCAGCGCTGCGGGCTTCTCGGTCATCAGGATCAGCGCCTGGTGCTGTTCGGACAGGGCGGAAAACACCTCGTCCTCGGCACTTGCGTAGTCAGGAACACGCAGCTTGGACTTATCGGCGGTGTAGTTGTCCGCGCGAGCCCTCCATGCTTCCTGCTCTGCCTTCGCCCGCTCCTGCGCTTCCGTTTCGGATCGATCCGCTTCCGCCTTGCGCTGCTTCCATGCGTCAAGTTCGGCCTCGAACCGGTCTTCATCGTAGTCACACGCAGCAAGGGTCGGCTTCTCGCCTACCTCGATGCGCTGCGGCTGCTGCCCGCGTTCCAGCTTGTGTAGTTTCTTCGCCAGTTCACGGTTCGCCTGCCGCAATTCGCGGATGACGCTGCTTTCCGGGGCTGGCGCTGCCCCCTCTTCGTCAGCCGGTTCGCCAAAGCCGATAACGTCCTCGTCATCGTCCCCGGCTTCGTCGGCTGCGGCTTCGGTCTGCTGTTCCTCTACGTCCTCAGGCTCGATTGCCTGTTCGCCGTCCAGTTCAAGCACGTCCTCGGCTTCGTCTGCCATCTCGATCCTTTCCTCACCGGTTCACGGCCCAGCGGTTGCCGAATGGCCGCGAGGATAGGTTGAGGCAGGCTTTGACGGTATTTTACGGGTCTTACGCCGCGTATGGTCCGCGATTGAGCGGGATGGATGGCTGATCGTTCGCAGGCTGCTGCGCCTTCTCCAGCGTCTCCACGGTCTTTGCGTCGAGCAAGCGGGTGTTCGCCTCCGTCTCGGCAACTTCCGCCGCCTTCTTGGCTGCATCCGCCTCGAACTGCCTGGCCTGTGCGTTGGCAAGGTTTGCCATGGGATCGGGCTGCACGTTCTGCGCTGCCTGTTCCATTTCCGCCTTTTCTTCGTCGTTCGGCTCGACAAGGCCCATCGGGAGCGCCTTGACCTTGCGCATCCACTGCATGAAGCCATCGGTGCCTTCGCCGTCCGTATTCATCACGGCGGTAACGATGGCAGCCTGCGCCATTTCCATGTCCTGCGCAGCAGTGGCCACCTCGGCAACGCGAAGCATCGCCTTGACGGTCTTGTCACGGCGGGTCGCAGTTGCTTCCGTGACCGATGCAATCACCTTGTAGCGCCCATGCTCCAGATCGTTGATCGTGGCATTCTCGCCGGTCTTGGGATCGGTCTTCATCTGCTTGAGGATGGCCGTGCCGTCGTCACCATCCTCAGTCATGGTGCGGACTTCGCGGCCTTCCTCGGAATAGACCTCGGACGCCATGGAGATGTAGATCTCGCCCTCGCGCTGCACGGACTGGCGCATGTTGTCGAGATAGATGCCCGACTTCGCATCAACGCGCGCGGCTGCAATGTCCATCGCCTCGGCAGAGGTGTTGGCCTTTACCTCGTCCGCGCCGTCGTTAAGCTCTTCCTGCAAGTCCTGGTTGGCGATCTGCAACAGGGTCGCCGTGACCGGTGCGAGCGTCGGCGGCTCCACCTTGCCAATCGGCCCAGCCATAGCAACCGAACCGTCGGGGTTCCGCAGCGCATGGGCAGTCAGGTACGGCAGGCGGTCAATATTCGCTCGCGCCCACTGGCCTTCCTGCACGGCATCGATCTGCGTCGGATCGAAGATCGGCACCTCACGCGGCGAAAGCGCATTGGTTTCCGCCAGCTTCGACACGTTGGAATTGTAAAGCCGCTGGCTGTCCATCTTGGGCTGGACGTAACCGTTCCACCGTTCGATGCCGTCAACGAAATAGCGCTTGCCGTAGACCGGAACGATGGGGAGTTCGGTGCCCGCGATATAACCGCAGTCCTCCAGAACCTCGGCACCGGACAGTACATACTTGTGGACCCGGCAGCGCTTCCGCTTCTGGCTTTTGACCGCCCAGCCATCGGCCTTGTATTGCGCCAGAACGCCCTTTTCCATGTCCGAAGCCCACAGGCGCAATTCCTCGCCAGAGAGCTTGTTGGTCAGGATATGGAGCGTGTCCGATACTTCCTCGCGCTCGTAGTATTCCGCGATGGCCACGGTATCCGGCGCAAACCAGTCCGTGAACTTCCAGCGCGGAGCCTCGGGCCATTCGGAATAGCAGCCGTCATACTCATCCTCGAACGCTTCGCGGGTCAGCTTGGTCCGGACTAAGGCAAAGCGCGCATCGGACTTGTCATACATGCGCGCCTGTAGATCGAAGAACACCGACTGGTCAGCGTCAACAATGATCGATGCCGGGTTGACGCGCTGGTGGTCGTTGTCCTTGTCGCTCTCGTCTTCCCATTCATTGGTCAGGCGATAGGCACCGAAGCCACCGGCAACGGCCTCGAAGAACGCATTGTCGCGGGCCTGCTGCGACTTGAACCGATAGCTGTCGGCACGGTGCAGACCATCGAGCATATCCGCCGTATCCTGATCGGCATTCGGGCCATCGGGGCGGAAGTCCGGGATGATGCGGTTTTCGCGGTAGTCGGTTTCGATCTTGGCGACGCCGCGACCAACCTTGTCAACTTCGAGCTTGATCGAGTTATCGAACTGCTCGCCCCACTCGCCTTCCCACTGCGCACCGGGGATCGTGATGAAGCGGCGGGCTTCCAGGCTCTTGGCGCGGCATTCCTGCGTCGCGGAGGCGATGGCATCGAACCGGGCAAGCGCGCGGGCATGGACCTCGCGCAGCTTTTCCTCGTCGCGGGTCTGCTCTTCAAGAGCATCATCGGGTTCGTAGAGTTCGTCGGCCATCGGGCGGGGATTGTAACCATACCGCCCAATGCGCCTATTTTACGGGTCTAACGCTTGTTGAACGCTGTTACCGATCTAGGGATAGGCCGGGTCACTGCTGCACTAACTGTCATGCCGAACTGCACGTCATGGATCGCATCAAACATCGGATCGAGCTGGTCATCGTGCGCGCCGCTCGGGAAGGTCGCCGCCTCATTGGTGAAGCCATCCAGCCAATCGGCCCACTCGGGCAACAGCACGTTACCGCTTTCGATGAACGCGGCAGCATCATATGCGCGGCTGATCTTGTCCTTGTTGCGCTGCACCGGGATTACAGCAACGCCTTCCCGGCGCAACGTCTGGATCAAGCCCGTGCCAGATACCTTGTCCTCGACCTTCATCGCGCGAAGAACCGGGCCGGGAATGCTCTTGTGCTTCAACCAGAATGCGCGGGCCTGCGTCAGGAGGTCGGGAGCCTCCCACTTGCCGCGTATCTGGTCGATCAATACCGCCTGGCCGGTTGTCGTTCGGCCCCAGCACTGGAACACGCTGTAGTCGTTTTCCTCGCCCGTCTTTTGCGCGGTGTCTGCATGGATTTGCCGCCACTCCAAGGCAGGAAGCTCCCGATATGAGCGGAACCATGCAGTCTTGATGATACCACCACCACGCGGCGCAGGGCGCTGCTGCAGCTGGCCCGCAACGGCATAGCTGCCCATGGTCTTCTCAAGCTCTGATACCTGTTCCTCGGGGAAGCGCTCGGGGAACATCAACTCCCCCTCTTCCTTGCGCGGATCACCGGAGCCATAGACCCACTTCGACCGTCCCGGCTCATATCGCATCGGAATGCAAAGATGATCGTAGCCGAGGTCGATTGCTACCGCCGATACGTCCGCCTCGTTCAAGCGCTGCATGACGATCACGATTGCAGACTGATCATTGTTCACACGGCTTGGCAGGGCCTCACGAAACGTCGTCACGCCACTGGCAAGTTTGGCCGCGCTGTTCGCATCGTCCACGCTGTGTGGGTCGTCCAAGATCACCCTGTCACCACGCGAACCGGTCATGCTCTCGAATGCCATAGCCTCGCGAAAGCCTGTTCGCGCGTTCTCGAACTTGGTCTTGGCGTTCTGGTCACTGGTCAGGACAACGGGCCACCGCTCCTGATACCATTGCGACTGGATCAGGCGACGGCACTTCAGGTTGTCGCGGACAGCAAGGTCTTGCTTGTGCGCTGTGCCGAGGAAGCGCATCTCGGCATGGTCCATCGGCCCCCACTCATACGCAGGCCAGATAACGCCTGTCAAAAGCGACTTCATAGAGCCGGGCGGCACGTTCATCAGCAAGCGCTTGCTCTCTCCTCTCGAAACTGCCTCCAGATGTTCGCAGATGGCGTCCAAGGCCCATCCCCACTTGAGCGGAGTTGCAGGTTCCAGAACCGGCCACGCCATGCGCGCAAAGTCGGCCAGTGAACGGCGGGCAAGCTCTACCTCGCAGGCTTTCAGGTCGTCAGGCGTCAGGAGCATATCACTCCCCAAACACTGCGGACGTTTGTTCCGCCCCACAGGACATGCATTTCAAATGGAACAGGTCACGATGATAATACGCGGTCAAAGCCTCGCATCCGCAGTTGCATTTGAACACGACATCGCCCTGCTGACCGCCGACGGGATAACGCCAGATACCCTTGAGCGATCCGCACGACGGACACTCAAGCTGCCAAACCCCAACGGGAGCGACGCCAGCCCACTCATGCCTGCAACCAATGCAAAGCGCTTCCCCAGCAAGATGCGGGGTGTCTGGCTCAGGGCGAGCAAAAGGAATGATGTCAGCCATTGCCTTCACCCTTCGCCGCCAGCACTTCGCGTAGGGCTTCGGTCGATAGCTTG
Source organism: Novosphingobium aromaticivorans DSM 12444 (assembly GCF_000013325.1). GTDB lineage: Bacteria > Pseudomonadota > Alphaproteobacteria > Sphingomonadales > Sphingomonadaceae > Novosphingobium > Novosphingobium aromaticivorans. Next base: position 3,223,580 of record NC_007794.1, read on the forward strand.
GATGCGTCCAGTACCGCAGGTGTCGGCAACGGGTTCTCCGGATCACTACCGAGCAACTGCTTTTCGCCGTACTTCCGCGCGTTCCACTTTCCGATCAGACGCAGGCGCGTATCAATCCGGATGCGCTTGTCTGCTGGTTCGATCTCGGGGTTGTCCGCGATATCCATGCAGTCATCCGCGATGTAATCGGTGCCGTAAGACCTCGCGCGCGCGGAAAGGTGACGGAAGGCTTCGTCCTCTTCCTCCCACCGCAGAACCGTCCGGAATGACGGTAGATGCGCGTCCCTACAAATGCGGGCAAGCGGCTCGCCATGCGACAGCCGCTCAATGATCTCTTCGACCACTTCATCAGTTTTCAGCGATGGACGGCCCATAGCCTGATATTACCCTTCCTGTCCGTTGCGCGCATCCTTGCGCTTTTGACGCTTCCGGAGGCGATGAAGGCGAGCGTAAGCCATACCTCCGGTAATCTCGTGACGACGGGCAAAGCGAGCGATGCCGCCAGGAGAATGGCTTGCCACCAGCAATGCGTTATCAAGGCGGGCATTCCACCGGAAAGGGGCAGTCTCGAAGGCGATGCAGTCCTCGATTATGTCCGTCTCTCGATTGGACAAGGCGCGATGCCTGCCGATCTCGGTCAGGATGCCGAGCATGAAATCGGTCTGGATGCAGATTTCACTCATGTTGCCCCTCCCCTTGTGGTCAATGCCTGTTCCAAATGAAGTCCACGGCGAACCAAGCGATAATCGCAGGCCAGCAGGTGACGAAGAATGCGAAGTCGATCCATTCGCGGAAGCTCTCTGGCCAGCCTATCGATAGGCTAAGGCTTGCAGAGAGGATTATCCCGAAGGTGAAGTATGCGAGGATCATCCGCCGACGCCCTCCATCCTGACTGCGGCAATGTCCGCACCGCTCCCAGTGTCGTTCCAGCGGAGTTGGTCAGAAGTGTAAGTGTTCCGCATATCGACAAATCCTGACTTGAGCTGAATGCGTAGTGGTCTTTCCCCGGTCTTTGGCTTGCGGCCCTTGGTTAGGGTGAAACCAGGAGCGGGTATGTCGGTGAACATCAGGCCGAAAGCGCCTTCCCTGCCTCGGCCTTGAGGGCCTCCAGTTCGTCGGGCCGGATTGCCTCGATGGGTGCGCGCCACTCCCGGTCATGCAGCCATGCAAGATGACGGGCGCGGCTCTTGGCGTAGCGGCGACGGGCACCTGGCAGGAGCGCAGCCGTGCGGACCTCGGCAGGGGTCGGCAGAAACTTTGAAGTCCGGACCAGATCCACGAACGCGGCCCGCAGATCGCAAACCGGAATGTCGCTCAGGGCCAGCCAGTAAAGCTCCAGGCGGGCACTTGCCTCGGCCTCAGAAACCTTGGCCTGCGCTGTGGCCATCGCCAGTTTGCCGATCATCACTTCGACCTGATCCTTCGTGGCCGTTTCCGGCTCAGGCTCGGCAGCGAAGGCGCGAAGCTGCGTGGCAGTCTTAGGGCCAACTATCGGGTTGTCCGACGACATGACCAGCGCGTTCAGCTTGTCGGGCAACGACGGCGCGAGCGTAAGGGTTTGTGATGCCTTGGTCGTTGCTAGCTGGGCGGTCATTGCGGGTTTCCCTCATAACTCGGTCGTGAATGTCGCGGATGCGATTGTGGAAGGTGCGATCCCATCCGGGGCGCCTATCTGTGCGGTCGAGCCAGTAATCGCGGAACTGGTCGATCTCGCGCTCGAACCTGCCGGGTGGCCAAAGGTCCACCAGAGCTTGAACATTGCTCGGCAGTGGCGATGGCGACCAATCAGCCATCATCCGGAAAGGTTTGGCCTCGCGCGCCTTATGTTCGGAAGAACCTTTAGGTTCTGTAGAACATGAAGGTTCCTTAGAAGGTTCCGTGTCCCGTTTTTGGGACTGTTTCGGAGCATTTTCGGTACTGTTCCGTTTTTGGGACTGTTCCGTTTTTGGAACTGTTTCCATGGCCAAGCGATAGACCTTGATCTGCTTGGTCCGACCGATGCGCTCGCCGGTATCAACGATGACACCACTGGCTTCCAACTCTGCCACGTTGGCGATGATGGTCTTGCGGTTCTGTCCGGTAATTTCGGAGAGGTGATCGATCGATGGATGGATCACGCCGGTCCGGTAATTGGCGCATTCGCACATGGCCACCAGCGTAAACTTCACGCTGCTGCTCTTGCAGGTTTGCTTGAAAGCCCATGCGAGCGCTTCGCTGCTCATACGCCCAGCGCCTCCACGAACACATGCAGGCCGGGAACGTCGCCGTAGACCTTGGCGATCGATGTGCGGGCAACTTGACTGTCATCGGCCCACACAATGCCGTTAAGGGCATCACCAAGTGCCTTGAGGATGTTGTCGCCATCGGGCTTGCTGGTGTGCCAGACTGCGCTTTCCTTGCGCTTCTTGGTCCAGCTCGCCGGGATCGGGAACACGGCCTGCACCTTGATACCGATCGGTGCGTTGATTGGCTGCGCGCCGCGCATGGCCTGCGACGCCGCATAGGCAATCAGGCTCTCATACGATGCCGTCTTTTCAGGCGTGTAGGCGCGGCCAGTAGCCTTGACGAAACGGGGCCTCCCCTTTCCGACAGGCACACCGGGGACGGTGAAGGAGAACTCCATCATTCCGCCCCCAGCTTCCGGCGAAATTCCGCCATGTTCTTTTCATGCTGGGCGAGGATGATCTCGCGAGCCTCGGCAGCCTTGAGCTTCTTGCGCTTCGTCAGAAACTGGTATTCGTCGCGCAATTCGATGGGGCACCAGGAGAGCTTCGTTTCCGCACTCCGCTTGGCAGCAAGGGCATAGCTTTCCGGGGTCGTTGCAGCGATAGCCTTGCGCCATGCGCCGGAGCGCTTTGCAGCCTCACGCGCCGCCTCACGCAGTTTGGGGCTTGCGCAATTCTTTCGGGCAATCGCGCTGCACTGTTCCCGATAAATCGGGTCAGTTGCCATCTTGCGACGAAGCCCAGCGCTGATCTTTGCAGCGTGTTCCGCCGACGAGGACAGGAACGCGCCGACATGCTTACGGCAATATCCGCTCTTGTTGCCCGACCAGAGCGAAGCACCACAGGCGTTGCAGGTCATGCTGCCTCCAGGATCTGATCGACCAGCTTGGCGAGGATCGGACGGCGCGACGCGCGGTGCGGAAACTTGCGGTGCAGGTTAATGATGGAAGAGTGATCGCGGTTCAGTCGGCGACCGACGCGGGGATAGGACATTCCCTGACGCAGCATGATCTCCGCCACGACCGAGCGAGCATCGACGGTTTCCGCGAACCGACTGCCTGACAGAATTTCCGCCTCGGAAATACGCAGGGCATCGGCCACCTTCTTAAGGGCGACATTCGAGGGGACCGTGACCTTGGCGAAAAGCCGGGGGCGCTTCTTTACAGTCACGACCTCGCCAGCAAGGATGCGCGCTACGGCCTCAGGCGCAGGAACCTTGCGACCACGCAAGATCCAGTAATCGTATTTGCGATCCTGCGGGACGCGCGACGACCAGCGGGACTGCTGATAACATTCCTTGCAGCGTCCACACTGACGACGGGGGCCGGAATATGCAGCCGAGCATTCAACGCAACGCTTACTGGCGCTACGGTAGTAGCAGGGGCCGCAAAGCCCGCTCTTGTTGCCACGGACACGCTTGCCGCAATGGCCGCAGTTGATCCGACGAGAGTTACGGCTATCATAGTGGGCGCGGCACAGGCCAGTCTTGCTGACGCTGTTGACCATGGCCAGGCAGCCATCATGGGCGCAGGCGACCTTCACGGCTTCACCTGTGCAGCTTGATAGACGACCCGCTTTGCCTTGCGTTCACAAAGGCGGTTGTGGGTGTCCTGTTCGATAGGGGTTACGAAGCGGCCATGATGGGCACGGACCTCGTAGGGGATGGCGAGCATGAGTAGATCGCGGATCATGCCGCCGATCCTTTCAGCGTATCGGTGCCAAAGACCGGATCGCAAACAGCCGGCGTCTCAGGCAGAAGCTTCATTGCCTCGACGCAGAAATAGATGTCGCTGTGATGCCGGATTGCTCTTTCGATCCGCGTCGTTGCCAACGAGATCGTGGTGCTGAGAATTACCAGCCACAACAGCCAGAACAGCCAACCGGGGGAATTGCTCTGCTGCATCATGCGATCACCTTCACAGGAAGGCGGTTGTCCTTCTCTGCACCCTTGATTTCAGTGCCGGGGGTGACTTTGACGAAGCAGCCTGCATCCCAACCGCGCGATCCATGTCTTGAGTGGTGTCCTACAAGAACAAGCGCCGGATAGATGTCCCAATACAAGAAGCTTTCTACGGTATAAATTCCGCCGCGCTTAGGAATCTTGTGGCCAGCTATTGCCTCGGCCCTCGGCTCGTTCGGACCACGCCCGCTTACGCACAGCGCCAGATCACCGGGTTGCCAGTTCATCACGCGGGCCTCCTTGAACTCATGACGCTTTCATGGAACTCCCTGCGCTTCTTCGCCCTGGCGATCAGAGCGCGGGCGTTTACCCATTGCGGCGTGTGGCCATCAGGATCGGTGGCGACCATGGCCTCAAGAGCCGCCACAAGCTGTGCTTCAAACCGGCGCATCACTGCATCCCTCCCGCGCTCGACAGCGGCAGGAACGTGGCAACCAGATGGTCGGCGGCTTCCTGTACGGCAGGACGTTCGGTGTGGTCGAAGCGGCCATCAGCGGCGGCACTGGCAATCGTGGCCATGTGCGGAAGGGCGCTCGCAACGATGTGATGCGCGTCCACTTCGTCGGCATCGATCCGGCGCGCGGTGTAGTGGATCACGCCAAGCAGGGCCGTCACGCAATCATCGCCAAGAGTATAGGCGATGTTGAACGCATCCTCGCAGGTGACGCGGCGATGCTTGGCCTTGTCTGACGAATTGATCTGGTCGATCTGGAACAGCTCGACGCCGCTTTCCTTTGCCAGCGACGCGCGGCTAAACTCGCGGCGGTCTAGCGCGCGCTTGATGTGGCGGTGCAGGACGTTCCGAATTTGTTCGTCCGAGGTGATACCAACGTTTGGGGCGGAATTATCGCGCGGCATGTGCGAAGTCTCCAGCATGAGAAAGGGAAACACAGAGCGCGCAGGGGATGCCGAAGCGATTGGCGCTGCGGTCCTGCGTGTTCTGGAAAGGATTGAGCGACATTTAGGCGTTCACCCCAATGTCACCGGGAAGCATCGGGCGATGGCCATTCATGATGTGCTTATCGGACACCAGAATATAGACACAAAGCTCGATGCATCCGTTGCAGATGAACGAAGACGGACCAGCGATAAGCTTGCGAACTTCGTGCTGAGACTTCCCGCAGAAGTCGCAATAGATCGTGTGATTGGCGTCCTGTCCGATCATGCTTCACCCGCCTTGATGAACTTGCCGACCAGCACGGACAGGACCAGTGCGACCAGTGACCAGACCAGAAGGATTTTCAGAATAAGCATGGCTCAGGACTCCCGTTCGGAGCCGGGGCGCGTTACGCTCGCCGTAGACTCACCGGAGGAACCGAATGGACGGGCAAGACGAGACGCAGCGGTTCGCAGCGCTGATAGTGGAAACCGCATTGCTCGCAGGCATTTGCGCAGTCGAACTTGCGCGAACAAAGACCATGTCCGAAGAGTCCGGATCAGCAGCCGTCCAACGGATGCGATCGATCTCGCAACTTCTAGACGAACCAGATGCGCTTCCTGTCGGAGCGTCGGTTCTGATGCACTCGATGGCGCAGATAGTGAGTCAATGTACCGCTGGAAGTCCTCTCCCGGAGTGAACTCCCGCGAAGCCGTGTACACTGCCTGCATGATGCTGTTCGGTGTCATGTGCCCCTCCCCCTTGGCCTACGCAGCCAGACCAGAGCGGGAGAGGAACTCGGCCTGCCAGATCGGGAACGGAACCTTTCCGCCCGTCGCGTCGTCAATCAGTCGCGCGGTTCTCGCGTCAGGGAACCGATTGCCGTTGCGGTACCGGTTGATGGTCACCTGCGTCCGGCCAATCGCTGCGGCAAGTTCACGTTCGCCCATTGAGCCTTCGCTCAAAAAGGCAGACAGGGTTTCGTGGTAGGTGCTCATGGCATCTGAATATACCGAAACGGTATTCCAGCGCAATACCATTTTGGCCGTTCCGCTCAAATTCGCCAGCGGGCAAGATATTCCGATGGGGTATCTTGAACGCCTAGCCGCCCTGCGGAAACGCAAGGGACTTACTCAAGTCGACTTGGCTGAAAGGATGGGTGTAGAGCAGCCGACCATTCAACGGTGGGAGCGCGGTCAACGCGAGCCCAAATTTGAACAGCTATTCAGGTTGGCAGAGATTTTAGGCGTTGACGCATCAGCGCTGCTATCAAAAGATGTGGCCGTCCCGCTTGGCCCGACCCTCTATGTAAAGGGCGACGTACAAGCAGGACTATGGAGGACGGCCATAGAACATCCTGCAAGTGATTGGATTGCATTTACTGGACGGGCAGATGTTTCCGCCGATCTAGAACACAGGTTCGGATTGCGCGTCGTCGGTGATAGCATGGATCAAGTCTATCCCGAGGGCACTATCCTTGAATGCATCTCGCTATTTGGCAGAGCCGAAGCGTCACCCGGCAAGCGGGTTATCGTAATCCGCACGGACATACACGGGGATAGCGAGGCCACGGTCAAGGAGCTGGTCGAACAAAACGGCGAGCTTTGGCTTGTCCCGCGATCCAGCAATCCAGCGCACATGCCGATCAAGCTGAATAGCCAGGAGCCTGGGATCGTGGAAACACGGATCGCCGCAATCGTCGTTGCATCAGTGAGGCCCGAATGACCAAAGCGCTCTGTCTTATCTCCGCCATTGCCCTGGCTGGTTGCGCATCCACCGCGATGAAGCAATATGTCGGGGAGTCCGTCACGGAGGCGGTGATGAGACTAGGGCCTCCAGAGAACGCCTTTGATCTTCCGGACGGGCGACGGGCTTTCCAGTGGCATTGGGGTGGAGGCGCGGTTGTTGTGCCGGGGCATACTGCGGCGACGGTCGCTCCTGTTGGCTCCGTGGCAGTGGTAAATGCAACATCGACCCCAGCTTACGTAGCCGAGAGCGATGGCTGTCTTGTGACACTGATCGCAAAACCGGTCGGCAACGATTACCGGGTGGAAGAGTACCGAATACCCAAACGACTGGTATGCTGATCGCCAAGAGATTGCCCCGCTTCGGCGGGGTTTTTCATGGCCTGAGCAGAAAAATACCATATCGGCATATTCGTTGTTGACCCACTAATACCGAAACGGTATACAAGCCCCATAGCCGGAACACACCGGCATGGAGGCAACGATGACCGCCCACAGTTCAATCCGCGCAGGCAACGCACTGGATCGCATCGCTGGTCTTGATGACCGCGATCTCCTGATGCTGATTGACCGCGCTCTCGATCACCTTTCCGAAGACCTTGCCGACAGCATCGCGCCGGGTCTGGCACAGGCTTTCGACGCCATCGAAGAAGGCCGCAGCTACCAGCATGTTTATCCTGCTGGCCTGCCCCTGCGCGACTGGTCCGCATGGAACGCACACCGCGACCAGCGCCTTGCCAAGCTCATGGGTGACGCATGACAAAAGCTGTCACCCCCACCGAGGATATGTGGACCTACAAGGGCTGGACGATCAGCGTCGATAGCCCGCCGATCCCGACGCGCGCATTCGACTGGTGCGCGACCTCCCCCGATTACGATGTGGACTGCGATCAAGACGGATATTTCCGTTGCGCTGGCGAGCAAGTCCACGCCGCGACCTACGAAGACCTGTTGCAGGAGATCGAGGACGCGATTGCATGTGGAGACGGCGCATGAGCAATACAGGCTGGTCAGACGACCGCTTCATGCAGGCTTATGGCCTGATCGAAGGCATCCGGTCGGACCACTCAACCCCATTCGACAATCTGCTTGAGCTGCGCGATCTGCTTTCGGACATCGAGAGCGCTGATACCCTGCTTGCCACAGTTCTGGCCGACCGCGCGAAGGGAGAGCAGGCATGAAAACGGCACTCATGGCCCGCCTTCTGGACCACGTTGCTGCCGAGCCTGAAATGGAAGCGCAGCACCGTTGGAAGCGGATTGAACGCGCCGCCAACGAGTTCCGCCGTGCCTATCAGTTCTCGCCCGACCTGGTCCGCGTGTCGTTCCCACCGATGAACGCAGCGGAGGCCGAGCGCGCTCGTGGGGCGGCGTATCACTGGTCGTTCCATGCGCACATCACGAACGCGAAGGACGCTTATCGGGCCGAGGTCGCCGCGATCAACGCAGCGGAGGTGCTGTGATGGCAAGTAAAGGCCAACGCACCTTGATGAAGCTTGTAGCATCATGCCTCATCCACTTCGCTATTACGCTTGTCGTTCTTTGCCTCGCGGCATTTGTGAATGGCACCGGAGACTTCTCTCAGTGGGGAGAAGGTGGCCGAGCTATGGCAGCATTATTTATCGCGATGGGTAATTTAATTGCGATGCCTCTTTTTTATGCAGGTTATCCAAGCAGTTTTCGCGACGACATTGCCGATGCGATGATTGAATGGGCTGGAGGTGGTGATGCCTGACCAGATCACCGACCGCGACCGCCACGACTTCCGCCTTTGCATGGCGGCTGTCCTTCCCCTTGCGATCATCATTTTCACCTCCGTTTGGATCATGACGCCATGAACGATATTCCTGATTGGGCAGGCAAGAGAGCCTGTGAACTGCTGAATGCTGAGGAGCCGCTTCACCCTTATCTCTGGCCAAGCGACGGCGTCACCGTTGCTGTTGCAGCCCTCGTCAAGCTGGTCATGCAGCTCGAACAACCGCCCATCGACCCTGATGAGGAAGCGGTGAAGCGGATATTCGCAGCGTTTTACGGCGACAGCAGCAATCATGGCACATACCTGCCCCCTGAAATGCTCGCCCGCGCCGTCTCCCAATACAAGCAGGAGAAGGCGAATGGTTAACTTTCTCACGATCATGGGAACCGTGCTTGGCGTGGTCCTCTACATTTCCTGCGCCGTAAAGATCGGCTTCATTGTCGCAGACAAAACCGAGGGCACCGGTTTCGATGCCGGATTTTACATGCTGACGGTTTTCGGTTTGATCGCCATGCCGATTGCAGCGCTGGTGTCGTTTTCGTCATGAACGCCCGTCCTTACACCGTGCCCACCATGGGCAAGCCATATGTCCGCCAGCACATGCCCGGACACCGGCAGATGGTCACCCTCTCCCGCCGCGCAGCCTCGATGCGTGACTCCAACACCCCGGCTATCGAGGTTGGCCGGGGTAATGGAGATGCAGGCAATGTCTGACACCGGCATCAACCTTACCGCCATCATGGAGCGCGAGGGCATCACCGATGTTCACCACTTCAAGGCGCTCGGCCTGTTCAGCGTCACGCTCAAGACCGGCCAGGTTGGCAGCGGCAAGACCGTAGGCGAGGCCCTCTCCAAGGCAAAGCAGGACATGACGTTCGCCAAGTATGCGAGGGCGGCATGACACCCGGCCACAACAATCCGCCCCCGCTCGAAGCGTGGTCGATGCACATTGAAAGCCTGTTCGAGGTTGCCAATGGCATCACTGACGTAACGAACGACGAGCAGGAAACCGCGCTTGATGAGCTTCTGGACGAGTTCCGCAAGGCCCGCAAGGAAGCCGATGGCGAACGCACCGCCGAGAAGAAGCCGCACGACGACGCAGCGAAGGCGGTGCAAGCCAAGTGGAAGCCTTTGCTTGACCGATGCGACCTTGCGACCGGCGAGATCAAAGCCCGCCTGACGCCCTACAGGACCGCCAAGCAGCGCGCCAAGGACGAGGCGGCGCGGAAGGCCCGCGAGGAAGCCGAGGCCCGCCAGAAAGCTGCACAGGACGCCCTGCGCAGTGATGATCTGGAGGCTCGCTATCAGGGCGAGATTGAACTCAAGGCTGCGACCAAGCTGGCAACGTCAGCAAACAGGATCGAGCGCGAGGCAACCGGGCTGCGGACTTACTGGACCGCCACGATCACCGACCGCCGCGCCGCGCTGGGCCATTACATCGCAGAGCAGCCGGAGGCCTTTGAGGCACTTCTCCAAGAGCTTGCAGACAGGGACGCCCGCAGCCCTGCCGCGCGCCGGGAAATCCCTGGCGTGACGTTCACCGAACAAAAGCGGGCAGCTTAACCAACCCACCAACCACCACGAACGGAAGGAAAGTAGAAATGGCAATCATGGCAACAGATACAGGCGGTGGCGGCGACTTTAGCCCCGTCCCTCCTGGCACTCACTTTGCTGTTTGCGATCAGGTTGTGGACCTTGGCAAGCAGAAGTCCGAATTTCAGGGCGAAGTGAAGGTCCAGCACAAGGTTTACATTCGCTGGCAAATCCCTGCCGAGCGCGTCGAATGGGAGCATGACGGGAAAAAGCATGAAGGGCCTGCCGTTATCGGCAAGACCTATACGCTTTCCCTGAGCGACAAGGCCAACCTGCGCAAGGATTTGCAGGCATGGCGCAGCAAGCCATTCACGCCTGATGAACTGCGCGGCTTCGACATTGCCAAGCTTCTCGGCGCGCCTGCGACCATCACCATCACGCACACCGAAAAGGACGGCAAGACGTATGCCAACGTCGCCAGTCTTGGCAGCATCCCCAAGGGTATGCCGAAGCCGGAAGCAGAAGGTGAATTGCTGATCTACGACGCCGACAATATGGGTACGTTCGATAAGCTGTCCAAGCGCATGCAGGAGCGCATTCGCGCGCAGATCGTCGACACCGGCAAGACCGAAGCAGGTGATCCGGACGCATGGCGCAGCGGCGGCGAAGACCTCGACGACGACATTCCCTTCTAACCAGTCACTACCCGGTAATCCGGGCTTACCCGCGCGCTGGCAGACCGCGTGTGAACGTCTGCCACAATTGAATGAGGTATGTATGCGCAATCCGACCATCTACATTGAGACAGACGACGGAGACGAGATTATTATCGTCAAGCGCGAGATCATGGCCGAAACGTCGGTTTCTGAGCTTACCGACCTTCTCAATGAAATTCGCGATTACGCCGAAGACCTTTCGGTAATGTTCAAGACGTTCTCCGAACTTGGGCTGAGTGACCATGCCAAGGCAACAAAGCTTGGTTGCTATAGGCAAGCAGAAAAGTGGGTCGAAAAGCGGCTCAAGGCGCTTGGCGTGGCCGTCGAAGGCCATGAGACTGAGCGCGAGCGCAGCCAGGCCAGGCACATTACAAGGCTTTTGGAGCAGGTCTGCGAACTTCGCGACCAACTTGCTGCTTACGAACAGCGAGCCGCCGCCTGATGGCCAAGAAGCCGCCCACCGCAGCCGAGAAAAGGCACATGGCTCGCGTGGCTGAAATGCCCTGTCTTGTGTCTGGACGTAGCCCTGTGACGCTTCACCACGTCACAGGATACGCCGACCGCATGGGCCGCTTCGCACGTTCTCACAAGCTCGTCGTTCCCTTGGCTCCGGAATACCACCTGATCCAGCACGATCCGTTTCAGACGCTTTCCGTGGAAGCCTTGGGGCATCGCGGGTTCTTCGAGGAATGGGGCATCGACCTGCTGGCAGTGGCGATGCGGCTTTGGGACGAGAGCGAGCAACTGGAAAGGAAGGCGGCATGAGCGACGGCTACCAGCTTGTCCTAGGCCGCACCCGCGAGACGGCGCATCGGATTGTCGATGCTGCCCCGGTTGGTTCAAGGCTCTCGGTAAAGCCGCCACGGCGCACGCTCGACCAGAACGCGCTTATGTGGACGCTTCTAGGCGAACTGGCAGCGGCAAGACCGGAAGGCCGAGAGCTAACGCCGGACGTGTGGAAGTCGCTTTTCCTTCACGCCCTCGATCACTCGCAGCGCTTTGAAATGGCCCTTGATGGCAAGGGGATGGTCCCGGTTGGGTTCCGTTCCAGCAAGCTATCGAAGGAGCAAATGAGCGCGCTGATTGAGACGATTTACGAATACGCCGGAAGGCATGGAGTGGAGTTTAGCCAGTGACCAGCCAAACCCAACACATACCCCCTGACGAATGGCGCACTCTCATCCTTGAGACAAACGAAAGCCGCCTGTTCCGGAACATCACCCAGGAAGCATACGAAGAAGGCGTTGAAGCACTGGACGCCGTTCAATGCTCGCTCCTGTGGCAAATGGGGGTGATGCAGTGACCGTCAACCCAACAGACCTGATGCGCAAACTTGCGCGCAAGATTGACCAGAGACGATCAGTCCAGTTGTCTCCTGATGAACTCGACTGGATTGTCGATTGTGGCGCATGGGATGCCATCGCCAATGCTGTCCTAGATTACCAGAGGAACCAATGCCGAGAACGAAGCGCTCGAAGCCGCTCTATCAGCGCGGCCCCTTCGCCCTCTATCGCCGCCCCGATCGCACGAACCTCGAAATCGTCTGGTACGATGCCGAGCGCAAGCGTGAACGATGCATTAGCGCGGGCACAAGCGATGTTGGGGAAGGCAGCAAGGCCCTAGATCGCTGCTACCTCAAGGAGCAGGGAAACCACGTCTGCCCCAACTGCGGCAGAGCGATGGAAGGCGAAGCTGCGCCCTTACTGGCAAGTGCCATCACTGACTATCTGACCATTTCCGAAGGAAAGGCTGGATATAAGGCATCTAAGACCCGGCTTTCACATGTCGTTGGATACCTTGCAGCAACCAATCCCGCCGTCACCCTACCCATGATTTCGCGGGATTGGGTAGAAGGTTTCCGGAAGTGGATGCGCGGTAAAGATTACGCCCCCGGCCATATCGAGGGATGCGTTCTGCAACTCGCCGCAGCGATCAATTCGGTCCATGGCCATCAGGCGCAATTCAAAGCCCGCTCCGTAAAGGACGCGGCCCGCTCTCCAGTTTATCGGGCAAGCGTTGAGGAGCTTGCGGCCATGTTCCGCTTCTGTATCGATCCGCCCGCGCCCAAAGGTAGGCAGTGGAGCGACAAGGAGCGCGCCATGGTCATCGCCACCCGCGAGAACCTTTTGCGGTATCTGCGAGCTGCTGTCGCAACATGGGCGCGGCCAGACGCGATCTTTGATCTCAAGGCCAAGGGGCAATGGCATAGCGCGGCAGGGGTTCTTGATCTGAACCAGCCAGGCCGACCGCAAACCAAAAAGTACCGCCCCATCATACCAGTCGCGCGGCAGTTTCGGCCTTGGCTTGATGAAGCGCTTGCCCGCGAAAGCTACATCCCCGTCAGCACTGTGCGTCATGGATGGGCGTCAATGCGGATGCACCTTAAGTTACCGACAGGGCGCGAGGCAGGCGAAAAGCTTATCCGCAGGAGCATGGCAACCATATGTCGCAAGCTCATCGGAGAGGCGAATTGGGCGCAGGGCGAAATGATGCTCGGGCACCGGAAATCGAGCATTTCCGACATTTACGCCATTGTTGATCCCGCGAATCTCGGCCTCGCTCTGGAGGCCACAGAAACGGTTATTGACCGTATCGAAGCCTTGACGCCGGGTGCGTTTTGCCGCACTCTTACCGCAGAAGCCTCCCCGCTTCGAGTTGTGAAATGAGCCGGAAAGTGGCTGATTTCTGCGCTGGAGCGGGTGAAGGGAATCGAACCCTCGTCGTAAGCTTGGGAAGCTTCTGCTCTACCATTGAGCTACACCCGCCCGGGCGAGACGCGCTTGGCGTCGTTCATTGTGGTGGCGCTTGCCATAGGGTGAGGGCTGCGGTCAACCTCTCTCCTTGCGGTTTCACGCAAGCCACCACCACGCGAGGCCCAGCGCCGACGCCGCGCAGGCAGCAAGGAGCGGGGCGGCTGCCTGCATGCCGTGGCGCCTGCCGCCCAGCGCAAGCGCCATCCCCGCCTTCACCAGCGTATTGGCCAGCACGGGTCCGGCCAGCACCAGTCCTGCCAGATCGTCGGCCAGCGCTTCTCGCGGAAGGCCCGACAACGTCATCACCGCCGCATCGACGTCCATCATGCCGGTCAGCCCCAGCAACAGCGCCATGCCGTGTCCGCCGAACGCATCGAGCGCCCAGCGCGCGATGAGCGAGAGGACGGCGACCATCGCCGCCAGCAGCAGCGCCGGGCCGAAGTCGAAAGGATTGCCGATGGCGACCTCGCCGCCCGTCGCCTCACCCTGGCGCCGCCAGGCGACGAGCGCGAGCAGGACCGACACGACCACCGCCGGCGCAAGCACCAACGCCAACGTCGGCAGCGCGCGCGGTGCCAGAACCAGCGTCACCAACTGTACGCGCACGAACATCACCACCGATGCCATCGCGATACCCGCAACCAATGCGCCCCGCGCCTCGGGCTCTGCAACCAGGCGGCGCGCATAACTTGCCGTCACCGCCGTCGAGGAGACCAGCGCCCCGGTCACGGCCACGATCATCGTTCCGCGCTCGCTCCCAAGCCGGCGCGCGGCGACATATCCGGCAAACGAAAGGCCGGTCACCATCACGACCACCATCCAGATGCGCCGGGGATTCCACGCGCCGTATGGGCCGAAATCCGCATCCGGCAGGATCGGCAGGATCACCAGCGAAACCAGCAGGAAGCGCGCCACCGCCTCGATCTCGCGCTCTTCAAGCCCCCGCAGCAGCGCGTGCAGCGACTGGCGAGAGCGCAGCAACGCAAAGCTCGCCGCCGCCGACCCGAGCGCCAGCACCGGCGACAGGCGGGTCGCGGCGCATCCGATTGCCAGTGTCAGCAGGGCGGCCACGGCATTGGTGGCCGATAGCTGGTCCTCGCGCAGCGCGGCGCGGTATCCCACCGCCACGACAAGGCCCGCCGTCGCGAGCAGCACCGTCATCGCGGGCACCGGAAGAAGCCCCGCAAGACCGCCAACAAGCCCGAACAGTCCGAACGTGCGGATCCCGGCGACGCGCGCGCCATCGGGTCGTTCGCGCTGGGTCCAGCCCCGCTCGATCCCGAGGATCAGCCCCGCCGCCACGGCGGCGGCCAGTGCCGAGGCCTGCAATCCTGCCATCTGGTCGAAAACGTCCAAGCCATTCCCCTGCGGCGCTGCGCGAACTGCGTATGGTAGCCGCCGATGGACAGGTGGAACATGGCGCGTCGCAGGGCAAGTCCTTGCTCCGATGCGCATTCCGCACGCTCCCCGGGAACGTCGAAATCTTTTCTCGCAAGTGCACAACAAAGGCGTTGACCAACTTTTGACATCTGTCCAGTCTTTGCCTCGCAGCCACATCCGAATCGCACGATGCGGCACAGCCATCAGGGGGAAAACGCGACCATGAGCGTGGCCGATACCGATACCCGCGAATCCGCAAGCCCGCGCCTCGGGCGCCTTGCCCGCAGCCGCATTGTCCAGTTCCTCGGGCTTTCCGCGCTTCCCGCCACGATCGCCCTTGCGCAAGCCGCGCGCGATCCTTCGAACCCGGTGGAGGCCGAACCCGGCATCCCCGTGAAGGACCAGCTCGTCGTCGAAAAATGTGGCTCGTGCCATACCGCAGATGCGAAGGGGAACCTTTCGCGCATCTCCTGGGTGCGGACCACGCCCGAAGGCTGGGCACAGGTCATCCACCGCATGTCGCGCCTCAACGGCCTGTCGATCTCCCCGGTCGAGGCCAAGGCCGTGATCCGCTCGCTCTCCGCCACCCACGGGCTGGCCCCGGAAGAAGCCAAGCCGGTCATGTACCTGCCCGAGCATCGCCTGATCGACGAGACCAACATCCCGAACGAGACGATCCGGCAGTCTTGCGCATCGTGCCACGCCTTCGCGCAGCCCCTGTCCTGGCGCCGGTCGAAGGCGGAATGGAGCCTGCTGCGCAATCTCCACGTCGCGCTCTATTCGCAGGCCGACGCGCAGTATCGCCGCGCCGTGGATGACCCGTCGCAGCCCGCTCCCGCGCCGGGCGCGACCAAGCCGCTGCCGGTCGAAGTCGCGATGGACTACATGAACAAGCACGCGCCCCTCGCCACGCCCGAATGGTCGGCATGGCAGGCCCGCGTCCAGTCGTCCAAGCTGGGCGGCCGTTGGCTGGTCAGCGCCTCGCTTCCCGGCAAGGGCAAGTACGTGGGCGAAATGGTGCTCGCGCCGGCAGCGTCGGGCGATGACTATTCGACAACGATCTCGCTCAAGTCCCTCGCCGATGGCTCCACCCTGACCCGCAAGGGCAAGGGGCTGGTCTATACCGGTTATGCCTGGCGCGGGACCTCCGCCAGTGGACCGGAAGGCGCCCGGCCCGATGCACCCGAAGACCACGAAACGCGCGAGACGATGTGGTTCTCGCCCGATCGCAAGTCTGCCGAAGGACGCTGGTTCTGGGGCGATTACAAGGAGTTCGGCTTCGACGTGAAGCTGACCCGCGCTTCGGCCGAACCAACCGTCACCGCCGTAATGCCCGGCGGGCTCAAGATCGGCACCAAGGGTGCAACCGTGCGCCTCTATGGCGATGCGTTCCCCGCCGGCCTCAAGGCGGCGGACATCGATCTCGGCAAGGGCGTGATGGTCAGCAAGGTCGTGTCGGCCAGCCCGGGCGAGGCCGTTCTCACCGTCGACGTTGCTGCCGACGCCACGGTCGGCGCCCATGACGTTGGAATCGGCAGCAGCGTGCTGGCCGCCGCGCTGCCGGTCTATCGCAAGGTCGATTACCTCAAGGTCGCGCCGGATTCTGCCATCGCCCGCCTCGGCGGAAGCGAGAAGCACACGCCCGGCTACCAGCAGTTCGAGGCCATCGGCTACGACAACGGCCTCGACGGCAAGCCCTACACTGCCGACGACGTCGCCATCGGCCCGGTGGACGCGAGCTGGTCCATGGAAGAATTCCAGACCGTCTACTACGACGACGATACCAGCTACGTTGGCAAGCTCAGCGACAAGGCCCTGTTCACCCCGGCGATGGACGGCCCCAATCCCGCGCGCAAGTGGGGCCGCAACAACTATGGCGAGGTCTGGGTCGTCGCCACCGCCAAGACGGAAAAGGACGCCCTGGGCAAGCCGTTGACGGCAAAATCCTTCATGGTTGTCTCGGTGCCCGCCTACAAGCGCTGGGATCAGCCGGAGGTGGCCAAGTGACCACGGTCCTCGCCCCCCGCTATCGCCTTGGCGATATCCATACTTTCGAGGCTTCCGGCCAGGGCTTCGTCTATCTCGCATCGGCCGGCGCGATCTTCGCGCTCGACGAAGGCGCGGCAAGCGTCGTCGCCATGCTGGGCCAGCGCGAGATGGCCTATGGCGAGATGGTCTCCGCGCTGGTTGCCAATGGCTATTCGCGAGCCGATGCGGAAGACCTGATCCGCGAGCTGCGCAGCGTGCGCGGCATCGTCTCGGACGAGATCCGCGAAGCGCCGCTCGCCCCCGCACCTCCGCCCGAGGACTATCCGCTCCAGGCGCTGGTGCTCAACATCACCAACCAGTGCAACCTGGCCTGCACCTACTGCTACGAATTCGGCGCCGACAAGATCGCGACGCCGGCGGGAAAGCCGAAGTACATGACGCTGGAAACGGCCCGTGCCTCGGTCGATTTCCTGATAGCCGGGTCGGGCCACCGCGAAGTGCCGCACATCACCTTCTTCGGCGGTGAAACGCTGATGAACTTCAAGCTGCTGCGCGAAGTCGTGGAATACGCCAACGGCGCAGCGGCAGCGGCGGGCAAGCAGATCACCTACAGCCTTACCACCAATGCCACGCTACTGACCGACGAGATCATCGCCTTCCTGTCGGACAACGCAGTCGGCGTCACCGTCTCGATGGACGGCCCGCCCGATCTCCAGGACAAGCACCGCGTCTACAAGACCGGCAAGGGTTCCTACGCGGTGATCGAGCCGCGCCTCAGGAAGCTGATCGCCGGCCACAGGACGCGCGCCGTCACCGCGCGCGTCACGCTCACCAACGGCGTGACCGACGTGGTGCGCATCTATCGCCACCTCAAGGACGATCTGGGCTTTCACGAAGTCGGGTTCGCGCCCGTCACCAATTCGGGCGAGCGCGACTACATGATCGATGACAACGGCATGGATCACGTGATCGCGCAGTTCCACGAACTGGCGGCAGAGTGGCTGGCCTGGGCGCTGGAGGGCCGGATGCACGGCTTCTCCAACGTCTCGGAAACCATCGCCGAACTCATCCAGGGCACCAATAAGTCGCATCCGTGCGGCGCCGGGCTCGGCCTGCTCGGGGTCAGTCCCTCGGGCGACCTTTCACCCTGCCACCGCTTCACCGATTCCGATACCCATGTGCTCGGCCACATTTCGACCGGGCTCGACAAGGACAAGCGCAGCGACTTCCTCACGCGCGGTCATGTCGGGGCGAAGTACGAATGCGCTTCGTGCTGGGCCCGTCCGCTCTGCGCTGGCGGCTGTCATCACGAGGCATTCGTCCGCTACGGCGATACCGGCCACGCGAACCTGCACTATTGCGACTGGATTCGCGAGTGGACCGACGCCTGCCTGCGCATCTACGGCACGGTCGCCGCTCGCAATCCCGAATTTCTCGAACGCTTTGCGACACGAAAGGGCCTGGCATGAAGCACCTTACCCCGCTCAACAGGAAAGCGCGGCGCATCGAGGAGACGATCTCCTCGACCGAGGAGGACGTCGTCGCCCTCCAGCAGAAGCCGATGCACGTGCCAATGGGCTGCACGCTGTCGTTCTCGCCCGGCTGGGAAGTCGATGCGGGTGGCGGCACCGCGGGTCTGTGCCAGCCGGCGGAGCGCGATCTCTACGACTGCTACGTCACCTGCTTCTGGCCGGTGCAGGTCCCCGACCACGTCAACTACTCGCCGGATTGGGCCAGCAACTGCGCCACCGCGGCCAAGGACTGGCGCAGCCTGGACATCATCTTCCCCTGATCAACTGGCCCTGATCCTCAGGCCCTGATCCGCTTGCTCAGACCTGCTGGCCCGGATCCGCTGGGCCAGATCCCCGGAAACGCGCCGCGCAGGTGGTGCCGACCGCCGTTCCAAACCCGACCGGAAGAGTGAACTTCATGAAAAAGCTCGGTCTCTCCATTGCCGCCCTGCTCGCCGGAACGACCGTCGCGAGCGCTTCCGCCCAGGCCTCCACGCTGTTCATGGGCTCCTATCCCGACCGCATGCTGATCGTCGACGAGGCATCGGGCAAGGTCACCGACACGCTGACGCTCGCCTCCGGCCTGCCGACCTCGATGCGGATCTCGAACGACCGGAAGAAGATCTACGTCACCACGATCACGACCAGCGGGATTGAGGTGATCGACACCGCCACGAAGAAGGTGGTCAACTCCTTCAGCCTGAACACCCCGACCACGCGCTATCGCTTCAATGGCGGGGTGCCTGATCCTTCGGGGCGCTATTTCTACACGATGCTGACGAAGTTCGAGAAGCTGAACGACCGCTACCTCGTCAGCCCTCAGCAGTTCGCAGTGATCGACCTTCAAAAGAAAGCCGTGGTGCGCACGTCCGAAGTGCCCAAGGAAGATGACAGCAACCCCAACGCCGGCTGGCGCACCAACTACATGATGTCCGAGGACGGCAAGACCTTGTTCGTGATCCGCGACAAGGTGCTCGTGCTCGACACCGCCGACCTCAAGGTCAAGGAGCGGATCGAGGTTTCGCGCCCCGAGGCCACCGGTATCGAGGGCGTGACCTTCGGCGGCGGGGTCGAAGCGCTGCGAAACCCGCACGAATACGTCTCGCTGTTCAACGCGACCGATCCCTACATTCACAACAAGATCTTCGGCGTCGGGCGCTTCAACCTGGCGACCAAGGCCTTCGACTTCCGCCCGATCGGCCCCGCGCCCTATGGCATGGCCGGCCTGCAGGTCTCTCCCGACCTCAAGCAGGGCTGGACGGTCGTCACCAACGGCAGCGTGGGCAACAAGCGGTGCGAATTCTGGCATCTCGACCTCACCACCAACCAGGTGAAGAACAAGGCCGAATTCCCCTGCCGTTCGCGCTTCCAGTTCGGCATGTCGGGCGACGGCACGAAGCTCTACATCTACGGCGCCAGCTACGACATCGAGATCTACGACGCACAGACTCTGGCGCACGAAAAGACGGTCGATCTCGGCGCGGACTCGACCGGCGCCGGGATGATAATCACCCAGTGACCGGCGGGACGCACCTCGGCGTGGAGCTAGCACGTTGAGCGTGCTCCTGCGTGGCCAGGGCGTCGCGGTTTCGACCGCGGCGCACCTGCTTGGCCGCGCGGGAATTCCGCTGCTGCGCGAGCCGGGTGCGCGAAACGCCGTGCCCGCGATCCTGCTCAGCGACGCAGCGCTTGCCCTGCTGCGCGACGTATTCTCCCAGCCCTCGCTCTTTGCGGACAAGCCCCGCATCGAACGGCGCGTCGTCGCCTGGGGCGACGCCACGCCCGTCTCCATGCCTCACGGCGGCGCGGTCGTCTCGCAGAACGATCTCGCGCAGGCCCTGGATGACCTGCCGGACACCAATCCGGCCCCCACAGACGGACAGGCATCGCTCATCCTCCACGCGATGGCCCCCTTCCCCGCGCCCGCCCTGCGCCGCTTCGGCTGTCGCCAATCCACGGCCGTCCCGGTCCGTCTGGCGGCGGAGGCGGCGGAACGCACCTGCTGGATCGAATCCGTCACCACCGGCTGGCTGTTCCTGATCCCGGAAGGAACGGGAGCGGCATGGCTTCTCGCGATCGGCGATGCACCCCAGGCGCTGCTCGCCCGGTCCACCCTCGTCGCCCCGCTCATCGAGCGCCTTGGCGTCACAGGCCCCGCCTTCGACACCTCTCCCCGCATGGTCGAACGACTGGCCGGCGAAGGCTGGCTCGCCTTCGGCACCGCCGCGCTCGCCTTCGATCCGATCTGCGGCGACGGAACCGCCCAGGCCGTGCGCGAAGGCATCCTCGCCTCGGGCGTCGTGACCGCGCTCGCCCGTGGCGAGGACCCGCTGGCGCTGGCCATCCACCACCACTCGATCCTGCTGGCCTCGATGCGCCGCCACCTGCAACTGGCGCTCCCGTTCTATGCCTCGGGAGGTACGTCCGGCTGGTGGCGCGAACAGTTCGCCGCCACGCGCGAGGGTTACGACTGGTGCACCGCCCAACTCGGCCAGCTCCCCGAACCACGCTTCGCCATCCACGGCTTCGACCTCGTGCGCAGGGAACTGGCCGCCTGATCCCGCCCGCCACCCCAACTCCGGCGCCGACGGTCGCGCCGTGGAGCACCTACCGCAGGCTCTGGCCGTGGCTGCGCCCTCACGCCCCGCGCCTTGCGCTGGTCCTGCTCGCCAGCCTTCTCGCGACAGGCCTCAACCTCGCGCAGCCGTGGATCTCCAAGCTGATGATCGACGAGGCCCTGCTCAAGCGCGACTGGGACGCGCTACTACGGATCGCCGGCCTCATGGTGGCGGCCACCGTCGGCGGCTTCGCAGTCAATGCGCTCGTCTCCTACCGCTACGTCGCGATTTCCGCGCAGATGCTGTTCGACATGCGCGTCGCGCTGCTACGTCACCTCCAGACGCTCAGCCCCCGCTTCTACGGCAGTTTCCGCCTCGGCGATCTCATGTCGCGCCTCAACAGCGACGTTTCCGATGTCCAGCGCGCAGCCGGGGACACGCTCCTCTCGGTCCTCAGCAATGTCCTGTTCTTCGCCGGCAGCGTCGGCATGATGCTGTGGCTCGACTGGAAGCTGTTCCTTGTCGGCACGCTGCTGGTGCCGCTGGCCGTCGCCAGCTTCCTCCACTTCCAGCGCCGCATGACCGACCTTACCCGCCAGATGCGCGAGCGCGGGGCCGATATCGGCAGCCTGCTGGTCGACACGATCATGGGCATGCGCACGGTCAATGCGCTCGGCGCCGAAGCACACGAGGCCGACCGTTTCCGCGCCGCCAACGCTGGCTTTATCCACGCGATGTTGCGGATGCAGACCGTCTCGTTCCTCACCGGCGCCTTGCCCGGCACCATCGTCACCGCCTCGACTGCGGCCGTGATCGTCTTTGGCGGCAAGCAGATCATCGACGGCACCATGACCATCGGCGCTCTGGTCGCGTTCCTCACCTATCACGGCAGGCTGCTCGCGCCGGTCCAGGCGCTGATGGGCCTGACCGCCACCCTCGCCTCCGCCCGCGTCGCACTGGCGCGCATCTTCGAGCTTTTCGACACATCGGCGGAAGTCGCGGACGCCCCCGCGCCGCGCCCGCTTCCGCCGGTGACCAGGGCGATCCGCCTCGACGGCGTGACCATGCACCACGGGCGCGAACCGGTCCTGCGCGATGTCAGCCTGACCATCCCCGCTGGCAGCCTGACCGCCATCCTGGGCGCTTCGGGCGCGGGCAAATCGACCCTGGCCGACCTCCTGGTGCGCTTCCTCGACCCTGTCGCCGGGCGCATCACCATCGACGGTATCGACCTCCGCGACCTCGCTCTTGCCGACCTGCGCCGCCGCGCGCTGCTGGTCGACCAGTCGCCCTTCCTGTTCAACGCCACGATAGCCGAAAACATCGCGTTCGCCCGCACAGGTGCGCTCCCGGCAGAGGTCGCCGCCGCAGCCGGCGCCGCCGGTCTGGACCCGCTGATCGCCCGCCTGCCGGAAGGCCTCGCCACCCGCACCGGCGAACGCGGCCTTGCTCTCTCTGCCGGAGAACGCCACCGCATCGCGCTCGCCCGCGCGCTTCTGCGCAAGCCCGACGTGCTGATCCTCGACGAGCCCACTGCCGCGCTCGACGAGGCGACCGAGCGGCTCGTCGCGTCAGGCCTGCGCCGCGCGCTGCCCGATGCAACGCTCGTCGTCATCACCCACAAGCCGGCGCTCGCCGATCTGGCCGACCATGTCGTGCGGCTCGAACAGGGCAATGCCACGATCCAGCCCCAGGTGCCTGCCCATGTATAAACGGCCCCGCATCGCCGTGATCGACAGCGGCGTCCATCCCGACCACCCGCACATCGACGCGTTACGGCTCCTGCCCGGGATCTCCGTCCTTGCCGACGGAACTGTCCTTGTCGACCCGGTGCAAAGCCTCGACACGCTGGGCCACGGCACCGCGGTCACCGCCGCGATCCAGGAGCTGGCGCCAGACGCCGAAATCCTGCCCATCCGGGTCTTCCGCGATGGCTTGCGGGCGAGCGCACGGGCGCTTGCCACCGGCATCCGCCAGGCACTGGAAGCGCAAGCGGACATGATCAACCTCAGCCTGGGCACAACCAACCCCGCGCACGCCGACGTGTTCGAAGCGCTTGCCGGGGAAGCCGCTGCCCAAGGAACCCTGATCGTCGCCGCCTCCGAGGCCGAGGGTACGCCCTGCTGGCCCGGGGCATTGCCGCAGGTGGTTGGCGTCGGGCTCGACTGGGACCTGCCGCGCGGGACGCCGGTCCTTTCGCCTGACCGCCAGATGGTCATGGCGTCCGGATACCCTCGCCCGATCCCGGGGGTCGAGCCACGCCGGAACCTTTACGGCGTGAGCTTCGCAGTGGCGCAGGTGACCGGATGGATCGCCGCGCGCGGCGTGCACGACCTGAAAGTGACCGAAAGCGTCCTTGCGGCGCTCGAAGCTTCCCCGGCCTGACCCTTGCGCCATTTGACGTACACCCAACAAGCGGTGCGAGGCATAGGCTGACGCCATGGTCCAACAACTTCGCCCGCCGCCCTCGCCAGCCGCCGCCCTGGCCGAGGCGGAGCAGTTGCTCGCCACCCGCCCCCACCTCGCGCTGACCCGCGCCGAAGCGATGCTGCGGCAGGTCCCCGCCCATCCCCCCGCCCTGTTCCTCGCCGCCCGCGCCCTGCGCCGGATGGGCAGGCAGCGCGAGGCGCTGGACCGGCTCGATGCGCTGGCAAAGGCAAATCCCCGCGTACCGGCGGTCCTCTACGAACTCGGGCAGGTGGCGGCGGACCTTGGCGACCAGCGGCGCGCAACCGCCGCGCTCCAGGCGCTTGTCCGCCTTCAGCCCGCCATTGCCTCGGGCTGGTTCCTGCTCGCCAGGCAACTGCGCAAGGCCGGGCAAGAGGAGGACGCATGGCGTGCCGACCTTTCCGGCATCCACGCCTCCTCGCGCGATGGCGAACTGCTGAAGGCGGCGGCGGCGATGAACGACGGCGAAACCGATGCCGCCGAAGCCCTGCTGAATGCGCGACTGGAACGGCAGGCGGACGATGCCCCCGCCTTGCGCCTCCTCGGTGAAATCGCATGGCGGCGCGGCGACATGACCACGGCGCTCGACCGCGCGGCGCGGGCGGTCGATCTGGCGCCGGGGTTCGACCTTGCCCGCGACTTCCTGATCCGCCTCCTGCTCCAGACCAACCGCCTGTCCGAAGCGCTCGACCATGCCGAGACGCTGGTGCGCTCGCCCGTTCCGTCACCGGGGCACAGGCTGATCCTTGCCTCGGTCCTCGTCCGCCTCGGCCACCAGGAGCGCGCGGCAGCGATCTATCGAGAGCTTCTGGCCGAACGGCCCGACGAGCCGCAGGTCTGGCAGAACCTCGGCCACGTGCTGAAGACGCTGGGCCACCAGGACGAGGCGGTCGAGGCCTATCGCGCCGCCGTCTCGCGTCAACCGACCATGGGTGAAGCGTGGTGGAGCCTTGCCAACCTCAAGACGGTCCGCCTGGGCGCCGAAGACGTCGCGGCAATGGAAGCGGCGCTGGCCTCGCTCGACGATGCGGTGGATGAGCGCAAGGACGACGTATTCCACCTCCATTTTTCGCTGGGCAAGGCATTCGAGGACACCGGCGATCATGCCGCCGCCTTTGCCCATTACGACAAGGGCAATGCCTTGCGTCGTACCATGATCCGCCACGATGCCGATGCCTTTTCGGCCCAGGTGGACGCTACGGCAGCGACCTTCACTGCCGCGTTCCTTGCGGGCATGGGAGAAGGCGGTTGCCCCGCGCCCGACCCGATCTTCGTCGTCGGCCTGCCCCGGTCGGGCTCGACCCTGGTCGAACAGATCCTGTCCAGCCACAGCCAGGTCGAAGGCACGATGGAACTGCCCGAGATGATGATGATCGCCGCGCGCCTGCAATCGCGCGTCGACGAGGGCGAATTTCCGGATTTCGCCGCGATGGTCGCCTCGCTGTCGCCCGCCGACCGCGCCAGGCTCGGTGACGAATACATCGAGCGCACCCGCATTCATCGCCAGACCGACCGGCCCCTGTTCATCGACAAGATGCCCAACAACTGGCAGCACGTCGGCCTGATCCGGCTGATCCTGCCGAACGCCAACGTGATCGACGCGCGAAGGCATCCGCTGTCCTGCTGCTTTTCCGGGTGGAAACAGCATTTCGCGCGCGGCCAGACCTTCACCTACGACCTTGCCGACATCGGTCGCTACTATCGCGATTACGTCGGCCTGATGGCAGCGTGGGACGCCCATTTTCCCGGTGCGGTCCACCGCGTGATCTACGAACGGATGGTGGCGGATACCGAAAACGAGGTCCGCCGCCTGCTCGACCATCTCGGCCTGCCGTTCGAACCGGCCTGCCTGGAATTCTACCGCAACGAGCGCGCAGTGCGCACGGCCAGTTCCGAACAGGTGCGGAAGCCGATCTTCCGCGACGGACTCGAAGCGTGGAAACCCTATGAACCCTGGCTCGCCCCCCTGAAGGCCGCACTTGGCCCCGTGCTGGACAGCTATCCCGACGCGCCCTCCGCACGCTGACACCCTCGCGATCGGACCGCTCCGATAACGTCCGCCGGCTCCCGACACGGCCAAAAAAAGCCCCCGCGGCTTTGGACCACGGGGGCAAGGTTCCTTCGCAGGATTTCAGGATGGGTCAGAATTTCTGGCCCCAGCGCATTCCGAAGAACTGCGGCTTGATCGTGAAGGTGCGCGACGAGTCCGAGCAGAACTGGATCGAGCAGAAGGTGTTGCGGGTCAGCTCGCCGCGCTTGTCGAAGGCGTTCTGGATGAACAGGTCGAGCGTCCAGTTGTCCTTCTTGATCCCGCCCGAGAAGTCGAAGCTGACGAAGCCCGGGGTCGCGCACGAACGGCCGGCATCGGTCGCTTCGTCCGCGATGTCGGGGCAGACGAGCAGGTTGTTGTTGTAGACATTGAGGTTCTGCGTGGCGTTGGTCTGATACAGCGCGGCGCCCTGCAGGTAGAGGTCCATGTCGCCAAGCTGCGTGTCGTAGCGCACCGAGGTCGTGCCCTTGAAACGCGGCTGGCGCGGCAGGCGGGTGCCGTCGGTCGCCGCCACTTCGGCCACTGCCGGGCTGCCGAAAGTGGCGCCGGGGGTGCAGGTCGCAAGCTGGGTGATCGCCAGCGTCGAGGTGTCGACCTTGAAGTTGCAGAAGTTCCCCTTGAGCGCGGCGTTGTTGTAGGCGCCGTTGGTCGAAATGGTGAACTTGCCAAGCTTGAGGTCCGCGTCGAACTCCACGCCATAGACGCGCGCCTTGCCAGCGTTGCCCGTCATGCCCGCGCCCTGCGTGCCCGCGATGACCACGCTGTACTGGATGTTGTCCCAGTTCTCGTAATAGAGCGAGGCGTTGAAGCGGAACATGTTGTTCCACGTGGTCTTGAAGCCCAGCTCGAAGTTGGTCAGCCTTTCAGATTCGAAAGACGGCACCGTGGCCACGCCGACGCCGCGGATGCGCAACGGACGGTTGAAGCCGCCAGGGCGGAAGCCGGTCGAATAGTTGAAATAGACCATCTTCGACGGTTCGAACTGCCAGTTGAGCGCGACCTTGTGGGTTTCGCCTTCCTCCTTGTAGCGGCCCACGCCATCGGCGGCTGCGAAGTTCGAGTTGAGGCACTGCAGGCGCTCCGCCGGAAGCGGCACGGGGCAGCCATATTCGCCAGTGGGCACATAGAGCGACGTGATCGTGTTGCGTGCAGAAGCGGCAACGCCCGCGAAACCGAGCACACGGAAGTTGGTCCAGAAATAGCGGATGCCGCCCGTCAGCTTGAGCGTCGGGGTAATGTTGTAGTGCCCTTCGGCGAACAGCGCATAGTCGTTCCAGTACTGGTTCTGCTCGCTCATGTAGAAGGCATCGCGCTTCACCGCCGGCGAGCCCACGACCATCGTGCCGCCGGCCGTCGTCGGAATGCCGAACCCTTCCGGGTTGCTGTCGCCCCCGCCCGACTGGGTATAGCCTGCGATCTGGTCCAGCCCATGGATCGAGTAGTCGTTGTTCACCTCGTTCTTCTGCCGGTGATAGAAACCGCCGAAGGTCACGTCGAACGGCCACGACTTGGGCGTGGTGAAGCGCAGTTCCTGGGTGAACTTGTTCTCGTTGCGCAGCCCCCGATAGAACTGCGTCGGATCGATCAGGCTGGTGCACTTCATCGCGTCGCCAGAACCCGTGCAGCCGTTCTTGTCGAAGAACTGGAGGTAGTTCTCGTAACCGGCGCCGAAGCGGTCATAGGTGACGGTGTAGTAGGTATAGTCGTTGAGCAGGTTGATCTGGCGCTGGTAGTAGCCGGTCGAGGAGACCACGTCCCAGTCTCCGATATGGCCATGGACGGTCAGCGCCGCCTGGTACCACTTGTCGTTCTGCTGGGTCGTGTCGAAGTCGTGCACTTCAAGGTCGCCCACGCGCGGGTCGAAGCCGAAGTACCCGTTGGCGATCTGCTGCTGCGCGGTAAGCTGCGAGGCGATCTCCCAGCCGGGCGCCATTTCCCACAGCACCTGCAGGCGCCCGCCATATTCCTCGATCGAGTTGTAGTCGTCCTGCGCGATGTCGGAATTGTCGAGCGTGTAGAAAGTATCGGGATTGTTGTCGCCAAGGCTCAGGGTCGAGGAACTGCCGTCATTGAACTTGCCGTTGTTCGGCGTGTTGTCGACATATCCGCCGTCGCGGCGGTAGTAGCCCATCGCGCGCACCGCCAGATTGCTGGCGACGGGCACGTTGATGTAGGACTGGTACTGCCCGCCGAAGTCGCCCTTGCCGTACTTGTTCACCTCGGCATCGTAGCCGTACTCGAACCGCTCGAACTTGGGCTTGTTGGTGATGAAGCGGATCGTGCCGGCCAGCGAGCCCGCGCCGTACAGCGTGCCCTGCGGCCCGGACAGGCCCTCGACGCGTTCGACGTCGTAGACGTGGATGTCGGGCAGGCCGGTGCCGGTGATCGGAATGTCGTCGATGTAGTAGCCCACCGATTCGCGCGCGCCACCCGCAGGCACGATGCCGCGGAAATAGGGCGTATTGCGGCCCGGGCCGATGCCGGCGAAGCTGACCGAAGGCATGAGCGTGGCGAAGTCGGTCAGGCCCTTGACCTGCCGCTGCTGGAGCGTGTCGGCGTTCAGCGCCTGGATCGAGATCGGCACCTTCTGGATCGACTGCGCCTGGCGGGTCGCGGTGACCACGATGTCGCCGAAGCCTTCGGGCTGGACCTGCTCCTCGGCAGGCGTGGTCTCGATGGCAGGCTGCGCGGCAACCTCTGTGACTTCAGCGGCATAGGCTGCCGCCGGCAGCACGACGGTCGACAGGATGGTGCTCGCAGCGAATGCCCTCATGGCCCGCGACCTGAGCCGAACCTGGTTCTTCATGTCATTTCTACCCCTATGCAGTGACACGGGCGATCCCCGGCCCCTCCGCACATCCGTCCCTCGAGTGCGCGCCTTTGCGGCGCTGCAACATGAGCCCACACGGCATTTTCGCCGCCGGACCCGAGGGGCAATCGCATCCCGTTGGCCGGAGACAGGACGCCTCCGGGCCCGCCACGCCTGGCGCGGCAGATCGACACGTGTTGCATTCACCCCTGGCCGAGCGCTGCCCCTTGGCAATTCCATGACGCTCGTCCGGGATTGATAATGCTGCAGGGCAACATGGAGTCAACTTCCTTTTGGAAACGCCCTCCACCCTTTTCCGCAGGTGCACCGCCGGCACGAAAAAACCGGCGCCGGACCGCTTGGTCCGACGCCGGTGGCGTTCCTCTGGTTCAGCCGCGCGCGGCTTACCAGGTTCCGGTGTTCTCCATGCTCGCCCACGGCTCCTGCGGCGGCAGGTGACCGTCCTGCAGCAGTTCGATCGAAATTCCGTCCGGCGTCTTCACGAAGGCCATGTGTCCGTCGCGCGGAGGACGGTGGACGATATGGCCTGCATCCATGATGCGCCGGCAGGTATCATAGATATTGTCGACGCGGTACGCGAGGTGCCCGAAATTGCGCCCGCCCGAATACCCCTCTGCGGGCGAACCGTCCTCGGGCGGCCAGTTGTAGGTCAGCTCGACCTCGGCGATGCCCTCCTCGCCGGGAGCCGCCAGGAAGATCAGGGTGAAGCGGCCCTTCTCGCTGTCGAAGCGCCGCGTCTCCTTCAGGCCGATCAGTTCGAAGAACGCGATAGTCGCGTCGGGATCGGTCACGCGAATCATGGTATGCAGGAACTTGGTCACGGGGAAGCTCGCTTCTCGTTCAAAAACGGTTCATCGATGAAATCGCACATTTCATCGCAGGCCACGCCCGCAAGGAGATGACGATGCCGGCAGAGGATAGCGAGAACGACTCCCAAGCCCAAGCGCTTGCGCACAACTTCGTGCCACGCGGCGCAACCATGCTCGTGCCCGCGGCGATCCTGGCGGCGGCGCTCGTCGCCGGGGGGTGGTTCGTCGGGGACGGCCTGCGGCGCGCGAAGGTCGCGGACCGGGCGGTGACCGTGCGCGGCCTTGCCGAACGCGAGGTGACGGCGGACCTTGCCACCTGGACCCTCGCCTATTCCGCCACCGCGTCGGACCTGTCCAGCGCCCAGCAAAGCGTCGACCGCGACAGCCAGGCGATCCGCGCGTTCTTCGGCGAACTGGGCTTTCCCGCCGACGCGCTCCAGCCGACCGGCGTCAACGTCCAGACGATGACCAACAACGGCGTGACCACGTTCACCGTGCGCCAGCGCATGACATTGCGCACCACCGACATCGACCGCGCGCAGAAGGCCGTGCGGCGGCAATTCGACCTCGTCCGGCGCGGCGTGATGCTCGAGGAAGGGTCGGGCATGGCCTATACCTTCACCCGGCTCAACACGATCAAGCCCGAGATGGTCGCCGCCGCCACCAAGGACGCGCGCGCCGCCGCGGAACAGTTCGCACGCGACAGCGGCGCATCGGTCGAGGGCATCAAGGACGCAACGCAGGGCTATTTCGAGATCACCGCGCGCGACGGCGACGGCGGTGGATGGGGCGTATCCGACACGCCCTACAAGAAGGTGCGCGTGGTCACCACGATCGACTTCTACCTGCGCTGAGGCCCGGCAGCGCCAAGGTCCGGCGGCGTTGAGGTCCGGCGGCGCCAGACCCTGACGCAGCAAGGCCCGCATCGCAAGCGCGACGCGGGCCCCACGCGCGGTCCGCCCAGCAGGAGCGGACCCAACCCGATCGATCAGAACGAGAGCTTGATCGTGCCGACGACGGCGTCGTTCGAGAAGCTGTCGATCGAAGCGCCGTCGACGCCGACGTAGCTGACGCCCACGGCCAGCTTGTCGGTGACATTGTAGGTCGCGCCGACGTTGTAGTCGAAGCCGCCCTTGGTGCTTTCACCGGTCAGCAGCTTGGGCGACAGCGCGCCGTCGGTGTACCCCAGGTGCGCCGAAAGCGAGATCGGCGTTTCGGGGATCGCACCGGAAAGCTCGCCATAGACATAGAGGTTGTCGTCGCCGCCGAGCGAATCCTGCTTCCACGCATAGGCCACGCCGACCTTGGCGGTTGCCGGGCCGACGCCTGCCGAAAGCGAGGCATAGGGCTCGTACACGTTGGCCTTGCCGACGTCGCCGTTGGGATAGACATAGTAGAGCAGGCCGCCGTCGAAGGTCAGGCCGGAGGTGACTTCACCGGTCCAGCCGCCATAGACGTCGAGTTCGGTGCTGCCATAGACCGGCGAGTCCTCGAGGCTGGATGCCCAGGCGCCGACATAGAAGCCGCTCGAGTGGCTGACGCCGATCGAGCCCTGAACCGCGAAGTCGCCGCCCGAGAGCGAGATGCCGCGGAAGCGATAGTCGGTGACGGCGGCAACGTTGCCGGTGACGGTGAAATCGCTTGCGGCTTCTTCCTGCGCGAAGGCCGGGGTAGCGGCCAGACCGGCCGCAAGGAGGGTCGAGGCCAGAAGGGCCTTGATGGACGTACGCATGACAAAATCCTTTTGCTGTTCTTTGCGCGTTCGTCCCACCTGCGCTCGCCCTGGACTCCTCGTGTCGCGGGAGGTCCTTGGGGCTTGCCCTGATAGAGGTGCCTCCCGATGCTGCGCCGCACAAGCAAATTATGTCCGGTTTGTGTCTGATTGATTGCCATTTGTGTCTTTTGCGCACCATTCCCCCGCCATCGGGCCAAAGGTGTTGAATAGCCGGAGCCGCGCAGCCATATCGCACCGTCAAGAGGGTCCATGTTCAGCAAGCTCCGCTCCCTGTTTTCCCCGGAAAGTCCTGCGCCCCGCGCTCCGGAACCCCAGGCCGAATACCGTGTCCCTGCCGGCCGGCGGGTCTATGCGATCGGCGACATTCACGGGCGCCTGGATCTTTTCGAACAAGTGCTGGCGCTGATCGACGAGGACGACGCACGTCGCGGACCGGCGGAAACGACTCTCGTCCTGCTGGGCGATCTGATCGACCGGGGCCCGGACAGTCGCGGCGTCGTCGAACGCGCGATGGAACTGGCGCAAACCGGGCGGGTGCGCATTCTTGCCGGCAACCACGAGGAAATGCTGCTCGACAGCTTCGGCAACGAAGAGGTGCTGCGCCATTTCCTGCGCCACGGCGGGAAGGAAACGCTGTTCAGCTACGGGCTGGCGATGGAAGACTATGCGAAGTCGAACCTCCCGGACCTTCAGGAACGGCTACCCACGCTCGTGCCGCAATCACATCTGGACTTCATGCGCCGGATGGAGAACCAGGTCGTCGTCGGCGACTACCTGTTCGTTCATGCCGGCATCCGTCCCGGCGTGCCGCTGGCCGAGCAGGCCGTATCGGACATGCGCTGGATCCGCCGCGACTTCCTCGACTTTGCCGAAGACCACGGCTGCATGGTGGTCCACGGCCACACGATCACCGACGAGCCGGCGCTGCTCCACAACCGCATCGGCATCGATACCGGCGCCTTCGCTTCGGGCCGGCTGACCGCGCTCGGCATCGAGGGCGCTGAGCGATGGATTCTGTCGGCCAACATCGCTCGCCAGGCGAACGACACGAACTGATCCTGCGGGGGTCGGACGCGCACGACGCCCCGCCTCGTTCCGCACTGCAGCAACTTTTTTGACCTGTTGCCGCAGTGCAACTACTTGGTGAAGATTGCCGGATTCCGGACACTTACCGCAACTTTTCCGATTTCAAGAGAAACTTTCCGCAATTCCATTACGCGCGTGCGGCGAGCGATGTCGCATTGTCGCAACATCGTCATTCCGGTGTCATCTGTTACCTGTTTGGCGGCCCCACGCAGGCGGTTAAGGCCGCCGGCGACGGGCTGGCACGCAGGCGATTCCCTCGTTCCGGCCCGAAGCATCCGGCACGGCCAACCGCGCCACAACCGCGCTTTCGGGCGCAGCCAAACGGGGTCTATACATGCAGATGAAATTCCTGGTCGCCGCGTCGACCATCGCGATCGGCAGCGTCGCGCTGGCCAGCGCCGCCCACGCCCAGTCGACCGGTTCGGTCGACGTCGAAGAGGCGATCGTCGTGACCGGCACGCGCGCGGATGCCGCCGTCAACGGCTTCAAGGCCCCCGAAACCCCCAAGGCCAAGGCCGTCCTGACCCAGGAACTCGTCGCTCGGCAGAACCCCGGCAAGGCGATCTTCGACACGATCAACATCGTGCCGGGCGTCAATTTCACCAGCACCGACCCCTATGGCGCCGCAGGCGGCAACTTGCGCATTCGCGGCTTCGACGGCGCGCGCATCTCGGCCACGTTCGACGGCGTCCAGGTCAACGATTCGGGCAACTATTCGCTCTACACCAACCAGCAGCTCGACTCCGAACTGATCGAGCAGGTCAACATCAACTTCGGCGCGACCGACGTCGACAGCCCGACCGCGAGTGCTGCGGGCGGCACCGTCAACTACCGCACCCGCCTGCCCAAGGAAGAGCTTGGCGCCGCGATCAACTATTCGCACGGCACCTTCAACTACAACCGCGTGTTCGGCGTGATCGACACCGGCGTGTTCACGCCCTTCGGCACCCGCGCGTTCTTCTCGGCCAGCGACACCAAGTACGACCAGTTCCGCGGCCCAGGCGGCATCCACAAGCAGCAGTACAACGTCCGCGTGTACCAGCCGATCGGCGAAAACGGTGATTTCGTGAGCCTCGCAGGCCACTACAACGAGAACCGCAACAACTTCTATCGCCGCGTCGGCATCAACGACATGCGCACCCTGCTGGGCTCCGCCACGATCCCGGCGTCGGCCAGCATCACTCCCGCTTCCCCGCTCGATCTCGGCAACCTGACCGACGCGCAGCAGGAGACCATCTTCAACTTCAACAACGATGCCACCTGCACGCTGCCCAGCAGCAGCGGTGGTGCGGGCCAACAGTCGGACGCGTCGTCCTGCGCCAACTACTACAATACCTCGATCAACCCTTCGAACACCGGCAACATCCGCTTCAACTCGCGCTTCGCGCTGAGCGAGAAGCTGATCGCGACGCTTGATGCCAGCTATCAGTATGTCCTCGCCAATGGCGGCGGCACCTCGGTCTTCGCGGAATCCGACGCCAACCGCAGCGTCTCGGGCGTCTACAGCCGCCAGGGAACGCGCATCGGCGGTGGCGTCGCGAGCGGCGTCGACATCAATGGCGATGGCGATACGGATGATCTCGTGCGTCTGCTGTTCCCGTCGAACACCCGCACGCACCGTCTCGGCGCCACGCTTTCGCTGCGCTACGAAGCGTCGCCGGAAAATACCTTCCGCGTTGCCTATACCTGGGACCGCGCCAAGCACCGCCAGACCGGCGAAGCGGGTCGGCTCGACCAGCTCGGCAACCCGCTGAACGTCTTCGGCGGCATCGGCGACGATGATTCCGCGGTGAAGGATGCGGCCGGCAACGTCCTCCAGAAGCGCGACCGCCTGTCCTACGCGATCCTGCACCAGGTCGCGGGCGAATACATCGGCAAGTACTTCGACAATACGCTGACCGTGCAGGCCGGCGTGCGCGCGCCGTTCTTCCGCCGCAACCTGACCAACAACTGCTGGACTATCGCCGGTAGCTCGAACGACGCCTACTGCACCTCGGAAAGCGATGCCGTGGTCGAAGCCAAGTACCCGGCCTATGCCGCGCCCTACGCCGCCCGCAAGGTGGCCTACAGCGCAGTCCTGCCCAATGCCGGCTTCGTCTACAAGATCACGCCGCAGGTCAACGTGTTCGGCAACTTCAGCCAGGGCTTCTCGGCCCCGCGTACCGACAACCTCTACGGGTTCGATGGCGTGAAGATCCAGCCGACCTCGCTGGTGAAGCCGGAACGCACCAACAGCTTCGACCTCGGCGCGCGCTATACCAGCCGCGTCGTCCAGGCCCAGGCCAGCGCATGGTACATCGGGTACAAGAACCGCATCATCTCGTCGCAGGTGCTGCTCGAGGACGGCAGCTCGCTCAACCTCGACCGCAACGTCGGTCGCGTGCGCAGCTACGGCTTCGACGCCAGCGTCGCGGTGCGCCCGGTCGACATGTTCTCGCTCTACACCTTCGCGTCCTACACCAACGCGAAGCTGAGGGACGACGTGGTCTCGCCCGCCGGCGCGATCCTCTCGCCGACCAAGGGCAAGTTCGTGGCCGAAACGCCGAAGTGGCAGGTCGGCGGCCGCGCCCAGTTCGACTACGAGCCCGTCTCGATTGGCGCGCAGGTCAAGTACGTGGGCGACCGCTTCCTGACCGACATCAACGACGTGATCGCACCGTCCTACACCACGGTCGATCTCGATGCGCGCGTCAACCTCGGCAAGGTCAACGACAAGGGTTCGATCTACCTGCAGCTCAACGTGATCAACCTGTTCGACAAGTTCTACATCGGCAACCTGTCGACGCAGGCTGCCGCCTCGAACAACCCGCAGGTCGAGTTCGGCTCGCCGCGCACTTTCGTCGGCTCGATCCACTTCGAGTTCTGACCCGGCCGACAAGGCCGACCGGAATGGGCGCGGGGGGAGAGATCCTCCCGCGCCTTTTCATTGCGCTTTACCGGTAGACGCAGGAATCGAGCGCACCGTTCTTCACCACCGTGACGCGGCGGGCGATGGCATTGCCGTGACGGCGCGTGAAGCCTCCGGCCCCCTTGACCTCGCGCTTCTTGGGCAGGGGCAGCACGGCGGCGATCCGCGCCGCCTCGACCGAACTGAGCTTGCGCGCGCTCTTGCCGTAATAGCGCTGCGCGCCAGCCTCCACCCCGTAGGTACCGATCCCGGTTTCGGCGACATTGAGGTAGACTTCCATGATCCGCCGCTTGCCCCAGATCGTCTCGATCAGCACGGTGTACCAGGCCTCAAGCCCCTTGCGCAGATAACCGCCCCCCTGCCACAGGAACACGTTCTTGGCCGTCTGCTGGCTGATCGTGGACCCGCCCCGGATGCGCCCGCCCTGCTGGTTGCGCCGGAACGCCTGCATCATCGCCTCGTGATCGAAGCCGTTGTGCAGGCAGAACTTGCCATCCTCGCCTGAAATCACGGCATCGACCATGTCGCGGTCGATCTCGTCGAGCGGCGTCCAGTCCTTGGTGATCGAATGCTCGTCCAGCAGCATGGTCAGCGTGATCGGCACGGGGACGAACTTGTAGATGATCACCTGCGCGACCGAGATGAACAGGAAAGCGGCAAGGAGCTTGGCCACGAACCATCCGACCCGGCTCGCAAGGCCAGGATGCGTGGACACGGAGCGGCGTTCGTTCTTCAACTCGTCAAGCATTGGCCGCGAATATGCGGAAGTCGGCGGCGCTGCGCAAGGCGGGGAGGCCTCGAACCGCTGGAGAAGCATGCCGCCAAAATGGCGCAAGTTCCTGTGAGCATCGGCGGTGCCGCGCCCCATATTGCCCGCATCGGACAGGAGACACGGCGATGGAATGGCTTGGCACGGCACCCGCATGGATCACGGCGCTGACGGCGGTCTTTGCTTCGCGCGTCGCGCTGCGGCAGCTTGGCATGTCCGCCTCGGCGCAGGAAATGCAGGTGCAGATAGCCCGCGCCAACCTGCTCCTGTCGATCGACCGCGAGTTCGAAAGCGAGGCATCCTACGCCTCGCGCAAGGCCTGCCGCAGCCTCGCCAACGCCGCCGAAGCCTCGGCCCTCGCAACCAACCCGCGCGACCGCGCGCCCGATGCCATCCGCAAGCTGGTTGCCACCGAGTTCTCGCACCAGCTCAACGAGTTGTGGAACGTTGCGCGGGAACTTCAGGAAAAGCCGGAAGGCACTGAAAACGCACCTGCCATTGCCGCATCGGACCGCTACGCCACGCTCATGGCGCTGCCAAACTGGATCGAAACGGTGGGCATGCTGTGCCGCCGCGACCTGTTGCCGAAGGAGGACGTGCTAGACCTCTACGACGAGGCGATTATTCGCACGATGACCAATTTCGAAAGCCACATCGTCACGCGCGGCAGCGAACAACCCTACGACAATCCGCTGTGGCTGGAGAACGCTCGGTGGCTGCTCGAGGAAGCGAAGACCTACAACAAGCAGAAACGGGAGCCCGCCAAGGCTCCCGTTTCAAAAAGCCGTCTCGACTGGCTGTCTGCTGCGAAAGCCGCCAGCTGATCAGGCACGGACGATCAAGCAAGATCCTTGTTCGACATGACTTCACTCGCTGTTCGCGCCGCCGGGGCGGCAAACTGGGTACATTCTAGGACGACGGGGCAAAATAGCAATTCACCTTGCCCCGCTCATCCGATCCACCCGATCCTTATGCCGGCAGGAGCTTGCGCTCCACCGCGATGCGCTGGATCGCCTTCTGCAGCTTCTCGAAGGCGCGCACCTCGATCTGACGCACGCGTTCGCGGCTGACGTTGTAGACCTGGCTCAGTTCCTCGAGCGTCTTGGGATCGTCGATCAGCCTGCGGTCGGTCAGGATGTGGCGCTCGCGCTCGTTGAGGCTTTCCATCGCCTCGACCAGCAGTTCGTGGCGATACTGCGCTTCCTCGGCGTCGGCCACGGTTTCATCCTGGAGCGGACGGTCGTCCGTCAACCAGTCCTGCCACGATCCTTCGCCGTCCTCGCGCATCGAGACGTTGAGCGACGCATCGCCGCCCATCATCATGCGCCGGTTCATGTTGACCACTTCCTGCTCGGGTACGCCGAGGTCGGTCGCGATCTTCCTCACGTCGTCGGGATGAAGGTCGGAATCCTCGAAAGCCTCGAGGTTCTTCTTCATTCGCCGCAGGTTGAAGAACAGCTTCTTCTGCGCGGCGGTGGTGCCCATCTTCACGAGCGACCAGCTGCGCAGGATGAATTCCTGCATCGAGGCCTTGATCCACCACATCGCGTAAGTCGCCAGACGGAAACCCCGGTCCGGCTCGAACTTCTTGACGCCCTGCATCAGGCCGATGTTGCCCTCGCTGATCAGCTCGCTCACCGGCAGGCCATAGCCGCGATAGCCCATGGCGATCTTCGCCACGAGCCGCAGGTGGCTCGTCACCAGTTGTGCGGCGGCCTCGGGGTCCTGATGTTCCTGAAAGCGCTTGGCGAGCATGTATTCCTGCTCTGCCGTCAGCACGGGAAACTTGCGGATTTCCGAGAGATAGCGGTTGAGGCTGGCTTCCCCACCCAGCGCGGGGACGGTCAGCGCGGTCTTTTCCTCACTCACCTGAATATTCCTTTCGTCGCGTCGGTTCCCCTTTGTCGGCCCCCTGATGGGCGACCGGCGGCGGGACCACACATTGCGAAGCCGCCTTTCGGGCGACTCCAGCTTCCTTCTCTACACCATCGCCATGAGCTTTGCATCCTGACCTTCAGCGCACAGTTCGACGATGAGTTCCCGCATGTCGACGGGCGTCGGACTGGCGAAGTGGAGCGGTGCGCCGGTGACGGGGTGGATGAATCCCAGCTCCGCCGCGTGAAGCGCCTGACGGTGAAACCCGAGCCGCTGGAGCAGCGGCCTGAGGCGTGAAGGTGTGCGTCCATAGACCGGATCACCCAATAGCGGATGGCCGATTGACGCAAGGTGAACGCGCACCTGGTGGGTTCGCCCCGTCTCCAGCCGGCACTCGACAAGCGCGGCGCCCTGAAGCGCTGCGAGCGTTCGGAAATGGGTGACCGCATGCTTCCCGCGCCCGTCATCGACCAGCGCCATCTTCTTGCGATCATGGCTCGATCGCGCGATCGCCCCGCGCACCGTGCCAGAAGGCGGCATCGGCACGCCTGCGGTCACGCACTTGTACGCACGCGTGATCGAATGATCGGCGAACTGCCGTGCCAGTCCCTCGTGGGCGGCGTCGGTCTTCGCCACGACCAGCAAGCCCGAAGTATCCTTGTCGATGCGATGGACGATCCCCGGCCGGGCCACCCCGCCAATGCCGGAAAGCTGCCCACGGCAGTGATGCAGCAGGGCGTTGACCAGCGTCCCGTCGGGGTTGCCCGCAGCCGGATGGACCACAAGTCCCGCAGGCTTGTCGACCACGATCAGGGCGTCGTCCTCGTGGACGACCACCAGCGGGATTGCCTGCGCGATGGCTTCGGCGGGGGCCGCCTCGGGTACGTGGATTTCGAACGGTGTGCCCTCGGCGGGCTTGAGCGAGGCCTGCGAGACTACCGCCCCACCCAGCCGGACACGCCCTTCACCAAGCAGAGCCTTGACCCGCTCGCGCGAGAGGCCGCTGGCGTCGGCCAGGGCCTTGTCGAGTCTCTGGCCACCTGCGGGGACCTGTCCGGAAATGATGCTGTCGGTGCCCCCCATTCCCGGCCATATGGGTAGCACGGCGACCTCCGGCAAGGGCTGCTCAGAAGCTCAACCGCGCGCGCATGATCGCCACGACCGCATCTTGTCGCGCGCGGTCTCCTCCCGGATGGCGGACCCACTGGATGTCGGGCTGAAGCACCAGCGGGCCGAAGACGCGGTCCGCATAGGTCAGTTCCACCACCGTCTCGTTGGCCGGCGTACCGCCCTCGGCGCGCACCGCCTCGCGAAAATGGTCGCTGGTCCAGGCATGGTGCAGCCCGAGTGAAACCTGGCTGTCCTCGCGCCCGGCGATTGCCGGAGCAAGCAGGAAACCGGCCTGCAAGCCGCCGCGATATGGCGTGGTGTGCGGATCAGAGAGGCCGAGGCGCAGGAACGCGGACAACTGCCTTGCATCATCTGCAAGAAGGTCCACCTCGACCACGCCATAGGCGCCCTGAGCCGGCTTGTGCAGCGGCGCACCGTCGGCCCCGGTCTCGGCGAGATCCTCGGGGGAGCGGGAATAGCGCCATGCCCCCAACGTGCCGCGCACGCGTCCGCCCGCACGGCCAACCTCGCCGATCAACAGCACCCCGTCGCGAAAGCTGAAGTCGATGCCGCCGTTGTCGCCCAGCGTGCTGGCCCGCGCATTGACGACACCGAACCGCGCGAAGACGGACCCGAGCGGAACGTGAACGCGCATGGCCAGAGCGCTCGACGGGAAGATCGAAGGCCCGTTCGGCCCCGTCGCCGCCAGTTCAGATCCGATGCCGAAAGGTGGCGCGATCAACAGGCCCGCCCCGTCGTTGGCATAGAACTCGCTGTTCACGTCGTAGAGGCCGAACCGCATCGTTGCGCCCCGGCCAAGATCCTGTTCCACCCAGGCCTCGAACAGGCGCAATCCCGCATCTGGCACCTCGATGTTGTCGACCCCCTGCAAGGTGCCCGTCGCATCGTTGGGACGGCCGCCGCGATTGTCGAGTACGTCGACATGCATCGTCGCGCCCCGCCATCCGGCAAGCCGGGCAAGGTCGAGATCGGCGACGAGATTGACGTTGGTAAGCACCCTCGGCCTTTCGTCGCTCGCCCCCGAAACGGTCCCGGCAAGGTCGACCGTGATTTCGGCGCCGAACGTGATCGGTCCCTCCTCCTCGGCGAAGGCCGGGGCGGCCGGAAGCGCAAGCGCAAGCGCGAGTGCGAGTGCCGCAAGGCCGATATGCGATGTCCGACGCCCGATCATGCGGCAAGCGCCTGGATTTGTGCAGGGCGCCGGGCCTCACCGATCTCGAAACGCTGCAACTGCCGCAGCACGTCCTCGATCGCAGAGACGACGGCATGGCTCGCATTGCCGACCTGTTCCGCGACCGCGCTGTTGCTCTGGGTTATCTGTTCCATCTGGCGCGACGTCTCGTCGATGGAGCGCAGCGAAACGTCCTGGTCGCTGGCGCCCGCCTCCACGACCTCCATCACGCGGTTGATCTCGTCCATCTGCGCGCTGATCGCGCGCAAGCTGCTGCCGGCATCGCGCACCAGCCGAACACCGTCACCGATCTCGGACGAGGAGTTGGCGATAAGTTGCTTGATCTCCCGCGCCGCGTCGGCGCTGCGCTGGGCAAGCGCGCGAACCTCGCTGGCGACAACGGCAAAGCCCTTGCCCGATTCACCCGCGCGCGCGGCCTCCACCCCGGCGTTCAGGGCGAGCAGGTTGGTCTGGAAGGCGATGCCGTCGATGACGCCCACGATCGTGCCGA
This sequence comes from Novosphingobium aromaticivorans DSM 12444, assembly GCF_000013325.1. Taxonomy (GTDB): domain Bacteria; phylum Pseudomonadota; class Alphaproteobacteria; order Sphingomonadales; family Sphingomonadaceae; genus Novosphingobium; species Novosphingobium aromaticivorans. Next base: position 3,263,905 of record NC_007794.1, read on the forward strand.
TTTCCTGTGAGGCGATCTCTATCCGATCCATTGCCTGCTCCGCGTCGTCGATGACGCCGCCGCCCCGGCTGACCTCGCTGCCGACGTGGCCGACGGCTGCCCGTGCGGCCGTGACGGCCTCGGACGATCCAGCGACGCGCTGGGCAAGGCTGGCGATGGCGGCCGCGGTTTCCTGCAGGCTGGCGGCCTGGTTGGCGTTGCGGTTGGACAGGTCCCCCGCCGCACCGCCGATATCGCGCGCGACCGCATCGAGCGTCGCGGTAGCCGTCTGCACCGCGCACAGGGCGGAAGCCATCTCGTCCATGGCGCGGTTGAAATCGTCGCGCAGCTTCTGGAACGGACCGGCGAGCGTCTCGCGAATTCGATATCCGACGTTGCCGGAAGCAAGCTGGCTCAGCCCAGCCCCGATCGAAGCCACGATCGCTTCCGCCTGCCCGGCGGTCTCGGCCCGCGCCTGGGCGAGGTTGTCGCGCAGGGCCACGACCGAGCGCGCAAGGTCGCCAATCTCGTCGGCCCGTCGGGCCCCGTCCATTTCCACGTCGAGCCGCCCGTCGGACATGGCCCGGACCCTTCCGGCAATGGCGATGACCGGGTCGACGAGATCGCGGCGGGCAAACCGGACCACCGCGGCGAGAATGCCAAGCAGTACGAACAGGCTGCCGATGCCAAGCACGCGCGCCTGAGCGGCGGCAGAGCTTGCCTCTGCGACCGTCTCGCTCGAATGCGCCTCGACCGCGTCGGAGATCTTCGACATATCCGCTTCAAGTTGCGTGAACAGATGCTGGAACCTCTGCAGTTCGGCATCGCCCGGCACAGCGCCGCGTTCTGCGGCAGCCGAAACTTCGCGGCCGATCGCCACATAGGCCCTGAACGCAGGGTCGGCTGCCGCGCGCGCGGCGCTCACTTCCGGCGCATCCTCGACCTTGGCGGTCGGTTCCATGTTCTTCTCGAACTCGACCAGCCTGTCGGCCAGTTCGCGACCCGCCGCAAGCCCGTCGATGGCCGCCGTCTGCCTGGATGCGACGATGCTAACCACTTCGCTCCGGATTGCGTCGTGCCCCATGTCGGCCTCCATGTGCGCACGCAGCAGGGCGGTCGCGGCATTGAGCTTCTCCATAGCCGCCTCCAGCCGCACGGTCCCGGCCAGGCCGAGGCCCGTGGACGCCATGGCGCCGAGGCCAAGGATCAGGCATCCGGCCATGACTTTCCTGGTGATCGACTGCCCTTGCAGCATCGGCTGCCTCCGCTCCGGGTATGATCTTCCGGCATGCAAGTGCCGCATTTTTCGCATCCCCTGTGCCCTGGCATCGGTGAAATTGGCGCAAGGACGGCCTTAGGTAATGCCACTTGGGGGACTGGATCGGCTTTATCCATGCGCGCCGCCTTGCCTCCGCGCCGTGGGGAGGCCAGATATGCGAGATGACGATCGTTCTTGGTCCCGGTGTCCGCGAGGCGATGCTGGCCGCAGCGGCCGGTGCCGGTCGGCACGAAGCCTGCGGATTGCTGCTGGGGCACGGCACCTGCGTCGAAACCGCAGTGGCGACGGCAAACGTGGCACAGGACCCCGCGCGCCACTTCGAGATAGACCCTGCGGCGCTCATCGGCGCGCACCGTCTGGCCCGGTCGGGAGCCGGCCCCCAGGTCCTCGGCTACTTCCACTCGCACCCGAACGGCATTGCGGCGCCTTCGGCTACCGATGCCGCATCGGCCGCGCACGACGGCAGGGTCTGGGCGATTGTTGCCGGCGATGCGATTACGTGTTGGCACGACGGGTCGGACGGCTTCGAACCGCTTTCCTACCGCGTGTGCCAAGGCTAAGGCTGGGTGCAAGCGATGAGAACGAACCGCCTCCCCCCTTTTCGGAAAGCCGCCTCTCCGCAGGGGTTTGCCGACCTTCGGGCGGGGCGCGGCATGGTTCTCTGGACAGTGTAAACTGTGTAAACCCTGTTAAGTAAAAAGGTTCGAAACCTGAACATGACCGTCTCCGCACTCGACCTTGCCAGCCTGCTCTGCTCGCGCCTCTGCCACGATATGCTCAGCCCCGTCGGCGCACTGTCCAATGGTCTGGAACTTCTTGCCGACGAGAAGGACCCCGAGATGCGCCAGCGCTGCTTCGAGCTTCTCGAACAGAGCGCGAAGGCATCGGCCGACAAGCTCAAGTTCTTCCGCCTCGCCTTCGGCGCCGCCGGCGGGTTTGGCGAACAGGTGCCGGTCAACGAAGCGCGCCCGCTGGTCGACGCGCTCGTCGGCGCGAACGGGCGGGTTGCCGTGAACTGGATGTTCGGCGTGGACAGCCTGCCCAAGCCTGCGGTCAAGACGCTGCTCAACCTTGCGCTGATCGGGCTCGACGCGCTGGTGCGCGGCGGAACGCTGGACGTCGGCGCCGAAGTCCGTGACGGGGTAACGGAGATCGTCGTGCGCGCTGCCGGCCAGCGCATCGCCTTCGACCCGGCCATCGGGCAGGCCCTGGAAGGCGCCCTTCCGACAAGCGAACTGTCGAGCCGGACCGCCCCTGCGGCGATGGTCCACCAACTCGCCGCTGCGGTCGGCGGCGGCGTACAGGTCCACATCGCGCCCGACAGCCTCGTCCTCGGCGCGGTCCTTCCCTCGGCCTGACGGAACGGGGGGCACCATGCGCCGCTGGCTCGTCCACCGCGAGATACCCTCTCCGAACTGGAACGAGCGCAAGCTGCCGGTCAGCATGGTCGTCCTCCACTATACCGGCATGGAGACCGCCGATGCCGCACTGGAACGCCTGTGCGATCCGGCGGCGGAAGTGTCGGCGCACTACATGATCGACGAGGACGGGACCGTCACCCAGCTCGTCGACGAGGAAAAGCGCGCCTGGCACGCCGGGCGCTCTTCCTGGCGCGGGATCACCGACGTCAATTCGGCCAGCATCGGGATCGAGCTGGTCAACCCCGGCCACGAGTTCGGCTACCGCCCCTTCCCGGATGCGCAGATCGAGGCGCTGCTGCCACTGCTGGCGGACATCGTGAAGCGCCATGACATCCCGCGCGCCAACGTCGTCGGCCATTCGGATGTCGCTCCGGCGCGCAAGGACGATCCGGGCGAGCTGTTCCCCTGGGAACTCCTCGCCCGCCACCGCCTTTGCCTGCCGACGCCGAAGCTGTCCATGCGGCTTCTCTACGACAACGAGGGCGCCTTTTTCCTCGCCCTCGAACGCTTTGGCTACGACATTACCGATCCGCCGGCCGCTGTGCGCGCGTTCCAGCGGCGCTGGCGACCGCAGCGGATCGACGGGCAGGTCGACGGGCAGATCGGCGCGCTGCTCTTCGAACTCCTGTTGGAACGCGATCTCGGGCATGCTAGGTGACCCGTCGCCAGGGGGCCGGGCAGCCGCGTCATCTCACGATGCCGAGGAAAGTCCGGGCTCCACGAAACAAGGGTGGCGGGTAACGCCCGCCGGGTCGGGCAACCGATCAAGGGAAAGTGCCACAGAGAGCAGACCGCCGCTCCGGTCTTCGGACCCAGGCGGCAAGGGTGAAAGGGTGCGGCAAGAGCGCACCGCGCGACCGGCAACGGAAGCGGCACGGCAAACCCCACCCGGAGCAAGATCGAATAGGGACTGCGCGCCCAGCAATGGGCAGGCCGGTTTCGGGCCAGCAGTCCGGGTTGATTGCTTGAGCGTTCCGGCAACGGTCCGCCTAGAGGAATGGCTGCCAGCGGCGATACGGTCCACTCGTGGGATACCGTCGGCGCTACAGAACCCGGCTTACAGGCCCCCTGGCACTTCGCTTGTTTCCTGCCCGCCTGCGACGCGTTAGGAATGGCCCATGTCCGGCGGCCATCATCATCATCACCATAACCACGACCACGACCATCATCACGGGCACGGGCATGGGCATGGGCACGCCCCAGCCAACTTCGGCCGCGCCTTCGCCATCGGCATTGCGCTGAACCTGGCCTTCGTGATCGTCGAGGCGGCCTACGGCATCGTCGCCGGCTCGATGGCGCTGGTCGCCGATGCGGGGCACAATCTGTCCGACGTGCTCGGCCTGGTCATTGCCTGGGGCGCGAGCTTGCTGGCAGCGCGGCCGCCTTCGGCGCGCTTCACCTATGGCTTCAAGTCCAGCTCGATCCTTGCCGCGCTCGCCAACGCCGCGTTCCTGCTGGTCGCGCTGGGCGCGATCCTGCTCGAGACGATCCGCCGCCTGGTCGATCCGCAACCGGTCGACGGCGCGCCGGTGATGATCGTGGCGGGCATCGGCATCGCCATAAACACGGCCACGGCGCTGATGTTCATGCGCGGACGCAAGCACGACATCAACATCCGCGGCGCCTATCTGCACATGGCGGCGGACGCGGCAGTATCGGCAGGCGTGGTCCTGGCGGGCCTCGCCATCAGCCTGACCGGCTGGCAATGGATCGACCCCGCCACCAGCCTGGCCATCGTCGGCGTGATCGCCATCGGCACCTGGGGCCTGCTGAAGGACTCCCTGAAGATGAGCCTGCACGCGGTGCCGCCCGGCATCGACGAGGGCAAGGTCCGGACGTTCCTGACAGGCCAACCCGGAGTCGAGGCGGTGCACGACCTGCACATCTGGCCGATGAGCACGACCGAGACCGCGCTGACCGCGCACCTCGTCATGCCCAGCGGCTACCCGGGTGACACCTTCCTCCACCACCTGGCGCAGGAACTGCACGACAGGTTCCGCATCGGCCACCCGACCATCCAGGTCGAGACGCTGGACGGGGCGGAATGCATCCTGGCGAGCGACCAGACCGTCTGAGGGGGCCCACCTGACCTTGTGGACATGAGTCCAAAGGACACCTCGCGCGGGCTGTGGAGCGCGATCATATTGCCTGCCGGAGACGTTCCAACCGGGCCGGAAACTACCCCTCTTTCCCGGTTCCTCCCTGACGTGTCGGCTACTCGTTCCCTTCGGCCGGCGTCAAATCTTCTACGGCGCGCTGCCTCGCGCAGCGCGCCCTTTTTTCATTTATCCTTCATAATCATATACCTGCACCATCGGTCATGTGGTTTTGCAGGGCAATGACGCCACCTTGGCGGGCGGAAGGGGCCGGCCGGGCGTCCGCAGGAAGGACACCGGTCGCGTGCAAGATTCCAACGAGGAGTTTCCAATGAGCGTCAAGTTCCTGATCGCCGCCCTGGCATCCACCGCAGCCACGGCCGCGCCCGTGTTCATCACCCCGGCCTATGCCAACCACCATGAAGAGACCCAGACGGTCGGCGGCGCAGCGATGTACCCGTCCAGAACGATTGTCGAGAACGCCGTGAATTCAGCCGACCACACGACCCTGGTGGCAGCCGTCAAGGCTGCGGGGCTGGTCGACACGTTGAACTCCGCCGGTCCGTTCACCGTGTTCGCGCCAACCAACGCGGCATTCGCCAAGCTTCCCGCAGGCACCGTGGACACGCTGCTGAAGCCCGAGAACAAGGCGACGCTTGCCAAGGTCCTGACCTACCATGTCGTGGCGGGCAAGGTAACCGCAGCCGATCTGGTCGCCCGGATCAAGGCCGATGGCGGCAAGGCCGTACTGACCACGGTATCGGGCGGCAAGCTTGTCGCCTCGCTCATGGGGGACACGGTGATGCTGACCGACGAGAAGGGCGGAATGGCCCACGTGACGCAGGCTGACGTGATGCAGAAGAACGGCGTGATCCACGTGACCGACGCGGTTTCGCTGCCGAACTGATCCCGGGAAAGGCCCTCCCCTTCCTCCGTGCGGGAGGGGAGATGGGCCTGGCGATGAACTGCGTCCTTGCGAGGAGGAAAAGCCGGCGAAGCGATCCAGCATCCATGCAAGCCGCTCTGGGTTGCTTCGCTCCGCTCGCAATGACGAAGTAGATTTTGCACGGGATGGGCAACGAAAAAGGGCGGGCGCCTTTCGGCACCCGCCCTTTTCATGTTCCGATGAAGCGAGCGTTCAGGCCGCTTCTTCCTTGCCCTTGAGGACACGGACGGGTTCCTTGCGACCTTCGACGACATCCTTGTCGACGACGATTTCGGCAATGTCGCTTTCGGTCGGCACGTCGAACATGGTGTCGAGCAGAAGGCCTTCGACGATCGAACGCAGACCGCGCGCGCCGGTCTTGCGTTCAATGGCCTTCTTGGCGATCGCCTCGAGAGCGTCGTCGGTGAAGGTCAGGGTGACGTCTTCAAGCTCGAAGAGCTTGGCGTACTGCTTTACCAGTGCGTTCTTGGGCTCCTTGAGGATCTTGACCAGCGCCTCGATGTCGAGGTCGTTGAGCGTCGCGATCACCGGGAGACGGCCGACGAATTCCGGGATCAGGCCGAACTTGAGGAGATCCTCGGGCTCTGCCTTCTGGAGCAGTTCGCCGACCTTGCGCTTGTCGGGATCGGCAACATGCGCGCCAAAACCGATCGAACGCTTCTGCAGGCGGTCGGCGATGATCTTTTCGAGGCCCGCGAAGGCGCCGCCACAGATGAACAGGATGTTCGTGGTGTCGACCTGGAGGAATTCCTGCTGCGGATGCTTGCGCCCGCCCTGCGGCGGAACCGAGGCGGTCGTCCCTTCCATCAGCTTGAGCAGGGCCTGCTGCACGCCTTCGCCCGACACGTCGCGCGTGATCGACGGATTTTCCGCCTTGCGGCTGATCTTGTCGATCTCGTCGATGTAGACGATGCCGTGCTGGGCCTTCTCGACGTTGTAGTCCGAGGCCTGGAGCAGCTTGAGAATGATGTTCTCGACGTCCTCGCCCACGTAGCCGGCTTCGGTCAGCGTCGTCGCATCCGCCATCGTGAACGGCACGTCGAAGGTCTTGGCCAGCGTCTGCGCAAGCAGGGTCTTGCCCGAGCCGGTCGGACCGACGAGCAGGATGTTCGACTTCGACAGTTCGACGTCGCCGCCCTTGCCGCTGTGCTTGAGGCGCTTGTAGTGGTTGTGGACTGCAACCGAGAGCACGCGCTTGGCGCGGTCCTGGCCGATCACATAATCGTTCAGAGTCTCGAAGATGTCGCGCGGCGTGGGTACGCCACCGTCCTTCTTCCCGGCGATGCCGGCCTTGGTCTCTTCACGGATGATGTCGTTGCACAGTTCGACGCATTCATCGCAGATGAACACGGTCGGCCCGGCGATCAGCTTGCGCACCTCGTGCTGCGATTTCCCGCAGAAGCTGCAGTAGAGGGTGCTCTTGGTATCCGATCCGGAAAGCTTGGTCATTCTTCCATCCCAGGCGCCTCTCCACGAGAGGCGGGCCCGATCATCCTACTACCGCAAGGGCATTAATCAACCGGACTCGAAAACAGGTAACAGGTCCTTACCCCCGCCAGCCTTTCGCCAGGCTTAAGACGGCGGGGGAGTCCCCGATCAGGCCGGCGCGCCGCCCGAACCTTCGCCCTCGCCGACCGAATCGGTCGCGGGGCGCGATTCGAACACCTTGTCGACCAGGCCGAACTTCATCGCTTCCTCGGCTTCGAGGAAGGTGTCGCGGTCCATCGCCTTCTCGATCTCGTCGAGCGAGCGGCCGGTGAACTTGACGTAGAGGTCGTTCATCCGCTTGCGGATGCGCAGGATCTCGCGCGCCTGGATCTCGATGTCGGACGCCATGCCGCGGGCACCGCCCGAAGGCTGGTGGATCATGATGCGCGCGTTGGGCAGGGCGATGCGCATGCCCGGCTCACCGGCGGCGAGCAGGAACGAGCCCATCGAGGCTGCCTGGCCGATGCACACGGTCGACACGCGGGGGCGAATGTACTGCATGGTGTCGTAGATCGCGAGACCTGCCGTCACCACGCCGCCCGGCGAGTTGATGTACATCGAGATGTCCTTCGAGGGATTTTCCGACTCGAGGAACAGGAGCTGCGCGATGATCACCGAGGCCATGTGGTCCTCGACTTCGCCAGTCACGAAAATGATGCGTTCGCGCAGGAGGCGCGAATAGATGTCGAAGCTGCGTTCGCCGCGGCTCGACTGTTCGACCACGACCGGGATCAGCGCGCCGGTGACGGGATCGGTGGTGAACTTCCCCTGATTGCCAAAAGTGGGGGCGCTGGATGCGCCGAACAGGTCGAGCATGGGAATCCTCATATGGCTTAGGCGGCCTATGTCGCGTGCCATGGCGGGATGTTCAAGTGCGTTAACCGCAAATCCGGGCAAACCCGTGGGTAATAGGTGGTATTCTCCGCCCGGCGATGCCGCGTCGAGGTGTCATCGGTCAGGGCGGGAACCCGGCAGACGCCGCAACCAGCCGGGCAAGCTCGTCGAAGGCCAGGACGGGGGTCACCGCAAGCCCGTAGCGAGGATGATCGCGCCACCGGACTCGCGCCTCGAGATGCGGGAAAGGCGCGGCATCGACGGTGACCGGCTGAGCCAGCGAAAGCCATGCATTGCAGGTGATGCACGCACCGCCCTGCGATATGTCGTTCAGGACCACCGGATCCGCCGAGCCTCCCGCCCGCAGGTAGCCTTCGCGATGGACGTTGACGCGCAGGTGCCGTCGCATTGGCCCGACGCGGACGACATCGGCAGGGACACCGCGTTCGTTCAGAGCCCGCAGAAAGGCCTCGTAGTCGATCGGCTCGACGAAGAACACGCCAGCGTTATCGCCATTGTGCCAGACAAGCTGGAGCGGGTGGCATTCGCCGTTCGCCAATTCGATCGCCAGGCGCCGATGTTCGGGCAATCCGTGATAAAGCCGGAGCCTGAGGCCATAGGGCGATGCGTCACGCACGACAGCAAGGCATTCCCGGTCGTCGACGCGCAGCTTCACTCCGCGGAACAACCGATCGAGCCGCGATGCGCGGCGGCGCTCCAGTTCCGTCACCCATGCTTCGGGCTCCGTCCCGCCTTCGCCCGGGACCCCGCCCATGTCGCAATCCATGCACCGTCTCCTTGAAAACGGCCTCCGACTTGTCCCCCTGCAAAGTCCCGCATGCGCGGTTAACGATATGTAAACATTAATGAATGTTCACCCAGCAGGCTTCCGCGATATTAAGCGGCGGCAAGGATTTCGTCGGTTAACACGCAATCTGCGGCATGGCCGCGGCCCGCAACATCCCGCGACATGCCCCTTGTTCGGGGGCCTCTTGCGGATGGGCGGACTTCCCGCAATTCTCCTGCATTCTTCAAAGCCATTAAGGAGCAGAGGCTTGCGCAAAGGTCCGATGCGGAGACTTGTCCGGCTGGGATGGGTCATTCCAGTGCTGGTTGCGGCTTCACCGGCCACCGCATCGCAGGGCGTGAGCGCCGACCTCGACCGCATCGCGCGCATCGACGACTCCGGGCCGAGGCTGAATGCCGTGGTCACGATCAACCCCGACGCGCGAAAGATGGAGGAGGCGGCGCGCAAGGTTCGCGGCCCACTGGCGGGCCGGACCCTGCTGATAAAGGACAACATCGAAACGGCCGACCCGATGGCGACGACCGCCGGCAGCCTTGCCCTGAAGGACAACGTCACCGGACGGGACGCCCCGCTGGTGGCCCGCCTGCGCAGCGCGGGCGTCGTGATCCTGGGGAAGACGAACCTGTCCGAATGGGCCAACATCCGCTCCTCCGCCTCATCGAGCGGCTGGAGCGCTGTCGGCGGGCAGACGAAGAACCCGCACGCACTTGACCGCAGCCCGTGCGGATCGTCCTCGGGAAGCGGAGCAGCCGTGGCGGCGGGCCTCGCCTGGGGTGCCATCGGAACGGAAACGGACGGGTCGATCACCTGCCCGGCTTCGGTCAACGGCATCGTCGGCTTCAAGCCGACGGTGGGCATGGTCAGCCGCACCCACGTAGTTCCAATCAGCCACAGCCAGGACACCGCAGGGCCGATGACACGAAGCGTGCGGGATGCCGCGCTGCTGATGAATGCACTGGTCGGCAGCGATCCGCAGGACGCCGCGACGGCGGAGGCAGACCGGCGAAAGGTGGACTTTAGCGCCGGCCTGGAAACCGCGAGCCTGAACGGCGTGCGGATCGGCGTGCTGCGCAAGCAGGCTGGCGCGCACCCGGGCGTCGTGACCCTGTTCGACAATGCACTGGCCGACCTTGCCCGGGCAGGCGCGCGGCTGGTCGAGATCGACTACTCTCCGCCGCCGGAAATGGGACGCGACGAACTGACGGTATTGCTGTTCGAACTGCGCGAGGATCTGGGCGCATACTTGCGCTCGCTTCCGGGCGAGCCGCCCGTGCGCAGCCTTGCCGACGTAATCGCCTTCAACAAGGCGAATGGCGCCGAGTTGCGCTGGTTCGGGCAGGACACGTTCGAACAGGCCGAAGCGACGACCGACCGCGCTGCCTATGAAACGGCACGCGCCAATTCGCTGCGCTTGGCGGGCGCGGAAGGGATCGACCGGTTGCTGAAGGAAAACGACGTCGCTTTCCTCGTCGCGCCGACGGCTGGTCCTGCCTGGCCGATCGACCTCGTGACGGGAGACCACTTCCTGGACGTGGGCGCGGGCAGCCTTGCCGCGATTGCCGGCTACCCTCACCTGTCCGTGCCGATGGGCGCGGTGGAAGGCCTGCCGGTGGGCCTTTCGATCATGGGGGCGAAGTGGGACGACGCGCGGGTGCTGAAGGCAGGTGCGGCCTACGAACGGGCGCGCAGCGTTGCAGTACCCACGCCGCGTCTCAAACGCTGGGGCGAATGACCGGCGGAACCCGGGTGGCATCGGCGGCGAGCTGCGACTGGATGGCCATGTGCCGCGCGCTTGCCCGGGCGAGCATGGCCCTTTCCGCCGGAGACTGACGCCGACGCGCGCTCAGCCGCGCGATCCAGCGACCCGCGTCGCGCAGCCACCGCCCGATCGCCTCACCAAGGCTGCGGGGCGGAGGAAGCGCGAGCGACCGCGAGCGCGAAAGCGGCTGATCCGGGCACACTTCGGCACTGGATAGAGCGGCGGGGGGAAGAGCGGTGGGCTCGGGCGAGTTGGGCTGCGGCATCGGTTCGGCTTTCATCGACAATGCGCGGTCGAGAAGCGCATCGGTGGTGGCGGCATCGATAGCGGGCTTCGGCACGGACGGGGGTTGCGCCGCGGCGACCTTGGCGGCCCTTGCCCGGCGCCGGGGCGGCGCTGCGGCACGCTTTGGGGACGAGGATCTTGCCCGCTTGCGCCCGGGCTTTGCGACAGGCTTGCGGCGCGGCTTGGCGCGCTTCGGGGGCGACGGGGCCGGCGGTTCGGGTAACGCGGGAGAGGCGACGGCTTCCGGCCAGGGCAGGGTCGCGATGATTGCGCCACGCGGCGCAGGGACGATCAGGCCGGGAGGGAAGCTCGGCGGATCGGACGCCCTGAGCACGAACGGCGGCGGGGAGACGGCCGGCGCGCGGGGATTGGGGCGCTTGCCCTTTGACCGGGCGGGCGGACGATTGGCCATTCGATTGCGGACGGTATGCATCGCGTTTCCCCTCTGGGAGGATCTGGCCAGCATTTGATGTCACAGCGAACCGAAACTGCGAATCGCGAACCGGATCGGCTTTGGAGGAGCTTTTCCTCCGCGCGATGGTCGAAGGGCGATCTCTCCAACGGCAACGGCCCGGCGCGCCTGAGCGCACCGGGCCGTCCGATATCCAGCCCCGTCGGGCCGGATCAATCCGTAATGGATCAGCCTTCGGCCTTTTTCTTGGCCGGCGCCTTCTTCTTGGCAGCCGGAGCTTCCTCGGCGGCAGGGGCTTCGTCAGCCGCAGCGGCCTTCTTCTTCGGAGCGGCCTTCTTGGGCTTCTCCTCGGCGGCAGCTTCCTCGGCCGGAGCCTCTTCCTTGGCGGCCTTCTTCTTGGCCGGAGCCTTCTTGGCGGGCTTGGCTTCGGCGGCGGCGCCTTCCTCGGCCTCGATCGCGGCCTGGAGTTCCTCGCGGGTCACTTCACGCTCGGTCACTTCGGCCTTGTCGAACAGGAAGTCGACGACCTTGTCCTCGTAGAGCGGTGCGCGAAGCTGGGCGGCAGCAAGGGGTTCGGAACGCACGTAGTCGACAAAGCGCTGGCGGTCCTGTTCGCGGTACTGCTGCGCCGCCTGGCGGATCAGCATTTCCATTTCCTGGCTGGTGACCTGGACCCCGTTGGCCTGGCCGATTTCCGACAGGAGCAGGCCGAGACGCACGCGACGTTCGGCGATCTTGCGGTAATCGTCCTTCTCGGCCTCGATTTCCTTCAGGGCCTCTTCCGGGTTCTCTTCGCGCTGGGCTTCCTGCTGGAGCTGGGCCCAGATCTGCTCGAACTCGGCTTCGACCATCGAGGGCGGCACGGCGAAGTCGTGGCCGGCGGCGAGCTGGTCAAGCAGGGCGCGCTTCATCTGGGTGCGGGTCAGGCCGGCAGTTTCCTGCTCGAGCTGGCCGCGCAGCAGGGTCTTGAGCTGCTCGAGGCTTTCAAGGCCGAGCATCTTGGCGAATTCGTCGTTGGCTTCGAATTCACCAGCGTTCTTCACCGCCTTGACGGTGATGTCGAAGGTGGCTTCCTTGCCCTTGAGGTTTTCGGCCGGATAGTCTTCGGGGAAAGTGACGGTGATGGTCTTCTCGTCACCGACCTTCACGCCGACGAGCTGTTCCTCGAAGCCGGGGATGAAGCGGCCCGCGCCGAGTTCCAGCGGGGTGTCTTCGGCAGCGCCGCCTTCGAAGGCAACGCCATCGACCTTGCCGAGGAAGTCGATGATGATCTGGTCACCGTCCTTGGCCTTCGCGCCCTTCTTGGCGTCGGTGAAGGACTTCTGGCCCTGGCCGATGCGGGCGACGGCTTCGTCGACTTCGGCTTCGGTGACGGGAACGACGAGCTTCTCGAGCTTCAAGCCATCAAGCGAAGGCGCTTCGATCTGGGGCAGGACTTCGAGCTCGACGGTCAGCTCGGCGTCCTTGCCTTCGTCATAGCCTTCGCCGAGCGAGACGGCAGGCTGCATCGCGGGACGCAGCTTGTTGTCGGCAACCAGCTTGTCCATCGCTTCGCGGATGGTGGTCTGCAGCGCTTCCTGGTGGAGCGCCGGGCCGTGCATCTTGCGGACGAGGTTGGCGGGAACCTTGCCGGGGCGGAAGCCGGGCATGCGCACCTGCGGCGCGATCTTCTTGATTTCACCCTCGACCCGGGCGGCGATGTCGGCCGCGGGGATGGTGACAGTGTAGGCGCGCTTCAGGCCCTCGTTGGTGGTTTCGACGATCTGCATCCTGATCCAACTTTCTCGTATCACACACGCGCCACTGGGCACGGCAAAAGCTGTTCGGACGCCGGCGCGCGGACTGGTGCGGGCGAAGGGACTCGAACCCCCACATCTTGCGATGGCAGGACCTAAACCTGCTGCGTCTACCAGTTCCGCCACGCCCGCATCCGGCGAAAAGCGAGCGGAGCCCCTATCGCAGTGGCCGGAAAAGGGCAAGCGCCTTGGATTTGGGGGGCGGGATAGCCATTGAGCCTTCGTCATTGTGAGGTGGTGAAGCCGACGAAGCAATCCTGTGTTGGCGCAGAACCGCTCCGGATTGCTTCGCCCCGTTGGCAATGACGAACCAGGGGAGAGCCCGGAACCTGCCATGATCGCGGCGAGTTGGGTAAGAAAGCACACTGCTTCGAAGGACCGCACGATGGCGACCAACCCCGATACCCCGCGACCCGACCGAATCGAGCCGCAATCCCCGCCCGAACGCCCCCCGGTGATCGAACCGGACGGCGTGCCGCCGGTCATCCAGCCGGACGAGACGCCGGTGGTCGAGCCGGATCAGGCGGAACCGCAAAGCCCGCAGGAAGTGCCAATGCCGCCGGACTGATTCGGCGACCTTGCCTATCAGGGCAACGTCACCCTGAACTTGTTTCAGGGTCCAACTTTCAACCCACCCTGTGGTTCGTGGGGAGAGATGGATCCTGAAACAAGTTCAGGATGACGGCGTTGTGGTTTCGACGAACCGATCTCTCAGGCAACCAGCCGTCCGAGCCAGGCCAGAAGCCCCAAATCGGCCTTCCGCTGCCGCATATTCGCGGTGCCCCGATCATCGCTTGCACACTCCAGGCAATAAGCCTTGATCCCGCCGCCTTCGATCAGCCGCAGCAGGTCCGCCTGCATGCGCGCGACAAGGCCCTGCTGCTGCGCTGCCAGCGCGCCTGCAAGATCGTGCGCTCTTGCCTCGGGTGCCTCGCCGGTTTCCATCTGGCGGAGGAACTGGGCGACAGGGCTGGGTTCGTCCTCGACGTATTCGGCGTGCCACTTGTCGGCCTTGGCCTGCTTGGCGACCCATGCGACCGCGTCGTCCAGCCCGCCGAACTGGTCGACCAGGCCCAATTGGCGTGCAGTACCGCCGTCCCAGATGCGTCCCTGCGCGATCCTGTCGATGTCGGCAGGGGATTTGCCGCGCGCCTTGGCGACGAGGCCGAGGAAGCGGGTGTAGGTCTGTTCGACCTGCCCCTGCATGAGCGCCGAGACCTGAGGGTTGAGACCACCGAGGAGATCGGGCTGGCCGGAAAGCGGGGTGGTGCGGACCTGTTCGGTCGTCACCCCATACTGCGGCAGGGTCTGCTCGAACGTCGGCAGGACGGCGAACACGCCGATCGAACCAGTGATCGTGCTGGGCTCTGCAAAGATGCGCTGCGCGGGCGTCGAAACCCAGTAGCCGCCGCTGGCCGCGACGCTGCCCATCGAAACCGCCACCGGCAGGCCCTTGGCCCTGACCCGCTCCACCGCCGCCCGGATGCGTTCCGAGGCCATGACCGAGCCGCCGGGCGAATCGACGCGCAGCACGAGGCCGGCGTAGTCGTCGGCCTGTGTCACGCCGTCGATGAGGTCCGCGATACGGTCGCCGCCCGCAACGCCGGGTCCGGCATCACCATCGACGATCTCGCCGGCCACGGTCACCACCGCGATAGCACTGCCGTCCTTGGCGGCGGGCTTGTCGGCCAGATAGACAGGAAGCTCGGTCGCCTTGAACGAACCCAGCGGTCCCTGATCGTCCGCGCCGACAACCTCGGCCACGCGCTTACCGAAAGCGATGCGGTCACCGACGCGGTCGATGAGGCCGGATTTCAGCGCGGCCTGCGCGGCATCGCCGCCATTGTCTGCGACCCACTTCGCCGGGTCGGTCGTCGCGAGGGCAAGGTCGGCCTTGGGCCGGGCCTTGCGCACTTCGTCCTGCCAGTTCTGCCAGATCGCGCCATAGACCGCCTGCATCGCCTCGCGCGCCTCGGGCGAGGATTGCGCGCGCATGTAGGGTTCGACCGCGCTCTTGTAGGTGCCGACCTTGAAGATGTGGACGTTGGCCTTCAGCTTGTCGATCAGCCCCTTATAGAACAGCATCGTGCCGCCCGGCCCGGTGATCGCGACGCCGCCCATCGGATCGACCCACGCTTCCGACGCATGTGCGGCCAGTTGCATCGCATCGTCGGTATAGATGAGCGAGCGAACGAAGACCGGCTTCCTGGCGGCGCGGACCCTGTCCATCGCGGCGCCGATGCTTGAAAGATGGACGGCAGAGCCGCCGCCGAAGGATTCGAGATCGAGTACCACGGCCTTGATGCGCTTGTCCGTGGCGGCAGCCTCGATCGCACGGGTCAGGTCGCGTTCGACATATTCCGGCGCCGGGGTCTGGCCGGTCAGGAAGTCGGCGGGCGAGATTTCGGTCGCCTCTTCCACTACGCGGCCTTCGAGCGGCAGGTAGAGCGCCCCTTCGCGCACCATGCCGGGCGCGGGGCGCATCGCGAGCACGGCATATAGGCCCGCAAAGAACAGCAGCAGGAACAGGAGGACGAGACCGTCCTTGATGGCGACGAGGATCTTCCACACGGAACGGGCAAAGCTCATGGGTTCGACTCTATTGTGGACGACTCCCCAAGGCCAGCGGGAAACCGCTTGAGCCCGCTTCAACCCGCGACTAGGGAACTGGTTTCAATGCAAAGCCAGAACACCCCAGCAGCGGGCCGCTATCCAGCGGGCGGCCTCGCCTTCCCGCACCGTGACCTGACCGGCATCGGCCAGCTTGCGCGCCACGAGATTCTCTACCTCCTCGACGAGGCGGAACAGTGGGTGGAACTGAACCGGCAGAGCCAGAAGACGACCGATCTTCTCAACGGCCTGACGATTATCAACGCCTTCTTCGAGAACTCGACCCGCACGCTGCTGAGCTTCGAGATCGCGGGCAAAAGGCTGGGCGCGGACGTGGTCAACATGCACGCCGCCACCAGCAGCGTGAAGAAGGGCGAAACGCTGATCGACACGGCGATGACGCTCAATGCCATGCGCGCGGACGCAATCGTCATCCGTCACGCCAGTTCGGGCGCGGTGCGCCTCATCGCGGAAAAGGTGGACTGCCCGGTGCTGAATGCCGGCGACGGACAGCACGAGCACCCGACGCAGGCCCTGCTCGATGCGCTGACGATGCGCCATGCGATGAAGCTGCCCGCAGGATCGGACCTCAATGGTCTGAAAGTGACGATCTGCGGGGACATCCTGCACAGCCGCGTGGCGCGATCCAACATTCTGAGCCTGACCGCCCTGGGCGCGGAAGTCCGCGTATGCGCGCCTCCCGCGCTGATGCCGGCCGAGATCGAGGCAATGGGCGTGACGCCCTTCCACGACTTCGACGCGGCGCTCAAAGGGGCCAACATCGTGATGATGCTGCGCCTTCAGCAGGAGCGCATGTCGGGACAGTTCATCCCCTCCCCGCGCGAGTATCGCCACCTCTACGGGTTGACGCCCGAACGGCTGGCCAGGGCGGAGGCCGACGCTTTCGTGATGCATCCCGGGCCGATGAACCGCGGCATAGAGATCGATTCGACCGTGGCGGACCATCCCACGCGCAGCCTGATCACGCGGCAGGTCGAAATGGGTGTTGCCATCCGCATGGCCTGCCTCGAGGTGCTGACGCGGCGGGCACGGCGCACCCCGGGCTGGGAAGCGGAAGGAGCCTCGGCATGATCGCGCAGCCTCTCACGATCATAGGCGGCCGGCTGGTGCCGGGCTCGGGCGAGCCGGTCGCCGGGAACCTGCGCTGCGAGGGCGGACGCATCGTCGCGCTGGGCGATGTGGCGCCGCAGGACGGCGACACGGTGTTCGACGCCGGGGGCGCGCTGGTCGCGCCGGGGCTGGTGGACCTCGGCGTCTTCGCGGTCGACAAGCCCGCGTTCCATTTCGGCGGGATCACGCGCGCGGCGCTCATGCCCGACCAGGCGCCGCCGCTCGACCATCCGGCGCGGGTGCGCTTCGCCGCACAGTCGGGCAAGCCGGACATGTGGGTCCACCCGCTGGCCGCCGCAACGCGCGGGCTGGAAGGAACGGAGTTGGCCGAACTGGCGCTGATGCGCGACGCGGGCGCCAAGGCTGTCTCCACCGGACGGGCATGGATCGGCGATTCAGGCGTGATGCTGCGCCTGCTGCGCTACTGCGCGATGCTGAGGCTGGTCGTGGTCACGCATGCAGAGGATGCGGCGATAACCGGATCGGCCGTCGCGACGGCAGGCGAGGTGGCGACGCGACTCGGCCTGCCGAGCGCGCCGGCCGAGGCCGAAGCGCTGGCCGTGGCTCGCGACATCGCGCTTGCCGAAATGTCGGGCTGCCACGTCCATTTCCGGCAGGTGACGACGGCGCAGGCGCTGGATCTCGTGCGGACGGCCAAGGCGCGCGGCGTGCGCGTGACGGCAGGGGTCACGCCTGCGCACTTCGTCCTTTCCGATCTCGAACTCGTCGGCTTCCGCACCTTCTGCCGTCTCTCGCCGCCGCTGCGCTCGGACGCGGATCGCAAGGCCGTGATCGCGGCGATTGCCGATGGCACCATCGACGTCATCGCATCGGGTCACGACCCGCGCGGGCCGGAAGACAAGCGCCTCCCCTTTGCCGACGCGGAGCCCGGCATGGCGGGCGCCGAAACGCTCCTGCCGCTTACCTTGACGCTCGTGCGCGACGGCGTGATCGATCTGGCACGCGCGTTCGAGCTGCTCGCCGGAAACCCGGCGCGGCTACTGGGGGTCGATGCCGGACGACTCGAGACAGGGGCCGAGGCCGACATCGCGATCGTCGATCCGGCGCGGCCGTGGATCGTCAATTCGGGCAAGATGGCCGCCAGCGCCGGAAACACCCCGTTCGACCGACGACCCGTCGAAGGCCGGGTCACCGCGCTGTTCAAGGGCGGCAAGCAGGTCCACTGAAACGGAAATGGGCGCGGGATTGCCAAGGCACCCGCGCCCGTCCGCCCCCGGAAGGAAAATCGGCGCCCTAGCGCTTGGCCATGCGCGTTTCAGCGGCGCGCTGCTGCCCAGGCAGCGCAGGTGCGGCGCCGCGAAGGACCATGCACGCCCCGCCGCGCGAGCGGACTGCGCCGCACATCGAACTCGCCGAGCCATAGCCCGCAAATCCGGCAGCCTGAACGCGCCAGAACTGGCGCCCGCCCACCGTGACCTGGGTCGTGACGTTGCCATAGCCGCGCAGCTCCGGATTGCGCGTGGTGAAGTGGCGCCATGCACGGCGCGCGCCTTCGGCGCTGGAGAAGGAGCCGAGCTGGACGAGATGCGTCCCCCTTGGTGCGGGAGCGGCAGCCTTGGGCGTGGTGGCGACCTTGGTGGGTACGGCCAGGTGAACGCGCGGCGCGACCGGGTTCGAGCGCGAAGGCGGCACGTCGATCAGGGCGAGCTGCGCCTGCCTGGGCTGCGACGAGGAATCGGCGACGGCAGGTTCCGGCGTTACCGACGGCTCGACCGGCGGCAATTCGCGGACCGACGCTTCGGCAAGCGCGGGGGCTGCGGCGGCGGCAGGCTGGTCAGCAGGCTCGGCGCGCGTCGCGGCCTCGGCCGCGAGTTGCTCGACGGCCGGGAAATTGGCAAGCGCCAGTGCGGCGGGCTGGCCGGAGTCGCCCCGCAGGGGCACCTCGAGCAGGCCGGCAACGCGTTCGCGGGTGCGCTCTGGCTGCCCCATCACGGCCCACTGTTCCATGCGGTCGCCAAGCTGGTCTGCGGGCACATCCTGCGCGGCCATGGTCCGCGCTTCGCGCCAGCGCCCTGCGAGCGCATAGGCCAGGGCCAGGTTCTGGCGGACCTTGGCGGTGTTTTCGCCACCACGCAGCGCCTCGGACAGGACCGACACGCCTTGCGCCGGCTGCCCGGCAAGCGCGAGGGCGAGACCGTAGTCGGAAGCGGCGATGCTTTCGCGATAGGAGTTCAGCGTGTCGATCGCCTCGGCATTGCGACCAAGCGCGATGTCCGCCAGCGCGAGGCTCAGCGCGGTGCGGCTGGAATCCTCGCCGAGGTCCATCGCCTCGTCATAGGCCTGCCGCGCCGATTCGAAGCGTCCGGCCTTGAGGTAGGCATTGCCGAGCAGGACACGGTAGGCCGGATTGCGCGGATCGGCGAGCACGGCCTTTTCTGCGTTGCCGATGGCGCCGCTCGCGCTGCCCTTGGCAAGCGCGGTCCGCGCGGACGACGCGAACTTGTCCGGACGCGCCCCCCCGGCGGCACACCCGGTGAGGACACCTGCGGCAAGCGCGGTCGAGACGATCAGCCGGGCGGTGCGGCTAGGGACGAAGGCAGGGAACTGGATGGTCATCCTCGGTGGTTCCTTCGCAAGGTCAATTGCGCGTGATGGCGCGGCGGGCGAGATCCTCGAGCCCGGGAAGGTCGGCGAGATACCGATCGAGCGCCTCGATCACGACCGCCTGCGCGCTGCGATCCTCGAGCGTGCAGGCAAGGCGGAGGCGCAAGTGGCGGTAATTGTCGAGACGGAGCGTGAAGGCGGCCTTGCGACCTTCCTTCAGGGCCGAACGAACGGGCACGCCGCCCTTCGTGCGGCCACGGGGCGCAGGGGCCACCGCTTCGGCGAGAGCCTCGATCTGCTGGACCACGACCGGCTTGGGAGCCTCGGCCGTGCTTTCGACGGCGACCGGTGCCGCAGACCGGTCGTCACCAAGATCGTTCCAGCCGAGATCGTCCTGGGCAAGGGCGGGAAACGCCTCGCCGGTTCCGAAGATCACGCGATGCTGATCTTCCAGGCTGATGGCGAGCTGCGGACGCATGGCCGGACGCGCACCGCCCTTGCGGGCCAGCAGGCTGGGAGAAAGCGATGCGAGAGGCTTTGCACTGCTCATCACCCGTCCTCCTTCAGGAACCTACGACGCGGCGGCCGAAGCCGCCAGCCGGGCGATGGGTGCCGGGCATCGGAATGGCCGCTGCCTGTTGCGGCACGGCGAACACGGTGCGGCGGAAGTTCTTTTCGAGACGCTCGGAAATGTAGGTCCACAGCGCCGCGACTTCGGCTGCCGACTTGCTGCCCGGATCGACCTCCATCACGGTGCGGCCATCGATCATCGACGCCGCGAAATCGGTGCGGTGATGAAGCGTGACCGGCGCCACGGTACCGTGCTGCGACAATGCGACTGCTGCCTCGGAGGTGATCCGCGCCTTCGGCGTGGCGGCGTTGACCACGAAGATCAGCGGCTTGCCCGCGCGATCGCAGAGATCGACCGTCGCGCCTACGGCGCGGAGGTCGTGGGGGCTGGGGCGGGTCGGCACGACGACAAGTTCGGCAACCGAGATCACCGACTGGATCGCCATGGTGATGGCCGGGGGCGTATCGATGACGGCCAGCTTGAAGCCCTGCTGGCGCAGGATCGCGAGATCGGCTGCGAGTCGCGCAACGGTCGTCTGGGCGAATGCGGGGTACTCGGCCTCGCGCTCGTTCCACCAGTCGGACAGCGAACCCTGGGGGTCGATGTCGATCAGCACGACCGGTCCGGCCCCGGCCCGCTGGGCCTGCACGGCAAGATGACCGGACAATGTGGTCTTGCCCGAGCCACCCTTTTGCGATGCCAATGCCAGTACGCGCAAAGCCCAAACCCCCTGAAATTCGCAAGCTCGTGCCCTACGGATTCGCAGAATGGGCTGAAATTTTGGTTAACAGGCGCACCTCGGGCCGAGGACGCCACAACCGCTTCGGTTGCAACAACAGGAGCGGTGTCGACGGAACAGCGATAAGACTTCGCTAACGCCCCGTTGACTATGACGGGTCGGTCGCCGCGCGTTGTCGGGGCGACGTGGCAGCAGGACGGCGCGGCGCAGGACGGCGCGGCGCAGGACGGCGCGGCAGGGGGCAGCGCGGCAGGGGGCAGCGCGGCAGGGGGCAGCGCGAGCGCTCCGTGCCAGCACGGATCAGGAAACGGACTTTGGTGGCAATGGCTTCGATCGGGTTGAAAACACGCGGCGGCGGGGCCTGCAGGCGACTTGCGCGATACCGGGTGCTGACCCTCGCGCTGGCAGCGATGGCCGTCGCCGCAACGCCTGCCCGCGCCGATGTGAAGGCTGGCGTCGACGCGTGGTCGCGCGGCGATCACGCCGGCGCGGTCAAGGAATGGCTCGGCCCGGCAGCCAGGGGCGATGCCGATGCGCAGTTCAACATGGGTCAGGCCTACAAGCTCGGGAAGGGCGTGACGCAGGACCTGAAGCGCGCGGAAGCGTGGTATCGCAAGGCGGCCGAACAGGGGCACATCAAGGCGGGAGACACGCTCGGCCTCCTGCTCTTCCAGGAAAACCGCAAGGCCGAAGCCCTGCCCTACCTGACGGCCTCGGCCTACCGGGGGGAGCCGCGCGCGATGTACATTCTGGGCATCGCCCACTTCAACGGGGACACTGTCGGCAAGGACTGGGTGCGCGCCTATGCGTTGATGAGCCGCTCGGCCGCGACCGGGCTCGACCAGGCGACGCGCGGATTGGCCACGATGGACGAGATCATCCCGCTCGACCAACGCCAGTTGGCGATGTCGCTGGCCACGGAGCTGGAACAGAAGGCGCAGGCGAACCGGGCAAGGGAATTTGCCGCAGCCGATCTTGGCGTGAAAGCAGGTGCGCCCGCGCCAATGCGCCCGCAGCAGGCACCTGCTCCGCTCCAGCGCGCGGAACTTCCGCCGTCAACGCCTTCGGTCGCCGCTCCCGTCACGGCGGGCGCCGACTTTGCCGATCCGGTTCCGATACCGACGCCCCGTCGCGTTGCCGCGAGCCAGGCCAAGCCGGATGCCCCGCGCGAAGCCGCGCCACCCGCCGCAAGGGCAAAGCCCGCCGCGCCCACGCAACCCAGGAAGGCCGCACCCTCCGCTTCAGCACCCAAGGCAGACGGCAACTGGCGCATCCAGTTCGGCGCATTCGGAGTGAAGAGCAACGCCGACGCCCTGTGGGCGAAAGTGAGGAATCGCGCCGAAGTCGCAGGGCATGCCCGGATCGATCTGCCCGCAGGCGGCGTATCGCGTCTTCTGGCGGGCGGCTACACCGAGAGCCAGGCCGACAAGGCCTGCGCCGCGCTCAAGGCTGGCGGCTTCAGTTGCCTGGTGGTAAAGCCCTGATGGCTTGGCGGAAAACCTGAAACAGACGCGCATTGAGGCGATCGATTTCCTGCGCGGCGTGGCCGTGCTGGGCATTCTCGCGATCAACGTGACCGGCTTCTGGGGCCCGTCGCTGGCCACCTTCTCGCCCGCGATCCCGCGGATGGAACCGGGCGGCGCGGTGTGGTTCGGCTTCGCGTTCGTCGTTTTCGAAGGCAAGATGCGCGCGCTGTTCAGCATGCTGTTCGGGGCCAGCATGGTCCTGTTCGCGCGCGCGGCGCAGCGTCGCGGACTGGACCCGGGCAAGGCGCAGGTGCGCCGCCTCGTGTGGCTCGCAATCTTCGGCTATGCCCATTACGCCCTGCTGTGGTGGGGAGATATCCTCTTCCCCTATGCCCTGTGCGGACTGTGCGCGCTGCTGCTCATGCGCCTTTCGCCAGCGGGGCTCGTCGCGGTCGCCCTGCCGATCTACCTCCTCTCGCACGGGATCGATGCCCTGCTGGCACTGCCGGGGATGGCCACGGAACAGGCGGTCCTGTCCGGCATCGCCGCTCCGGCGGACGTTGCCGAGCAGGCCGGCATGATGGCGCGGATCGCCGCCTCCATCTCGAGCGACCTTGCCGTGCTCGACGCGGGGTTTGTCGACGCCGTCCGCCTGAGGCTTGCAAATGGTGCCGCCGAGCCGCTGCGCGTCACGCTGGCGACGTTTACCGAAACCCTGCCACTGATGCTGATCGGCATGGCGCTGTTGCGAAGCGGCTTCTTCACGACCTGGCCAAAACGCAGCCTGGGCTGGATCGCCGCCATCGGCATCCTGGGGGGAGCGGCGGCGTCCGTCGCCGCGCTATCGTGGCTGGCCGCGCATGGCTGGCCTCCGCGCGCGATGTTCGGGGCGATAGAGAGCGGTATGGCGTTCCCCCACCTTGCCATGGCGATCGGATACGCCGCCGGGCTCCTGCTGCTGTTTCCGCACCTTCGCGGCAGGGCCGTGGGTCGCGCGCTGGTCGCTGCGGGACGCTGCGCGTTCAGCAACTACATCGGCACGACCGTGCTGATGGGCGCGATCCTGTCCGGCTGGGGCCTCGGGCTCGGGCCGGAACTCCCGAGAGCCTGGCTGCCCGCCCTCGTGCTGCTTGGCTGGTTTGCCATGCTCGCCTGGCCGCGATGGTGGCTAGCCCGCTTCGGGCAGGGGCCGCTTGAGGCGCTCTGGCGCAAGCTTGCCCTTCCCGCGCACGCGTAGGGCCTGCCAGTCCATCGCGCGGACCTCGCCGTGACGCAGGTTCGCAAGCACGGCGTCGGCCAGTTCCAGCGTCGCGCGTGCCCGCCACTGCCGCCACGCAGGGATCCGGGCCTCGCCGACCGCAAACGATGCCCCGCGCGCGGGCGTAAGCAGACGCTCCTCGAACTGCGCGACAAGCAACGGATCGCGCACGATCGCCACGATATCGTTGCTGGTGCGGTGCGATGCGAAGTTGAAATTGCTCGACCCCACGACCAGGGTTTCGCCATCGATCAGCATCGCCTTCGCGTGCGTCATCTTCGGGAGCAGCCGCAGCGCGATCCCCGCACGCCCGACAACGCCGGCAAGGTAATCGCGAACCACCGGCTTGTTGTTCGGCGCAGGGCTGTAGATCGTGACCTCGGCCCCGTGGCGCGCGGCCTCGGCCATCGCGCCGACGAACGGCATCGTCGGATAGGCGCTGACCATCTCGACCGACCGGCGCGCCGAAGCCACCAGATCGATCAGCGGCTGCATCAGGCTGGCGTTGGTGTCGCCGTCGAGGCAGACGAGTTCGAGGTCGCCGAATTGCCCCCGGACGCCCCGGGGCCGGCCGGCCCAGTCATTCATGAAATCCCTGGCAAGGAAATCCGCCACCTCCGCATCATCGATACGCAGCATGAGGTCGTGCCATGAGAAGTTGTGATCCGAAAAGTTGATGCCGCCGACATGCGCGACATCGTCCATGACCAGCAGCTTCTTGTGGTTGCGCAAGGGATAGCGCAGCGGGTTGCCGAGCACAGGATTCGTCACGCGCACCCCGATGCCGAGCGCGTCGAGCCGGTCGAACATCGCCAGCGTCGCCCGTGCCTCGGCAAGGACGTCGGCCGGACGAAACGGCAGGGGGAGCATGGTGTCGTTGATGACGTTGCGACTGTAGTCGTCAACCAGCACACGTCGCTCGCGCGCAGGCGAATTTTCGATGCCCGATGCCACGGACAGCCCGGCCCGGTCGGCCTCGAAAGTCATCGCCTGGACAAGGACCCGACGCTGCGCCGCCGCCATGTCCGCCCTCGCAGCTTGCCAGAACTCTTCAGCGCCGAAGAGTAATGTGTAACGATTATAGCTGGTTGTCATGCGCGCTCCTTGTCAGCGCATAAGCACGGTGCCATTTGCCCTTCGATGAACAACACACCGACCCCGCCCAAGGTCCTGCTGCTGTTGACCTCGCTCCACGGCGGCGGCGCCGAACGTGTCGCCGTGCATCTGCTGAACCGCCTTCAAGGGCGCTTCGACATGCGCATGGGCCTGCTCCGCGCCTCGGGCCCCTACCTCGACCAGGCCGACCGGTCGCGGCTGATAGTGGCGCCGGAAGGCGAGACGCACTTCAACTTCGACGGTCCCAATTCCGCCAATTACCGCCCCGGAAAGCTGGTCGGCAGCGCAGTGCGGGCACCGCTCGCATTCCGCAGGATGATCCGCGAAACGCAGCCTGACGTCGTGCTGAGCTTCCTCAAGGGCACCAACCTGCTGGTCTGGCTGGCGCTGATGAACATGGGCCGCGCCCGACCGCGCTGGATCGCGCGCGAAGGCAACAACGTGCTGGCCGTCATCCGCGAGGAAGCGCCCAACGGCGCCGTGGCGCGGGCATCGCGTGACCTTACGGCCAAGGCCTATCGGCGGGCCGATGCCGTTCTCGCAAATTCCACCGACATGGCCGCGGGGCTGATCACCGATCTCGATCTCGATCCCGCGAAGATGCGGATGATCAACAATCCCATCGACATCGACGGCATACGCGAGGCAGCGGGCGAGAGCCTTCCGGGCGCGCCCAACCGGCCCTTCATCCTGACCGCGGGCCGGCTCGAATACCAGAAGGCGCACGAGGTGCTGCTGCGCGCCTTCGCGCGGAGCGAAGCGTGGCGCACGCACGCGCTGGTGATCCTCGGCAAGGGGAGCCGGCTGGGCGAACTGCACCGCCTCGCCGCACAGCTCGGCATCGGCGAGTACGTGCGCTTCATCGGCTTCGTCCCCAACCCCTATGCCTGGATGGCGCGCGCCGATCTGTTCGTGCTGCCTTCGCGGTGGGAAGGATTTCCGACCGTGGCGGCCGAGGCGATGGCCTGCGGCACGCCCCTGCTGCTGACCGACTGCAGATTCGGCGCGCGCGATATCGTGGAGCCCGGAGTGACCGGGGAACTGGTGCCAGTGAACGACGAGGCAGCGCTGGCCACCGAAATCGCGGCACTGCTGGCTTCGCCGGAGCGGCGCAGTGCGCTGGCACGGGCCGGACGCGAGAAGGTGGAACGGTTCAGGCTTGAACGAATGCTGGAAGCCTACGCTGCCCTCTTCGACGAACAGTTCGCCGCGCGTCGTCGTTAACTACGTTGGGTAACCACCCACACCCCCGGCGTCCCGGGGCGGGACGGCCTGTCCGGCGGACTCGCAAGTCTGCCCGTTAACGCCTATTCCTAATGATGAAAGGAACGGGTCGCATGGCAGGCAGGGCAGGGTTCTGGGGAAACCGGTGGGTGCGAATGCCGCTCGGCTTTCTTGCGACCAGCGCCGCTTCGGTCCTGGCCTTCCACGCCGGACAGGACATCGCCGCCGTCATTTTCGGCAAGGGCACGGCCGAAGCCGCATCGATCGCGGTGCCGGCGAAGGCGTCCGGGCCCGTGCCAACTCCAGCCCTTGCCCGGGCCGACGATGGTCCGTTCGTCGTCAAGTCGATCCTGCCGATCCACGAGCCGATCCGCTTCGGCAAGTTTCATTGGGACGAAAGCCGCGCGCCTGCCGAAGGCCCGCTCGTCGTCACCGTCGACCTCACAGCGCGTGTGATCTCGGTCTTCCGTGCAGGCCACGAGATCGGCGCTGCCGCCATTCTCAAAGGCTATGGCGACAAGCCTACGCCCACGGGCATCTTCCCGATCACCGAGAAGGATGCCGACCACGTCTCGAACATCTACGACGCGCCGATGCCGTACATGATGCGCCTGACCAACGATGGCGTCTCAATCCACGGCAGCAAGGTCGAAAAGGGCTATGCCACCAACGGCTGCATCGGCGTGCCCGACGCCTTTGCCGCAAAGCTGTTCAAGCTGGCGAAGCTTGGCGACAAGGTCATTATCACCGACGGCAAGAAGATGACCATCGGCGACCCGATCCTTCCCGGCAACCACGCCGGTTGAGCCGCCGGTTGCTCGCGCCGCCGATCAGCCCGATCCGTCAGGCAAGCCCCTTGTTCGGACTGGTGCGAGAGGCATCGCCGACCGAACTGCCACCATCCACATCGAGGATCGCGCCGGTCACGTAGCTTGCGGCCGGGGTCGACAGGTACACCGCCGCCTCGGCGATCTCGTAACAGGTGCCCCAGCGCTTCATCGGGATGCGCGCATAGTGCTGCTGGCGCGTCGATTCATCGGGTGCCAGTCTTGCCATGCCCTCGGTATCCGCGATCGGACCCGGCGAAATGCCGTTGACTCGCACATCGGGGCCCCATTCGATCGCCAGCGTGCGCACGAGCTGGTTGATCCCGGCCTTCGCGGCGCAGGCATGGGCCTGCATCGCCATGGCCTGCTCCGCCTGTCCGGCGGTGATCGCGATGAGCGACGCGCCGGGGTTGAGCAGTTCGTGACACCCCCGGAACACGTTGAACGTGCCGAGGAGATCGATGTCGACGACCGTCTTGAAGGCATTGGCGGACATGCCGAGTACCGGCGCCAGGAAATTGCCCGCAGCCCCCGACACGACGATGTCGAGCGCGCCGATCTCGTCGCGGACCGACTTCATCGCCTCGCAGATCGCGCCATAATCGCGCACGTCGGCGGCCCGCCAGATGGCATCGTGGCCGATTTCGTCAGCAGCGGACGCTGCCTTTTCGGGATTGCGACCGAGGACGGCGACCCGCGCGCCCAGTTCGGCAAAGCGCTTTGCGATGCCCAGATTGATGCCGCTGGTTCCGCCCGCGATGAACGCGGTCTTGCCGGCGAGGACGTCGTCGCGGAAGGGAGATTGGCTCATCGGTTCGATCCTCAGCGCGGGGCCATGCGGATCGCGCCGTCGAGGCGGATGCACTGGCCGTTGAAATAGGAATTGCGCACCAGTTCCATCGCAAGGCTGGCATATTCCTCGGGCTTGCCGAGCCGCTTGGGGAACGGCACCGAAGCGCTGAGACTGTCGAGCACCTTTTCCGGCAGGCGGCCGAGCAGCGGCGTGCCGAAGATGCCCGGCATGATCGAGTTGACGCGGATGCCGAGGTCCATCAGGTCGCGTGCCATCGGCAGGACCAGGCCGTTCACCCCGGCCTTGAGCGAACCGTAGGCCACCTGCCCGATCTGGGCGTCCTGCGCCGCGACCGAGGCGGTGAGAATGATCGTTCCGCGTTCGCCGTCTTCCAGCGGATCAAGCCCCGCCATGCCAAGCGCGGAAAGCGAGGCGACACGGTAGCTGGCGACCAGAATGCCCTGCGCGGCAAAGGCATAGTCCTCCGTCGGGAAGCGAACGAACTCGCCGGTCTCCTTGTTGCGGCTGATCGTCCGGCCCTTGCGCTGGGTCATCGCGCAGTGGACGCAGATGCGTTCCTGGCCGTGCGCGGCGCGCGCCTTGGCAAAGCCTTCGACGACCGACTCCTCGCTGGTGATGTCGACCTTGCAGAACAGCCCGCCGATCGCGGCGGCGACCTGCTCGCCGAGTTCCTCGTTCACGTCGAATATGGCGACCTTCACCCCGGCGGCCGCGAGCGCCTCTGCCGTTGCGCGGCCGAGGCCGGATGCACCGCCGGTGACGACCGCGCTGGTCGTGCTGTCGATCTTCATGCCAGGAACCCTCCGAGCCTGCCCCGGATGATGTCCTCGGCGTCGGCCACGATACGCTCGATCAGCTGCTGGCAGGTGGGAATGTCGTGGATCAGGCCCTGGACCATGCCGGCCCAGAACACGCCCCGGGAAAGATCGCCGGTCTGCAAGAGTTCCTTGCCGGCGGTTCCGGCCACCAGTTCGCGCACGTCCTCGAACACGGCATCGGGCTTCGACAGGCGGCGCACCACCTCTTCCGATACGGCGCTGCGCCCGACGCGCGCGGTGTTCTTGAAATTGCGGAAGATCAGGAAGCTGCCCCGCTCGTCGTTGTCGATATAGGCCTGCTTCACGTTCTCGTGGATCGGCGCCTCGACCGTGGCGCAGAAGCGCGTGCCCATGTTTATGCCCTCCGCGCCGAGTGCGAGAGCCGCGACCAGGCCGCGCCCGTCACCGAACCCGCCAGAAGCGAGCAGCGGGATCTTCACCTTGTCTGCCGCGGCGGGGATCAGGATCAGGCCGGGAATGTCGTCCTCGCCGGGGTGGCCGGCGCATTCGAAGCCGTCGATCGAGATGATGTCGCAACCCGCCCTTTCGGCCGAGAGCGCATGGCGGACGGCGGTGCACTTATGCAGGATCGTCACGCCGTGGGGCTTGAGCATTTCCCAGATCTCGCGCACGGCCTGGGTCCCGGCGGTCTCGACGATCTTCACGCCGCCATCGATGATGGCCTGGGCATAGGCCTTGTAGTCGGGCGAATTGACGGTCGGGAAGATGGTCATGTTCACGCCGAACGGCTTCGACGTCATTGCCTTGGTGCGCTCGATCTCGTCGCGCAGGGCCTCGGGCGTGGGCTGGGTCAGCGCGGTTATGATGCCGAGGCCGCCCGCGTTGGAAACCGCGCTTGCCAGTTCGGCATAGCCGACGTTCATCATCCCGCCCTGGACGATCGGATGCTCGATGCCGAGCATCTGGGTGATGCGTGTCTTGAGCGCCATCATTGCCTCTCCCAATAGCGTTTAACCGATCGGTTAAACGCTATTGGGAACGATGGCAAGCCGCTTAGAGAATATCGTACCCCTCTCCGAGCGCCATGCGCAGCTTGTCGATGGCCTGGGCCTTCAACTGATGCACGCGCGGGATGCTCACGCCGAGCACTTCGGCGATCTCCGCAAGGTTAAGTTCCTCGACGAAGTAGAGCTGGATGATCAACTGCAACCGCTCCGGCAGTCCGGCGATGGCAGCCGCGACGGCTCCGCGCATTTCCGCATCGGCCAGCATGTCGAAGCTGTCGGGCCGGTCGTCGGCAAACGCCGAGTTGCTGTCGGAATAGGCATCGTCGATCGCCTCGAAACGCAGGGGTTCGTCGGCGGCACGCTGGTCGGCCAGTTCGCGCTCGGTCAGGCCCACCGCGCGGGCAAGCTCGGCTTCGCTCGGCGGGCGGCCCAGTTCGGTCGCGAGCGTCGCGGTCTTCTCGCGCAGGACGCGGCGCCGTTCGGTTGCCGAGCGCGACAGCGGCGTCGACCGGCGCACGAGGTCGACCATCGCGCCCCTCACCCGCAGCTTGGCATAGGCGGCGAAGCCATCCTCGGTCGGACCATCGTGGCGCTGCGCGCATTCGGTAAGCGCGACAAGGCCGGCCTGGATCAGATCCTCGATCTCGATGCCCGACCGGCCCGAGCCGTGGACGTGCCAGGCGAGCCGCTTGACCATGGGCAGAAACCGCCGAATGCGATCCGCTGTCTCGTCCTTGCGATAGGCCTGTGCTGCGGCAAAGCCGCGGTGATCGTGCTTCATGCGGCAATTCCCTCGGGGATCGGCATCTCGTGATGAGCAGGTTGCGGCGCCTCGCCGCCGATGCGCCTCTCGGGCTGAGGCGAACCACAGGATTCATCGACAGACGGCCTTTGTCGGGCCGCGCATGTCGTTGGTCGAGCGCGGCGGGCATGTCCCGCCGTTCTCGGTCATCGGCTCCGAATGAAGTTTCCAAAGAAACGATTGCGGCGCACCGGGAGATGCGCCCTCCTCGCCGCCACGGGCTTCCTCGCCCTCGGCACGGCCCCCGCCCGGGCGGCAGAGCCTGCTCCACTCCCGGATAGCCCCGCGCCTGCCAACACTACCGCGCAGGCCGTCTTCACCCCGGCCGACTTCACCCGCTTCGCCCCGCGCAACGCGCTCGACATGCTGCGCCAGGTCCCCGGCTTCTCGATCCGCGAGGGCGAGGAAGCCCGCGGCCTCGGCCAGGCCAGCGGCAACGTCCTGGTCAATTCGCAGCGCCTCTCGTCAAAGTCCGACGACATCTACACCCAGCTTTCACGCATCCCGGCCTCCACCGTCGAGCGGATCGAGCTGGTCGACGGCGCCCGCCTCGACATCCCGGGCCTCACCGGCCAGGTCGCCAACGTCATTGCGCGCAGCTCCAGCTTCTCCGGACAGTTCCGCTGGAGCCCGGAAGTCCGCCCCCACTATGCCGACCCGCGCTTCACCAACGGCGAAATCTCGATTTCCGGCCGCAAGGGACCGGTCGAATACACGGTCAGCCTCATCAACAACGCCAACCGCGGCGCCGCCGGCGGCCCCACGCTGATCACCGACCGCACAGGCGCCGTGATCCAGACCCGCGACGACGTGGTAAAGGCCCGCCGCGACACGCCCAAGCTCACCGCACGGTTCACCATCGACGGCCCCGGCTCCTCGGTGGCCAATCTCAACGGCTCGTTCGAACGCATTCCCCGCCGCTTCACCGAGCATTCGGTGCGCACCGATGCCGACGGCACGGTCACCATCCGCGATCTCGACGACCGCTCTTCGGCCCGCAACTGGGAAATCGGCGGCGACTACGAATTCGCGCTCGGCCCCGGCCGGCTCAAGCTCATCGGCCTCAACCGGCAGGAACACGAACCCTACAGCCAGTCGGTCGTCACCACCTTCCGCGATGGCACGCCCGCCGTGGGCGACCGCTACGCGCAGGTCGGCGACAGCGCCGAACGCATCGCGCGGGCCGAATATTCCTGGAAGATGCTGGGCGGCGACTGGCAGCTTGCCGGCGAGGGTGCGTTCAATTCGCTCGACAACGTCGCCTCGCTCGCCACGCTCGATGCCCAGGGCCACTTCGTCGAGGTGCCCTTCCCCGAAGGCACCGGCGGCGTGAAGGAAGATCGCTACGACGCCAGCCTCTCGTTCAGTCGCCCGCTGACCGACCGCCTCACGCTCCAGCTCATTGCCGGCGCCGAACGCTCGACCCTGCGCCAGACGGGTGCCACCGGGCCCGAAGGCAACCTCAGCCGCACCTTCTTCCGCCCCAAGGGCTCGCTCTCGCTCGGCTGGAAGGCGGGCAGGAATCTCGACGTCTCGTTCAAGATCAAGCGATCGGTCGGCCAGCTCTCGTTCTACGACTTCCTCGCCCGCCGCTTTCTCGACGATGGCAACGCCAACAGCGGCAATGCCGATCTGGTCCCCCAGCAGGACTGGTCGGCCGAACTCGAACTGAACCGCACGTTCGGCGCGCTCGGCTCGACCAAGCTGCGCCTCGTCGCCCGCGATGTGCAGGATTACGTGACCGTGATCCCTATCGGGGCGCTTGGGGAATCCATCGGCAATGTCGGCTCGGCCCGCGAACGCCAGATCGTCAGCAACACCACGCTCCAGCTCGATCCTCTCGGCTGGAAGGGCGCGCGGATCGACCTCAATGTCGAACTGACCTTCACCCGGCTCAGAGACCCGTTCGATCCCTCGCGCCACATCCCCTACGGCGCCATCACCGAACGCTACTGGGAACTGAACTTCCGCGAAGACTTCCCCGGCACGGACTGGGCCGCCGGCGCATCGTACGAATACAACCGCCAATCGCTCTATCATCGCCGCTTCGAAGCCGGGCGCGCCTATGAAGGCCCGGTCTTCGCGGGCCTCTTCATCGAACACAAGAACGTCATGGGCCTGACCGTGAAGGCCAGCGCCAACAACCTCCTGAACGGTCGCCAGCGCTGGGACCGCCGCGTCTACGACGGCCCTCGGCCGGATGCGCCCATCGCCTTTGTCGAAACGCGCGACCGGCTGATCGGCCCGATCTTCACGCTGACCGTAAAGGGCAGCATCTGACCGACCAGGAGATGGGTCTTGCGCGGATTCAGATGTAGCTTGCGCCTGCGGCGCGCTGGAACGGGAAGCGCTTGACGCGTCCCTCGATCAGCGACTTGCGCAGCAGCCGGCGTACCTGGTCCGCCCCGTCCATGGTCACGCAGACCAGATGGGTCCCGCCCGAAGGCAAAACCTCGATCGCGCTCACGGCAATGGACTTGCGTGCGCAAAGCGCCAGCACTTCGGCTTCCTGCATCACGACGTTCACGGCCCGGGTCATTGCTTCATACTCCAGCGGGAGACCGCGCAGCGGCCGTCCCCTTCAATTTGGTGTTGGCCCGACAGGGCCCATTCCGCCTCGCTCGCGAGGTCTAGCCGCATCCGCACGAGATGATCGCGGTTCCGGCCGTTGTTGCTTGTGAAAAGCATCGCCAGCCGTGCGGACGCAGGGCCGCGCGTCACGACCGCGCGCCGGATGGCTCGCGGCACCAGTCGGGATACTCGGCCACGCCCAACATCCGCCGCATCGCGTCGATGCGGCGGCGATAGTGACCGGCAAGATCGAAAGAAGACCCAGTCGCTTCACATGCAGGGACCGGCCCCTGGAGAAGCGCGACCTGATGATGATAGAGAAGTTCGTTGAGGTCCATGACCACGCTCCTTCATATGCGGGAGCGCGCGGTCTCTCAGCCGCCGGTGTGCAATGCAGGCCCGGCGATGCATCCTATATGGGGGCAGAACGGGCAAACGGCAAGCCCGCATTCGGCCCAGCAAGGAGGTGCGGAGGGCATCACCCCCCGTTCGTCACCGCCTTGCGAGCCAGAATGAGCGCGTGCTTCCACGCCTCCTCGTTGCCCCGCACGCCCTCGCGCGCTTCGACCGCCACCACGTTCACCTCAAAGCCGGATCGTGCCAGCAGTCCGGTGAACCGGTCATCGGGCGTTGCCGACCAGATTGCCAGGATTCCGCCCGGACGCAGCGCGGTACGCGCCGCTTCAAGTCCCGATGCGGAATAGAGCCAGTCGTTCACCCGGCGCGTCAGGCCTTCGGGACCGTTGTCGACATCCAGCAGGATCGCATCGTAGCCGCCCCTTGCCGCCGCGATCAGCATGCCGACATCCTCCTCGACGAGCTGCACCCGCGGATCGTCAAGGCATCCCGCTGTAAAGTCCCGCATCGGCCCGCGCGCCCATTCCACGATCTTCGGCACGATCTCGGCAACGGTAACCTCGGCGTCCTGCCCCAGCGCCGCCAGCGCGGCACGCAGGGTGAAGCCCATGCCATAGCCACCGATCAGCATCTGCAGGCCCGGTACCGCCCCCAGCCTCTCGCAGGTCACCCGGGCCAGCTCCTGTTCGGAGGCGACCACGTCGGTGCTCATCAGTTCGTGGTGGTCCAGCAGGATCACGTATTCGCTGCCGTTCCGGACCAGCCGCAGGCGACTGCCATCGGGCACGAAGGCGACGTCGATCAGTTCGTCATCGGGGTGCAGTTCGGACCAGCCAGGTTGCTCCGACGGCCTGTCGACCAGCGCTTGCGCTGCGGGCGTGTCCAAGACCTACTTCTTCCGCGCCTTGCGGGCGGCATACTTGGCATCGCGGATCGCCTTGCGCTCGGCTTCGGTCAGTGGGGGCGGCGGGGCGGCGCGCGCCGCGCGTTCGGCCTTCTCCGCGATCGCACGCTCGCGCTCGGCCTTTGCAGCCTCGCGCTTCTCGGCCAGTGCCTTCTCGCGCGCCTCGGCGGCGGCGATGCGCTGCGCCTGCACCGCCGGATCGATCGGCGGTCGCGCCTTGAGCTTCGCCAGTGCCTTTTCCCGGGCTTCGGCGGCAGCCTTGCGCCGCGCGTCCAGTCCGGGTTCCTTGTAGCCTGTCATGTCTGTGCAAACCTGATTGAAATGGGGAAAACGGTCCCGCAGCAAAGCCCTCGGAGCGGTGCTGCCAAAAGGAGAGCCCGGCGCGGCACGACCTAAGGCTTTGCGCGCAGGTTCTCGAAAATGCAGGGCGGGACCGGGGCCCCGCCAAGTGGATTGACCCGCGCAGTAGCCGCGAATGCCGCACTTGTCACGCAAATGCCCGGACCGGGTGTCGTTACGGCCTAGGCCGTAAACTCATACAGGGCACCATCGAGGCGCCGGAATGGCGAACATATCGGGCCGAAAGGTCCGCCGCAGGGGCTGGTTGCCCCTGCAAGGGCGTTTCGGTTCGAGAAGGAAGCCATTCCGGCGTCCCTTCGGGATTTGACCAAAACGGCCATCTGCCGCGTCAGTCGGGCTTGAAATATCGACATATTCCTGCGCCCTCCTTCCTTGCACCTGGCCGTTTTGTTTCAAACCTCGATGGTGCCCTGTATGAGTTTACGGCCTAGACTTCGCTCCCGTCCCCGCGCAAAGCTCGTTCCATGTGGCAGCTCTATCAATTCCCCCTGTGCCCGTTCAGCCGCAAGGTGCGTCTCCTGCTCAGCGAGAAGGGCGTCGCCTATGATCTCGTGCGCGAAAACCCGTGGGAGCGGCGCGAGGGCTTTGGGCACCTCAGCCCCGCTTATCGGACGCCAGCGATCCACAATCCCGAGCGGGGCATCACCTTGGCCGACAGCCGGGCGATCTGCGAATACTTCGAGGAGACGGTCGACAAGACGCCGATGATCAACGGCACGGCAGCCAACCGCGCCGAAATCCGCCGTCTCGTCGCCCTGTTCGACGAAAGCTTCTTCGCCGACGTCACCAGCCCGCTTCTGGAAGAGCGCATGAAGAAGCGTCTCGTCTATCGTTCGCCGCCTGACAGCAAGCTCCTGCGCGAGGCGATGCGGCTGGCCGACGAGCATCTCTACTACATCGACTACCTGATCGATAACCGCCCCTGGCTCGCGGGCTCGACCATGAGCCTGGCAGACCTCGCCGCCGCCGCCCAGATCTCGGTCGCGGACTACCTGGGCGGCATCGACTGGTCGGGCCATGAACAGGCGCGCGGATGGTATTCCGTCTTCAAGAGCCGCCCCAGCTTCCGCCCTCTTCTGGGCGAGCGCATGGACGTGATCCAGCCGCCCTCCCACTATGCCGACGTGAACGCCTGAGGCGCTTTTCGCACGGCTCGCCGGCGCCGAAGATTTCATGCCTGCGAAAAAGCGCTGTCCTACAAGGTCTTGCCCGGCCTAGCCTCCCGGACCATGGAATCGGCCGCGAAACCCTTGACCGGACACGAAAAGGAAAAGGGAGAAAGCCGGCCCCGACTTTCTCCCCTGGACAGTGTAAACCGTGTAAACCCCCTGGCGGGCGGAAGCGGCCGATCAGGCCGCCTTGGCCTTCACGCCGAATCGTCCGAACTTGCGGAAACGGGTCATCCAGCGGTCGAGGAACAGGCCCATCGGGCGCGGCGTCACGCCCAGCGCCTCGATCCCGGGCAGCGTGCCGGAAGCGACGTTGCCGGCCTTGAGCAGCTTCCACTGGTCGCGGCTCATCGGCGCGCCGGGCAGCCAGCCGGTCAGCGCGGCGAAAGCGCCCGAAACTTCGTCTGGCAGCTCGATCAACATGGGCGAACGGTCGGCGGCGCGGGCGATGCGGCGGTTGAGTTCGCCCATCGTCACCACTTCCGGACCGGCCAGTTCGTATGTCCTGCCGCCATGGGCGCGCGGATCGGCCAGGGCATTGGCCACCGCCTCTGCCGCATCGTCGACGAACACCGGCTGCAATTGCGCGGTCGGGCCGAACACCGGCAGCACCGGCAGCTTGGCCATCAGTCCGCCGAACATGTTGAGGAAATTGTCGTCCTCGCCGAACAGGATCGATGGGCGCACGACCGTCGCGGTCGGGAACGCGGCAAGCGCCGCCTTCTCGCCTTCGGCCTTGGTGCGGGCATATGCCACGTCCGAACCGGCATCGGCGCCCAGCGCGGAAACATGGACGAATGCCTTCGCCCCGCCTGCCTTCGCCGCCTCGGCCACGCGAGCCACGCCTTCGCCCTGAAGCGAATCGAGATCGCCGCTGAACGCGCCGACGAGGTTGACGACGGCATCGACGCCGGTCAGCGCCGCTGCCACCGTGCGCGGCTTGGTCACGTCGGTCGCAACGAACTGGATCTGGCCCAGCGTGCCCAGCGGCTTCAGCCGGAACGCGCGTTCCGGGTGGCGGCTGCACACGCGCAGCCTCGCGCCACGCGCCAGCAGTTCCTGCGCCAGATGCGTACCGAAGAAACCGGTGCCGCCCACCAGCGCCACCAGCATACCTTCCAGATCGCGCGTCCTGCCGTTTGCCATTGCCCGTATCCTGCCTGGTCGAATGAAACTGAGATATGATTCCCCCGCGTGCCCGCGGGTTCCCGAGCGCCGCCTTTGGCACAGCCGGGGGCGCGCTTTCAATGCCGAAACACCCCGGATGCCCGGACGTTGCAAAAAGACTTCGCCAAACCCGCAAAACCCCCGTTGACACCCCGCTCCCCATCCCATAGAGGCGCGCTCCTACCCGGCGAACGGCACTCAAGCCCTCGCCTCCGTGCCCAGATGGCGGAATTGGTAGACGCACCGTCTTCAGGTGGCGGCGCTGGAAACGGCGTGGAGGTTCGAGTCCTCTTCTGGGCACCATTTTTCTTGTTCGGCGATGGCCGCAACAGTTGAGTAGATCACGGAAATCTGCGGTAAAACGGCGTGGTCTGGGCGCTGCCGCGCGCCATGCGTCGCCCGCAGCCGGGCATATTTTTGGGGCCACGGTGGGGGCCATTTCAGAATGTGCCTCCGGGTATTCCACATTGCAGTTTCCGCTGCTCGGGCCTCTGCCGATCCAGTCGCCGCGCAGCACGGCGCGCTTGTGCCCAAAGGTCACGCATCATGCGCCTCGTCCGCCAGCATGCGGATGCTGATCTCCAGCATCTCGCGGTGGTCGAGTGAGCGGTGGCCGGACTTCTCCCGCGCCCAGCGCGCCCCGTACTCCCCTCGCGGTTGATCGGCTTGGAGGGTGAAGTTTCGGAACCGCAAGGAAGCCGCCCCCACGAAGCGACCGCATTCCTCGCGGAAGGGACGGTTGCGCCTTAACGGGCGCGGGTCAGGAACCTGGCTCGCAGGCGCTGGAGTTCCGCGTCGGAAAGGCCAAGGCCCGCACGGGCGTAGTTGTCGAACGAGCCGTAGGCGTGGTCGACCTCGTCGAATGCCGCCTCGATGTAGCGAGGCTGTACGGTCAGGACCGGCTGGAGATAGGCCGGGTCTATCCCGCTGCCCGATCGCGCCAGCGCTGCAAGGGTGGCCCGGTTCTTGTCGGCGAGCCTTGCATTGCTGAGCAGATAGTCCTCCATCACCGTTGCGCGCGGTACGCCGAGCAGGGTGAGGACGACAGCCGTCGCCCAGCCGGTGCGGTCCTTGCCGGCAGTGCAGTGGAACACCACCGGACCATCGGAATCGAGCATCAGCCGGATCAGCGTGGCATAGGATCGCCGCGCGCTGGGTAGGGTCACGAATTCGCGATTGGCGTCGACCAGCAACGCTTCGCCCTGTCCGCTGGCGATCTGCGCCATGGCCTGTCGCATGTCGCCGCCGAGCGACTGGGTGCTGTCGGCGGCGACATCGAGAACGAGGTGGCGCGCGCCGGCAGGCACCCGATCGGGTTCGCGGTCCCGCTCCGTCTTGGTGCGAAGGTCGACCACCACCGAGGGACGCAAACTGGCGATCGCTGCAAGGTCGGCGTCGCCAAGCCGGTCGAGCTGGTCGGAGCGGTAGGCGATACCCTGACGCACGAGTCGACCGTCCTGCGTACGGTACCCGCCGATGTCACGGAAGTTGGGCGCGCTCGCGAGGTGAAGCGAATGCTGCGAAAGCGCGGTGACGGAGCGCGCGGTGGGCGCGCTCGCGAGCCCGGTGTCGGCCAGCGGCGCACAGGCCCCCGACAGCAGCAGGGCAAGGCCCGCGACCAGCATCCGCTTCATGTTCACCCCCTCTGCGACGAGATGTTGCCGCCATCGACCACTAGCTCGGCACCGGTGACATAGCTCGCTTCCGAGGAAAGCAGAAACCGGATCACGCGGGCCACTTCCTCGGGCTGGCCTAGCCGTTCGAGAAGGATGCGCTTCTCGAAGAAGCCTTCAGGCAGCGCCTCGATCGCGGGCCGGGTCATCGGCGTGACGATCTGGCCAGGCGAGACCGAATTGATGCGGATCCCGTCGCGCGCCAGCCGGTCCGCAAGCGAGCGCACGAGCGAGAGCAGGCCGCCCTTCCCCGCAGTGTAGATCGGGTTGAGCGCATTGCCGAGCGTCGCGTTGATCGAGGTCACCGCCACGACGGCCGATCCCGGCTGGGCGGCCATGTCGGCCCGAAGCGCCTTCACCAGAAACGCGAAGGAGCGCAGGTGGATGGCGATACCGCTGTCCCAGCCTGCCTCGGTCAGACCGTCGATGGAATCAGTGTCCACCGTGCCGGCCGAATGGACGAGACCGCCCGGACGCCCGACCGCATCGCGCGTTTGCGAAAGGGCAGCATCGATGGCGCCGATGTCGCGCAGGTCCACCGCGACGCCGATCGCGGCAACGCCGCGCCGGGCGGCGATGTCCTGCGCGGCCGATTTCGCCGCCGCTCCGTTGATGTCCCATAGGGCGACCGGCCTGCCGACTGCGGCAAGCGCCTCGGCCGCCGCAAGGCCGATACCGGAGGCCCCGCCCGTGACGACCACGGGGCTGGAGGGCGAGGAAAGCGCGGGTGCGTAGATATCCATGGTCTCAGGCCCTCAATATTCGAAGTTCAATTCGATGCCATACGTGCGCGGTTCACCAAAGAAGGCGGCGGGCAGCCCGGCAGAAAAGTTGGCGATGTAGTACTTTGTATCCGTCAGGTTGCGGGCATAGGCGGAAAGCCGCCACTTGCCGAAGCCCACCGGGATCTCCGAAAGGCTGAGCCGCGCATTGAGCAGGCCGTAGTCGCCAACGATGTAGCGCGCATCGGTGGTCGAGGAGAATTTGCGGCTCTGCATGTAGTAGTCGACGCTTGCCGATGGGACGCCCAGCGGCGTTTCCGGCAGGGTCCATTCCGCGCCTACGGTCAGGGTGTGACGCGGCGCCTCGACGAAGTTGAAGCGCGAGGCGATGTTCGCGCCGGTGATCTGATCGGTGATCCGGCGGTAGCCGGCATCGAGGAAGGCGTAGTTGGCATTGACCGTAAGCGCCCGCGATGGCTTGGCCGTGAGGTCCAGTTCGATACCCTGGATGCGCGCCTCGCCTGCGTTGAAGATGTCGGTGACGGCGGGGTTCTCCGGATCGGACTGGATGTTGACCTGGATATCCCGGTAGTTCGCCCGGAACACCGCGACGTTGGCGCGAAGACGATTATCGAGCCAGCTGGACTTGAGGCCGAATTCGAATGAATCGAGCCGCTCCGGGCCATAGCCTTCGGCAAAACGCTCTATCGTGCTGGCCCGCAGGTTGTAGCCGCCGGTCTTGTAGCCGCGCGACCATTTTGCATAAACGTTGACGTCGCGGTTGACGTCGTATCCCAGGATCACGCTGGGGCTTACGTCGGTGAAGCTGTTGTCGCCGCGCCCCTGGGGGCGGACCGTCCTGGTGCCGTTCAGTGCGACCGACGTCTGGTCCAGCGTTGCCTTGCGGCTGTCGCGCGACCAGCGCAGCCCGCCGGTCAGATAGACCCCTGCAAGCGCTTCGGGCCGCCAGGTCATCTGCCCATAGAGTGCCCAGGCACGGTTGCGCACGGTTGCCGTGCGCAGTGTCGTCGCCCGCCCCGTCGGCACGGTGGTGTCATAGCTGAAGGCCTTCTCGTCGAAGAAATAGGCGCCCAACGTGTATTCCAGCTGGCGGTCGAGCGCAGAGCCGACGACCTGAAGTTCCTCGCTCCACTGACGCTGGTTCTGGTCGAAAGTGGTGACGAAGACAGGGAATGGCCCGGCAACGCCGGTCAGGTAGTTCTGGTTGGTGAAGTTGGCGAGCTTGCGATAGCCCGTCAGCGAGCGGATGGTGACCTCGTCCGATGCGTTCCAGCTCGCGACGAGGCTATGGCCCTGCGCGGTCACGTCATTCGCCGCAAGGTCGCGGACGGCGGGAGAGCCTGCGGTCGGTCGAACCGCCATGCGCGGGTAGTACGGCGCCGAGACCATGAACGCGGGGGTATCGGCAATGTCCGACCGGTCATAGGCATAGCGCAGCTCGAAGGACGGCGCCGGCTGCCACAGCACGGCCGCGCGATAGGCATCGCGGCGCTGATCCCCGAAACGCTCCACACCGGTACCAAGGTTGCGGACGAAGCCGTCCTTGCTGCTGTGCAGATAGGCCAGTTCCACGGCAAGGGTTTCGCCGACCGGAACGTTGACGCTCGTGCGCGAACGGAACTGGTCGTAGTTGCCGTAGGCCAGCGACTGGCGCGCGTGGAACTCGCCAAGCCGGGGCTGCCGTGCGATGTAGTTGATCGCACCGCCCGTGGCGTTGCGACCGTAGAGCGACCCCTGCGGGCCGCGCAGCACCTCGATGCGCTCGATCTCCGCGATCTCGGCCGCAAGCCCCTGCCCGCGCGCCACGTAGATGCCATCGAGATAGATCGCGACGCTGGGATCGACGGTGATCTGGTCGTCGTTGTTGCCGACGCCGCGCAGGAAGACACGCGCTGTCGTCGCGCTGTTCGGATGCGGCGTTACCTGCAGCGCGGGCACCTGCGAGCGCAGGTCGGTAAGGTCGGCAATGCCCTTCTTCGCGATGTCGTCCGCCGTCAGCGCCACGATCGAGATCGGCGTCTTCTGCAACGGTTCGGCACGCTTCTGCGCGGTCACGACGATTTCGCCAAGACCGCCGTCGGAGGGCTGGTCCTGTTCGTCCGCGGCAAGGGCGGGCGCGGCAAGGGCGGGCGCGGCAAGGGCGGGCGCGGCCGACAGCATCAGCGCGAAAAGGCTCGCAGTCTTGAGGAAAACGTGACCTGACATGATTCTCTCCCTGAAAACAGCGCTTTGCGAAGCATCTCGCGCCTCGTTTTCTACGCCTTGTTAGATTTTCTACCTTCATGTAGGTAGATTTTCAAGAGGGCTCATTCGGCGACCTGTCCGACCGGGCTTGGCAGCCGCGACGGACCGGGTAAGAGAGGAGGATTTTCGCGTTTTCGATGTCGGCAGGAGCGAACTTGTCCAACGCCTCAAGACCCGTAGCGCGCCAGCCCCGTGGCGATGCGACGCGCCACGCCATCCTGACGGCGGCCGAGACTGTGTTCGCCGACCTGGGCTACGCCGCAGCACGGCTTGAGGACGTGGCGCAGGTGGTGGGCATCCGCAGGCCCTCGATCGTCTACTACTTCCCGGGCAAGCGGCAGCTTTACGACGAAGTGGAAGCCGACATCTTTGCGGCGATGCACGCCTTCGTGGTGGAGCGCATGGCGGAAGCTTCGCGGCCGATCGACCGGCTACTCGCCATTCTCGATGCCTGGCTGGACTTCTTCGTCCAGCGACCCACGGCCGCGCGGATCATCCAGAGGCTTGTCGCCGACCCCGGCCCGCGCAGCGAGGACCCGGTGGAATTTTCCGGCACCGCACTCGCGGATTTCGAAGCCATCATCGCCTCGGGCGTGGCCGACGGCAGCTTCCGCGAAGTGCCCGCCATGCACATCCTCAACAGCGTTGCCGCCGGCGCACTGTTTTATGTCTGCAACGCCCGCCAGCTCGGCGCGGGCCGGGAATATGACCCCGCAGACCCGGCCATCCTCGCCCAGTTCCGCGCTACCCTGCACCGCCAGGCCATCGCCGCGGTCGGCCACGCGGACCAGCCCCAGGGCTGACCCCTGCCAGATGCTCGATCTCCGAGAGAGATGGAGAGCCCTGCCGGATACAAACGGGGGCCCTGCTGAAAGCGACCGCCCCTTCCCCGCCGAGCGGTATGGTTGCCTTGACCGGGTCATTCCAATCGGAGACGCGAGGCCACGCCGCCCTTCGCCCGCAGAGCAAAGGCACGGCATGACCTCGCGCGTTCCGACTTGTTTCAGCCGGGACCTCTGGCACTTGAACTGAGCACCAAGACGGTTTGCTCAGCGTGTGAGCTCGCAAGACGCGTGGCTTCGGCCTGCTGAAGCAGGCGGGCTTGTCGAGTGAGCTCGTATTCATTCGTCGCAAAGATGAGATTGGCTTGGAATACCTGCCCCCGAACTACATTATCCGGTAGCGGATGCAGGTTACGCAGCAAATGTACTGCACGAACCGACGGCGCATCAAATCGACTGTTGCTGTGATTGATGACAACAATATTCGTTGGATTTCCGTCAGGGCCGCATTCAAACCTTACTGACGCGAAACCTGATGTTGGCGTGTTTGGATACCCCAGATTGTCGGAGAGATCGTCGCTCACCCGTTCAATCCAGACATCTCTCGAGTGCCTTTCGGCGTAGACGGTGTGGCCGTTCTGAGCGAAAACGGAGCCTTGGCCGGTGGCCAAGAGAGCAGCCAGTGCGAATTTCACGATATTTTTCATAGCGCCTGCCTCCTGAGTAAGAAGGATCGGCCATGCTGAGGCACCCGCACGAATTGCGACCGTTATATTTGCGATTGCAACGAAAGCCGATCAGGAGGGCGAGCGGTCTGCGGACGCGAGCTTTCCCAGGAGGGAATAGCCCACATATGGTTAACAGAGTCAAACGGGTAACGGGCTTACGCCAAATTACTTCATTTATTTCGAGGAATAGTTATATTATATTTTAAAATATAATTTTTATTATAGTAATTTATTTTAAAATTACATAGCGTTGGATTATTTTAATGGGCGCGAAGTCGCATAAATGCGACTCGTATCGCGATCCGGTGGTTAAGGCATTTCGACAGCGGCAAGATCTCTCACCCTTCGCGCGTTGCAGGAGATCGAGGAGCGCACCAAGATCGGGACCGTCGAACCGAACCGGTTCCACCACTGCCGCACGGCCATCATGCAGAACCAAGGCGAGTGCCGCCGTCAGGATCGGCGCCGCACGGCTACTGCGCTTTCATGCATTTGCACGATGTGCCGAATGCGAAACGCGCGCACATCAGGTCTGCAAACGCAATCAAGTAGAGAGGAAGCTGGTGATGGGCTTTGAGGTCCGCGCGCTGGATGGCAGTTTCGGCAGAGAGATTGTTGGCCTGGATATTTCAGCCGCGATTGCGCCTGACGTTGCCGTCGCGCTGAAGCAGGTGTGGTTGGATCACGGCGTACTGGTGTTTCGCGGCATCGGCACATCGCCCGAAGTGCAACTGGAACTGAGCCGCTGCTTTGGCGAACTTGAGCCGCACCCGATCGAGAAATTCCGGCTGGACGGCTATCCGGAATTGATCCTGCTGACGAACGATGGCGGGCCTGTCGGCCCGGTCTATGACTTTGCCGGTGTTGCCACGACCCAGCGGATTCCCTGGCATACCGATCTGGCGTTCACGACCACACCCAATGCCGGCGCGCTTCTGCGCATGGTGCGCAAGGTTGAAACTGGCGGCCAGACCGGCTGGCTGGACACTGCGGCAGCCTATGACGAACTGGATCAAGCCACCAAGGACGAGATCGCCGACCTTGAGGCAGTGTACCTGTTTCGTGCGGGGCTCGAGGAAATGCGCTTCAACCGGCCGGATGGGAAGCGCTTGTCACCTCGCAAGGACAATTATCCCGATTTCCCGCCGGTCGCCAACCCGCTGGTTTGGACTCATCCCGAAACCGGGCGAAAGGTGCTGAACCTCAGCACACTGAACATCGAGTACATCGTCGGCCAGCGCGACGAACAAGGGGACGCGCTGATCCGCCGTTTGATCGATCACGCGTTGCAGCCTCGTTTCCAGTACGTCCACGAGTGGGAAAACAACGACATGGTGCTGTGGGATAACCGGCGCACGATGCATGCCGCGTTCGGCCATCCCGTCGATCAGGTCCGGGTCGTTCATCGCACCACGATCAAGGGCAACGTGGCGATGGGCAGGGTCATGCCGGAAGCCGCCGAAGTGGGAGCCGGGGCGTGAGCGCGTTCGACATCGTCCTTCGCGAGGGCACCGTGGTTGATGGGACCGGCGCCGACCCATTCGTGGCCGATGTCGCGATTTCAGGAGGACGGATCGCAGCGATCGGACCGAACCTGTCGCGCGGCACGACGGAGATCAACGCGAGTGGCCAGATCGTCACGCCCGGCTTTGTCGATCTTCACACCCACTATGACGGACAGGTCACATGGGATAACCGCCTGGCGCCGTCGTCGTATCATGGGGTGACGACGGCCGTGATCGGCAATTGCGGGGTCGGCTTCGCCCCGTGCCGCCGCGATGCGGCATCCCGCGATGCCATGGTCCGCCTGATGGAAGGGGTGGAGGACATCCCGCACCCGGTCTTGACCGAAGGCCTGCCGTGGACCTGGGAAACGTTCCCCGACTACCTCGATTTCCTCGCTTCGCGCACATACGACATCGACGTTGCCGCCTATGTTCCGCACGCACCGCTGCGAGTGTACGTGATGGGGCAGCGTGGAGCTGATCGCGAACCGGCTACGCAAACCGACATTGCGGAAATGTGCCGCCTTCTGGAACAGGCGCTCGACCGGGGCGCACTGGGGATCGCAACGTCGCGCAGTCTC
Organism: Novosphingobium aromaticivorans DSM 12444; assembly: GCF_000013325.1. GTDB lineage: Bacteria > Pseudomonadota > Alphaproteobacteria > Sphingomonadales > Sphingomonadaceae > Novosphingobium > Novosphingobium aromaticivorans. Next base: position 3,308,701 of record NC_007794.1, read on the forward strand.
TTCCACCGCTCCAGCGACGGTACGGCAATCCCAACCTACCAGGCTGCTCAGGCCGAACTGATGGCCTTTGCAGAAGTCCTGCGTGCCAAGGGCAAAGGCGTGTTCCAGATCGTCGAGGATATCCATGTCCCCGGCGCCAGTCTGGACAACATGCGAGAGCTGGCCCGCACATCCGGCCGGCCACTGACCTTCTCCATCGGCACCGGCAATACCGGGCCCTATGGCTATCCGCGTCTTCTCGACGAACTGGCCGCGGCGAATGCCGAGGGGCTGGTAATGAAGGGCCAGCTGATGCCCCGCGGAATCGGGATGATCCTGGGTTTCGAGCTGACTTTGAACCCGTTCTATACGACGTCCACCTTTGCGCGGCTCGCGCCACTGCCACTTGCGGAGCGCCTGGAGCAACTGCGCCGTCCCGAAATCCGTGCTGCAATCCTTTCCGAACCGATGGATCCGGATCCGGCTCTGGTCCTGGGCCGCGCGGTGCGCGATTTCGATCACATGTTCCTGCTCGGCGATGATCCGGATTACGAGCAGCCGCCGGAACGCAGTATTGCGGGTCGTGCCCGGGAGGCCGGAATTACACCGGAGGAACTGGCCTACGACGTGATGACGGAGGGCGAAAGCGGCGGCTTGCTCTACCTTGCAATGGCCAATTATGCCGATGGGAGCCTTGATGCGGTAGGCGACATCCTGTCGCACCCGGACGTGGTGCTGGGGCTGGGCGATGGCGGTGCCCATGTCGGCACGATTTGCGATGCGAGCTATTCGACATTCGCGCTTTGCCACTGGGCGCGAGACCGGCAGCGCGGACGAAAGACAGTGGCTGACATGGTTCACCGGATGACCCAGGCAACGGCCCGAGTGATCGGACTGGAAGACCGCGGGGAACTCGCCGTTGGCAAGCGGGCCGACATCAACGTGATCGATTTGGCACAGCTGGCGCTTCGCCCGCCACAGGTTTGCCATGATCTGCCTGCCGGTGGGCGCCGCCTGATCCAGCGTGCGACCGGCTATAGTCTGACAATGCTAGCGGGAGAGATTGTCCTGCGCGATGACGAGCCGACCGGTCTGTTGCCCGGTCGTCTGATCCGCGCGTCCTGAATTTGACTGCAATCACCTCCTGGTCGTCGAGGGCACCTCCCCGCTACGCTGGGTCAGCGTGGCGGCGGAACTCAGCAACAGGCGCACCAGATCACCCTGCCGGTTGGTTCCGGTTTTCGCGAACACGGCCTGGAGCTGGGAACGCACGGTGTTGCGGCTGACCCCCAACTGCAGCGCGGCCTCTTCGGTGCTGAGGCCATCAGCGAGCAACTGGGCCAGCCGGGCTTCGGCCGGGCTGAGGCCGAACAGTTGCTCCAGATCTGGACTGGCCAGACCGAGCCGCCGCGCCGGGTCGCGCAGGATAACCGTGGCGGTCCGGCGCAGTGGCGCGGATACCGGACCGAATGGCGGCCCTGGACGGACCATCACTGTGACAGGCAGAGGATGATCGTCACGCAGCAGCGCAAATGCGGCATAACAACCTGGAACGGCATCGTTCGCGCTTTGCTGCTCGGACTTTTCACGGATGTGTCGAAGCAGTAGCTGCTGGTCGGTCTGGCGCTGGGCATGCAACTGCCCGCCATGAATATGCAATACGTGTGTTTGGGCCATGATCGCCTCGGCCGCCGCGTTGACCGTGACCACAGACCCCGCACTGTCAACCAGGATCACTCCCACGCCGCTGGTCTCAAGCACGTACTCGGCAATTCTTCGCTGTCGCTCGCTCTCGCCAATCGCGAGATAAAGCCGGACAACTCGCTGCAACAGCGGGAGCAGCGCCAGCAGGACCTCCTGCCAATCCGCGACCAGCATGGCTGCACCAGAAGCCTGGGTCGAACAGATCATCCAGACGGATCGGTCACCATCGAACCGCAGCCGCAGCACGACATGCTCGCCCGCAGGACAATTCTCGTTGCGCCCGACAAGAATCTGCGGACGGTCGAAGTCCACGTCGGCGAAAGTCTCAAGCTCGATCAACCGGGCGAAAGGCTCGGCTTCCTGACCATCGGGAACGAGAACAGCGCTGTCGGTCGCCTTGTGCCCGCGCGAAGAGATTACAAACGCGGCTGCATCCGCTTTCAGTCTCCGGGCGATCCGGATCAGAAAGCTGCTCCAAAGTGGCCGCTCGGCCAGGCCGCTGAAAAGCAGGTCAGCAAGGTCCTCAACGTCGTCGGGCAGGGGCCTTCCGGACAGAAGGGGAAGATCGGACATGAGATCGTGAGTAGTCTCCCGAAAATTGCCCGGCAAGCAGTATGCGTGCTGCCCAGCCTGGCCATTGCGACACGACAGAAGCGCAGGGAATCGTAGGTGCCGCTCGACCATCGCCGCAGCCGCCACTTTTGTTCGCGGCGCATCGCGACGTGAGCCTCGACATTAAACAAGACATAACGTAGCGTTTAGAGCAAGGGTGCGTTGAGACGCTCCTGCCCTTGTGCCGGCGTTCGGACCGAAGGGCGCCTGAACCTGGAAGGAAACATGAATGCTCGACACCGAAACCTCTGACAGCTTCGGGTACTGCGCGGCACGCGCTGCCGGCGGCCTGTTGTTCTGCTCAGGGCAGATCGGTTTGGAAGCCGATGGCAGCGTTCCCGAAGCGGCGTCGCGCCAGTTCGACATGGCATTCGCAGCTCTGGCCGAAACGCTGGAGCAGAATGGCTGTGCAACGTCCGACATCGTTGACCTGACGAGCTTCCACGTTGGCTATCCCGCACACATGGAAGAATTCGCGAAGGCAAAGGCGGCCTTCCTCGACGGCGCGACCTGTTGCTGGACGGCAATCGGGGTAGCCAGCCTAGGCTATCCCGGCTCTCTGGTAGAGATCAAGGCAGTCGCCACACGACCTGTAGCAACAAGTCAGAACGCATGAGGCCGTGGCAATGACCACCGACACCAAGGCAATGCTTTGGGCGGCGCGCTACGCGCGAGCCGCGCCTTGTCATTTCCGCGTCCACAAGAGCTTTGAATCGTGCACCCTTGCCGCGAACGTGGCGCAAGGCTTGTTGTTCTGATCGCCAATGATGACACCGGACTAGCCCGCGCTTTGAACCGCCAAGGCCCATGAGTTCCTATTTGCGAGATAGCTCTTCAAGCGCATCAACCGCCTTAACGCAGAAATGACCAATATTGTGCAATGTAGTCACCACTGGCTGACCGCCCATGGCTGGTGCGCTAAGTGCAAATCCCAAACGGGCACTGAGACGTCCTGAGCCGATGCTCTCCACCCGGCCGGGGGCGAGGACCCGCAAAAGCTCCACTTTCTCGACACGACCCCATTGAGGCATCACTGCCTGAATACCAACTCCAAGCCCATCATCGCGTGTTACCGCAATCTGATCGATTGTGAGTTCTCTAGGGCGCAGACCTATCGGCACTAAATCTAGGTGCTTGTCTTTTGCAGCTAGCTTACTGAGCGAATAGAGATGACCGTTCCCGCCATCCCGCCAGGGTTTGAAGCTCTTCACCAAGCTTCGGATTTCTTGATCGGCACCTTGCATCCGACCTTTGACTTGATTGTCCCAATCACGCTCATTGCCTGCGAAAAGAAACGACGATTTTTCGACCAACTTCTGATCGGTCTGCCCGCGCGCAATGCAGGCTTGGCAGACGCCAATGTCAAGTGAGGCGCGCATAGCTCCGAGTATGTCGCCAACAACTGCTGACAGTCGAGGTGGCGGCAGAGCTTTGATGACAGCAAAAACAACGGTGTCGCCGCTGTCCTGCCTCTCAAACTCCAATGTTAGCGGGTTCTCTCCCACGAACGCCGATTCGAGTCTTGAAAGCTCGACCAAAAGCTCACGAGCCCTTTCAAGCTTTGTTCTCGCTCCGTCGAAGGGGTTCAAAAAGACCAAGCGTTACCTTGCACGTTACCTAGACGGGAAATGCAAAAGCTATAACAACTCTAAACCATTGATTTTTGGTGAGCCCTGCTGGGTTCGAACCAGCGACCTACTGATTAAAAGTCAGTTGCTCTACCGACTGAGCTAAGGGCCCGCCCGAGTTCGCGCTGGTGCGCGCGGCGTGGCGCGTCACCTAGGGTGCGGGGGGCGGCGGGTCAAGGGGCGGGCAAGGCGGGCGGCGAGATGGCGGATGGTCAGACCCGTCAGGGGATCGCGCCAGTCGGGGGCAATTTTCGCGGCCGGCGCGAGGACGAAATCGCGCTTGCGGAATTCGCGGTGGGGAATGACCAGCGCCTCGTCCGCCCAAAAGCCGCCCGACCACAGCACCACGTCAAGGTCGAGCGTGCGCGAGCGCCAGCGCTGGCCTTGCCGTCGCCGGCCGAAGCGACGTTCGACCTGTTGCAGGAGTTCGAGAAGTTCGGGCGGGTCGAGATGCGTGGAAATCACGGCCGCACCGTTCGCATACTCGCGCAGCGACGGCCCGAGAGGGCGGCTGCGCAGCGTCGGGCTGACCGCCTCGACAAGGACCCCTTCACCGCGCAGTTCGTCCACCGCTGCCCGCAGGATCATGGACGGCAGGCCATGACGGGGGTGGCGCTGATTTGATCCCAGCGCGATGAGATATCGGTTCACTTGTCCTCGGCGAGGCGCGCATAGAGCTGCGGCCGGCGGTCGCGGAAGAAGCCCATGCCGGCACGGTGCCTTGCCGCACGCGCCAGGTCGATCGTGGCGGTGAGCACGCCGGTCTCGGCGGCGCCGAACTCGCCCAGGAAATCGCCCCATTCGTCACTGATGAAGCTGTGGCCGTAGAACTTCTGGCCATCTTCCGTGCCAATACGGTTGGCGGCGATCACCGGCATGCAGTTCGACACCGCATGGCCCAGCATTGCCCGGCGCCACATGCGGCTGGTGTCGAGATCGGCGTCATAGGGTTCCGACCCGATGGCGGTGGGGTAGAACAGCAGTTCCGCGCCCATCAGCGCCATCGCGCGCGCGCATTCCGGATACCACTGGTCCCAGCAGACGCCCACGCCGATGCGCGCGCCGAACACGTCCCACACCTTGAAGCCCGTATTTCCAGGGCGGAAATAGTACTTCTCTTCATAGCCCGGGCCATCGGGGATGTGGCTCTTGCGATAGATCCCCATGACTTCGCCGTCCGTGCCGATCATCGCCAGGGTGTTGTAGTAGTGGTGCCCGTCGCGCTCGAAGAAGCTCGTCGGGATGGCGATGCCATGCGCCTTGGCCAGCTTGCGCATCTCGCGGACCGAAGGGTCCTCGTCCAGAGTATAGGCAAGGCCGAACAGGCCCTCGTCCTCGACCTTGCAGAAATAGGGGCCCGCGAACAGTTCGGGCGGCAGGACGATCTGCGCACCGCCGCGTGCGGCCTCTTCGACCAGGGCGGCGACGGCTGGGATGTTCTCGGCTTCGCCTCCCCCGAGAGGGAGCTGCAGGGCGGCGACGGTGATCTCGGTCATGGCAGCCGAACTAGGCCCCCCGCCTTGCCAATTCAACCGTTGCCGTTCCGAATCACGGGCGCTTGCGGAACAGCAGCGTCATCCGGTCGCTTTCGCCAATAGCACGGAGCCGGGCCTTGTCCGCCTCGTCCTTCGCCCCGCTCAGGCTTGGCGGCAGGGTCCACACGCCCTCGGGCCAGTTGGCGGGATCGGCGGCATTGGCATTGGCCTCGCTCCGCCCGACGAAGGAGAAGCCGTTCACTTCCATGAACTTGATGACATCCGCCTCGCGCAGATAGCCCTTCGAGCCATCGGTGAAGGCAAAGGGCGCGTCGGGCCGGGCGCGGTGCTGTTCGATGCCGATCATCCCGTCCGGCTTGAGCAATTCACGCATGCGCCTGATCTCGTGGTCGGCGATGTTCCAGCGCAGCAGGTTGTGCATCATGCGCATCACCAGGATGCGGTCGAACGTCCCCTTTTCGCGTTCCGGCACGGCATCGAGGGGATAGGCGGCGAAGCGATCCGCTGGCTGGCCGGACCAGGCCGCCACTTCTGCAGGATACTTCGCGGCGCCTTCGCGGATGCCCTTCTGCGCCTCGGCAGAGAAGGCGCCGGTGGTGGGATCGAAGTACAGGCCGACGAGCTTGCCCTTGGGTCCGAGATAGAGCCCGAGCAGGCGCGAGTACCATCCGCCGCCGGGTGCATATTCGCCGACCTTCATCGTCGGCGCGACCTGGAAGAAGGCAAGCGTCTCGTCGGGCTTGCGATACTTGTCGCGGGCGCGGTCCTTCTCGCGCAGGGGATCGGCGACGGCTGCGGCCAGCGCGGGGTCGATGGCTGCCGCGTGCCCGGCGTGGTCCGCGTGCTGCGCCACGACCGGCGTGGCCGGCAGAGCAAGAACGGCAAGCAGGGCGAGGACTCTACGCATCCGGCGATTCTCCTTGGGCAACCGATGACAAGCGCGGGGCGCCTGCCTATCTCTGGGCGATCCAAGGAGAATAAGACGCATGAGCGAACAAGCAACGGCCATCCTCGCGGGCGGATGCTTCTGGTGCACCGAAGCGGTCTTTCGCGACGTGATCGGGGTCAGCAACGTCGAGAGCGGCTATATCGGCGGCACGGTCGAGAGCCCGACCTACAAGCAGGTCTGCTCCGGCAGCACCGGCCATGCCGAAGCGATCCGCGTGACCTTCGACCCGCAGGTCATCGGGTATGGCCAGATCCTCGACATCTTTTTCGCGACACACGATCCGACCCAGCTCAACCGCCAGGGCAACGACATCGGCACCCAGTACCGCTCGGCCCTGTTCCCGCTGGACGACGAACAGCGCAGCGAGGCCAAAGCCGCCATTGGACGCGCGCAGCCCGACTGGCCGCGGCCCATCGTGACGACGATCGAAGGCCCCGCCACATGGTATCCGGCCGAGGACTATCACCAGGAATACTGGGAAGGCGAAGGCCAGCGGAACCCCTACTGCCTGGCGGTGATCCCGCCCAAGCTGATGAAGTTGCGCAAGAGCTTCGCCAACAAGGTGAAGGCCTAGCCCTTCACCCAGCGGGCGGCGAAGAAACCGTCGATGCCGCCCGCATCGGCAAGCATCCCGGGGTCGGAACGGAACCAGCCGTCCGCCGCCTTCAAACCCCCGGGCAGTTCGTCGTCGCCTATCGGCAGGGGAGCGAGGCCGGTGAAGGCGGCGGCCTGCGCCTCGCCTTCCTCCGGCTCGAGCGAGCAGACCGCATAGACCAGCCGCCCGCCCGGCGCGAGCCAGCCTGCCGCGCGTTCGAGCATCGCCTTCTGCAAGGCGACAAGCTCGTCGATTCCGGGATTGCGGTGCAGCACGTCGGGATGACGGCGGCAGGTCCCGGTGGCGCTGCACGGCGCATCGAGCAGAATGGCGTCGAACTTCACCTCGGGCTGCCACTTCAGCGCATCGGCGACCACCACCTCGGCCTCGAGCTGGCTGCGCTTCAGGTTGTCCTCGAGGCGCTCCACCCGGCGCGCGGACTTGTCGAGCGCGGTCACCGACCAGCCAGCGGCAGCAAGTTGCAGGGTTTTCCCGCCCGGCGCGGCACAGAGGTCGAGCGCACGGCGCCCCTCTCCCGCGCCAAGCAGACGGGCGGGGACGCTCGCGGCAAGGTCCTGCACCCACCAAGCGCCCTCTGCGAACCCCGGCAGCGCCTCGATCGCGCCAGCGCGGGCGATGCGCACATGCCCCGGGGCAAGCGACATGCCGCCGAGCCGCTCCGCCCACTGCGCGGTTTCGGCCGGGTCTCGCAGCGTAAGGTCGAGCGGCGGCGGTTCGGCAAGACCGCGCGCGATGCCGTCAACGCGGTCCGGCCAGGCGGCCTGCCAGCGTGCCGCGACGGCCGGCGGCAGCGTGGGCGCCTCGGGCAGCCTGGCATCGCCCTTGGTCACCGCCGAGAACACGCCATGCGCAAGCCGGCGCGGCCCGCCCATGAGCAGCGGCAGGCCGGTCGCCACCACCGCGTGCCCCGGCATATCGAGCCGCAGCGCCTGCGCCAGCATGATGCGAAGCACGCTGCGCGCCTTTGCGTCCTCGGGCAGGATCTGCCGCGTCGCGCCGTCGATCAGCGCGTCGAGGTCGGCCATCCAGCGCAGCGCTTCCTGGGCAATTGCGAGGGCAAGGGCGCGGTCGGCGCCGCGCTCGATCCCGCGCAAGACCGGCGGCGCGGCCTGGTCGAGCGGATCGCCCCGGCGCAGCACCGCATCGAGCAGGCGAAGGGCGGCACGGCGGGATGCGACGCCGGGAATGTCGTCGGGTGTGTTGGAACGGGCCATGCGCGCCTATCGCCTGCGCTGCCCCAAATGGCAATTGCGCTTCGCATCGGGAAAGCCCATCTGCACTGGCATGGACAAGCTCACTCCCCGCGCGACCCGGCGTCCGGCGGACTTCACGCGCCCCACGCACTGGACCAACGAACCCGTTCCGGCCCCGAAAGCCGTCGAGCGTGGCGACGATCCGGACGGCCTCGATCCCACACGCTTCGGCGACTGGGAAAAGAACGGCATCGCCATCGACTTCTGAGCGGCGACTTCCGAGCGGCTTCAGCCCTCGACCACCTGCGCCTTCGGGTGATGCCGGTCGAGATGCTTGCGCAGGATCCTGAGATTGCGCGAGTTCGAGCGGAAGAACAGGTCGAAGGCGTCGCCAACCAGTGGCACCGCCCCCAGCGCCGTATCGAACGCGACGTTCGCGCCCATGCGCCACAGCTTCCACTTCGGCAGGCCAAGGTTGCGCGCCTCCCAAACGATATAGGCGCCCATCGCCGCCGTGAGCACGTCGCCCAGCACGGGGACGAGGCCGGCAACGGCGTCGAGACCGACGTCGCGGCGGATGAGCGGGATGGTGAAGCTGCGCTCAAGCACGCGCTCGAGCATTTCCACGCGCTGGCGGACCGATGCCGGATCGTTGCCGATGCCCGGGATCTCGGGCCTCATCCGTTCGGGCCGGCGGGCCGAGGACGACGGGGTCGGGGAAACGGGTACGGCGACGTAGGTCTTGTCCATGCCCCCTACTTGGGGAGCCATGCCAGCGGCGGCAAGGGATGCCAGCCCCACGGGCTTTGGCCAAAGCCGGTCGTGCCACTGCGCACCATCGACCAGCGCAAGGGCCGGGCGATGGGAATGAAGCCGTTGGCAGCGGTGATTTCGGCCTCCGCTTCGGCGAGCAGCGCAGCACGCGCCTGCGGGTCTGCCGCCCGTCGCGCCTCGGCCACCCTCTCGTCGCCGATCGGGCTGCAGACCGCCTTCTGCACCGTGCACGACAGCTGGTTGAGGAACCACGTCGCCCGGCCATAGCGCGCTGCCACATCGACCAGCCGCAAATCGGCCCGGTCCCGCTCGGGCACGCGGCGCACGGCAACGCCGACCCGTGCGAGATCGTCGCGCACCTGCTCGAACACGAAGCTCGACCCCGGTCCGTCGGGCATGGCGATGTTGAGCGTTGGCAGGTTGCGCCCCGCCCCTTTCCAGGCCGCCACGCGCGCGGCGGCCTGCGCCTGCCGCTGCTCCGCGCTCATCCCCTGCCAGCGCTCTCCGATGGTGCCGAGATCATCCTCCACATCCGGCGAGACGATGCGAGTCGTCGGTTGCCAGCCGCCGATGTTGAACCGCGCGAGAAGCGCGTCGCGGTCGATTGCCATCGCCAGCGCCTCGCGGTTGGCGGCATCGCCCAGGAAACCTTCAGTGCGTTCGATCATCAACCCGAACAGGCCGATCACCGGGTCGAGTTGGACGTTGCCGCGAGTCAGCCCGATCCTTCCGGCGAGCGGTATGGTGTCGACCCGTCCGCCAAGCACGACGTCCGCATAGCCGTCGTTGAACAGCGCGACCGCCTTTGCCGGCGCGGTGAACTTCAGAGAAAGCGTACGCGCGCGATGCGGGAAATCGGGCTGCCGGGTCATGCCGCGCTGCTCGGGCGGGATGAGCTTCAGCGATGCCGCGCCCTCCGCGCCCGGCTCCAGCGCCATCGGACCGATGCCCTTGCCGGAATAGAACAGGCCCAGCTCGGGCTGCGCCAGAAGCGTGAGCAATTCCGGCACGGGCGCGGCGAGGTCGATCTCTATCACCCGGTCGGCCATGACCCGCACTTCGTCGATGGCCGCAAGGTCGAGGCCAAGCGCCGTTCCCTTGAGACTGGCAATGGATCGCCGCAGCGCGGTCGCGGCCGTGTCGGCGGCGATCCGCTTGCCGTCCGGCCAGGTGCCGTCGCGCAGGCGGAAGATATAGCTCTGCCCATTGTCGGTGACGATCCAGCGGTCGGCCAGCGCGGGGACGACACGGCCCTGCTCATCGAAGCCGACAAGCCCCTCGACGGTGGCGCTACGGATGAGCTGCGCCGCCGGCGTCAGCCTTGCCCGCTTCTCCGCGATTGCCGATGCATCGCCCATGACGGCGACTTCCAGGGCACCGTCATGCCCCTTCCCGCACGAAACGAGCGCCAGCGAAAGCAGGAAAAACGGGCCCGTTCTTGCAAGGCGGTGTGCAGCCATCGCCGAAGCCTAGCAGATGGACCGGCGCGGGTCAGCGACCAGTTTTTCAGATCTTGCGAAGCGGACCCGCAGCATTGTTGCCGGCGAGGACCGGCTTCACGAAGCGCGGCGTGCCGGCGCCGATCTTGACCGGTTCGCGGGCCAGCTTGGGATCGACCTGGTCGACGAAGGCGATGCCGAAGCGGTTGTCCTGGATCCAGGCGACGACGCCGTCGACCCATCCGATGTTGCGCAGGTTCACCTCTACACGGGTCCCGCGCACCACCTTCATCGCACCCTCGGCCATCATTCCGCCGGCGGAAAGATTGCGCACCTTCACGCGATGCTCGATCGCGTCCCCGGCGAGGCGTGCCTCCGCCAGGAGAAAAAGGCTGTCGCGCCCAAGTTGCCGCTGGTCGATGTCAGTCACCGAAAGTCCTGCCGCCTTCATAGGTTCATGCCCAATACGCGATCGTGCACCCGCACACGCCACATAGGCAGAAATTTATCCACGCATCCTGAAGGCGCAGGGTAAAAAAACCCCTAACAAGGGCATCCGTTAACCTGATTATCATGTTTGGGGGCGCCTCGCCGAGACGCCCGCAAAATCACATGTCCCGGGAAATTTTTTCCCTGCGTTCATGGGCTTCCTGCGCCTCGACGGTCATCGTGGCAATAGGCCGGGCGATCAGTCGGCCCAGACCGATGGGCTCACCCGTGACTTCGCAGTAACCATATTCGCCTTCGTCGATCCGGCGCATGGCGGAATCGATCTTGGCGATCAGCTTGCGCTGGCGATCGCGTGTGCGCAGTTCGATGCCCCAGTCGGTCTCGCTCGAGGCGCGGTCGTTGAGGTCGGGTTCGCGGATCGGACCATCCTGGAGCGCGGTCAGCGTGCCCGCCGCGGCCGAGAGGATCGACTTCTTCCATTCCAGCAGCAGGCGACGGAAATAGTCCTGCTGGGCATCATTCATATAGGGTTCGTCGTCGCTTGGAACATAATCGCCCGGCATCGCACGACGCGCTTTTGCCAGAACGTCAATCTCGTCACTCAAGACCCCAGCCATTCGGCCCTCCGCATAACAAGCTATCCGCCCCTCCCGGCTCGCGTCATTATTTCCCTTCGGCGCGCGAGCATCGTGTCGCGGGCCTATAGAGTTGGCCCTTTGCGGGCACAAGCGCTTAGGCACACACCATGCATTAAGGACGCCTGAAGCGTGAGCCTTGGCGGCGGCTTTTCCCAAACTGTTTCAACCGAAATCGCACGCAATATCGGCGTTAACCTTTTCTTGACCAAGATTGGTGACCTTCACGACACAGGAAGTCCGGGGGATCGGGCTTGCAGATGGGGGTAAAGGTAAATGGAACAGGCCTGGATCAAGCTCGTGGAAGTCGAATCCGCAATCGGCGTGGTGGCTGACTCGCACAGTGCGGCGGATCTTCTAGTTGCGACCTGCCTTGCCGCTGCCGCCAGCGGCGACAGCAATGCCCTCTTCGACCTCGGCATCGCCTATTCCACCGGCAGCCACGGCGTGGAATGCGATCTCATCGAAGCGCACAAGTGGTTCAATCTCGCCGCGGTCGGCGGTCACGACGAAGCCGCGCAGTGCCGCGCCGACGTGGCGGACGACATGACTGCCCGCGAAATCGCCGAGGCCCAGCGCCGCGCCCGCGAATGGCTCCGCGCCGGTCGCGCCGCCGCCTGACGCTTCCCGTTTATCCCTTCCGGAACGGAGTCCGCTCGCCCAGGTGCATCTGGTCCTGCGCGATGCCGGCACGCTCCCGTTCCAGAAAATCAGATACCGCCCGGCGGAATCCGGGGTCCGCGATGAAGTGCGCGGACCACGTCCTGACCGGCTCATAGCCCCGCGCCAGCTTGTGGCCGCCTTGCGCACCCGCCTCCACCCGATCCAGCCCAAGCCGGATCGCGGCGTCGATGGCCTGGTAATAGCAAAGCTCGAAATGCAGGAAGGGCTTCTCGACCAGCGCGCCCCAGTATCGCCCGTAAAGCGCCTGCGCGCCGATGAAGTTGAGCGCCCCCGCCACCGGCTCGCCATCGAGAAACGCCAGCACCAGCAGGACCTTGTCCGCCATCCGCTCGCCAATCAGGTCGAACGCGCGGCGCGTCAGGTACGGGCGTCCCCACTTGCGTGCGCCGGTGTCCTGATAGAACAGCCAGAAGGCATCCCAATGCTCGGGGCGAATGTCCGCGCCGGTAAGCTGGCGGATTTCCACCCCGTCCTGGGCGCGGGCACGTTCCTTGCGCAGGTTCTTGCGCTTCTCCGAAGACAACGCGCCGAGAAAATCGGCAAAGCTGGCATAGCCGCGATTCTCCCAGTGGAACTGGATGTCGCTTCTCGGCAACCAGCCGGCGGCCTCGAACATCGGCAACTGCGCCGGTTCGACGAACGTCGCGTGGGCCGAGGACAGCTCGTTGCCCTCGCACAACTGCTCCGCGGCGCGCAGCAGCGGGCCGGCAAGGTCGGGACGGTCGCCAAGCAGCAGGCGCGGCCCCGTGGCCGGGGTGAACGGCGCGCAGATCTGGAGCTTGGGGTAATAGCTGCCGCCCGCCCTCTGCCAGGCGTCCGCCCACGAATGGTCGAACACGTATTCGCCCTGGCTGTGGCTTTTCAGATAGGCAGGCAAGGCCGCCGCCGGTCGCCCATTCCCGTCGTCGATCACGATCGGCAGGGGCGACCATCCGGAGCGGCCGCCAACCGAGCCCGACTCTTCCAGCAACGCCAGAAAAGTGTGCGAAACGAAGGGATTGCCCGGTCCGGCAAGGCGGTCCCAGTCCTCTGCCGGAATTTCGGAAACGGCCTTGTGGATGCGCGCTGTAAGGGTCACGCCGCGATCATGCGCCGACGCCGGCGCCTTCGGCAATAGGTCCATCGGCACAGTCCGCCGCGCGCGCGGCGAGTTCTGCCGACCGCACTGTCCAGGTGAGGACGGGGAAGCCGCGCCTGCGCTGCGCCGCGACAAACCGGCTCGGCAGGTCGCGCACGTCCCAGGCGAGGAATTGCGGCCGTCCTTGCCAGAACGACGCATGCAGCTTGAGCGTGGCGGACAGCGTGCGCTTGCCCTCTTCGGTCACCACCAGGCCGTGGACGATGTGCGGCGAATGGCGCGCGAACCAGCGGCTGACGCGCGGATCGAAGCTCATCACCGCAATCTGCCCGCGATAGCCTTCAAGCGCCCGCCGCACGGCAAGGCACAGCGGCGCGGCGCGCAGGCTGCGCTTCGATTTGAGTTCGATCAGGACCGGCGCGCGGCCCGCCACCTGGTCCAGGAACTGCCGCAGCGTCGGAATGCAGTCCGTGCCGCCGGAAAGCTGGATGCCGGCCAGTTCCGCGATGCGCCGGTCGATCACCGCGCCGGCTTCTCCGGTCAACCGGTCAAGCTCCCAGTCGTGGAAGACCACGGCCTGTCCATCGGCGGTGCGCTGCACGTCGCATTCGATGCCCATGCCGCGCTCGATGGCGAGGGCAAAGGCCGTGGGCGAATTTTCGGGCACGCCGGGCCCGTGAAGCCCGCGATGGGCAAAGGTCCTGCCCTTCAGCCAGCCGACCCGCGCCGCATCGGGCGCGGGGACCAGCAGGCGGTCAAGCAGCCCGAACAGCAAGGACAGCATCGACTTCGACCGCCGCGCCAAGCGGCAGCACAGGCACGCCGACCGCGCTGCGCGCGTGCTTGCCGGCGTCTCCGAACACCGCCGCCATCAATTCCGAGGCGCCGTTGGCGACCTTGGGCTGGTCGGTGAAATCGCCGGTGGAGTTGATGAATGCGCCAAGCTTGACCACGCGCTCCACGCGGTCGAGCGAACCGAGCGCGGCCTTGACCTGCGCCAGGATCATCAGCCCGCAGGCCCGCGCGGCAGCCGTGCCGTCCTCGAGGCTGACGTCCTCGCCAAGGCGGCCGGTCACCAGCTTGCCGTCGATGAACGGAAGCTGGCCCGAAACGTGGAGCAGGCCGCCCGCCTCGACGGTGGGGACATAGGCGGCGACCGGAGCTGCTGCCTGGGGCAGCGTCAGGCCGAGTTCGGCAAGCTTTGCTTCAACGCGGTCGGTCAAGAATCTTCTCCATGAATCTGTTCGAGAATCCAGGGCAGCGCCGCTTCCCATTCGTCGATGCGAGCGTGGGCGTGGCCGGCCTGGTGGGCGCAGTCGATGTGCGGTGCAAGCAGCGGCTCGCCGCACAGGTGAAGGCGGATGACGTCCGGCGTCAGTTGCGAAACCGAATCGTGGTGCTGCGGCAGGTCGTCGATGAACAATGCCCGGCTGGGATTGTATTCGTCGAGAATGGCTTTCAGCGCCGGACCCTTGGGGCCCTGGTTGGTGAACACGCGGGCCTTGATGCCGACATCGGCAAGCTGGCGCGCGCGGTTTTCGCGGCGGTGGTCGTTGAGATTGGTGAGAATGACCACATCGGCATTCTCGGCAATCGCGTTGATCCCCGCGACGGCGCCCGCGATGGCCTGCTGGCGGTGCATCTCGGTGTCGAAGAACCTGTTGAGGAGGTTCCAGATTTCCTGCGGCGGCACCAGGCTGCCGTCCTTGTCGTAGCGCAGCGCCTTGCCGAAGTCGGCGCTGTTCATCAGGAAGGTCACACCCTCCTTCTCGGCCAGCCAGTCGCGGAACGGGGCCACCATGTGCAGCAGCACCTCGTCACAATCGCTGACGATCAGGGGGCGGCTCATGTCAGGTCCTTTCGCGCGGCGACGATCGCCTCGGGCGCAATGTCGAGAGCGAAGGCCGCGTTGACAAGGTCAGCCTCGTGGTTTGCGAGGAAATCGATGACAGCGCCCAGCACCGCCGGATCGCCGAGACCCGCGCGCAGTTCGTCTGGCGTGAGGCCGGTCAGGCCGAGGAATCGTTCGGCGCGGTCGGTATCGGAAAGCACCCAGCCCAGCGCCTGCAGCGCGAGTGCGGCCGCATCTGGCGTGGAGGATGGCTCTCGAATGATTGTCAGGGCCTTTCGCGGGCAATAAGGGTCGGTCGTGTACCGTCAGGTGCGTTTAGGTGTCGTTCGGGAACAGGCGTGTCAGTGGCAAAAAGAATTCTGGTTGTCGAGGACAACGACCTCAACCGCAAGCTGTTCTGCGATCTCCTGCGGGCCAAGGGGTTCGAGGTGGAGCCAGTCGCGGACGGGCGCGATGCGATTGAAAAGACTCGCCTTTTCATGCCGCATCTGGTGGTCATGGATATCCAGCTCCCCAACATTTCCGGAATGGACCTGATCGAGGCGATCAAGGCAGACGAGGAACTGAAGGCGATCCCCATCCTGGCGGTCACCGCCTATGCCGGAAAGGGCGACGAGGAATCGATCCGCGACGCCGGCGCCGAAGGCTACCTCGCCAAGCCGGTTTCGATCGGGCCGTTCATGGCGGCAGTGAACGCGCTGGTCTGAGCGGTCCACCGTCTGGCCGCTCACATCGCGCCAGCCACGCTGCTGGCGTGTTCCATGACGAAGGTGACCACCGTCAGGCACAGGCCGACCATGAAGCTTTTGTAGGCGTATGAAAGATAACGGTATTTCTTGCGCTGCAGGACCTGGCCGTTCTGGTAAATGTCGTGCAGCATGGTGCGGAAGACAGTCTCGTCGGCATGGAGTTCGGCAAGGATCGAATCTGTCCAGACGTCTTCGTCCATGTGCGTGAAATAGCCGAAGAACAGCTTGTTGGGCTTGCCGTCATTGAGCTTCGCCTTGTCCGGCCCGCTGACCGAGGGCAGTACCGCAAAGACCGCGCACATCGCTGAAATGAAAGCAAAGATCGCCAGCACGCCAAGCGACAGCGGCAGCGTCCCGTTCTTCGCCTGGCCTACCGCGATGGTGAATACCAGGAACGTAGCACCCATCAGGATCGAGGCCTTGGCATCGGCCATCTGGCTGAGCGTGAGGTTGATCTGCTGCGAGGTGCGGACGAGGTGGATGGCGTGGTTGGAATAGCCCGAGGGCGAGGGCATGGAAGGTGCGGCCAACTGGCGTTCGGGCTGCGGTCCGGTCTCTGCCATAAACTCCCCCTCTGTCGTCGATTTTCGGGCAGAGCCGGGATGACACAGGGCGGGCGCGCTTGACAAGCCGCGGCAAAGGCCGCTTTTCCGCCGCAATCATCTGGCAGTGCGCCAGCCTGCCTATCGGAGAAGAATTAGATGGACCGCGCCGCAACCGCCGAGAAGATCGCAGAACTGATCGCCCCCTTCAACAAGAAGGGCGTCGCGATCACCGACGCGACCACCTTCGCCGGCGACCTCGAGTGGGACAGCCTGACGGTGATGGACTTCGTCGCCGAGATCGAGGACGAATTCGACATCATCATCAGCATGAACCAGCAGGCCGAGATCGAGAACTATGGCCAGCTCGTCGATGCGGTGACGAAGCTGCAGGGATAAGCCAATGACGGATCTTTTCAGCAAGTTCGACCCGCTGATCGAACAGCGCCGCGCGTTGCTGGCGGGCGGGGTCGAAGACCCGTTCAACCTGGTGATGGAGCGGGTGATCAGCCCGACCGTGGCGGTGTGCAACGGTCGCGAGACGATCCTGCTCGGCACCTACAACTACATGGGCATGACTTTCGACCCCGACGTGATCGCGGCGGGCAAGCAGGCGCTGGACGACTTCGGTTCGGGCACCACCGGCAGCCGCGTGCTGAACGGCACCTATGCCGGCCACAAGGCCTGCGAAGAGGCGCTCAAGGAGTTCTATGGCATGGATCATGCCATGGTGTTCTCCACCGGATACCAGGCGAACCTGGGCATCATCAGCACGATCGCCGGCAAGGGCGACTACATCATCCTCGACATCGACAGCCACGCGTCGATCTGGGACGGCTGCAAGATGGGCGACGCCGAAGTGGTGCCGTTCAAGCACAACGATATCGAGGCGATGGAAAAGCGCCTGAAGCGCGTGCCGGAAGGCGCGGGCAAGCTGGTGGTGCTTGAAGGCGTCTATTCGATGCTGGGGGACATCGCCCCGCTCAAGGAAATGATCCGCATCGCCAAGGAACACGGCGCGATGGTGCTGGTCGACGAGGCGCATTCGATGGGCTTCATCGGCCCCAACGGGCGCGGCGTGGCCGAAGAACAGGGCGTTCTCGACCAGGTCGACTTCGTGATCGGCACGTTCTCGAAATCGGTCGGCACGGTCGGCGGCTTCTGTGTCTCGAACCACCCGAAGTTCGAGATCCTGCGCCTCGTCTGCCGCCCCTATGTCTTCACCGCCTCGCTTCCGCCGAGCGTGGTCCACACCGCCGCGACTTCGATCCGCAAGCTCATGCACGCAGGGAACAAGCGCGCGCACCTGTGGGAGAACTCGAAGACGCTGCACAAGGGCCTGCGCGACAAGGGCTTCCAGCTTGGCACGACCGAGCCGCAGAGCGCGATCATCTCGGTCATCATGCCCGACCTGGAACGCGGCGCGGCGATGTGGGAAGCACTGCTGCACGAGGGACTCTACGTGAACCTCGCGCGGCCGCCCGCGACGCCTGCGGGCATGACGCTACTGCGCTGCTCGCTGTGTGCCGAGCACACAGCCGAACAGGTGCAGACGATCATCGGCATGTTCGAGCGCGCCGGAAAGGCCGTGGGCATCATCTGATGCGCAAGGCAATGGCGGGAGCGCTGGCGCTTGCGACGCTGGCGGCGGCAGGCACACCGGCGATGGCGCAGAACCGGGCGGCACCTGCCGCGCCGCCTGCCGCCGCGCCGCCCGCCCCAGAGCCGCCTGCCGCGGTACCGCCAGCCGAGGGCATGGCGGAGCAGCCATGCCTGCCCGACCAGCGCGGCCTGTTCTTTGCCCATCCCTACGTCCGGCGATACGACTGGGCATGGGAATGCCGTTATGCCGATGCGGACAAGCAGATCGCACAGGCACCGCGCGTGGTGTTCATCGGCGATTCGATCACCGAAAACTGGGTCGGCCTTGCCCCGACCCTGTTCGTGGACGGCGCGATCGGGCGCGGGATCAGCGGGCAGACCAGTCCGCAGATCCTCGTTCGGTTTTATCAGGACGTGGTCCGCCTGAAGCCGCGGGTCGTGCACATCATGATCGGCACCAACGACATTGCCGGCAATACCGGGCCGAGCAGCCCGGAAATGTACACCAACCACGTGGCGGCGATGGTCGACCTGGCACGGGCCAACGGGATCGCGGTGGTTCTGGGCAGCGTGCTTCCGGCAGCGAAATTCCCGTGGAAGCCGCAGCTTTCGCCTGCGGCGCAGGTAGTCGCGCTGAACGCATGGCTCAAGGATTTCGCCGCGCAGCGGGGCGCGGTCTTCGCGGACTACCATGCCGCCCTGGCCAATGCGGAGGGCGGGATCGACCGGGACCTTGCGCCCGATGGAATCCACCCGAATGCAAAGGGCTATGCGGTGATGGAGCCGATCGCCAAGGCGGCGATCGCGCAAGCCGAAGGCCTTGCCGGACAGGGTGAAACTCCGGCTGTCAGATCGCGGCGATAGGCCGCCGCCGCATCAGCGGACCTCGACTTCGCGCCATTCGCCAGGCCGCAAGCCATCGAGCGACCAGTCGCCGACCTGCCAGCGGACCAAGCGCAGCGTGGGATGGCCCACGGCGGCGGTCATGCGCCGGACCTGGCGGTTGCGGCCTTCGCGGATGGTCAGGCGCAGCCAACTGTCGGGCACGGTCTTGCGCACGCGGATCGGCGGATCGCGCGGCCAAAGCGCCGGATCTTCGATCAGCGCGGCTTCGGCCGGAAGCGTCATGCCGTCCTTGAGGCGCACGCCCTTGCGCAAGGAAGCAAGCGCGGCTTCGTCGGGTACGCCTTCGACCTGCGCGAGGTAGGTCTTGGGCATCTTGTGGCGCGGGTCCGCGATACGGGCCTGGAGGCGGCCATCGTCGGTGAGGAGGAGGAGACCCTCGCTGTCATGGTCGAGGCGGCCGGCCGGATAGACGCCGGGACGGTGGATATGGTCCGCAAGCGTCGGCCGGGGCGGACCGGTGCGTTCGTCGGTGAACTGGCAGAGCACGCCATAGGGCTTGTTGAACAGGATGAGGGCCATGCCCCGGCTTAGGCCGGCGATCCCTGCGCGGCAATCGCGCGCTGGAAAGCGGGCCGTTGCCCGAGGCGCGCGAAATAGGCGCGCATGGCACCGGACACGAATTCGTCCAGTCCGACCGAGAGAGCGAGCATTATCGCGTACCCGACCGAAATGTCGGCCATGGTGAAGCGACCGGCGGCAGCATAGTCCGCGCCCATCAGGGTTTCGGCATTGCGCAGGCGCGAGCCGAACCATTCGGCGTAATCCCGCGCAATTTCGGGGCGGCGCTCGTCGCCCCGCGCGAAAACCGCGTAGCGCAGGTGGATCGTCTGCGGAAAGGTCAGCGTCGCCTCGCCCATCACGAGAAAGTTGAGATAGGCGGCGTAGCCCGGTTCATCAGGCGCGACGGCGAGATCGGTGGGACCGTACCGCGTCGCGAGGTAATGCGGGATGGCAACGCTCTCGGTCAGCATCGCATCGCCATCGTAAAGGACCGGGATCGTGCCGAGCGGGTTGATTGCGTGCATGCCCTCGTGTCGCTTGCGCGGCGGGAACGGTAGGACATGGAGATCATAGGGCAGGCCCATCTCCTCGATCGCCCATAAAGCGCGGAAGGAGCGGGCGTTGTGGCAATGATAGAGGGTCAGCATCGGCGCAAGGATCGCGCGGCAGGGAGCCGGGCGCAACCTGCCTGTCTTGGCAGATGGCACCAGCGCGACCATTCTTCGATAGCCATTTTTCGATAGCCATTTTTCGATACTGGGCGGCAAGAGGTGGTTCGGGCAGGCTGGGCCATAGACCCGGCGCACCGGATGCCGCACCAACACGGAGAGCAAGAATGCGTCTGTCCAAGGCCGCCGCCCTATCCGCATGCATGCTGGCCCTGGCCGCGCCCGCGATGGGCCAGTCGGCTCCCGGCCAGGCTGCTCCCGGCCAGACCGCTCAGCCCGGACGCCCGCCCACGCAGCCGCAGGGCTGGTCGATGACGGTCGGCCTGGCCCCGGTCTACGGCATGGCTTGGCAGGGATCGAAGGACACCGCGCTATCGATTTTTCCCGACCTGCGGGTGAACTACAAGGACGCGCTGTTCCTCTCGGTGCCGGAGGGGCTGGGCTGGAACGCGGTCAATGCCAACGGGTGGAAGGCCGGGCCGCTGCTGAAGGCGCGTTTCGGGCGCAACGAGGACGATGGCGGATCGCCGTTCCAGATCGCGGGTGGCAGCGATGCGCTACGCGGCATGGGCGACATCGGCATTGCCGGCGAGGCGGGCGCCTTCGTTGAAAAGCGCTTCGGCACACGGCAGCAGTGGCGGGCGCGGGCCGAAGTGCGGCAGGGGTTCGGCGGGCACGAGGGCATAGTGGGCGACATATCGCTGAACTGGTCGGGCAGGACCGGGCGCACGATCCTTTCGGCAGGACCGCGCGCGACCTTTGCCAGCCGCGAATACATGCAAACCTATTTCGGCGTCGATGCCGTGCAGGCGAGCCGTACCGGACTGGCCGCGTCGCGCCTGGGTGGCGGGCTCGTGTCCTATGGACTGGGCGCGAGCATCGTCCAACCGCTCGACCGGCGCCGGGCCGTCACGGTCTTTGGCGGGGCGGACCGGCTGGGTGGCGAACCTGCGGGAAGCTCGCTGATACGCGAGCGGGGACAGCGCACCCAGTTCGTGGTGGGCGTGGGCTACGGGTTCCGCTTCGGGCTCTAGGCCGTAAACCTAGGCGGTGGCGGAAGCGGCTGGCGTGGCCTGTTCGCAAATGGCCTTCGTTTCCGACGTGCCGCCGCCGCCCAGCATCGTGGCAGCAACGAAGCCGCCGACGACGAGTACCACGAAGCCAACCGTGACGAGTCCGAGATACTTGTCGATGAAGCGCTTGATCGGGGCGCCGAACAGGCGGAACAGAACGCCGACGATCATGAAGCTGATCGAGCGTGAGACGATGCTCGCCAGGATGAACGGCACCAGCGGCATCGCGATGAAGCCGGCGGTGATCGTCAGCAGCTTGAACGGAATGGGTGTCGCGCCCTTGATCATGATGATCTCGGCCCCGTACTCGCGCAGGTAGCAGGCGGCCTTGGGGAAGCTTTCGGAAAGGCCGAGCGCGGCGAGGAGTTGCGTACCCACGGTATCGTAGAGCCCGTAGCCGATGGCGTAGCCGAGCAGGCCGCCGAGGACCGAGGCCACGGTCGCGATCGCGGCGAAGCGCACCGCCTTGCGCGGTTCGGCCAGGCACATGAGGCCGAGCAGAGGATGCGGCGGGATCGGAAAGAAGCTTGCTTCCATGAACGCGAAGAGCGCGAGCCACCATTCGGCGTGGGGGTGCCCGGCCTTGGCCATTGTCCATTCGTAAAGGCGGCGAAGCATCGGTGATCCTGCGGTTGTTGTCGCAGGTGCGTTTAAGGGAGCGTGCCGGATTGCGCCAGTAGCCACGCGATTAACCTGATTGGCACTTTTTGATTGACATCGTCACGCTCAATAGGTACATAACAGGAACATCGCGATAGTCCGAGTCGCCCCGAGGGCCGCTCCGCCGCGACGTGTTCTTTCGACAGCACCACACTTGAAGCGAGGATGGTCACGCATGGCCAAGCCGACCGGGCAGGCGCGCGCGAAGAAGCCGCGTACGAGGATCGATGCCGCACTGGCGGCGCAGGAGACAAAGAACAGCAGGCACTGGCAGGCGGAATTCCTGGCGGCGCTGGCCGAGACATCGAATGTGACCGCGGCATCGGCCACGGCCGGGGTCCACCCCTCGCGGCCCTACAAGCTGAAGCGCGCCGACAGCGAGTTCGCCGACAAGTGGCGCGGGGCGCTTTGCGAGGGGTACGACCTGCTGGAAATGGAAGTGCTGCACCGGCTGCGCTTCGGCGAACCCCGGGACGGCGATGCCAAGTTCGACAACGCCACTGCCCTGCGGCTGCTTTCGCAACACCGCGAGACGGTGGCCCGCGAAAGGGCGATCCGCGCCAATGCCGACGTGGCCCTGGTGCGCGCATCGCTTCACCAGAAGCTGCTGCAGATCCGCGACGAGGTGCTGGCAAGGCGCGCGATTGCGGCGGGCGTGAGCACCCCGGATGACTGACGGCCCCCTGGTGGAGTGGGTGCCCGAAGTGGACGCGGACGAAATCGGGTCGCTGATCAAGCGCATCAACGAGAGGGAGATCGAGGAGTGGCCCCACGACTGGGCCGTCTGGGGCCGGCAAAGCCAGCAGGCCCCGCCAAGCGACTGGCGCGTGTGGCTGGTCATGGCCGGACGCGGGTTCGGCAAGACCCGGCTGGGCGCGGAATGGGTCCGCAAGATCGCCGAGGAGGACCCCGAGGCGCGGATCGCGCTGGTTGGCGCATCGCTCCACGAGGCGCGCAGCGTGATGGTGGAGGGCGAGAGCGGACTGCTGTCGATCGACGCGCCATGGCGGCGGCCGGTGTTCGAGAGTTCGGTTCGCAGGCTGGTCTGGCCCAACGGGGCCCAGGCGTTCCTCTATTCCGCAGGCGAGCCCGAATCGCTGCGCGGGCCGCAGCACAGCCATGCCTGGTGCGACGAGATCGCCAAGTGGGACAATGGTTCCAACCGCGCGATGGCGACCTGGGACAACCTGCTGATGGGGCTGCGGCTGGGCCGCGACCCGAGGCTGGTGGCGACGACGACGCCGCGTCCGGTGCCGCTGGTCGCCCGGATCATGGACGAAGGCGACGACGTGGTCGTGACGCGCGGCAGCACTTTCGAGAACCAGGACAACCTGCCCCGGCGCTTCGTCGAGGCCATGCGCCGCACGTTCGGCGGGACAACGCTGGGCCGGCAGGAATTGCTGGGCGAGATGATCGAGGATCTGGTGGGCGCGCTGTGGAGCCGTGCGCTTATCGAGAACGCCCGCGAGGACGCGGCGCCGGCGATGACGCGCGTGGTCGTGGGGGTCGATCCCCCGGCGAGCGCGCATGGCGACGCCTGCGGCATCATCGTCTGCGGAATCGGGGATGACCGGATTGCCCGGGTGCTGGCCGACTGCTCGGTCGAGCAGGCAAGCCCCGAGCGATGGGCCCGCGCCGTTGCCAATGCCGCCCGCGCATGGTCGGCGGACAGGGTCGTGGCCGAGGCGAACCAGGGGGGCGAGATGGTGGCCGCAGTGCTGCGCGCCGCCGAAGCTTCACTACCGCTGCGCCTTGTCCACGCGAGCCGTGGCAAGGCGGCGCGGGCAGAGCCGGTGGCGGCGCTCTACGAAGCGGGTCGCGTGCGCCATGCGGGGATGTTCCCGCAGCTTGAGGACGAACTTTGCGGGCTCATGCCCGGTGGCGAATACCAGGGACCGGGGCGCAGTCCGGACAGGGCAGACGCCTGCGTCTGGGCGCTGACCGAACTGATGCTCGGCCAGACGGCAGAACCGCGCATCTGGTTCGACTGAGGGGCCGGCGCGCGGGCCCCTCACCCGCCCCCCACCCGCTTGGGGGACACCGATCGACTTCATCAGGAAAGGCAGACCATGTCGTTCTTTCAAACGCTTGCCGCCGCCTTCAAGGGCGAGGCGGTGACGCCGCGTGCGCCGCTTGGACGCACCTTCGTATCGCCCTGGATCGCGGCTTCGGACTGGCGGGGCGAGACCTCGCGCGGGCCGATCAACTATCCGGTGGCAGTGCGCGAAGCCTATCTCAGGAACCCGGTGGCGCAGCGCGCGGTGCGGCTGGTTGCGGAAGGCATCGGCGGCGCACCGATCATCGCATCGGCCGCGGAGCTGCGGGCCCTGGTCGGCGAGACGAGCGCGGGGCAACCCCTGCTGGAGACGCTGGCTGCGCACCTGCTGTTGCACGGCAACGGTTACGTCCAGATTCTGCGCGACGCGGACGGGGTGCCGGTGGAACTGTTCGCGCTGCGGCCGGAGCGCGTAACGGTGCTGCCGGACGCGAGCGGATGGCCGGCGGCCTTCGCCTATCGCGTGGGCGAGCGGACGATGCGGATCGAGGCGGTGGACGACCTTGACCAGCCGAACCTGATCCACGTGCGCCACTTCCACCCGCTGGACGACCACTATGGCGCGGGCTGCCTGGAGGCCGCCGAGGAAGCGGTCGCGATCCACAACGCGGCAGCGCGGTGGAACCGGTCGCTGCTGGAAAACGCCGCGCGTCCTTCGGGTGCACTCGTCTATGACCCCGGCGATCCGGGAGCGGCGCTTTCGGCCGATCAGTTCGAACGGATCAAGGCCGAGCTGACTGCCGCCTATTCGGGCACCGGCAATGCCGGACGCCCGATGCTGCTGGAAGGCGGCCTGAGGTGGCAGGCGCTGGCGCTGACGCCGGCGGACATGGACTTTGCGACGCTGAAGGCCGCGGCGGCGCGCGACATCGCGCTGGCCTTTGGCGTGCCGCCAATGCTGCTCGGCATTCCGGGCGACAACACTTATGCAAATTACCGCGAGGCCAATCGCGCACTGTGGCGACTGACGCTGTTGCCGGTTGCGGGCAAGATCCTTGCCGCGCTGGCTGAAGGGCTGCGATCGTCCTTCGCGGAGGCGAGCCTGGCCGTGGACATGGACGGCATTCCGGCCCTGGCCGAGGATCGCGAGAGACTGTGGTCGCAGGTGAGCGGCGCGGATTTCCTTTCCGCCGACGAAAAGCGGGCAATGCTTGGCCTTGACCGGAACGGGGTGGCGGCATGACGCGCGAGGACATGCTGGCGCGGCTGGTGGCGCAGGCCGGGAACGAAGGCTGCGAACTGGTGACGCTACGGGCGATCGTGGAGGAAGCTTCCGACCTTGGCGCGGCGCGCGTGCTTGCCCGGATGGGCCTTGCCGACGACAATGCGCACGGCGACCTTGCCGAACTGCGCCAGCTGCTGGGCGCATGGCGCGATGCCAAGGCGAGCGCGTGGAAGGCAGCCGTGAACTGGGCCGTGCGCGCTGTTCTGGCGCTGCTGCTTTTCGCGATCGCGGTGCGCTTCGGGTCGGCGGAGCTGGTGCGATGACCGCCGCCTTCCCTCGGACGGGAGCACCGCTTCGGTTTGCCGGATATGCGGCGATCTTCAGCAAGCGGGACAGCGGTGGCGACACAATCCTGCCGGGCGCGTTCAAGGACAGCCTGGAGCGCCGCCTTTCCGAGGGTCTGCGCCTGCCGCTGCTGTGGCAACACCGGCCCGACCAGCGCATCGGCTGGATCGAGAGCGCAGGCGAGGATGAACGCGGGCTCCGCGTGATCGCGCGGATCGACGATGCCGAAAGCGCAGCGGCACGCGCGCTGTCGGCCGGCAAGATCGACGGCCTGTCGTTCGGATACAGGGTGCGGCAGGGCCGCGCGCTGCCGGGCGGGCGCGAGTTGCACGATCTCGACATACTCGAAGTGAGCCTGGTCACCCGGCCGATGCAGCCGCTGGCGCGGGTGCACAGCCTTGAAAGCGGCACGGCGCCACAGGCGTGACCCCGCAACCCTGACGAAGTTACCACCGGGCCGCCTCATGGGGCGGCCTTTTTCATGCAGAAAGGACGTTTGGCCCCATGACTACCGAAATCGAAACCAAGGCCGATCCGCTGGCCGGATCGTTCGACATCGTCGAGCGCCAGGACGCGCACGACGCCGAACTGGCGGCGCTTCGTTCAGAACTGACCGAAGTGAAGGGACGGCTGGAGAAGGCGGGCCGCCTTGCGCTTCGCGCACCGCTGGCGGGCGGCGAACCGGGCGGCGCGGCCGATGCCGGATTTGTCGACGGCTATATCCGCCACGGTCGCGAGACCGAGCTGAAATCGCTTTCCGGCGCGGTGGCGGTGGATGGCGGCTATGCCATTCCGCAGAAGATCGACGAGATGATCGCCCGCCGCATGGTCGAGATCAGCCCGATCCGTTCGA
This sequence comes from Novosphingobium aromaticivorans DSM 12444, assembly GCF_000013325.1. Taxonomy (GTDB): domain Bacteria; phylum Pseudomonadota; class Alphaproteobacteria; order Sphingomonadales; family Sphingomonadaceae; genus Novosphingobium; species Novosphingobium aromaticivorans. The sequence continues at coordinate 3,334,910 of NC_007794.1, forward strand.
TCGCCAATGTGGTCCGCACCGGCACTTCGGGCTTCCGCCGTCTCGTCTCGACCGGCGGCACCGCATCGGGCTGGGTCAGCGAGACCGGCGCCCGTCCCGAAACGGCAAGCCCCAAGCTGGCCGAAATCGCCCCGCCTTCGGGCGAGCTTTACGCCAATCCTTCGGCCACGCAGGCAATGCTCGAGGATGCAGCCTTCGACGTGGAAAGCTGGCTGGCCGGCGAGATCGCGACCGAGTTCGCACGGGCCGAAGGCGCCGCCTTCGTCAGCGGGACCGGCACGAACCAGCCCAAGGGCTTCCTTGCCGCAACGACGAGCGCCGCAGGCGACAGCAGCCGCGCCTTCGGCTCGCTCCAGTTCATCGGTTCGGGCAACGCGTCGGGCTTCGACACCACGCCGGAGGCCAAGCTCATCGACCTCGTGTGCCAGCTCAAGGCACCGCTGCGCCAGGGTGCAGCATGGGTGATGAATTCGACCACGCTGGCCGCCGTGCGCAAGCTCAAGACCGCGGACGGAGCGTTCCTTTGGCAGCCGGGCATGGTCGAAGGACAGCCGGACCGCCTGCTCGGCTATCCTGTGGTCGAGGCCGAGGACATGCCCGATGTCGCCGCCAACCAGTTCCCGATCGCCTTCGGCAACTTCCGCGCGGGCTATCTCGTCACCGATCGCCGCCAGACCACGATCCTGCGCGATCCCTATACCAACAAGCCCTATGTCCAGTTCTATGCCACCCGCCGCGTCGGCGGCCAGGTCATGGACAGCGACGCGATCAAGCTGCTGAAGATCACCGCCTGACCTCCCGGCGGTGATCAATCCGGACGCGCGGCCCCGTGCCGCCGCGACCGGCCGGCCCGTGGAAGTCCCCCTGCTTCCACGGGCCACCCCCTTTTCCATTCACCATCACCGGAGATTGCCATGATGCGGGCAATTGTCGCACCGCCAGCCCTTTCTTCGGCGGCGCTCAACGAATTGAAGGCCTGGCTGGGCATTACCCGCAGCGCCGACGACGCCGAGCTTGGCGCGCTGCTGCGCGCCGCACTCGATGTGTGCGAGGGATTCATCGGCGCGGCGCCGTTGCAAATGGGCTGCGAGGACACGCTGGTCGCCAGCGGCCTGTGGCAGGAGCTTTCGGCCCAGCCGGTGCGTGCGATCACCGCGCTTGCCCTGATCGACAATACCGGAACGCGCACCGCGCTTGGCGCGGGCGAATACGAGTTCGACATCGATGCCGAGGGCCGCGGGAGGGTGCGTCTTGCGCGACCTGCCGACCAGACGCGCATGGTGGCGACATATTCGGCGGGTCTGGCAAGCGACTGGACGGGCCTGCCCGACGCGATCCGTCACGGCATCCTGCGGCTCGCCGCGCACCAGCACCGCGCCCGTGACATCGAGGGCAAGGCGGCGCCCCTTCCCCCGGCTGCAGTCGCGGCGCTGTGGCGGCCCTGGCGGCGGATGCGCATCGCATGATCGAGGCGCGCGCCGACACGGCAGGGCTGGCGCGCCGGCTCGAGGACAAGGCGCGGACGCTGGCAACGGCGCGCGCGGCAATGGCGGCGCGGCCCAACGATGCCAGGCGCTGGCGCGTGGCGGGCCTGCTTTGGCCGCTGTTCGGCAAGGAGTAGACCGATGGAGATAGCATTCCGTGCCGCCCTGATCGACTGGCTGGCAAGCGATCCGGCGCTGGCTGCCTCGCTCAACGCCGTGGTCGAGGAAGCACCATCGCGCACCGCCCTGCCGTGGCTTGCGCTGACCACCAGCGCCAGCACGAACTGGGGCACGAAGACCTTGGCCGGGCGGGAGATCCGCGTCGCGCTGGAGCTGAACTTCCGGAGCGACGATCCGCTGGGCGGCGCGGCGCTAGTAGCCGCGATCGAAGCCCGCGTCGAGGGCATGCCGGCGGACCAGTCGGTGGCGGGCTTCCGCATCGCGAGCATCGGACTGCTCAAGGCACGGGCCGAACAGCGCGGCGAGGCGTTGCGCGTGGTCCTGCTCGAATTCAGGGCGCGCGTGCTCGCCGCCTGACCTTTCCCATCATCCAAGGAGACATGACATGGCGGCCCAGAAGGGAAGCGCATTCCTGCTGAAGATCAGCGATGGCGCAGCGACGCCCACCTACAACACCGTAGCGGGACTTCGCACCACGCAGATGTCGATCAATGGCGAGGCCGTGGTCATCACCAGCAAGGATTCGGGCGGATGGCGCGAGCTGCTGTCCGGGGCCGGCACGCGTTCGGTGACGGTGAGCGCGGCAGGCATCTTCCTGGGAAGTGCCGCCGAAGCGCAGGTACGCGCCAATGCGCTGGGCGGGACGATCGCGGACTACGAACTGTCGTTCGAGGGCGGCGAGAAGATGCGCGGCAAGTTCCTTGTCCAGCGGCTCGACTACTCCGGCGATTTCAACGGCGAGCGCAACTACACCATGACGCTCGAAAGCTCTGGCGTGGTGGCACAGGCATGATGGCGGACCAGGCGAACCCCCACCGGGGCGAGGCCGTGCTCGTGATAGCCGGACAACCGCTGGTGCTGAGGCCGACGTTCGGCGCTCTGGTGGCGGCCGAGGAAGAGCTGGGCCCGCTGTTCGCGCTCGTCGAGCGGGCAAGCGCGGGGCAGTTGCGGCTTGGCGAAATGGTCGCGCTGTTCTGGCATTGCCTGCGCGAACGCACCGGACTTGAGCGCGCGGATTTCGGCGACGCCGTGGCGCGCGAGGGTCTGGCGGCGTGCACGCCGCCGCTGCGCGCGCTGATCGTGCAGATCCTGAAGGGCGGAAGGTGAGCGACCGTTTCGGGGCGGCGGCTTCGCGGCATTCGGCCCACGCGGCGCTGCTTCTGGGCTGGTCGCCGCAGACCTTCTGGAGCGCGACGCCCGAGGAAATGGGGGCCATCCTGGGCGCGCTGCGCGGCGATGGCGAGGCCGGGACAATCGACCGCGGCACTCTCGACAAACTGATGGAGCAGGACCGTGGCGGATGAACTCGACACGCTGATGATCGACGTGCGCGCAAACACTTCCGCCTTCGTGGCGGACGTCGCGCAAATGCGGGGAACATTCGATTCCATACTGGTCGACGGTTTCGGCAGGGCGGGAGACACGCTGGAGCGTGGCCTGCTCGGCGCGATCAGGCGCGGGTCGCTGGGGTTCGAGGACCTCAGGCGCGTTGCACTTAACGTGGTCGGCGACATCGCCGCGCAGGCGGTGAGCGCAGGGCTTGGGTCCATCGGACAGGCGGGCGGTACGGGAGGGCTGGGCGGAGCGGTCCTGGGGCTTGGCAGCCTGATCGGATCAATCTTCGGCCTGCCGGGGCGGGCGACCGGAGGACCGGTGGCCCCAGGGCGCGGGTATCTGGTGGGAGAACGGGGGCCGGAGCTGTTCGTGCCGACGTCCGCCGGGCGGGTCGAACCTTCGGCGGCAACCGGGCGGGGAAGAGACGTCAACGTCTCGATCCGCATCGTCTCGCCGCAAGGCTCCAACCAGCCCGAAACCCTTCGACGCTCCGGCAAGCAGGTGGCCCAAGCGGTGCGCCGCGCACTCAGCGACTTCTGATCCAGCGAAAGGAACGGCCATGAGCCATTGGCTCGCCAAGCGCCGAACGGTGCAGCAGACCGACATGATCCAGCGGTTCGACCCGCGCTTCTGGACCGTGAACTTCCCGCGACCGGCGATGGCCTCGGTCGTGACGACAGCCGCTGATGCCATGCGCGTCGACGTGGTGTTCCAGAAGGCAGACGACCTTGTCGGCCTGATCTGGGAATCTGAGGACAGGTGGGACCATCCGCTGCTCGCCTACGAAACGCGGCAGGACTATTCACGGCTGACGTTGACCTTTCGCTGGCGCTCGTCAGGCATAGTCGCGCTCAACGCTGTCAATGGTCCGACGCTGACAATCGAGGGCCGCGATGCGAGCGGCACGGCACGGGCCTGGTACGTCCGGCTGTGGAACTATGCAGACGGATCGCCGACCGATGCGCTGATCAGACTGCCGTTTTCGGACCTTGCCGGTGGTTTCCTGCTGCCGTCGGAGGCGGACCCGGTCCACCCCGCTGACATCGACCGCATGTTCATCTCGCTCGTCCCGCCGGGTTACGCGCCGGGCAGCGACGCGGCCTATGCAAATGCGGTCGAGGGCTGGGCGGAACTGTCGGACATCCACTGCGAAGGGCATCGCCCGATGCTCGAGATCGGTGACGTCATGGTGCCACCGCATGGCCTGGCGATCTGCACCGGCTATGACGATGCCTACAACCTGACGCCGGCGCGTGTCCTGCGGCAGGTGCGCGGTCTGGGGTACCGCGGGAGCATCAACCACTACATCGGGATGAGCCATTTCTTCCCGCTGGCACCTGATGGCGTGGGCGGCTTCGTCGTGGACGGGGCGTTGCCTGCAATGAACGCCGCGGCGAAGGCGTGGCAAGAGGCGTTCTTCACCGACGCCTGCGCGATGGGATATACCGTCATCGCCTCCCAGTCCTACGAGTTGCTGGCACAGCATTGCCCCGATGCCTGGCAGCAACGTGCCCAGGATGGAACGCCCGCGAGGACGGGCTGGTCGCCGCCATCGGCGTTGCTGTCGCCGGCCAATGCCGAGGCCATGGCATGGGTACGCAAGGTCGGTGTCGAACTCGTTGCGCTGCTCAAGGCGGCGGGGTTACCTGTACGCCATCAGGTGGGCGAGCCGTGGTGGTGGGTGACGGCCGACCGCAGGATCTGCATCTACGACAACGCGGCAAAAGCGGCGCTGGACGGCGACCCGGTGGACATTCCCGATCTTGGCGCGCCGCTGACGGCGGCGCAGAAGAGCCTGCTCGATGCGGCGGGCACCATCCTTGCGCAATCTACCGCGGATCTCGCCGAGGCGGTCCGAACCGCCGCCGGGGCCGCAGGAGCGGAGACGCTGCTGCTGGCATTCCTGCCGACGGTGCTTGACCCCGCCACCCCCGACGCGCGGCGCGCCAACTTGCCGGTCGGCTGGGCCAGCCCCGCATTCGATGTCCTGCAATTGGAGGACTATGACTGGGTCACGACGGGCCGGCAGTCGCTGCGCGACGAAGGCAGGCGCATTGCCGAGGAACGCCTGGGCTACCCGCGCGACCGCCAGCACTACCTTTCGGGATTTGTCCTGACTGGAACGAACGCCGCAGTCGAATGGCCGAGGATCGATGCGGCAGCAAGCGAAGCCGTCGCGCTTGGCGTTGCGGAAACCTTCATCTGGGCACTGCCGCAGGTTTCCCGAGACGGCTTCGTCCGGCTTCCCGAGCCAACCGGAGACAACCCCATGCAATCCTTCGATGACGTCCTGTTCCCCCTGTCGCTCGGCCGGGATGCCTCCGTCACGCCGGAATTTTCGACGAACGTGACGATCACGGCTTCGGGTTTCGAGCGACGCAACAGCCTATGGTCGGACGCGCGACTGCAATTCGACGTGGGACCTGGCGTCCGTTCCGAAGCGGAGCTTGGTGAACTGATCGCCTTTTTCCGCGCCCGGCGCGGACAGGCCCGCGGGTTCCGCCTGCGCGATCCGTCCGACTTCAGTTCCAACGGCATGACCGGCACACCCACCCCTACCGACCAGATCCTCGGGACCGGCGACGGGGCAACAGCGCGCTTCGCACTGGTCAAGCGTTATGGCGACAGCGAGGATGCCCAGCGGCGCCGAATCACCCGCCCGCGCGCCGAAACGCTGCGCGTGAGCATCGACAATGTGGAAACCGGCGACTTCACGCTGGCGCCGCTTGGCTACATCACGCTGGCCAGCGCCCCACCCTCCGGTGCAGTCGTGCGCGCGGGTTTCCTGTTCGACGTGCCGGTGCGCTTTGCCGAAGACCGCATCGATATTTCGGGCGCGGAGTTCGCGGCCGGAGAAGCGCCGAGCGTTCCGCTGGTCGAACTGCGAGAAGACGCGTGACGCGGGCCTGGTTCAGCCAATCGCTCGAGACGGTGGCGATGTGGTGGCGGATCGAGCGGTGCGACGGGGTTGCGCTGGGCTTCACGAGCCATGACCGGGACCTGGTGCTGAACGGCCTGCGCCATCGCACGGCGCCCGGCATGGTTCCTTCGGCGATCCGCAAGTCCGCCTCGCTCGAAGCCGACACGGCGGAAGTTGCCGGCGCACTGGCGCATGACGCCATCAGCGAGGCCGATCTGGCGTCGGGGCGGTTCGACGGCGCGCACGTGACGGTGGGCCTGGTCGACTGGGAGACGCTGGAGACCGAGACGCTTTTCGCGGGCTCCATCGGCGCGATCGGGCGCGAGGGCGACGCTTTTTCCGCCGAACTCGAATCCGCCAAGCAGCGGCTGGCGCGCGAGGTCGTCCCGCGCACGTCCCCTACCTGCAGGGCAGAATTCTGTGCGGAGGGATGCACGCTGTCCGCCGCGCGATTTTCGCACGAGGCCATGCTGACCCAGGCTAGCGCAGACCGCCAGTGGATCAAGATCGATCAAGCTGGATCGCCGGCGCGGTTCGAGTTCGGCTGGTTGCGTCCGGTCGATGGGCCCGATGCCGGGGCCACGCTGCGCATCACGGCGGTGGACGACGGATGGCTGGTGCTTGAGCGTCCGTTGTCCGCGCAATCGCTCGTCGGCCTGCGGCTGATCGTGCGTGAAGGTTGCGACCACACGATCGCGACCTGTGCTTCCCGATTTGGCAATGCGGTCAACTTCCAGGGCGAACCCTACCTCCCCGGCAACGATCTGCTGACGCGCTACCCGCCGGCCAACGCATGAACGAGGATCTCGCAAAGGCCGCGCTCACGCTGGTGGGCGCGCCATTTCGCCTGCATGGCCGCGACGTCTCGACCGGCCTCGACTGTATCGGCGTGGTGGCTGAGGCCATGCGATTGACTGGCAGGGCACCCGACGTACCGGAAGGGTACAGCCTGAGGGCAGTCTCGCTCGCGCGGTGGATCGGACATGCGAGGCGGAGCGGACTGGTCGAGGCCGATCGCGACGGCGATGTCGTCCTTTGCATGACCAGTCCCATTCAGCCCCACCTGCTGGTCACGGCACCGGGGGGCTTTGTCCATGCCCACGCCTCTCTTGGGCGGGTGACCTTCCTGCCGGGTGCGATTCCCTGGCCCGTCGCCCGGCACTGGCGGCTTCTTTCAAAGGAATGCTGATCGTCATGGCAACGCTCATTCTCACGGCCGTCGGCACGGCCCTCGGTGGCCCGCTTGGCGGCGCGATCGGCGCCCTGCTCGGACAGCAGGTGGATTCCGCCATTGTCGGCGGGCGCAAGGTCGAAGGCCCCCGGCTCAAGGAGCTTTCGGTCCAGACATCCAGCTACGGATCGTCGCTGCCACTGCATTTCGGGCGCACACGAGCCGCAGGCAGCGTGATCTGGGCAACCGAACTGGTCGAACACAAGGAAAAGTCGGGCGGCGGCAAGGGGCGACCTTCGGTCACCAGCTACAGCTATACCGCATCGTTTGCCGTTGCCCTGGCCGGTCGCCCCATCTCCGGAATTGGCCGGGTGTGGGCGGACGGAAACCTTCTGCGCGGGGAAAGCGGCGACCTGAAGGTCGGCGGGACCATGCGCATCCACACCGGTCACGGGGATCAGGCAGCCGACCCGCTGCTGTCCCAGGCCGAGGGAGCGGCCATGAACCCGGCCTATCGCAACACCGCCTATGTGGTGTTCGAGGATCTGGAGCTTGCCGACTACGGCAACAGGCTACCGTCGCTGACCTTCGAGATCATCGCCGACGACGCGCCGACTTCGGTCGCGAGCATCATCGCATCGCTCCTGCCGGACGCCGATGTGCAGGAACTTGTCGGTGAGACCCTCCCCGGCTTCAGCATCGACCAGGGGACGGCCTCGGACGTGCTGGCAGTGCTTTCCGATCTGTCACCTCTGAGCTGTGCGGTGCGCGAGGAAACGGTGACGTTTCGCAACGCGGACGAAATAGGGTCCGCGTCGCTGCCACTGCTCCCGCTGCCGACCGCTGGCGGGGAGCGTGCCGATGACGCGAAGATCGAGGGCTGGTCGCGCAAGCGGCAGGCGCTGCCGGCCGCCAGGCAATGCGTCGTGCGATACTATGACACCGCGCGGGACTATCAGCCCGGCCTGCAACGCAGCATCGGCCGCAACAGTCCCGGCGACGTCCGTTCGATCGAGCTTCCCGCCGCGCTCTCAGCGACGCAGGCCCGCTCCATCGCGGAGCGTTCCGCGCGCCGCCTGACCGTGCCGGGTGACACGATGCGCTATCGCATCACGGAGTTGGACCGCACGTTCGAGCCGGGTGCGTTCGTGAAGGCGCAGACCGGCGATGAGGTCTGGCGGATCGACGAATGGGAATGGCAGGCCGATGGCCTGATGCTCGGGCTGTCGGTTGTGCCGGCCCGGTCCCAGTCGGCGAGCGCGGCGGACCCAGGAAGGTCGAACCAGTCGGCCGATGTCCTCGCAGTCCCCACGCGGATCACCGCCTTCGAGATTCCCTGGAACGAATCCGATTCGAGCACTGCTGCAATCGTGCGCGTTGCCGCGACTGCAGCGACATCTGCCTGGTCCGGCGCGGCGCTTTACTGCCGGCAACTCGACGAGACGCTTCAGTCGCTCGGGTCAACGGGGCGCCAGCGGGCGATTGCGGGCGTTTCCGCAACCACCCTCGCCGCGGCCTCGCCGCTCCTGCTCGACACGACCGGGACAGTCGACGTGGAGCTTGCCTCGGCCGACTTCGTACTGGGCAATGCGACCTGGGCACAATTGATGCAGGGTGCGAACACCGCCCTCCTGGGCGGCGAATTCGTGCAGTTCGCAAGGGCCGAACGCGTGGCGTGGGCAACGTGGCGGCTTGGCGGGCTCCTGCGGGGGCGAGGCGGCACAGAGCACGCGGTTGCGACCCACATCGTGGGCGAGGCCTTCGTGCTGATCGACGAGAACCTCGTTGCGCCCGACCTGTCTGGGATCGACACCGCCACGGCAGAGATAATTGCCATAGGCCGCGGCGACAACGAGGCGGCATCCAGCGCCATCCTGAACACCGGCCTTACGCTTCGGCCGCTGATGCCGGTGCACGGCAAGGCCACTCGGACGTCCGACGGCGGAATCGAGCTGCAATGGGTGCGCCGTGCGCGCGGAGCCTGGACCTGGCGCGACGAAGTCGACGTTCCGCTCGATGAAGGCAGCGAGCAGTGGGAAGTCGCCTTCTCCCAGGGCACGTCGGCGCTGCGCGTCTGGCTGACGGACGAGAGCACGCTGCTGATCGATGCGGCGATGGCGGACGAACTGGCGCTTGCCCCGGATGGAACCTTCCTGGTGCGCCAGGTTGGTCGCGCCGCGATGTCGCTGCGCCTTGCCATTCCCTTCCCCGCCTGACCGGCCAGACCGAGAGGAACACCATGAGCGACCCCATCACATATTCCACCATCACGCCGCGGCTCGGCCTGCCCATGCTCTTTGCGGGGCAATCGCAGAAGGAAACCACGGTCAACGAAGCGCTCTGGCAGATCGACATGCTGGTTGGCGGGGCCATCGAGGGCGAGCTTTCGAGCCCGCCGGCCTCGCCACTGGCAGGCCAGGCCTGGCTGGTCGGGGCCTCGCCCACCGGGGCATTCGCCCATCATGAAGGCGACCTGGCCGCTTGGACCGACGGCGGGTGGCGTTTCATTTCTCCAGCGCCCGGCCTTCGCGTCCATGACCGTACGACAGAGGCGATGCGCTTCTACGACGGAGTGTGGAGAATTGGCACGAGTCCGGCTCTTCCGACGGGCGGGAGCGTAATCGACACCGAAGCGCGTGCCACTATTGCCGCACTAGTGCAGCTACTTGCAGAAATCGGCATTATTTCCGCAACCTGACTGGAACCAATTGGCACGGTTGGCATTCCAACGGCACATGAGGGCGCAATCAACTGACGAATTGCATCTAAAAACGGTCTCAATCCGTTGTTTTTATGCAACACTCAGGGGGTTTGTCCGCTTGCATGACCACTTTGGAACCGGTAGACAACCTGCACGACGTGGCATGATGTCGCTAAAAGGGGAAACGATAATGCGGAAACTGGTCCTGGGCGTTGCCTTGGCATCGAGTGCCTTGGCCTCGCCGGCACTTGCGCGGAATGATTCCTGGTACGTCGAAGCCGATGCCGGCGCGATGATCCTTGAAGATTCGGAGTTCAAAGTCGACGGTGTCGACGCTGCTGCCATCCTCGACAGCCACACCGGCTACGATTTCGGTGGTATTGTCGGTTACGACTTCGGCGGCTTCCGCCTGGAAACGGAAGTCGGCTATCGCCGCGCCTACAACCAGGAAGTCGACATTGCCGGCACCGTCTATACCAAGCCGCAAGGTCATGCTGACGCCCTCAGCTTCATGGTCAACGGCATGCTGGACTTCGGTCCGGACGATGGCATGCAGGGCTTCGTCGGTGGCGGCGTTGGCGTCGCTCGCGCGAAGTACTGGATCAACACGCCCGGCGGCGAGTTGAACGATTCCGACACCGGCTTCGCCTGGCAGGCCATTGCCGGTATCCGCGTCCCCGTTTCGGACAGCGTGGACGTCGGCCTGAAGTACCGCTTCTTCAACGCCGACAAGGTGGATCTGGTCACGGATGGCGGCGATTCGGCCCGCACCCGTTTCCGTTCGCACTCGCTGCTCGGCACGCTGACCTTCAACTTCGGTGGCGCTGCCCCGGTCGAGGAAACTCCTCCGCCGCCCCCGCCGCCCCCGCCGCCCCCGCCGCCTCCGCCCCCGCCCCCGCCGCCGGCTCCGGTCTGCAACAAGGGTCCGTACATCGTGTTCTTCGACTGGGATAAGTCGGACATCACGCCGGAAGCAGCGACCATTCTCGACAACGCCATCACGGCATACGGCAACTGCGCCAGCGTTCCGATCATGCTTGCCGGCTATGCCGACCGTTCGGGCACCGTGAAGTACAACCAGGGCCTGTCGGAGCGCCGCAACGCTTCGGTTCGCTCGTACCTCACCACGCACGGCGTGCCGGACGGCTCGATCACGAGCCAGGCATTCGGCGAAAGCAACCCGCGCGTTCCGACCGCCGATGGCGTTCGCGAACTTCAGAACCGTCGCGTGGAAATCACGTACGGTCCGGGTTCGGGCATGTAATCTCGATTACTGCCGAAAACGATCGAGGGGCTGGAGCAATCCAGCCCCTTTTTCGTTATGGTTCCGGATCGACACGGCTCCGGAGACCAAAGCATGACAATCAAGCTTCCCCTTTCGCTGACGGTTTGCGCATTGACGCTTGGCGCCTGCACGACCATCGATCGCGACGAGGCTCCCCGCGTCCTCGCCCGCGCCGCGCTGGCGGATGCGAACGGCCGGAGCGTCGGCTCGGCAAAGATCGAGCAGACCGGACTGATCGTTCACCTTAAGGCTACCGTCGAAGGCCTCTCGCCGGGGGAACATGGCATCCATCTGCACACCGCCGGGAAGTGCGAGGCGCCGTCGTTCGCAACGGCCGGCGGGCACCTCAACCCGTCAGCGCACCAGCACGGCACGCTTAATGCCGCAGGCCCTCATCTGGGCGACTTGCCCAACATCGCGGTTTCCGCAAGCGGGACCGGCTCGCTCGACGTGCCCCTGAAGGGTTCGTCTGCCGAAGTTCTGGCCCAAGTCCTGGACGCGGACGGCACGGCCGTTGTCGTCCATGCCGGCCCCGACGATTACAAGACAGATCCGGCGGGCAACAGCGGCGGACGCATTGCTTGCGGCGTTCTCGTCAGCGAGGCGCGCTGAGGCTCCGACAGTAGACCTAGAGCGGCTCTCCGGCGGCGCGGGCGCGGGCGATCAGGCCCGCTTGCGCAGCCGGGACGCTGCGGATCGCCACGAGCAACAGGACCAGGCCGACTGGCGCCGCCACAAGCGTGGAAAGAACGCCAGCCGAGAGGTTGTCGGCATTTGTCGCGGAAACGTACCCCGCCATGAACGGGCCGAGCGCGAGACCTACCAGGGTCGTTGCCAGAAAGAATGTCGCCGTCGCCGTGCCCCTCATGCGGGGAAGCACCAGGGACTGGCTTGTCGCGGCGGCCCCTCCCAAAGCGCTGCTCGACATCACCTGAGCGACGAACGAGTAGACGACAAATGCCGCGAAACTGTTGGTGGTGAATGCACCGATCAGCGGCAGGATCGCTGCAAGCAATCCGAAAAGCGTGACGTAGAGCCGACCCGCCGCAACGCGGGAATGGAGGTAGTCCGCAATCCGTCCACCAAGGATCACGCCGAGGAACCCGGCGAGGGCGCCCGGCGCACCGATGAACCAGCCCAGCTCCGCCTTGGCTATGCCGAACACGCGTTCTGCATAGGGCGCCGCCCAATATGACGAGGCATACGAGGTGAAGGCCACCATCCCGTAACCGAGCGTAGTGCAGATGAACGCCGGGGACGCCCAGATCACGCGAAAGGTGGGCAGATCGCGCGAGCGCAGCGCGCTGGCCCAGCTGAATACCGCGTAGACACCAATGCCCACGAATATCCATTGCTGCCTGGTTGTAACGCCAAGAACACCGGTCAGGATCTGGATCGCGGCGAAGATCACTCCTGCCGCCACGAGATTTGCCACAAGCGCCGAAGCGCCCCGCCGCGCCGCGCCTATGACGGTGAAGGGCGGGATGACATTGGCAAGCTCTGCAATGAAGCCCCGGAACGGCGCTTCCGTGGTGGGCGTCGCAAGCCCGTCGATCGCGCCGCGGATAGGCTCCCGGATCGTCGCGACCCAGAGCGACAGGGCAAGGCCCGGCAATCCCACCGCCATGAAGGCCGCCTGCCAACCGACCAGCCCCATCGGACCGCCCCCCGGATAGGCTGCGTTCCACTGCTCGACGATGAGCCCCCCGACCAGCAGCGAAAGCCCGCCGCCCAGGAACAGGCCCGAGGAATAGATCGCCAGGGCCGTGGCGCGCAGGCGTTGGGGAAAGTAGTCCGATATCAACGAATAGGCGGCGGGGCTCGCCGTTGCCTCCCCTACACCGACCCCAATGCGCGCAACCGTGAGCTGGACTCCGCTCCGCGAGAGGCCCGACACGGCCGTCATCGCCGACCAGACGGCGAGGCCGATGCTCATAAGCCGCACCCGGTGCCAGTTGTCTGCCAGTCTGCCCAGCGGAATGCCGAACAGCGAATAGAATACCGCGAACGCCGTCCCATACAGGAAACCGAGGTCCGCGTCGGTAAGCGACAGGTCCTTCTTGATATCGTTGGCGAGGATCGAAAGGATCTGCCGGTCGACGAAGTTCAGGATATAGACCAGCACCAGGACGCCCAGCACGTACCAGCTATAGGCCGTGGCCTCCCCACCATTCTCCTGCTGCGTGGTGCTGTCAGCCGCCGCCGTACCGGGTTCCGTCATTCAGGCCTGCCTCTTCAAATCCCGCGCGCCTCAGTCGACAACTGTCGCAGACACCGCAGGCTCTCCCATCCGGCAGGGGATCGTAGCAAGACCAGCTATCGCCCGCCTCGAGCCCCAGTCGCGCCGCTTCGCGCGCAATTTCCGATTTCTTGAGGTGCTGGAGCGGAGCATGGACGGTCACCGTGCCGCCTTCGCTGCCCACCTTGGTGGCGATGCGGGCCAGATCTTCGAAGCCCGCCACGAATTCGGGCCGGCAATCGGGATAACCCGAATAATCCAGCGCGTTCACGCCGATGAACAGGTCCTTGGATCCCGCAGCTTCCGCCCAGGCCAGCGCCAGCGAAAGGAAGATCAGGTTCCGGGCCGGCACGTAGGTCACGGGAATGTCGTCACCCACGCCGTCCTTGGGAACCGCGATGTCCGCCGTCAGCGCCGAGCCGCCGAACTGGCGCAGGTCCAGCGGCAGGATCACGTGACGCTCGACGCCGAGACGGGCAGCGATCGCCCTTGCGGCATCCAGTTCCACACGGTGGCGCTGGTTGTAGTCGATCGTCAGCGCCAGGACCCGGAAGCCCTGCTCCTGGGCCAGTCCCGCGCAGACCATCGAATCGAGGCCTCCCGACAGCAGGACAACGGCAAGCGGAGCATCTGGTGCAGGTGAATTCGACGGCATCGCCAATGGGCTAGCCGCGCCGTTGCGGCGATGCAATGGTTTCGGTTGAACCTTTCGCCTCTCAGCGCCCGCAGGACGCCACGCGCCGCGCCTCGGCCGCGAAATTGAACGGGAGGCCGTTCTCGATTCCCTGCGTCTCGAGCTGCACGAGCCGCGCGTTCTCGAACCGCAGACGGGTCCGGCCATAGCCCTTGCCCGGGCACGTATACTGCACCGTGACAGCGCCCGGACCGTCCTCGATGACGAACTGCCTGCAAGTCTCGGCGGCATGACGGATCTGGATCAGCCGACGGCCGCTGCCAGCGCATAGCCGCGTCTCGTTGCCAGTCTCGTCGCGCGGATGGATCGCCCACAGTCCGGGCTCAAGCCTGTCCAGCATGGCGAGCGAAGGGCCTTCGGCCAGACCTGCGGTGGCCGCGAACCCCGCGAGCAAGCAGGCCAGCGAACCCACCGCGCGCACCATCAAACCGGACTGACGGCCCTTGAAAATCATCTCGCGCTTCTTGCACCCCCGCGACGCACACCCTGTGCGCTTGCTCACGGGTCAGTGCTATACCACCGCGACAGGGGCGATGAAACGCCCCGCTGGCGCGGCAGGCAGAGAAACGGCTCCGGATTTTTACCTAGAGGTCGATCTCGAACTCGCGCGAGCAGAACGCGCAGTCGACAATGATCAGCCCGTCATCGTTCTTCATGTCCGCGCGTTCCTCGGCCCCGAATCGCGAAAGCACGTCGCGATAATGCTCGACTGTGCAGCGGCACCCGCGGCTCAGGACAAGGCCGGGTTCGGCCCGGATTTCGCGCTCCTCGTGGAACAGTCGCCAGACGATGCTTTCAAGATCGAGCGCCGGATCGACAAGTTCGGCCTCCTTGACCGACGCGCCAAGGATCGAGACATGCTCCCATTCCGGATGATCAAGCTGCACGTGCAGCCGCTCGCGCCCTTCCTCCCCCTCGGGCAGGTGCTGAAGCAGAAGCCCGCCCGCCACGCAGCCAGCCGGCGTGTTGCGCACGCCGACACGGATCAGCGATGGCACCTGCTCGGACTGCATGAAGTAGCTCTCGCACGCCTCGGCAAGTGAGTTGCCTTCCAGCGGAACGACGCCCTGGTAGCGCTGGCCCGTGGCGGCAAGATCGAAGGTGATTGCCAGATATCCCTCGCCGAACAGCGAGAACAGCGACGGCGTCGGGCCAAGCTCGTCCAACCTCGCGCGGTCGTGGCGGACATATCCGCGAAGCTCGCCGTTGCGATAATCGCAGACGAGCAGGTCAACCACGCCGTCCTGCGTCTGTGCCTGGAGCGTGAGCTGCCCATCCTGGTCCTTGAGCAGCGAGCCGAGCAATGCGGTCACCACCAGCGCCTCGGCCAGGATCTGGCGAATCGGGGCGGGATAGGCATGGGCCGAAAGGATGGTGTCGAGAACCGGCCCGAGCCGGACCGCGCGCCCGCGGGCGTTGCGATCCGGCAAGGTGAAATGCAGCACCCGGTCGAACCCGGTGGAAGGCTGGACCTGTTCGTTCAATTCAATCGTCCTCAAATCTGTCCGAATACCCAGCGCAGAACCGACTTCTGGGCATGGATACGGTTTTCCGCCTCGTCCCAGACCACCGAGCGCGGCCCGTCGATGACGGCATCGGTCACCTCCTCACCGCGGTGCGCGGGCAGGCAGTGCAGGAAGACCGCATCCGGCTTGGCGTGGGCCATGAGCGCGTCGTTGACCTGATAGGGCGCCATTGCCGCAAGCTTCGCTTCGGCATGCGCCTGGCCCATCGAGATCCAGGTGTCGGTCACGACGACATCCGCCCCGCGCACGGCTTCCACCGGATCGCGGATCACACGGATGCCGGCGCCGGCCAGAACGGCGGCCTCGATCATTCCCGCATCGGACTCATAGCCTTCGGGAACGCCGATGCGCACGTTGAACTTCATCAGTCCCGCCGCCTCGACGATCGAATTGAGCACGTTGTTGCCGTCGCCCAGCCAAGCCACCTCAAGTCCGGGCAGGGCCTTGCCATGCTCGATCACCGTCAGAAGATCAGCCATGATCTGGCAGGGATGCGACAGGTCGGTCAGCCCGTTGATCACCGGCACGGTAGCGTGGCGCGCCAGTTCCTCGACCTTGGCGTGGTCGTCCGTCCGCAGCATGATGGCATCGGCCATGCGGCTCAGTACGCGGGCGGTATCGGCGATGGTCTCGCCGCGGCCCAACTGGGTCGTGCCCGCGTCGAGGATCAGCGCCGAACCGCCGAGCTGGCGCATCGCGATGTCGAATGACACGCGCGTGCGGGTCGAATTCTTCTCGAAAACCATGGCCAGGACCCGCCCGCCGAGAGGGGCGTCGGCATCGGCCTTGCCCTTCGGCTGGCCAGCGCGCGCGGACTTGCGGTCGAGCGCGTCGTTCAGCATCGCGGCGATGGCATCGCCGCCCGCATCCGTCAGGTTCAGGAAGTGCTTGAGGGCCTGGCTCACGTGACCGGCGCCTCCGGCGCATAGCTTGCGGCAGCGGCCGAAAGCCGCTCCATGAATTCGTCGATGTGGCTGTCGTCGATGACCAGCGGCGGGATCACGCGCACGGTGTTGTCACCGGCCGAGACAGTGAGCAACTGATGGTTGTCGCGCATGTGCGCCACGAACGGACGCGGCTCCACCTTCATCATCAGGCCGAGCATCAGGCCGCGCCCGCGCACGCCGATGAACAGATCGGGGTAGTTGCCGATGAACTGCTCGATCCGCCCGCGCAGGCGTTCGCCCTTGGCCCGCACTTCGCCGAGAAATTCCTCGTTCGCCACGACGTCGAGCACGGCCTCGCCCGCAGCCATGGCCAGCGGGTTACCGCCATAAGTGCTGCCGTGGGTGCCGGCGACCATGCCGCGCGCAGCCTTTTCGGTGGCAAGGCAGGCGCCGATCGGGAAGCCGCCGCCGATTCCCTTGGCGGTCGCCATCACGTCGGGCGTGATGCCGTACTGCTCGTAGGCATAGAGCGTGCCGGTGCGCGCCACGCCGCACTGCACTTCATCGAAGATCAGCACGAGGTCATGTTCGTCGCAAAGCGCGCGAAGGCCCTTGAGAAATTCGTCAGAGGCATCGCGGATGCCGCCTTCGCCCTGGATCGGCTCGACGAGGAAGCCCGCCGTGTTTGGGCCCATCGCGGCCTTCGCACCTTCCAGATCGTCGAAGTCGACGTACTTGAAGCCTTCCAGCAGCGGCAGGAAGCCCTTGTGCATCTTCTCCTGTTTGGAGGCGCTGATCGTGGCCATCGTGCGGCCGTGGAAGGCGTTCTTGAAGGTGATCAGCTCGTACTTGTGGTCATTGCCCACCGACGAGTGATATGCGCGCGCGGTCTTGATCGCGCATTCCACCGCCTCCGCGCCGGAATTGGTGAAGAACACCGTGTCGGCGAAGGTCAGGTCGACCAGGCGCTGGGCCAGATGCTCGCCCTGCGGGCTCCCGTAGAGATTCGACACGTGCATGAGCGTCGCCGCCTGCTTCTGGATCGCGCCGATCAGGTGTTCGTTCGAATGGCCGAGCAGATTCACCGCGATGCCGCTTGCGAAATCAAGGTAGCGGGTGCCGTCCTCGGAGATCAGGTGGCAATGCTCGCCTCGCACAGGACGCACGCCGCACCGGGGATACACGGGCATCAGCGGAGTGATCGACATTGGCATTCTCCTGTTCATTCACGAACGAAAACAACGGGTCGCCGGCCTTGATCCTTTTCCGGCGTAGCTCGGGAAACGCAAACGACAAATGGCGGCCCCGAAAGGGCCGCCATCTGCTCGCGTTTAGTCTGTTGCAGGCCCCCGGTCAAACGTCCCGGGGGGCAGTGCGGGTCGGTCAGTCCTGACGCGGCACCAGGTTGACCGCCGAGTACTTGCCTCGTCGATCGACCTCGAGGTCGAACTCGAGCTTGTCGCCTTCGTTCAGCTCGCGCAGGCCGGAACGCTCAACCGCGCTGATGTGCACGAAAGCGTCGGGCTGGCCGTCGTCACGCGTGATGAAGCCGAAGCCCTTCATCGCGTTGAAGAACTTGACCGTGCCGCTGGCCTTCTCGCCGGTCAGCTCGCGCTGCGGCGAAGCGGGCTTTGCCGCAACCGGGATCACGTCGCCAACGACCTGGAGATCGGCAGCCGAAATCTTCCCGCCGCGATCGACGAGGTTGAATTCGAGCTGCTGGCCTTCCGCCAGGCCTTCAAGGCCCGCACGCTCGACCGCGCTGATGTGGACGAACACGTCCTCACCGCCGTCTTCACGCTGGATGAAGCCGAAACCCTTCTGGCCGTTGAAGAACTTTACGACACCCTTGCCGGTGCCGACAACCTGGGCGGGCATGCCGCCACCGCCGCCGCCGCCACGCGGGCCGCCGAAGCCGCCGCGACCACCGCCGCCGCCGCCGAAGCCGCCACGATCGCCGCCGCCAAAGCCGCCGCGGTCGCCGCCGCCGAAGCCACCGCGGTCACCGCCGCCGAAGCCGCCGCGACCACCGCCACCGAAGCCACCGCGGTCACCGCCGCCAAAACCGCCGCGGTCGTAACCGCCGCCGCCAAAGCCGCCACCGCCGTAGGGATCGAAACCGCCTTCGTCGCCGAATCCGTCGCGCTTGTCTCTACCGCGACCCCGCCGCCCTCTGTCAAAACCCATAGAAATCAATAGACCTTCAATCCGCCCCAGCCTTCACGGCGCCGCTGGCCGGACGCGGAAACCGGCGGCGCGACGAAGGAATCAGTACCGGACTTTGCGGGGCCGGCCTTTTCCTTTGCGGGCGGGACTATAAACGAAAAAAGAGAGAGCGCGAACGGAATCGACATGAGCGCGGCAATTCGGCCCGAAAACTGTGGCTTTCATGCCGAAAGCACCCGATTTCGGGGCGGACTTGCCCCGCTCAACCGCATTGGGCACAAGCAAATTCCAGCGCCCATATCAGGACTCGCCCTCATGTTTCGCAAGATAGACGAAAAGACGTACGCCAGCCCCCAGATCTCCATTCCGGAAGTCGCCTACGCCAAGGCACTTGGCATCGGGCTCATCGTCAACAACCGTCCCGAGGGCGAATCGGACGACCAGACCCCGGGCGCCGAGATCGAGGCCGCCGCGCGCGACGCGGGGATCGCCTATGTCGCGATACCGGTGACCCACGCAGGCTTCTCGATGGCGCAGGTAGAGGCGATGCAGAAGGCGCTGGCCCAGGCGGGCGATGCCCCGGTCCTTGCCTATTGCCGCTCAGGCACCCGCTCCACCCTGCTCTGGGCGCTGGCCCAGGCACAGGCCGGCGCAAACCCCGACGAGATCGCGGAAAAGGCTGCCGGCGCGGGCTATGACATTGCCCCCATCCGCGCGACGGTGGACATGCTGGCCGCGCAGGCAGGCTGATCCGGGCGGGAGGGGCACGGCGAGATGAAGGCATTGCTGGCACTCCCCGGCGCCGCCCTCGCCGCCCAGGCGGCAGGCTCGCTTGTCGCCATCCTCGTCCTTGCCTGGCTTGCGCGAAAGCTCGGCCTTGGCGGCGATCCGCGCATCACCGGCGAAGACCACGCCCGCGCGCTTGCGGAAGAAGCCATCTGCGGCTTCGATCCCGAAGCGATCTGCATCGACCGGGCAGGGATAGGCGCACTCGCCCGGGATCGCGGCGGGCGCGTCCTGCTCATCCGGCAGCACGGCAGCCATTTCGCCGCGCGCCAGCTTGCCAGCCATGCCGGTGTCCGGCTCGACGGCCGCTTCCTTTCCATCGCCACCGACGACACGCGCTTCGGCAAGGTAACCCTCGACCTCGGCGACCAGGCCCAGGTCTGGGCGGCAAGCCTGCGCCGCCTCGGAGCCGGAGCATGAAGCCGTTCGATGTCGTGACCTGGGCCGTGCCCTTCTTCGTGGTCATGGTCCTGGCCGAAATGATCTGGGCCGCGCGCCGCCACCCCGAAAAGTACGAACCGCGCGACACGCTCACCAGCCTCGCGCTTGGTCTTGGCAGCACCATCGCGGGTGCACTGACCGCCGGCGCGGTCTTCGCCGCCGCGCTGTGGCTGTACGACCACCGCGTGGCGACCGTTCCCTTCGCATGGTGGGCCTGGGCGCTGTGCTTCGTGCTCGACGATTTCAACTACTACCTTGCCCATCGCACCGGCCACCGCGTGCGATGGTTCTGGGCAAGCCACGTCAACCACCACTCCAGCCAGCATTACAACCTGTCGACCGCCTTGCGGCAGACCTGGACCGGCTTCTTCGCACTGTCGTTCGTCTTCCGCATCTGGCCCGCTCTGATCGGCTTCCACCCGGCCATGATCGTGACGGTGGGCGGCGTGAATCTGGTCTACCAGTTCTGGATCCATACCGAAGCGGTCGGGCGCTTGCCGCGCTGGTTCGAGGCGGTGTTCAACACCCCGTCGCACCACCGCGTCCACCACGCCACAAATCCGCTCTATCTCGACCGCAACTATGCCGGCGTGTTCATCGTCTGGGACCGCCTTTTCGGCACCTTCCAGCCCGAGCGCGACGATCTGGCGATCCGCTATGGCATCGTCCGCCAGCTCGGCAGCTTCCACCTGCTCCACGCCGCCTTCCACGAATGGCGTGCAATGCTCGGCGACTTCTGGCGCGCGCCGCTGCGCTACAAGCTGCACTATCTCGTGCGCGCGCCCGGCTGGAGCCACGACGGCAGCCGCGAAGGCTCCGACGCCATCCGCGCGCGCTGGACCGAACGGCAGGGCCTCAGCGGCGATTGAGCCCTTCGCCCAGCAGATCGGCCGCCACTTCGGCGATCTCCTCGACCGGCCGGCTGTCGTCCCACACGCCATAGCGCAGGCCCAGAAACACATTCATGCCCATGATCGCCCAGGCCCGCACTTCCTGGTCGCCATGGCGGACGATGCCCGCCTGCACACCTTCGGCAAGGCGCGCGGCGATGCGGGTCGCCGTGCCTTCATAGTGCGCGCGATAGCTTTCGGGATCGGCGAACTCGGCTTCGTCGATGATGCGGTAGATTTCCTTGTGCTCGCGGGCAAAGTGCAGAAACCCGACAAGCGCCTCGCGCTCACGGCGCAGGCCCGTCGCGCCCTCGCTCACCGCAGCAGCAGCCGTCGTCGCCACCCGCGCCGACATGTCGCGCACCAGCGCGGTGAAGATCGCGTCCTTGGAATCGAAGTAGGTGTAGAAACTGCCCAGCGCCGTTCCCGCGCGCCGAGTGATCCCGCTGATCGACGCTTCGTGGAACCCGCGCTCCCCGAACTCCGCCGCCGCCGCATCGAGCAGCTTGCGCAAGGTTTCGCGCCCGCGTGCCGTGCGGGGCACCTTTCCGGGACTGGCAGCGCTATCCTGCGCCATCGATCGATACTCCCCCGCTCATCAGCCCCCGCCATTCTTTCGCCTGCCGCCATCCGGCAGCCAGTCGGCCCCACCCCTGTTGCCGTTTCGCCACGATTCGTAGCGACCAAACGCGAATCCCACAACGAGAAGTTGAAAGGTGGTTCATGTTTCAATATCAGGCGCGGATGCGGATGCACGATGTCCGCAAGAGGGAGCCTGTTTGCGATGACCCGTATGTCCACGCGCGCCGTTCTGGCCGCATCTGCCGCGCTGTTCGCGCTGCCTGCCGTCCCCGCCATTGCGCAGGAAGCACCGGCTGACGAAACCACCGCCTCGAACGAGATCACCGTCATCGCCCGCCGCCGCGAGGAGCGCCTGCTCGACGTGCCGATCGCGATCTCCGCGCTCAGCACCGAAGCGCTCGACAAGGCCGGCGCCAAGGATCTCTCCGGCGTCCAGGGCGCGATCCCCAACGTCAACATCGTGCAGGGCCGCGGCTCGGCCAGCAGCGCCAACTTCTACATCCGCGGCATCGGCCAGCCGGACGCGCTGCAGACCTTCGACCCGGCTGTCGGCGTCTATGTCGACGGCGTTTACCTCAGCCGCATCCAGGGTGCGCTGCTCAACCTGTTTGACGTCCAGCGCGTCGAAGTCCTGCGCGGGCCGCAGGGCACGCTCTATGGCAAGAACACCATCGGCGGCGCGGTCAACGTCGTCTCGAAGAAGCCCGACCTCAACGACTTGCGCGGCGAAGCGTCGATCACCTACGGCCGCTTCGACGAAGTGACCGCCAAGGGCTACGTCTCGGCCCCGCTTGTCGCGGACAAGCTCGCCCTCTCGGTCGCGGGGGTCTACGACGACCGCGACGGCATCGTCACCGATCCCGCCACCGGCCGGAAGTACAACGACCGCAACAACCTCTCGGGCCGCGCAATCCTTCGCGCCCAGCCGACCGACACCGTCGAGGTCCTGATCTCGGGCGATTACACCCGCCAGCGCAACTCGCTGACCATGGGCCAGGCGACCGCCCCGCTGATCGGGTTCGACTACAACGCCGACTTCAGCGCCGTCACGCCCTTCGTGATCGCGCCCGCCGCCACCGGCGAATGGGACTACAAGGCCTCCAGCAGCTTTGCCGGCGACAAGGGCCAGAAGCTCGACCACTGGGGCGTTTCGGGCACGATCAACGTCGACCTGTCCGATACCCTGCAACTCGTCTCGATCAGCGCCTACCGCAAGCTCAAGACCGACTTCTTCGTCGACATCGACGCAACCACCGCCGAAGTGGGCGACGTCTTCGTCGGCACCCGCCAGCACCAGTTCAGCCAGGAACTCCAGCTCAAGCTCGATGCCGACAAGCTCAAGGGCGTGCTCGGAGTCTACTACCTGAACGAGCACGTGACCTCGCACCAGGAAGCCTATGCCGACAGCTACCTGCGCTATGTCGGCACGCCGCTCAACTTCCTGCGCACCATCGATGACGAGCAGGACACCAAGTCCTACGCCGCCTTCGGCCAGCTTACCTACGACTTCACCGATGCGGTCTCGCTGACCGGCGGCCTGCGCTACACGCGCGAGACGAAGGAATACTTCCGCACCACCACGGCCACCACGTCGAGCCCGATCTTCCCGGCCCTGGTCATCAAGGGCACCTTCACCTTCCCGACCAACCTGCCCGCCCCCTACAACACGCTCGACAGCGTGACCTACGAGGCGTGGACCCCCTCGGCGACGCTCAGCTACAAGCCCTCGCGCAACACGATGCTCTACGGCTCGGTCAGCCGCGGCTTCAAGTCGGGCGGCTTCAACGGGCGCGTCAACGGGCTCGGCGACGTCACCCAGGTGGTCGACGGCACGACCGTCGTCGTACCGACCTTCAAGCCTGAAACCGTGTGGACCTACGAAGTCGGCGCCAAGGGCTCGTTCCTCGACGGGCGCGTGAACATCTCGGGCGCGGCGTTCTATTCCGACTACGCGAACTTCCAGGCGCGCGTCGGCGGCGGCAACACCGGCATCAACGGCGGCAGCTTCCCCGTGCTCAACGCCGGCAAGCTGCGCATCCAGGGCTTCGAGTTCGACGTCAACGTGCGGCCCGCCGATCCGGTCACGCTGTTCGCCTCGGTCGGCTATCTCGATGCCGACTACAAGGAGTTCAACGACGGCCGCCGGGCGCCCGCGTTCTCGTGCAACCCGACTGGCGCGAAGGTGACCTGCAAGCCCGCCTTCGCCCCGCCGCTTACCCTTCGCGCGGGCGGCGAATACCGCGTGCCGCTGGGCGATGCGACGCTGAGCCTGGGCGGCGACGTCCGCTTCGTCGACAAGCATTACCTGTCGGTCGACAACCGCCCCGGCCTCACCGAAGACGGCTACCTGATCGGCAACCTCTATGCCCAGGTGGACTTCGACAAGTTCTACCTGCGCGGCGCGGTCCGGAACGTAGGCAACACGCTCTACAAGACCGACGGGCAGGAATTCAGCTCGGTCGGCAACATCCAGACCGTCTACTATGGCGACCCGCGCACGTGGAACGTCACGCTCGGCGTCCGCTTCTGATCGGCATCCCTCGCGAGGCGGGCGGCCCTCATCCTCCCAACCGCCCGCTTCGCAACAGGAAAGCCCCGGCCCCGCAAGGCCGGGGCTTTCTTCTTGCCCGTCACCGATTTCAGAACTCTGACTTCCAGCAAGACATGGCGCGCCCGCGACGCGCTCCTGCCTAGGCCGTAAACTCATAGAGGGCGCCATCGAGGCGCCGGAATGGCGAACATGTCGGGCCGAAAGGTCCGCCGCAGGGGCTGGTTGCCCCTGCAAGGGCGTTTCGGTTCGAGATGGAAGCCATTCCGGCGTCCCTTCGGGATTTGACCAAAACGGCCATCTGCCGCGTCAGTCGGGCTTGAAATATCGACATATTCCTGCGCCCTCCTTCCTTGCACCTGGCCGTTTTGCCTCAAACCTCGATGGCGCCCTCTATGAGTTTACGGCCTAGCTCGCCAGCCGCAAACCCGCGCCAGCGCTTTCGGCGCCCGGCTGGTCCGGCCAGATGCCGCGCGTGTCGTAGACCACCTTGCCCGCGCGCTCGGCGAGCGGGATCACCTTGAACACGTCGTGGTCGACCAGCACGATCAGCACGCCGCAATCCTCCAGCGCCGTGTCGACGTCGATCTGCACCGCGCCGGTGCCCTCGAATTCGCGCGGCAGGGTGCCGGCATAGGGCTCGACGATGTGGACGCGGCTGCCGAAGCGCCGGGCTAGGCTCGCCGCGACATAGCGCGCCGGGCTCTCGCGGAAGTCGTCGATGTTCGCCTTGAACGCGAGGCCGAGGCACGCGACCTTTTCGCCGGGGTGAGCTTCGACCAGTTCCGTCGCCTTCTTCACCACGTGATGCATCTTGCCGTCGTTGACGTTGCGCGCGGTGCGGATAAGCGGCGTCTCGTCGGGTGCGCCGGCGACGATGAACCACGGGTCCACCGCGATGCAATGCCCGCCCACGCCCGGCCCTGGCTGGAGGATGTTCACGCGCGGGTGGCGGTTGGCAAGACGGATGACCTCCCACACGTCTAGCCCCATGCGGTCCGCGACCATCGAAAGCTCGTTTGCGAAGGCGATGTTGACGTCGCGATAGGCGTTCTCGACCAGCTTGGTCATTTCGGCAGAGCGGGCATCGGTGGTCACGCAGGTTCCGCGCACGAAGCGCTTGTAGAATGCCAGTGCCTTGCGTGCGCAGCGCGGCGTGATGCCGCCGATGGAACGGTCGTTGTTGGTCAGCTCTTCCAGGATGCGCCCCGGCAGCACGCGCTCGGGGCAATAGGCGATCGAAACGTCGGGCGTCTCGCGCGTCTTGCCCGGAAACTTCAGGTCCGGCCGCAGCCCCGCCATCAGGTCGCGCATCTGTTCGGTCGTGCCGACCGGCGAGGTCGATTCGAGGATCACCGTGTCGCCCGCCTTGAGCACGGCGGCCACCTGCGTCGCAGCGGCCAGCACATAGGAAATGTCGGGCGTGTGGTGGCCGTCCTTCTCGAAAGGCGTCGGCACCGCGATCACGAAGACGTCGGCGGGCGCAATCTCGGTCGAGGCGCGCAGCAGCCCGCGCTGGACGACGCCATGGACAAGACCGTCGAGGTCCACTTCCTCGATGTGAATCTCGCCCCGGTTGATCGTGTCGACCACCTTCTGCGAAACGTCGAGGCCCAGCACGCGGCAGCCGGCGCGGGCAATGATGGCGGCGGTGGGAAGTCCGATATAGCCAAGGCCGACGACACAGACGTCCGGCTTCACATCACCCATCATTCGCCAGCAACTCCACGATTCGGCGCGAAGATTGCCCATCCCCGAAGGGATTGTGAGCGCGCGCCATGGCCGAATAGGCAGCCTTATCGTCGAGCAGGGTGAAGATTTCGGTAACGATGGTGTCCACGTCGGTCCCCACCAGCCGCGCGGTCCCGGCGGTCACGCCCTCGGGGCGCTCGGTCGTCTCCCGCATGACCAGCACCGGCTTGCCGAGCGCGGGGGCCTCTTCCTGCACCCCTCCCGAATCGGTCAGCATGATTTCCGCGATCGACAACAGCCGGGCGAAGTGCGGATAGTCGAGCGGCTCGATCATCGCGACGTTGGGCAGCCCCGCCAGCGCATCGTCCATCACCTTGCGCACGTTGGGGTTGGGATGGACCGGAAAGACCAGCGCCACGTCGTCCCGCTGCGCGATGCGGCGGATCGCCTCGGCGATGTTCTCAAGCCCCCCGCCGAAATTCTCGCGGCGGTGGCTGGTTACGCCGATGATCCGCTTGCCGGCAAAGCGCGCCTCGATCTCGGCCAGCCCCGCCGCCAGCGCCGGCTCCGCCGCAATCCGGCCCGAAACCCACTGCAAGGCGTCGATCACCGTGTTGCCGGTCACGTGAACGCCCTCGGTCACGTTCTCCGCCCTGAGCGCGGCAGCCGATACCTCGGTCGGCGCGAAGTGCAGCCGCGCGATCGTGCCGATAATCTTGCGGTTCACCTCCTCGGGCCACGGGTGATAGATGTTGTGGCTGCGCAGGCCCGCCTCGACATGCGCGACCGGAAGCTTGCGATAATAAGCCGCCAGCGCCCCGGCCATCGCCGTCGCCGTATCGCCCTGGACCACGACCCAGTCGGGCCGCACGGCATCCATCACCTTGCCCAGTTCCGTCAGAAGCGCCGCCGTCAGCGCGTCGAGCGTCTGGTCCGGCCGCATCAGGTCGAGATCGTGGTCGGGCACGATCCCCGCGATCTCCAGCACCTGGTCGAGCATCCCCCGGTGCTGCGCCGAAACGCAGGTCACCACGCGAAAGCGCGGATCGGCACGCAGCGCGTGCACCACCGGAAACAGCTTGATCGCCTCGGGCCGCGTCCCGAACACCACGAGTATCGTCTTCACCATGCCCGCTCCAATAATCGGCGAGTGTTAACCGTGAAATAAGAGCCTCGCTTTAAGCCGACGGCAAAGTCGGCGCGCATGCGCGTCAACCATGAAAGGCCGCCTGCACAGTGACCGTACAGTTCCCGTCGATCAACGCCGCTCCGCTGAAGGGCCTCGACCCGCTGGTCTGCGCGACCACCCGCGTCACCGTGCTAGGTCTCGGCTATGTCGGCCTGCCGCTGGCCGTAGCGCTGGCCAAGCGATTCTTCGTCACCGGCTTCGACATCGACGTCGAACGCATTTCCGAGCTGTCCGAAGGCCACGACCGCACCCGCGAGATCGAACCCGCGCTGCTGTCGATGTCGAGCCTGGGCCTTACCTGCGATGCCGGGGTCTGTCCGCCAAGCGATTTCTACATCGTCACCGTGCCCACCCCTATCGACGCCGCCAACCGCCCCAACCTGCGCCTGGTCGAGGCCGCTTCGCGCACGGTCGGCCAGATGCTTCCCCGGGCCGTGGCCGAAGGCCGCCAGCCCATCGTCGTCTACGAAAGCACCGTCTATCCCGGCGTCACCGAGGACATCTGCGGCCCGATCCTCGAGCAGGTCTCCGGCCTCAGGTGCGGCACGGACTTCTTCCTCGGCTACAGCCCGGAACGCATCAACCCGGGCGACCGCGAACACACCATCGAGCGGATAACCAAGGTCGTCTCGGGCCAGACACCCGAAGTGCTCGACCGCGTGGCCGACCTCTATGGCGCGATCACTTCGGGCGGCGTCTTCCGCGCCGCCTCGATCAAGGCCGCCGAGGCCGCCAAGGTCATCGAGAACGCCCAGCGCGACATCAACATCGCCTTCATGAACGAGATCACGCAAATCTTCTCGCGCATGGACCTTTCGGTCTGGGACGTGCTCGCGGCGGCGGGCACCAAATGGAACTTCCTGCCCTTCACCCCCGGCCTCGTCGGCGGACACTGCATCGGCGTCGATCCCTACTACCTCTCCGCGCGCGCCGAAGCGCTGGGCCATGACCCGCAGGTGATCCTCGCCGGTCGCGGCGTGAACGACGGCATGGCGAAATGGGTCGCGGGCGAGCTTCACGCGCGGCGCGGCGGCAAGCCCGGCTCGGTCCTCGTGCTGGGCCTGACGTTCAAGGAAAACGTGCCCGACCTGCGCAATTCCAAGGTGGCCGACGTCATCGCCGAACTGAAGGCCCTGGGCCATGCGGTCGACGTGCACGATCCCCACGCCGATACCGCCGAGGCTCTGCTCGAATATGGCCTCGAACTCGCCGGCGACGCGTTCGAGCAGACCTACGATCTCGTGTTCCTCGCCGTGCCGCACAAGTACTACCTGGCAGCAGGCGCGGACCGTATCGCTGCGCTCGTCGCGCCCGGCGGCACGCTGGCCGATCTCAAGGGCGTCCTGGGCGAGGCCGCCGACTGGCGTCTCTGACCCTGCCCGGTCATCTGGCCCGGTCGTCTGGCCCGGACGGGCAGGCAATGACGTGCTAGGCCTGAAACGCGAATCGAAGACCTGCGAATTTCCGGAGAAAGCTGCGTGAAAGTCCTCGTAACCGGAGCCGCCGGCTTCATCGGCTACTCGCTCGCCACCCGCCTTCTCGCACGGGGCGACGAGGTGATCGGCGTCGATATCGTCAACGACTACTACGATCCGCGCCTCAAGGAGGCCCGCCTCGCCCGTCTCGCCCAGCAGGGCGGCGGCCGCTTCACCTTCCTGCGCACCGACTTCGCCGATTACCCCGCGCTGACCGCAGCGCTCGAAGGCGCGCACTTCGACCGCATCGTCCACCTCGGCGCGCAGGCGGGCGTGCGCTATTCGATCGAGAACCCCCACGCCTACGTGCAGTCGAACCTCGTCGGCCACGTCAACCTGCTCGAGGTTGCGCGCCATCGCGGGGTCGAACACATGGTCTACGCGTCCTCGTCCTCGGTCTACGGCGGCAACACCAAGCTGCCCTTTTCGGTCGACGACCGCGTCGACCATCCGCTCTCGCTCTACGCCGCCACCAAGAAGGCGGACGAGTTGATGAGCGAGACTTACGCCCACCTCTATCGCTTGCCGCTCACCGGCCTGCGCTTCTTCACCGTCTATGGCCCGTGGGGCCGCCCGGACATGATGATGTGGCTGTTCACCCGCGCGATCCTCGCGGGCGAACCGATCCAGGTCTTCAACCACGGCGACATGTACCGCGACTTCACCTATGTCGACGACATCGTCTCCGGCGTGGTCGCCTGCCTCGACAACCCGCCGCTCGACGACGGCGCGCCCAAGGCCGGCGGCAGCCTCAAGCCGCACCGGCTCTACAACATCGGCAACCACAAGTCGGAACACCTGATGAAGGTGATCGCCATTCTCGAAGCCGAGCTTGGCCGCAAGGCGGAGATGCGGATGCTGCCGATGCAGCCCGGCGACGTGCGCCAGTCCTTCGCCGATATCGACGCGATCTCCGGCGATCTAGGCTACCGGCCGACGACCGGCATCGAAACGGGCGTTCCGAACTTCGTCCGCTGGTACAAGGACTACCACGGCCTCTGACGCCGGGCAGTCCTCGCCCGTTTTCCGGTCAGGCCGCCGAGGCCCGCGATGCGCCGGCCCTTGGCATCAGTGCGCCCAGCACGACGGCAACCAGCACCAGCGCCGGAACGTCGCCATAGAGGTGCCCGTGCTGCATCGGCGTCCGCATCGACTGGACCGCCATGATCGCGGCGTGGACAAGGCTCGACCAGACCGTGAACCAGATCAGCGAGGCATGTTGCGCCGGAGCCCGGGATGCCCGCACCAGGAACACGCCGAG
The DNA here is from genome assembly GCF_000013325.1 of Novosphingobium aromaticivorans DSM 12444. Taxonomy (GTDB): domain Bacteria; phylum Pseudomonadota; class Alphaproteobacteria; order Sphingomonadales; family Sphingomonadaceae; genus Novosphingobium; species Novosphingobium aromaticivorans. The sequence goes on from NC_007794.1 coordinate 3,364,362, forward strand.
GGTCGCATAGACCCCCACGATCATCATGAAATAGTCGTTCCCGGCCGGATGGCCTTCATGCCAGGCCCATCCCGATGGCCACAGCATGGCCAGCGGATAGATCAGACAGAACACCACACCGAATAGTGCGAGCGCTGCAGACAGCAGTCGTTCCTGCGACATTTGGCTCTCCCTCGCGCCCCACATGCGCAACAGGCGCGGGAACGCGGGAAGAAGGATACGCCCCTTTTCCACGGGGGCCTAATCCGCGCTGCGCACGGCCCCCGGCTCTGCCCGTGTCGTCAGAAGGGCTTCGGCATCTGCTGGCTGGCGCAATGGAAACCGCCGCCACCGGCCAGCACCGCATCACCCATCACGCCCACCGTCGCGCGGTCGGGGAACAGTTCCGCGATGGCCGCAACGCCATCGTCGTCGTGCGGCGATCCGAAAACCGGCACCACCACGAGATCGCTGGTGATGACGAAGTTCATGTAGCTGGCCGGCTGTACCATGTCTCCCCACTCGATCCGGCCCGGCGAAGGCACTTCGACTACCTCGACCCCGGCGTCGAGAGCGCGAGCCCTTGCGTCGGCATAGATCGCGGCGTTCGGGTCATTCGGCCCGGTCGCGCGCGGAAGCGCCAGCCGGTTCGGGCCCACGAAGCGCGCCAGATTGTCGACGTGCCCGTCGGTATGGTCGTTGATCAACCCGTCGCCGAGCCACAGGACCCGGTCATATCCGAGGTCGCGCAGAAGGCGGGCTTCGAGGTCGCCGCGCGACAGGTGCGGATTGCGGTTGGGGTTCAGCAGGCACTGTTCGGTCGTCGCAACCAGGCCGGTGCCGTCGCCGTCCAGCGCCCCGCCCTCGAGTATCCAGTCCGCCTTGCCATGCGTTGCCAGCCCGGCCGACTTCGCCAGGTCCGCGCCGATCTCCTGATCGCCCGGCATCAGGTACTTTTCGCCCCAGCCGTTGAAGCCGAACAGCCGCGCCTCGCGCCGGCCCGCCCCGTCCAGCACGACCAGCGGCCCGGTATCGCGCAGCCACACGTCGCCATAGGTGCGCCGCTCCAGCGTCACCGCCCCCGAAACCAGCGACTTCGCGCGCATCTCGTTGGCCGCGTCGCGCACCACCAGCCGGACCTCCTGCCCGCTGTCCGCAACCGCATTGGCAAAGGCGGCGATCTGCACCTGCGCCTCGTCGATCACGCCCGACCATTCCTCGGCCAGATGGGGAAAGCCGATCCACAGCCAGTCCTGCGGGTGCCATTCGGGCGGCATGCGGAATTGCGAAGTCATGTGCGGTTGTCCGGTATCAGGGAAGTCGGGCTGCGCCTTAGCGCATTCCATCGTGCTTGATCCACCACCCCGCACAGGGCATTCCGCTGCCGATGCCAAATTCCGCCTCAGATGCCCCCGGCGCTCTCGCCCGCGCCCGTGCCCATGCGCCATTCCTGTCGATGGCGCTCGACCGCCGTCCCGATATCGAGGCCATGCTGGCGGCGGGCGAGATCGAGCAGGCGCTCCTGCTCGCCAGATCGGCGGGCGATGGCATCGACGACACCGCAGTGGCCCTGCGCCGCCAGCGCCTCGCCCTCGCGCTCGTCGTCGCGGTCGGGGATCTTGCCGGCGCCTTCCCGCTCTCGCGCGTCGTGACGGAGCTTTCGGACTTTGCCGACCGGTCGCTCGACGATGCGATCGCCGCGGCCATCCGCCGCCGAACGCCCGATGCGCAGCCAACCGGCTTCACCGCCATCGCGCTGGGCAAGCACGGCGCGCAGGAACTCAACTATTCGTCCGACATCGATCCCATCCTGCTCTACGACCCCGAACGCCTGCCCCGGCGCGAGCGCGACGACCCGGCGGAGGCGGCGCAACGCATCGCCCGCGCGCTGATGGAGATCATGTCGCAGGTCACGGCGGAAGGCTATGTCTTCCGCGTCGATCTGCGCCTGCGTCCGGCCTCGGAAGTCAGCCCCCTCGCCCTTCCGTTCGAAGGTGCGATCACCCATTACGAATCGAGCGCGCTGGCGTGGGAACGCGCCGCCTACATCCGCGCCCGGGCCGCCTCGGGCGATATCGAGGCGGGCCAGGCCTTCCTCGACACGATCCGTCCCTTCGTCTGGCGCCGCAGCCTCGATTTCGGTGCCATTGCCGAAATCGGGCGCCTCACCACCCGCATTCGCGACCATTATTCCGCCGGACAGGCCATCGGCCCCGGCTACGACCTGAAGCGCGGGCGCGGCGGGATCCGCGAGGTCGAATTCTTCGCGCAGACCCACCAGCTCATCCACGGCGGTCGCAACCCGGCGCTGCGCCTGCGCGGCACCCGCGCCAGCCTCGATGCCCTGGCGGAAGCAGGCATCATCGGCGCGGAGGACGCGCGGGTCATGGGCGAAAGCTACGACCGGTTGCGCACGCTCGAACACCGCCTGCAGATGGTCGCGGACCAGCAGACGCATTCGCTCCCCGCCGATCCCCAGGCCCTTGATTCCGTGGCAAAACTCGACGGACTTGCAGGCGGAGCCGAACTGGTTGCCGAGCTGTCGGAAATCTCCGAGACGGTCGGCCGCCGCTTCGACACCCTGATCGAGACCTATGCCCCCACCGGGGCAGTCGCGGTCGAGGCCCCGCCCCTCGCCGCCGAATTGTCATCGCTCGGCTTCGACAATGCCGATGCTCTCGCCGACCGGGTCGAAGGATGGGAAGGCGGGCAATACCGCTGCCTGCGGTCGGCCGAGGCGCGCGAGGCCTTTTCGCACATGCGCCCGCAACTCCTGCGCGCGCTTGCCGAAGCGCCCGATCCGGACCGGGCGCTGCTGCGCTGGGAACAACTTCTGGCCGGATTGCCCAGTGCGATCAACGTCTTCCGCCTACTGGACGCCCGCCCCGGCCTGCTCGCGGTGGTCATGCGCATCCTTGCCCACGCGCCGACCCTGGCCGATGATCTCGCCCGCCGCTCGGACCTGCTCGACACCCTGATCGATCGTTCGGCCTTCGATCTGCCCGGCAGCGTCGCCGAGATCGCCGCCGAACTCTCGCGCGGCGAGGCGGGCGACGATTACCAGCGCCTGCTCGATGCCGTGCGGGTGCGGGTGGGCGAAATGCGCTTCGCGCTCGGCGTGCAACTGGTCGAAGGCCAGCGCGATCCGCTCGAAGTCGCCGCCGCCCTGTCGCGCGTGGCCGAAGCCTCGATCGACGTGCTGGGCCGCGCTGCCATCGAGGAGTTTACCCAGAACCACGGCGTCGTGCCCGGCAGCGCGCTTGCCATCCTCGGCCTCGGGCGTCTGGGCGGCGCGGCGCTGACCCATGCCTCGGACCTCGACCTCGTGTTCCTGTTCAGCGGGGACCATGCCGTCGAATCCGATGGTCGTCGCCCCCTCGGCGCCACGCTCTATTACAACCGCCTCGCCCAGCGCGTGATCGCGGCCCTGACCGTGCCGACCGCCGCGGGCGCGCTCTACGAGGTCGACACCCGCCTGCGGCCTTCCGGCGCGCAGGGGCCGATCTCGGTCAGCCTCGAAAGTTTCGAGCGTTATCAATGCCAGGATGCCTGGACGTGGGAACACATGGCGCTCTGCCGCGCCCGCGCGATGTTCGGCACGAATACCGACCGAGCCGAGCTTTCGCGGATCATCGGACGGGTCCTCGACCGGCCCCGCGATCCGGTCATTCTTCGCAACGATGTGCTTGAAATGCGTGGGACAATGGCCGGGCACAAGCCGCCGAAGGGGCCACTCGACGTGAAGCTGGCTCGCGGCGGACTGGTCGACATCGAATTCATGGTCCACTTCCTCCAGTTGCGCGATCACGGGGCGCGCACGCCGGACCTTGGCGAGGCGGTGCAGATCCTGGAAAACCTGGGAAATCTTCCCCCCGGCATCCGCGCCGCTCACGATCTCATGGTCCGCCTGCTGGTCGTCGTGCGCCTCGTTGCCCCTGATGGCATGTATCCGCCCGCGGCGAGCCGGGGCATCGTCGCACGGTCCTGCAGGCTGGAAAGCTGGGACGCGCTGCTCGGCGCGGTGCTGGAGGCGCGCCGACAGGTGGCCGTGGCATGGAAGCAAGTGTTTGATATCGAACTGGAGATCGAAGGATGAGCGAACGGATCGGAGTGGGCGAGGCGTTTCCGGACATTGCGATGACGACGCCCGACGGCGGGAGTGTCAAGGCATCCGACTTTGCCGGAAGGAAGCTGGTGGTGTTCTTCTATCCCAAGGACGATACTCCCGGCTGCACCACGGAAAACAAGGACTTCTCAAGTCTCCACGCCGATTTCGAGGCCGCCGGCATCGCGGTCCTGGGGGTCAGCAAGGACCCGCCGAAGAAGCACCTTAAGTTCGCCGAGAAGCACGCGCTGACCGCCCCGCTCGCCTCCGACGCGGAAGAAGGCGGCGTTTCGGATGCGCTTGGCATCTGGACCGAGAAGTCCATGTACGGGCGCACCTACATGGGCATGGAGCGCACGACCTATCTCGTTGGCGCGGATGGAAAGATCGCGCAGATCTGGAACAAGGTGAAGGTCAAGGACCACGCCGCGCAAGTGCTTGCGGCGGCAAAAGCGCTGTGATCCGCCGCGTGACCCGAACGACACCTGACGACACCTGACGGCACCGAACCGCACATGAACGCACCGCAACTCTCCCTCGCGATCCGCGAGGCGATGCTGACCGCCGATCCTTCGGCCAAGGTCATGGCCACGCGCAATCTCGTCCGTCGCTGGCGCGCGGGAGAGCTGGCGTTCGCCTTCGACCATCCCATGCCCGACGTGCCCGCCCGCCCGGAAAAGCCCGAACTGCTCCCGCCCAACGCCATGCCCAAGCGCGGGCGCGGCGGATCGGAGCGCGGGCGGATCGCGCTGCTCCATGCGCTGGCGCACATCGAATTCGTGGCGATCGACCTCGCGCTGGATGCGGCGGGCCGTTTTGGCGCTGCGATGGGGCGCGCGTTCGTCGACGACTGGCTGAGCGTAGCCGCCGATGAATCAATGCATTACGCGCTCCTGGCGCGCCGTCTGCGTACGCTCGGCAGCTTCTACGGCGCCATGCCCGCGCACGACGGTCTCTGGGATGCGGCGCGCGAAACCGCACACGACGTGGCGGCGCGGCTGGCGGTTGTGCCGATGGTCCTCGAAGCGCGCGCGCTCGACGTGACGCCGATGACCGTCGAGCGGTTTCTCGCGGCAGGGGACGAGCGGTCTGCCCGAGTGCTGCAACGAATCCTTGACGACGAAATCCGCCATGTGCGGTTCGGCACAAAACATTTCAGCGCAGTGTGCGAAATACGCGGAGAATCGCCGCCCGACGCGTGGAAAACCCTCGTCGCGCAGCACTTTCGCGGCGCCATTAAGCCGCCGTTCAACGACTCGGCGCGTCGATCAGCCGGTTTGTCGCTCGATTTCATGGCAGGGGTTGCTTGACCGCAACCGGCCCGTCTACCCCCAACACACGAGATGGCGGGGGGTTCCGACCAACTCTGAAACATCCCAAGGCGGTGGGCCAAAGCCTGCTCCTCGCCTGATAACGGGTTCGCACTGGGGGCTCAGGCGGATTGGTCAAATTGCCGGAAACGGCGCCGACCGAACCGCAAGAAGAAGGTCGTACGGGTCGTAATGTTGTTCAACATCAAAACCTTCAAGACTGCTCTCGGTGCCTTTGCCGCCGTTGCTCTCTTTTCCTCTGCCGCGCCGGCTCTTGCCAACAGCGCCGCTTCCGCCGACATCGCCGCCCCGCTTCGCGCCGCCGAAGCTGCCAAGGCAGGCGTCTCGGCCGACCGTGGCGACGAGGAATTCCGTCGTCTCTTCGCCAACTGGCAGTCGCTCGACAACGGCATCCTGCCTTCGGCCAAGCCGACCACGATCCGCCGCGCTTCGGTGTCGATCCCGTCGCTTGCCCCGGTTGCGATGACCCGCCTTTCCAGCAGCTACGGCATGCGCGAACACCCCGTGCTCGGCGGTCGCCGCGCACACAAGGGCATCGACCTTGCCGCCCCCACCGGCACCCCGATCCGCGCCAGCGCCGACGGCATCGTCGAGAAGGCCGAATGGTTCGGTGGCTACGGCCTGTTCGTGCAACTCGACCATGGCGGCGCGATGGAAACCCGCTACGGCCACATGTCGCGCGTTGCCGTTGCCGAAGGCCAGCAGGTCCGCAAGGGCGACGTGATCGGCTATGTCGGTTCGACCGGCCGCTCGACCGGCCCGCACCTGCATTATGAAGTCCGCGTGTCGGGCGAAGCCGTCAACCCGGTGCCCTACATGCAGGGGAGCACCAAGCTCTACGCAAGCAACAACTCGGCCGAAGGACGCGGCGGTCCGGAAGAAGAATAAGCCGCCCCGGTCTAATAGACGCATCTTGGAGAGGATGCGGAAAAGGGCGCCGGTTGCCGGCGCCCTTTTCTTTTGCGTGAATGGGGCGGGAAGCGCCGACCGCCGCGCCGCCGGTCAGACCGCTTCGGTAGCGAACCAGATGACGTGCTTGGCGCCCTTGCCGTTGGTGCGTGCGCGCACTTCCACTTCGTCCACGGCAAAGCCGGCTGCCTTGAGGCGCTGAGTGAAGTTCGGATCGCGCGCGGCGGACCAGATGGCCAGCACGCCGCCGGGACGCAGGGCATCCATCGCGGTACGCAGGCCGCGCATCGAATAGAGGCGGTTGTTGGCATGGCGGACCAGTCCGTCCGGCCCATTGTCGACATCGAGCAGGATCGCATCGTAACCCGTGCCGCCCACCGACAGCGCATTGGCCGAGATCACTTCGGCAACATCGGCCATGACGAGGCGCACGCGCGGGTCGTCCAGGCAGCCGGCCTCCAGTTCCTTCATCGGGCCGCGCGCCCAGGCGATGATTTCCGGCACGAGTTCAGCCACGGTCACGTGCGCGTCGGTGGGCAGCTTCTCGAGCGCGGCGCGCAAGGTGAAGCCCATGCCGTACCCGCCGATCAGCATGGCGGGCTGCCGCGCCTTGGCGATGCGGGCGAGACTTTGCGTGGCGAGCGCGATTTCCGAGCCGTTCTGGCGCGTGCTCATCAGCTCGTTGTGACCGAGCACGATCATGAAATCGCGGTCGTGGCGATAAAGGCGCAATTCCTCCCCATCGGGGACCCGGGCCGTGCCGAGAAGTTCGCGTGCGATCATGAGGCCGGCTCCGGTTCGAGGGAATCACCCGCGCCCTAGAAGCTCCGCCACGGCGCGGCAAGGCCAGTGCGGGAACCGCCGGCGCGGGAACGGAGGGCGGAGGCACGCGTTCTGCGACCACGGATTCCAGGAGAACCATGATGCGGCAGATATTCCTGCTGGCTGGCGCGGCGGCGTTGGCGATCGGTGCGCCCGCCCTCGCGCAGGGCAAGGGCGGTAACGGCGGCAATGGCAACGGCCAGGGCGGCGAGCACGGCGCGCAACATGGCGGCGGCGCAAAGGCGCAGGGCCAGGGCAATCGCGGCGGCGGCGAGGCCGCAAAGGGTCCGGAACGCAAGATGGCCAGCGTCCAGCCCGGACGGAGCGACAAGGCCTCGCCGGCCAAGGCAGAGCGCGGGCCCGACCGCGCGGTTGCCGCCGCCGGCAAGGCAAACCGCAACGAGCAGGCCGATAGCCGTGCGATGGAGGACACCGCACCCGGCCGGAGCGGCCAGGCAAAGGGCATCTACAACGGCAAGGGACCTGGCAACAGCGCCGACCTTGCGCGCGGCAATGCGCAGCGGGCCGCGCCCGGCAATCTGCGCGAGGCCGCCCGGGTCGTCGCCACGCGCCGCTGGGACGGCGGGCGCTATCGCTATGACGACAGCCGCTATCTCGTCCCGGTAAGCGATTCCTGCCCGCCGGGGCTGGCGAGGAAAAACAACGGCTGCCTCCCGCCCGGGCAGGCGCGCAAGCTGGCGCCGACCGGCGGATGGTCTGGCTGGTATCCCACCCGCTACTTCGGCGACGGCTACGACTGGCGCTATGACAACGGCTATCTCTACCGGCTTGGCAACGGCGGGCTTGTCTCGGCCTTCGTGCCGCTGCTGGGCGGCGCCCTGTTCGGCGGCAATATCTGGCCTTCGCAGTACACCAGCTACGAGGTGCCAGCCTATTATGACCGCTTCTACGGCTACGATGACGACTACGATTATCGTTATGCGCAGAACGCCATTTTCGCAGTCGACCCCGAGACGCAGCAGATCGAGGCAATCGCGGGTCTCCTGACCGGCGATCCGTGGTCGGTCGGGCAGGCGATGCCGCTCGGCTACGACATCTACAACGTGCCGCCAGCCTACCGCGACCGCTACGTCGACGGGCCGGATGCCATGTACCGATACAGCGACGGCTACGTCTACGAGGTCGACCCCACGACCCAGCTCGTGCGGGCCGTGATCGAACTGCTAGTCTGACCAGGGCCACGAGGAGCCGTAGATGCGACGCTTGAAAACGATGATCGCCGGGGCCGCCATCGGCCTCTCCTCGCTCGCGCTGGCAGCATGCGACAAGGCCGACGGTGGTCCGACCGGCGCTGCCAACGAAGCCAGCGCGGAGGGCAGTGGCAGCCTCTACGACGCACTTGGCGATGCGAACGACCTGTCCTCGACGGCGAGGCTGGTGAAGGCGGCAGGATTGGAAAAGATGTTCGAGGGACAGGGCAGCTACACCCTGTTCGCGCCGACCGACGATGCCATCGCTGCGCTTCCTGAAGCCGACCGCAAGGCGCTGGAAAGCGCCGAGGGCCGCGCCCAGCTTGTCGCGCTGCTGAGCCAGCACATCACGCCGGGCTATGTCGGCAGGACCGACCTCGACCAGGGGCTGGAACGGGGCAAGGGCAAGGTTCAGCTGGCCAGCGTCGGCTCCGCGCCGATCGTCTTGCGCAAGGATGGCTGCGTGCTCGTGCTTGGCGAAGGCGCGGATGCCCCCAAGGTGGTGGGCGAGCCAATCGCGTCGCGGAACGGGATGATCTACCGGATAGACAAGGTACTGCCGGCGCCCGCGGCAAAGTGACGGTTGGAGGCAGGCTGAGGCGATCCGACAAGATTTGCGGCGCATGCCGCACCGGCGCGGCGCGAATCCTGGTTGCGCCGCTTAAGTGATCGGTTAAACTCTCGCGGAAAAGGTGGCTTGAAGCCGCCAGGAACGAGAGAGGACGAGGCCGGTGCACTTTCACCCCAAGTACCATGCCACCGCAAATCCCGATCGCGCAGCCGTGATCATGGGCGGCAGCGGCGAGGTGATGACCTATGCCGAGCTGGAGGCCCGATCGAACCGCTTCGCGCAGCTCATGCGCGCGCGCGGATTGCAGATCGGCGATACCATCGCGCTGTGCCTTGAGAACCGTGCCGACTACTTTCCCATCGCCTGGGGCGCGCAGCGCGCCGGGCTGGTCTATGTCGCCATATCCAGCCGCCTTGCCGCGCCCGAGATCGCCTACATCGCCAAGGACAGCGGAAGCCGGTTGCTGATCGGCTCTGCCTATACGGCGCCGGTACTCGACGAAGTGGCGAAGCTGGAACCGGGCGTGCCGCAACTGCGGCTCGATACCGATGGCCCGCTTTCACTCGACGCGGCGATGGCGGAAATGCCGGATACCCCCATCGACGACGAACGCGCCGGGTGCGACATGCTCTATTCGTCGGGCACGACCGGCAAGCCCAAGGGCGTGCGCATCCCCCTGCCCGAAGACCCGGAGATCGGCGCGGCCAATTCCCTCATGGCCATCGCCAACCAGGCCTTCGGCATCGGCGGCGATGCGGTCTACCTCTCGCCCGCGCCGCTCTATCATGCGGCGCCGCTGCGCTGGTCGATGACCATCCACCGCTTGGGCGGCACGGTGGTGGCAATGGAGAAGTTCGATCCCGAACACGCGCTCGAACTGATCGAGAAGCACAAGGTGACCGACAGCCAATGGGTGCCGACGCATTTCGTGCGGATGCTCAAGCTGCCGGACGAGGTGCGGTCGAAGTACGATACCTCCTCGCTCAAGCTCGCGATCCATGCCGCCGCGCCCTGCCCGGTGCCGGTAAAGCAGGCGATGATCGAATGGTGGGGGCCGGCGCTGCGCGAATACTACGCCGGGACCGAAGGCAACGGCTTCACCTTCATTTCCAGCGAGGAATGGCTGAAGCGGCCCGGATCGGTCGGCCGCGCGCTGCTTGGCACCATCCGCATCTGCGACGAGAACGGCGATGAGGTGCCGCCGCGCACCGAAGGGCAGGTCTTCTTCGAGGGCGGCAGCCCGTTCAGCTACCACAACGATCCCGACAAGACCCGCGACGCCACCAACAAGCATGGCTGGACCAGCCTTGGCGACGTGGGCTGGGTGGACGAGGACGGCTACCTGTTCCTCACCGACCGCAAGAGCTTCATGATCATTTCGGGTGGCGTGAACATCTATCCGCAGGAGATCGAGAACCTGCTGGTCACGCATCCCAAGGTGGCTGACGTGGCGGTGATCGGCGCGCCCGATCCGGACATGGGCGAACGCGTGGTGGCGGTGGTCCAGCCGCGCGACATGGCCGAGGCCGGGCCCGCGCTGGCGGCGGAACTGACCGAGTGGCTCGCCCCCCAGCTTTCGCGCGTGAAGATGCCGCGCCAGATCGATTTCCGCGCCGAACTCCCGCGCGAACCGACCGGCAAGCTGTTCAAGCGCCTGCTGCGTGACGAATACAAGCAGGCTTACGAAGCGGCGCAGGCCGCGGCGGTCTGACGGCAAGCGGGAGGGTTTTATGGACAGCATTCCGATGGTGCCGGCCGAAGTCGGCCGCGCGGTGATAGACCCGAAGTCCTACGGGACGTGGGAGCCCTTGCTCGACCGGTTCGACGCGCTGCGCGCCGAGGCGCCAGTGGCAAAGGTCGTGGCCCCCGACGACGAGCACGAGCCTTTCTGGCTGGTCTCCAGCTTCGACGGGGTGATGAAGGCGAGCAAGGACAATGCCACCTTCCTCAACAATCCCAAGTCGACCGTGTTCACGCTGCGCGTGGGCGAGATGATGGCCAAGGCGATCACCGGCGGCAGTCCGCACCTTGTCGAATCGCTGGTGCAGATGGATGCCCCCAAGCATCCCAAGCTGCGCCGCCTGACGCAGGACTGGTTCATGCCCAAGAACCTGGCGCGGCTGGACGGCGAGATCCGCAAAATCGCCAACGAAGCCATCGACCGCATGCTCGGCGCGGGCGAAGAGGGTGATTTCATGGCGCTGGTCGCCGCGCCCTATCCGCTCCACGTGGTGATGCAGATCCTTGGCGTGCCGCCCGAGGACGAGCCGAAGATGCTGTTCCTGACCCAGCAGATGTTCGGCGGGCAGGACGAGGACATGAACAAGTCCGGGCTCAAGGACCTGCCGCCCGAGCAGATCTCGCAGATCGTGGCCGGCGCGGTGGCCGAATTCGAACGCTACTTCGCGGGACTGGCGGCCGAGCGGCGCCGCAACCCGACCGATGACGTCGCTACCGTGATCGCCAATGCCGTGGTCGATGGCGAACCGATGAGCGACCGCGACACGGCGGGCTATTACATCATCACCGCAAGCGCCGGGCACGACACGACCTCGGCATCGTCGGCCGGGGCGGCGCTGGCCCTTGCGCGCGATCCCGACCTGTTCGCGCGGGTGAAGGCCGACCGCAACCTGCTTCCCGGCATTGTCGAGGAGGCGATCCGGTGGACGACGCCGGTCCAGCACTTCATGCGCACCGCCGCGACCGACACCGAGCTTTGCGGGCAGAAGATCGCGGCGGGCGACTGGCTGATGCTCAACTACGTCGCGGCGAACCACGATCCGGCGCAGTTCCCCGAACCGCGCAAGTTCGACCCGACGCGCCCGGCCAACCGCCATCTGGCGTTCGGCGCGGGATCGCACCAGTGCCTTGGCCTGCACCTGGCCCGGCTGGAGATGCGCGTGTTGCTGGACGTGCTGCTGGACCGGGTGGACAGCCTCGAGCTTGCGGGCGAACCGAAGCGGGTGAACTCCACCTTCGTCGGCGGGTTCAAGTCGTTGCCGATGCGGTGGAAGGCGGCCTGACCGGCAGGTGGCCCCTCCCGCCGGCGGGAGGGGCCACCACGCTCCGGCCCTCCGGCCTTCAGCCTTCCATGGCCTCGAGTTCCTTGCCCTTGGTCTCCTTGACCGAGGTCCAGACGAAGACCAGCGAGATGGCGGCGAACAGGGTGTAGGCGGCGTAAGTGACGGGCAGGCCGATGTTGCCTGCCAGCCACGGGAAGCTCGAGCTGACCGCGAAATTCGCCAGCCACTGCGCCGCGCCCGCCACCGCCAGGGCCGATCCGCGCATCTGGTTGGGGAACATTTCACCCAGCATGACCCACATCACCGGGCCCCAGCTCATGTTGAAGAAAACGACGTAGATGTTGGCCGCGTAGAGCGCGATGGTGCCGACGCCCTCGGGCAGGACAAGCGCGCCGTCGGGGCCGGTCGATGCCTGCGCAAAGCACCAGGCAAGCGCGCCCAGCGTCGCGGTCATCCCCGCCGAACCGATCAGCAGCAGCGGCTTGCGGCCAAGCTTGTCCACGAGGCCGATCGAGACGAGGCAGGCCGCGATCGAGACGACGCCCGAAAGGATGTTGATCTTGAGCGCGTCCGCCTCGGAAAAGCCGACCGCCTGCCACAGCACCGCGCCATAGTAGAACACCACGTTGATGCCGACGAGCTGCTGGAACACGGCAAGGCCGATGCCGACCCAGACGATGGGGCGCCAGCCGCCGCCCGGCTTGCGGATGTCGGCAAGGCTCGGCTGGTGATCGGCGGCAAGCGAGGCGCGGATTTCGCCGAGCTTGGCGTCCGCGGTGGCATCGCCGAACAGACGGGCGAGAACCGAGCGGGCTTCTTCGGTGCGGCCCTTCGCCACGAGGAAGCGCGGGCTTTCGGGGATGAGCAGAAGCGTGACGAGGAACAGGATGGCCGGCGCTGCCTGGACCCAGAACATCCAGCGCCATGCCGGATAACCGCACCAGAACGCACCGAGCGAGGACCCGGCGGCCCCAGCCAGCCAGTAGTTTGCGAGGAAAGCTCCGGTCAGGCCCGAAATGATCATGACCTGCTGCGCGCTCGACAGACGTCCGCGCACGTGGGCCGGAGTGACTTCGGAGATATAGGCCGGCGAAAGCACGCTTGCGGCACCCACCGCCGCGCCCGCGAAGAAGCGCGCAACTGCAAGAACGATGGCCGAGGGCGCTGCCCCCGAGCCGAGCGCCGAGAGAATGAACAGCGCTGCCGCCATCATCATGACCGCGCGGCGGCCCCAGATGTCGGCAAACCGTCCCGCCAGGAACGCGCCGAGCGCGCAACCGGGCAGGAGTGCGCTGACGGTCAGGCCAAGCTCGGCTTCGCCCAGTCCGAAGGCATGCTTGAGCCCGTCCTGCGTGCCGTTGATGGCACCCGAATCGTAGCCGAACATGAAGCCGCCAATCGTGGCAACCGCCACGATAAGCCCGATGAAGCCGAGATTGCCGCCCGGCTGCGGTTGTTGCGACATACCTTTCTCCCCTTCCCTTTGCGGGTTCGTGTCAGTGCCGCGCGATGCGGGGCGCCGCCAGACATGCACGGTAGCACCGGCCCGGAGCGCGCGCACCCCTAAATGTGAACGTTCACTAAAACCCCGGCCGGCACGGACCCCATGCGATGTTATCGCTAACCTAGCGCAGTGCGCCCGCCTCGCCAACCCGATGTCCGCTCCGCCATCATCCGCGCATGCACAAAGGCCGGGAAAGCGCTGAGGCTCCCCGGCGCTTGATGCATCGCACCTGCCAGTGACGACGTGGCGATCCTTCAGATCGTCCCGGCCTTGAGGAACTCCGTGGCATGGTGCGCCGCGCGGGCGGAAAGCGCCATGTAGGTCAGCGACGGGTTCTGGCAGCCGCCCGACGCCATTGCCGCGCCGTCTGTGACGAACAGGTTCGGCACGTCATGGGCCTGGTTGTACTTGTTGAGCACCGAGGTCTTCGGGTCCTTGCCCATGCAGGCGGTGCCCATTTCGTGGATGCCGAGGCCGGGCGGCACGAGGTCCGTGCGGGCCATGACGATCTGGCCGCCCGCCGCCTCGATCATCGCCTTGCCGTCGGCAAGGATCGCCTGCGCCATCTTGCGGTCGTTCTCGCCGTGCGCGCAGTCGATATGGGCGATGGGCATGCCCCACTTGTCGACATTGGTCGCATGGAGCGTCACCCGGTTCTCCGGGTTCGGCAGCATTTCGCCGAAGCCGGAGAAGTAGGTCATCCATTCGCCGGGGTGGCGGACCCGCTCCTTGAGTTCCGCACCGACGCCCGGCGCGGCATTCGCAACCGCCCGCCACGGACTACGGTCAACCGCACCCTGGAAGCCGTAGCCCCGCAGGAAGCCGGCAGTGTCGCCGGCGCCTGGCAGGTTGCGATAGCGCGGGATGTAGAGACCGTTGGGGCGCCGCCCGCGAAAGGTCGTCTCCGGCCCCGGCATGCGCGCCGCGTACCCGAGGCCGTAGAGGTGATCCATCAGGTTGCGTCCGACCATGTCCGACGAATTGGCAAGGCCGCGCGGGTTCGCCTCGCTGCGCGAATTGAGCAGGATCTGCGCGGTGGGAATGGTCGAGGCGCACAGGAACACAACCTTGGCCTCATAGGTCCGGCCTTCGCGGGTGTTCTGGTCGATCACCCGCACGCCGGTGGCCTTGCCCGTCCGGGGATCGGTGATGATCGAATGGGCGATGGCGTCGGTCACGATGGTAAGGTTGCCGGTCGCTTCCGCCGCGGGGAGCGACGAAGACAGGCTGGAGTGATAAGCCCCGTAGGAACAACCTCGTTCGCAGAGCGAGCGGTACTGGCAGGGGTTGCGCCCCAGTTCCGTGTGATGCTCGCGCGCTTCGGTCAGGTGCGCACAGCGGCCGATGATGACCTTGCGATCGGGATAGTTGCGCTCCACCGCCGACTTGAACGCCTTTTCGCCGTCGTTCATCGGCATGGCGGGCAGGAATTCGCCGTCCGGAAGCTGCGGCAATCCCTCCTTCGATCCGGAAACGCCGATGAACCGCTCGATATGATCGTACCACGGCGCGAGATCGGCATAGCGGATCGGCCAGTCCGAGCCGTGCCCGTCGCGCGCATTGGCCTCGAAGTCCATTTCCGACATGCGATAGGTCTGGCGACCCCACATGATCGAACGGCCGCCCAGGTGATAGCCGCGAATCCACCAGAAGGGCTTGTCTTCCGGCGTGGTGTAGGGATGCTCGCTATCCTTGACCCAATACTGCTGCGTAGCGGTGTTCACGGCATAGCAGTTGCGCTGGACGGCATAGTCGCGGGCCAGTTCCTCTTCGGGAATGAGGCCAGCGTTGGGGACGTCCCAGGGGTTCATCCAGTCAGTATAGGACGCGCCGTGCTCGAGCTTGCGGCCACGCTCGATCACGAGCGTCTTGAGGCCGCGTTCGCACAGTTCCTTGGCGGCGATGCCGCCGCTCATTCCCGATCCGATTACGATTGCGTCGAACATTTCCGTTGCTCCCTCGCCCGCTTCAGAAGAACGACATGCCAGCCCACGCGCGGGTCTGCGGCGTGATCGGCAGGGAGGGCTCGTAGGCGCCAGGCGCGTGTTCGTAGCGCAGTTCCACGGTCGCACCCGGTTCGGAGTTGTAATAGAGGATCAGGATCAGGCCGCGCAGGCGCTTGTAGTCCGCCTGGGTGAAACTGGCCGCGTCATAGGCCTTCAGCACGGCAAGCCGATCAGCCGGCTTCAGCGCCGCAAAGGGCTTGCCCTTGGCCCCGCGCGCAGCCACGTCGATGGCATCGAACTGCCCGAGGAGCGCGGTGCGGGTGGCCGGCGCGGCCCAGTTGGCGAGCAGGGCCGACAGCAGCTTCGGCACCCCGACATCGACCGCGCCGGGAGTGTCGGTCCTGGGAATCATCGTGTCCGCCACCGCAGCGACGAGCGCCACCTGCGAAGCCGGGATCGACGCCTGCTGACTCGCCGCAAGAGCGCTGGCGGGGAGCGTCGCGAGGCCGAGAAGCGCCCCAAGAGTTCCAATAAAATCCCGTCTTTCCAGCTCTTTATGAAACATTTGCCCGTCTCCCGAACAGTTCGCTGTTGCGTCTTTGCGCGCTTGCAGCGACTATCTTCGGCAAAAGGTATGGGATCGAGGGGCTCAAATTGTCAACGCTGTCACTCAAAATTCGCCTGTTCGCCATGATGGCACTGCAACTCGCCGTGTGGGGGGCCTGGGCGCCCAAGCTGTTTCCCTACATGGCCATGCTGGGCTTCAGCGCCGGGCAGCAAGGGCTGGTCGGAACGTGCTGGGGCATCGCCTCGGTAGTGGGGATTTTCTTCTCCAACCAGTTCGCCGATCGCACGTTTGCGGCCGAGCGATTCCTTGCCGGCAGCCACCTCATCGGCGGCCTCGCCCTCCTCGGCGTCGCCTTCAGCCAGACCTTCGCGCCGTTCTTCCTGTGTTACCTGATCTACAGCCTGGTCTACGTGCCGACACTGTCGGTGACCAATACCGTCGCCTTCACCCACCTGCCCAATCCGGCCGAATTCGGCTCGGTCCGCTCGGGCGGCACGGTAGGCTGGATCATGGCGAGCTGGCCCTTCGTCTTCCTGCTGGGCGCCCATGCCGATGCCAGCCAGGTGCGCTCGATCTTCATCGTCGCGGCGGTCATCTCGTTCGTCATGGCCGCCTTCTCGCTGACCCTGCCGCACACCCCGCCCAAGACCGGCGAGGGCATCGACAAGCTCGCCTGGCGACGCGCGCTGGGCCTGCTTCGGAAGCCGGTCGTGGCGGTGCTGTTCCTCGTGACGTTCATCGATTCGGTCGTCCACAATGGCTACTTCGTGCTGTCCGACGCCTTCCTGACGAACCGCGTGGGCATTGCCGGCAACCTATCGATGGTGGTGCTGAGCCTTGGGCAGGTAGCCGAGATCCTCACCATGCTCGTGCTCGGAACCGTGCTGGCCCGGCTCGGGTGGCGCTGGACGATGATCGTCGGCATCCTCGGACATGCCGCGCGCTTCCTCGCCTTCTCGTTCCTTGCCGACAGCGTTCCCGCGATCATCGCGGTCCAGTTGCTCCACGGCATCTGCTACGCCTTCTTCTTCGCGACGGTCTATATCTTCGTTGACGAGGCCTTTCCCAAGGACGTGCGCTCTTCGGGCCAGGGGCTGTTCAACCTGCTGATCCTGGGCCTGGGCAACATGGTGGCCAGCTTTGCCTTCCCGGCCCTCGTCTCCCGTCTCACCGGGGCCGACGGCAAGGTCGATTACCAGGCCGTTTTCCTTGTCCCCGCAGGGCTTGCGGCCCTCGGCGCGGTGCTGCTGCTGGTCGCCTTCCGCCCCCAAACGCATGGCCCCGCGAGGCCCGAGGAGATTGCCTGATGCACGACGCAAAGCTTGATCGCCGCTCGCTGATCGCGGCGCTGGCCGCCACCGGAGTTGCCGCCATGACCGGAACCGACGCCATCGCGCGCGCTGCCGCCCGCAAGCCCTTCTTCCAGCGCATCGGCAAGCCTATCGGCTTGCAGCTCTACACCCTGGGCGACAAGCCGACGCAGGACCTCGACGGTACGCTGGCGCGGCTTGCGGCCATCGGCTTTACCGACATCGAGTTGCCCAATTTCTACAATCGCACTCCCGCAGAGCTGCGTGCCGCTGCCGACAAGGCTGGGGTCCGCTACAGTTCGATCCACATGAACATGCCGGGCCCGTTCACCGGCGGCGCACTCAGCCTGATGAGCGCTCCCCAGGAAATCGCCGACGGGCTGAACACGCTCGGCATCCATCAGGTGTTCCTGCCGCTTTGCCCCCTGCCCGAAGGCTTTTCGGTGCCCGAAGGAAAGAGCCCGCAGGTGGCGATCGGCGACGCCTTGCGGGCAGCCGGCGCGGACCACTGGAAGCGCACCGCGGCCCTGCTGAACGAACGGGGCGCAGCCTTGCGGCCCTTCGGCATCCGGCTCGGCTACCACAACCACAACATGGAGTTCGCCCCGCTCGATGGCGGGGCGACCGGGTGGGACATCCTGATCCGCGAGACCGATCCCGCGCTCGTCAATTTCGAACTGGACCTGGGCTGGACTTCGGCCGCGGGACACGATCCCGTCGTCGAACTGGGCAGGCTCAAGGGGCGGGTAAAGGCGGTGCACGTCAAGGACATCAAGGCATCGACGAAAACCAACTTCGTCATGGGCCAGGATCCTACCGAGGTGGGTTCGGGGCGCCTGCAATGGGCGAAGATCCTGCCCGCTGCCCTCGCCGCGGGGGTCGAGCACTTCTATGTCGAGCAGGAACCGCCATTCACGATGGACCGCCTCGACGCGGTAACGAAAAGCCACGCATTCCTGTCGCGCTTCGTGGCCTGAAGCACGCGGACAGATCGGGTTGAGGGGAAAAGGGGAACCTTCGGGTTCCCCTTTTTCGTGGCAGTTCGTGGCGGACCGACGCGCGTGTCAGTTGCGCAAAAAGAAAGGCCGGCCCGAAGGCCAGCCTTGAAAAGTTTGGGAGAGGATGCCTGAAAGGCCCCCTCTATGTGCGGTTGGGAGGCCGATTCCGCAAGTGCGAAGGACGGCATTGCAATTGCATTTCTTGCAATACCCTGAGCTGAGAGACCCCGTCTGCCGATGGTGCTGGACGGGCCAGGGAAGGTCAGCGAACGAGCTTCGCCCAAACGCGAGAGGCCCCGCCTGTGGGGGCGGGGCCTGTGCGGTTGGGTAACCTATATGGAATGTTTCCCCGGGGAAACTTTCCAACATGGAGCGGTCAGAGCTTGCCCGTCAGTTCCGGGACCAGCGTGAACAGGTCGCCCACCAGGCCGATGTCGGCAACCTGGAAGATCGGGGCGTCCTCGTCCTTGTTGATGGCGATGATGGTCTTGCTGTCCTTCATCCCCGCAAGGTGCTGGATCGCGCCCGAGATGCCGATCGCGATGTAGACTTCCGGCGCCACGATCTTGCCCGTCTGGCCGACCTGGTAGTCGTTGGGCACGTAGCCCGCGTCCACCGCCGCGCGGCTCGCGCCGATGCCCGCGCCAAGCTTGTCGGCAAGCGGGGTGATCACCTGCTCGAACGTGGCGGCGTCCTTGAGCGCGCGGCCGCCCGAGACGATGATCTTGGCGCTGGTCAGTTCCGGACGCTCGGACTTGGCGATCTCGGCGCTGACGAAGGTCGACAGGCCGCTGTCGCCGTTGGCGCCGGTGCTCTCGACGCTGGCCGATCCGCCGGTGGCGGCCGCCTTGGCAAAGGCGGTGCCGCGCACGGTGATCACCAGCTTGGCGTCAGAGCTTTCGACCGTGGCGATGGCGTTGCCGGCATAGATCGGGCGGGTGAAGGTCCTGGGCCCCTCGACCGAGAGGATGTCGGAGATCTGCATCACGTCGAGCAGCGCGGCGACGCGCGGGGCGACGTTCTTGCCGGTGGTCGTCGCCGGGGCGACGAAGGCGTCGTAACCGGCCATCAGGCCGGCGACCAGCGGCGCGACGTTTTCCGCCAGCGCGTTGGCAAGCGATGCATCATCGGCCTTGAGCACCTTGGCCACGCCCGCGATCTGCGCGGCAGCCTGGGCGGCGGCATCGCAACCCTCGCCCGCAACCAGCGCGGTCACTTCGCCAAGCTGGCCCGCGGCGGTGACGGCGGCAAGGGTCGCGTCCTTGACGCTGGCGTTGTCGTGTTCGACGAGAACGAGAACCTTGGTCATCAGGCGACTCCCATTTCCTTGAGCTTGGCGACGAGCGCGTCGACGTCGGCCACCTTGATCCCGGCCGAACGGACCGGCGGTTCGGAGACCTTCAGCGTCTTGAGGCGCGCCGCGACGTCCACGCCGTAATCGGCGGGGGTCTTGTTGGCGAGCGGCTTGGACTTGGCCTTCATGATGTTCGGCAGCGAGGCATAGCGCGGCTCGTTCAGGCGCAGGTCGGTGGTGACCACCGCGGGCAGCGCCAGGCGCACCGTCTGCAAGCCGCCGTCGATCTCGCGCTTGACCACGACCGCGTCGCCTTCGACCGAAACCTCGTTGGCAAAGGTCCCCTGCGGACGGCCCAGCAGCGCCGCAACCATCTGGCCGACCTGGTTCGAATCGTCGTCGATCGCCTGCTTGCCGGTGATGATCAGGCCAGGCTGCTCCTCGTCGGCAATGCCCTTGACGATCTTCGCCACAGCCAGCGGCTCGACCTCGACCCCGTCGTCCACCTGCACCAGAACCGCACGGTCCGCCCCCATCGCAAGCGCCGTGCGCAGCGTCTCCTGCGCCTTCGCAGGCCCAACCGAAACCGCCACGATCTCGGTCACAACGCCCTTCTCCTTCAGGCGAATGGCCTCCTCCACCGCGATCTCGTCAAACGGGTTCATGCTCATCTTCACGTTCGCAAGATCAACACCCGAACCATCCGCCTTCACTCGAGGCTTCACGTTGTAGTCAATCACGCGCTTCACGCAGACCAGGGCCTTCATGGGCGTAGTCCTTTCCTCGAAACCAGTGGGAGCGGCATAATTTGCGCTTACGTAAACGTCAACCGTCCTGACGGACAGTCCGCGCATTATCGCGGATGAAATGAAGGGCCAAGATCGCTGGCAGAAGCCACGGCAAAATCCGGGACCGGATCTTCCCCCTGCGCTGCGACAACGCAAAAGGGGCGCCGGTCGCCCGACGCCCCCTTCGAATCGTCAGTCGCACAAAGCGATCAGGCGACCGCGCGCACTTCGGCAACGATCTTCTTGGCGGCATCGCCGAGGTCGTTGGCGGGAACGATCGGCAGGCCCGAGTTGGCGAGGATGTCCTTGCCCTGCTGGACGTTGGTGCCTTCGAGGCGAACGACCAGCGGAACCGAGAGGTTCACTTCCTTCGCCGCGGCAACGATGCCCTCGGCGATGATGTCGCACTTCATGATCCCGCCGAAGATGTTGACGAGAATGCCCTTCACGGCCGGGTCCTTGAGGATGATCTTGAAGGCTGCGGTGACCTTTTCCTTGTTGGCGCCGCCGCCCACGTCGAGGAAGTTCGCCGGGAATTCGCCGTTCAGCTTGATGATGTCCATCGTCGCCATGGCAAGGCCCGCGCCGTTGACCATGCAGCCGATGTTGCCGTCGAGCTTGATGTAGGCGAGGTCGTACTTGCTGGCCTCGATCTCGGCCGGGTCTTCCTCGGTTTCGTCGCGCAGGGCGACGACATCGGGGTGACGATAGAGCGCGTTCGAATCGAAGCTCATCTTGGTGTCGAGCACGAGGAGGTTGCCATCCTTGGTCTGCACCAGCGGGTTGATTTCGAGCATCGAGCAGTCGAGCGCGACGAAGGCGGTGTAGAGCTGCTCGGCGATCTTGGCGGCCTGCTTGAGCAGGTCACCCGAAAGCTTGAGCGCGAAACCGACGGCGCGGCCGTGGTGCGGCATGAAGCCTTCGGCGGGATCGATCACGATGGTGGCGATCTTTTCCGGGGTCGAGTGGGCGACTTCCTCGATGTCCATGCCGCCTTCGGTCGACACGATGATCGCGACGCGGCCGGTGGCGCGATCGACGACCATCGAGAGGTAGTATTCCTTGTCGATGTCGACGCCGTCGGTCACGTAGAGGCGGTTGACCTGCTTGCCGGCTTCACCGGTCTGCACGGTGACGAGGGTGTTGCCGAGCATTTCCTTGGCGAAAGCCTCGACTTCCTCGATGCTCTTGGCGAGGCGCACGCCGCCCTTGGCGTCGGCGGGGAGTTCCTTGAACTTGCCCTTGCCGCGGCCGCCGGCGTGGATCTGCGCCTTGACGACGTAAAGCGGTCCGGGAAGCTGCTTGGCAGCGGCGACGGCTTCCTCGACCGTCAGCGCGGCGATGCCTGCCGGGATGCCCACACCATACTTCGCGAGCAGTTCCTTGGCCTGGTATTCATGGACGTTCATGTGTGATCCCCGCTTTGAATTGGCCCGGTGGGAAAACCCGACCGGCCATCAGGCGCGCCGCCATTGGCGCAAAGGTATGCACCGCCGTTGGTGCTTTGAGTCGCGACGCCTAAAGCACAGCAGAGTGTGCTTGAAAAGGGGCGTAAACACGCGCCTAAACCAAAGTCGAGGCAGCGAGCCCCCTTGCGTCTCTCGCGGGAAGGGACCACCTGTCGAAAACCGCATGATCGACTACGACCGCCTCCACGCCATCGTCCGCGCCGCAGGGGATATGGCCCTGGCCCTCTGGCCCGGCCACGGGCACGCGCCCGAGGTGTGGGAAAAGACCCCCGGCAGCCCGGTCTGCGAGGCGGATATCGCCGTGGACACCTTCCTGAAACGCGAACTGGGCGTGCTGCTCCCATCGGCGGGCTGGCTTTCGGAAGAGACCGTGGACCATCCCGAGCGGCTCGAACGCGGGCTGTGCTGGCTGGTCGACCCGATCGACGGCACGCGCGATTTCGTGCGGGGACGACCGGGCTGGGCCGTTTCGGTCGCGCTGGTCAGCGAGGGGCGCCCGCTTATCGGCGTTCTGAGCGCGCCCGCCCGCGAGGAATACTGGTCGGCGGTGGCCGGGCGCGGAGCAACCCGCAACGGCCTGCCGCTTGCCGCCAGCACGCGCCAGGTGCTTGCCGGGGCGCGAGTGCCCGCCGACAGCCTGCCGCGCGCCGACGCGGACCTGGTGACCGTGGACAAGCCCAATTCCATCGCCCTGCGCATCGCCATGGTCGGCGCGAACGAGGCTGATCTTCTGGCAACGCTACGCTGGGGCTTCGAATGGGACATCGCCGCCGCGACCCTGATCGCGCGCGAGGCCGGGGCCGCCGTTTCCGACGCATTCGGTCAGCCGCTGGCCTACAACAAGCGCGACCCGCGCGCCTTCGGGCTGCTGGTTACGGCCCCCGCCATCCACGCGGCGGCGGTCGAACGCCTTGCCGACCGCGCCGCGAAGCTGGCGTAACGCCGGTCAGTCGAAATCCTCGGTATCGATCGTCGGCAGCATGACCCCGGCATAGCGGTGACCGGCGACGGTCTGCTGGTTGATCAGGGCATCGACTTCGGCAGCGACCGCAACCGGGATTTCCCAGTCCCAGCGTGCGATGTTCTCTTCGAGGTGAGCGATCTTGCCGGTGCCGGGAATGGCAACGACGTGTTCGCCCCGCGACAGGACCCAGGCGAGCGAAAGCTGCGCCGGGGTCACGCCTTCGCGAGCGGCGATGGCATTGAACTGGCGGACGAGCGCGTAGTTCCTGGGCCAGTTGTCGCCCATGAAGCGCGGCATGGCGCGCCGGATGTCCTTTTCCTCGAGCGCGGCGGGATCGTGCACGCCATCGGCCAGAACCCCGCGCGCGACCGGCGAAAAGGCGACGAACGTGGTGCCAAGCTCGCGGCAGGCCTCGAGGACGGCGATTTCGGCCTGGCGGGTCCAGGGTGAATATTCGGTCTGCATCGCGGCGATGGGGTGGACCGCCGAAGCCTTGCGCAGCGTGTCAGCCGACATTTCGGACAGGCCGATGCCGCCGATCTTGCCCTCCTTCACGAGGTCGGCCATCGCGCCGACCGAATCCTCGATCGGCACGGTGAAATCGCGGCGGTGCATGTAGTAGAGGTCGATGTGGTCGGTCTGGAGCAGCCTGAGCGAGACTTCGAGTTCGCTGCGGATCGTGTCCGGGTGGCAATCGATGCCGCGCTTGTCGCCGCTGGCGAAGATGCCCATCTTCGAGGCCAGGAAAACCTTGTCGCGTCGGCCCTTGAGCGCGATCCCGACCTGGGTCTCGTTGTGGCCGAGACCATAGAGCCGCGCGGTGTCGAAATGATCGTAGCCGATGTCGACGGCGTGCTGGAGCAGGCGGATGCCGTCCTCGTCGCTCGGCCGGCCGCCATAGGCCCAGCTCAGCGACATGCATCCCAGACCAATGGGGTTGGTCTCGCGTCCGTTGATCGGGCGGCGCTGAATCGACATTGCAATCTCCTTTGACCGCCGTGCCGATGGCAGGAGCAGGCGGCCCCGGTCAACGCCCAATCACATGCCGAACACGGCAAAACGGCGCCGCTCCCGACCGGAGCGACGCCGCATTGTCCGTGCAGGAAAGCTTACTGACCGCTGCGGGCGGCGTTCACGTCATCCTGGCTGATGGGGACGATCTTGATCTCGACGCGGCGGTTGGCCTGACGCCCCTGCTCGGTGTCGTTCGACGCGATCGGCTGCGATTCACCGAAGCCCTGGCTACGGATGCGCGCATAACCGACCCCGCGCGAAATCAGGTAGTCGGCGACGGCGCGCGCGCGGCGTTCCGAAAGCGCCTGGTTGTAGGCGTCCGAGCCGGTGGAATCGGTGTGGCCATAAACGTCGATCAGCGAGTTCGGGTACTGCACCAGCGACTGCGCGACGCGGTCGAGCGTGGTGGCGAAGGCGGGCTTCACGGTGGAGCTGTCGACGTCGAAGGTGACGCCGTTGGGCAGGTTGACAAGGATGGCCTGGCCGTTGTCGGTCTCGGTCACGTCAACCCCGGTGCCGGCGGTCTGTTCGCGCAGTTCGCGGATCTGCTTGTCCTTCTGGTAGCCGATCACGCCGCCGGCCACGCCGCCGATGCCGGCACCGACGATGCGGCCCGTCTTGCCGCCGATGAGACCGCCGAGCAGTGCGCCGCCAAGCGCGCCGCCGATACCGCCGATGGCGGTACGCGAAACCTTCTTTTCGCCGGTGTTGGGATCGGTGACGCAAGCCGACAGACTGACCAGCGAAACAGCACACAGGCTCGACATAAGTACGCGACGAATTTTCATTTCCTGTCCCCTTTGACCAGCATCCCGACGCGACCTTATGCAACGCGATGCCGCTTTGACAGACTGAAATACGCCGGGTTTGGCTGAACGGTTCCCGAACGCCCTTCCACAGTTGCTGTCTTATCGGGAACAATGCGGGTGCTCTTCGCCTTTTCGCTTAAATCTGTTAGGGGCCTGTGCGTGACACCTTTTCCATGGTCTGACGTCTTCGTGATCCTGGGCCTCGTCCTGCTCAATGGCCTGTTTTCCATGTCGGAACTGGCGATCGTTTCGGCACGCCCGGCGCGCCTGAAGGTTGCCGCGGAGGAAGGCAGCAAGGGCGCGAAGGTTGCGCTGGCGCTCGCAGCCGACCCCGGAAAATTTCTTTCGACCGTACAGATCGGGATCACCCTCGTCGGCATCATCGCAGGCGCCTATTCAGGGTCCAGCCTCGGCGGGCCGATGGCGGAGCGGCTCGCCGCATGGGGTTTTCCGGCCCGTTACGCGGACGATGCCGGGTTCGTCATCGTCATCGCCTTCACCACGTACCTGAGCCTCGTCGTCGGCGAACTCGTACCCAAGCAGCTCGCGCTGCGTGCGGCGGAACCGATCGCCAAGATCGCGGCGCCCGCCATGGCGCTCATGTCGAAGGTGACGGCCCCCTTCGTCTGGCTGCTCGACAACTCGTCCAGCCTGCTCATCCGCCTGCTCGGCCTCAAGCAGGGCACGGACCAGGAAGTGACCGCCGAAGAACTCCACATGATCTTCGCCGAGGCGACCCGCTCCGGCGTGATCGAGGAGGAGGAGCGGGCGCTGATGACGGGCATCATGCGCCTTGCGGAACGCCCGGTGCGCGAAGTGATGACGCCGCGAACCGAACTGCACTGGATCGAGCGCAAGGCCCCCGAGGCCGAACTGCGCAGCGCGATCGAGGACAGCCCGCACTCGCTGCTGCTGGTGGCCGACGGGTCGGTCGACAAGATCGTCGGCGTGGTCAAGGTGCGCGACGTGCTGTCCACGCTGTTGCGGGGACGCAAGGTCCAGCTCGGACGCCTGATGAAGAAGCCGGCCATCGTTCCGGACCAGCTCGACACGATGGACGCGCTCGGCATGATCCAGCAGGCCGAGGTCGCGATTGCGCTGGTCCACGACGAGTACGGCCATCTCGAAGGCATCGTCACCCCGGCCGACCTGCTGTCCGCCATCGCGGGCAATTTCGTCGGCCACGCGGACGCGGGCGACGAACCCATGGTGGTCGAGCGCGAGGACGGTTCACTGCTGATTTCGGGCGCCCTGCCCGCCGACGCCCTTTCCGACCGGCTGGGCCTCGACCTGCCCGACGACCGTGAGTTCGCGACGACGGCGGGCTACTGCCTTTCGGTGCTCAAGCGACTGCCGAACGAGGGCGAGCATTTTCACGACCAGGGCTGGCGCTTCGAAGTGGTCGACATGGACGGGCGCAAGATCGACAAGCTGCTGGTCTGCCGCAGCAAGGCAATGCCCATCGCCGCGCCGGAAGCCGACGGCTGAGACCGTCAGCCGGACGGCCTTTCCCACCCGGTACGAGCCAACGAGAAAGGGCGCCGTCGCGGGCGCCCTTTTCGTTGTTCGGTCGATTTCGCGACGGTCAGCGCGGCAGTTCGCTGACGCCCATGAGCGCTTCGTCGACGGCGCGCGCGCACTGGCGGCCTTCGCGGATCGCCCAGACCACCAGGCTCTGACCGCGACGCATGTCGCCGCAGGCGAACACGTTCTCGACGCTGGTCTTGTAGTCGACGACGTTGCCCTTGACGTTGCCGCGCGCGTCAAGCTCGACGCCGGCCTGTTCGAGCAGGCCCTGCTTGCGCGGGCCGACGAAGCCCATGGCAAGCAGGATGAGGTCGGCCTTGAGCACGAATTCGCTGCCGGGCACTTCCTGCATCTGGCCATTGACCCACTCGACGCGGACGCACTCGAGGCCGGTGACATCGTTCTCGCCCACCACGCGCTTGGTTAGCACGGCGAACTCGCGTTCGCAGCCTTCCTCGTGGCTCGACGAGGTGCGCAGCTTGAGCGGCCAGTTCGGCCAGGACAGCGCCTTGTCTTCCTTTTCGGGCGGCTTGGGCATGATCTCGAGCTGGGTAACCGAGAGCGCGCCCTGACGGTTCGAGGTGCCGACGCAGTCCGAACCTGTATCGCCGCCGCCGATCACGACGACATGCTTGCCAGTCGCGAAGAGCGAACCGCGCGGAGCGGCGCGCAGTTCGTCGTCGCCGGCGTTGCGCTTGTTCTGCTGGGTCAGGAATTCCATCGCCATGCGCACGCTCGGCAGCTCGGCGCCCGGGATCTGGAGGCCGCGCGGATCTTCCGCACCGCCCGACAGCACCACCGCGTCGAAGTTCTCCTGCAGCGAGGCGAACGAGACGGTCACGCCCACTTCGACGCCGGTGCGGAACTGGACGCCTTCGGCCTCCATCTGCATCGCGCGGCGATTGATGTGGGTCTTTTCCATCTTGAAGTCGGGGATGCCATAGCGAAGCAGGCCGCCGACGCGGTCGTTCTTCTCGAACACCGTCACCGAGTGGCCGGCGCGCGCAAGCTGCTGCGCGGCGGCAAGGCCCGCGGGGCCCGACCCGACGACCGCAACCGACTTGCCGGTCTTCTTCACGGGAACCTGCGGCTCGATCCAGCCTTCCTTCCACCCGCGGTCGACGATCGCGCATTCGATCGACTTGATCGTGACCGGCTGGTCGATGATGTTCAGCGTGCAGGCCGCCTCGCAGGGAGCGGGGCAGATACGACCGGTGAACTCGGGGAAGTTGTTGGTCGAGTGGAGATTGGTCAGCGCGTCGCGCCAGTCGTTCTCGTAGACCAGGTGGTTCCAGTCGGGGATCTGGTTGTTCACCGGACAGCCGTTGTGGCAGTACGGAATGCCGCAGTTCATGCACCGCGCGGCCTGCCCCTTGAGGCCTGCCTCATCGTGCGGGACCACGAACTCGCGATAGTGCTTCAGACGTTCCGCAGGCGCATCATAGGTGCGGTCCTTGCGGTCGATTTCGAGAAAGCCGGTTGCCTTGCCCATTGTAATCTAACCTTTATTCCCCGAATTTACTCGGCCGCCACGGAGGCGGCTTCGAGGCGCTCTGCCTCCATCTGGCGGAGCGCACGCGCATAATCGCGCGGCATGACCTTGACGAAACGCGGCAGAGCCTCGACCCAGTTGTCGAGGATCTCGCGAGCGCGCGCGCTGCCGGTGTAGAGGTGGTGGCGTTCCACCAGCACCCGCAGGCGTTCGGCGTCGTGACGCAGCATGTCGCCCATGCCTTGGTCATAGACGTCCGTCCCGCGCTGCTGAGGACGGCCCGCACCGTCTTCCTCGTCGCGTTCCGCCGAGACCGGCAGAACATCGACCATCGCGCCGTTGACGAGGCTCGCGAAGTTGCCGTCCACGTCGTAGACATAGGCCACGCCGCCCGACATGCCCGCCGCGAAGTTGCGCCCGGTCCGGCCGAGCACGACGACGACGCCGCCGGTCATGTATTCGCAGCCATGATCGCCGGTGCCTTCGACCACCGCGAGAGCGCCGGAGTTGCGCACCGCGAAGCGTTCGCCGCCCACGCCGTTGAAGTAGGCCTCGCCCGCGATCGCGCCGTAGAGCACGGTGTTGCCGACGATGATGTTCTCGGTCGGGTCACGATCGACGTGGCCGGGCTGGCGCACGATCACGCGACCGCCCGAGAGGCCCTTGCCGACATAGTCGTTGGCATCGCCGACGAGATCGAGCGTCACGCCATGCGCGAGGAACGCACCGAACGACTGGCCAGCCACGCCCTTGAACGCGACGTGGATGGTGTTGTCCGGCAGGCCCTTGTGCCCGTACTTCCTGGCCACTTCGCCCGAGAGCATCGCGCCGACCGTGCGGTTGACGTTGATGACGTTGCGTTCGAGGCGGACCGGCTCGCCCTTTTCGAGCGCCGGGGCGCTGGCGGCGATGAGGTCGTTGTCGAGCGCGGCCTCGAGGCCGTGATCCTGCGTCTCGCTCCAGTTCAGGGTCGTGCCGGGGACCGGGTCGACCTTGTGCAGCAGCTTCGACAGGTCGACGCCCTGCGCCTTCCAGTGGCTGATCGCCTTCTTGGTGTCGAGGCGATCGACGCGGCCGACCATTTCCGCGATGGTGCGGAAGCCCATCTCGGCCATGATCGCGCGCAGTTCCTCGGCGACGAAGAAGAAGTAGTTGATCACATGTTCCGGCTGGCCGGTGAAGCGCGCGCGCAGCACCGGGTCCTGGGTGGCAACGCCGACCGGGCAGGTGTTGAGGTGGCACTTGCGCATCATGATGCAGCCGGCCGCGATCAGCGGCGCGGTGGCAAAGCCGAACTCGTCGGCGCCGAGCAGCGCGGCGATGGCGACGTCACGACCGGTGCGCAGGCCGCCATCGGCCTGGACGCAGATGCGGCTGCGCAGGTTGTTGAGCAGCAGCGTCTGCTGGGTTTCGGCAAGGCCGATTTCCCAGGGCGAACCGGCGTGGGTCAGCGAGGTCAGCGGCGACGCGCCCGTGCCGCCTTCGTAGCCCGAAATCGTCACGTGGTCCGCGCGCGCCTTGGAAACGCCCGCGGCAACCGTGCCGACGCCCACTTCGGACACCAGCTTGACCGAGATGCGCGCGCCGGTGTTCACGTTCTTGAGATCGTGAATGAGCTGCGCGAGGTCTTCGATCGAGTAGATGTCGTGGTGCGGCGGCGGCGAGATCAGGCCGACGCCCGGCGTGGAATGACGGGTCTTGCCGATGGTCTTGTCGACCTTGTCGCCGGGAAGCTGGCCGCCCTCGCCGGGCTTTGCGCCCTGCGCCATCTTGATCTGCACGTCATCGGCATTGACGAGGTATTCCGCGGTCACGCCGAAACGGCCCGAGGCCACCTGCTTGATCGCCGAACGCATCGAATCGCCGTTGGGCAGCGGCTTGAAGCGCGCGGGATCCTCGCCGCCTTCGCCGGTGTTCGACTTGCCGCCGATGCGGTTCATCGCGAGCGCCAGCGTGGTGTGCGCTTCCCACGAAATCGAACCGTAGCTCATCGCACCCGTGGCGAAGCGCTTGACGATCTCGCTGGCGGGCTCGACCTCGTCGATCGAAATCGGCTGGTCGGCCTTCTTCAGGTCCATCAGCCCGCGGATGGTCAGCATCCGTTCGGACTGGTCGTTGATCGACTGGGCGAACTCCTTGTACTTTTCCGGCATGTTGCCGCGAACCGCATGCTGCAGGTTGGCAATGTTGGAAGCCGTCCAGGCATGCTCCTCGCCACGCAGGCGAAGCTGGTACATGCCGCCCACGTCGAGCATCTTCTTGTAGATCGGGTTGTCGCCATAGGCCGTGGCGTGGCGACGCACGGTCTCTTCCGCGATCTCCTTGAGGCCGACGCCCTCGATGGTCGTCGCCGTCCCGGTGAAATAGGCGTTCACGAAGTCGGTCGACAGGCCAACCGCGTCGAAGATCTGCGCACCGCAGTACGACTGGTAGGTCGAGATGCCCATCTTGGACATGACCTTGAGGATGCCCTTGCCGATGGCCTTGATGTAGTTCTTCTGCACCTCCTTGGTGGTGAGGGGCAGTTCCTTGTCGACGCGGATCGCCTCGAGCGTCTCGAACGCGAGGTAGGGGTTGATGGCTTCGGCGCCATAGCCCGCCAGAACGCAGAAGTGGTGCACTTCGCGCGCTTCGCCGGTCTCGACGACAAGGCCGGTCTGCATGCGCAGGCCCTGACGGACGAGGTGGTGATGCACCGCCGCCGTCGCCAGCAGCGCCGGCATCGGGATGCGGTTCTCGTTCTGCGCGCGGTCCGACAGGATCAGGATGTTCTTGTCGGCAAGCACGGCTTCGGTCGCCGCCCAGCACATTTCCTTGATCGCCATCTCGAGGCCGTCGGCCCCGGCGTTGGCGTCCCAGGTCGTGTCGATCGTGGCGGTGCGGAAGGCACCGTCGAGCGCGGCCTCGACCGAGCGGATCTTGGCGATCTCGTCGTTGGTCAGGATCGGCTGGTCGACTTCGAGGCGCTTGTGGCTGCCGGCGTCATGGCCGAGCAGGTTCGGGCGCGGACCGATCATCGACACCAGCGACATGACCAGTTCCTCGCGGATCGGGTCGATCGGCGGGTTGGTGACCTGCGCGAAGTTCTGCTTGAAGTAGTCGTAGAGCAGGCGCGAGCGCTTCGACAGCACCGCGATCGGCGTGTCGGTGCCCATCGACCCGATCGGATCGTCACCGGCCACGGCCATCGGCTCGAGGAACTTGGTGACGTCTTCCTGGGTGTAGCCGAAGGCCTGCTGGCGATCGAGCAGCGAGGTCGTCTCGACCGGGAGCGCGGCCAGCTCGGGCTCGATCACGTCGAGTTCCTTGAGCTTGTACTGCGCCTGGTCGAGCCATTCCTCGTAAGGTTCGGCGCCGGCCAGCTCGGCCTTGATCTCTTCGTCCTCGATGATCTTGCCCTGATCCATGTCGATCAGGAGCATCTTGCCCGGCTGGAGGCGCCACTTGCGGACGATGTCTTCCTCACGGAAGGGCAGCACGCCGCTTTCGGACGCCATGCAGATCAGGTCGTCGCGCGTGATCGAGAAGCGCGCCGGACGCAGGCCGTTGCGGTCGAGCGTTGCGCCGATCTGGCGACCGTCGGTAAAGGCGACGGCGGCGGGGCCGTCCCACGGCTCCATCAGCGCGGCATGGTACTCGTAGAAGGCGCGGCGCCTGGAATCCATCAGCGGGTTGCCCGCCCAGGCTTCCGGAACGAGCATCATCACTGCATGGGCCAGGCTGTAGCCGCCCGCGAGCAGCAGCTCGAGCGCGTTGTCGAGGCTGGCGGTGTCCGACTGACCGTGCGGGATGAGCGGCCACATCTTGTCGAGATCCGGGCCGAGCAGCTCGGATTCCATGGTGCGGCGGCGCGCGTTCATCCAGTTCACGTTGCCGCGAACGGTGTTGATCTCGCCGTTGTGGGCGATGAAGCGGAACGGGTGCGCCAGCTTCCAGCTCGGGAAAGTGTTGGTCGAGAAGCGCTGGTGCACGAGGCCCAGTGCCGAGACGCAATCCGGATCGCGCAGATCGTCGTAGAACGAGCCGACCTGATTCGCCAGCAGCAGGCCCTTGTAGACGATGGTGCGGGTCGAGAAGCTCGGCATGTAGAGCTGCGTCACGCCCGGAAGCCCGTGCTTCTCGGCCATGGCGGCAAGCGGGTTCTGGGTCTGCTTGCGGATCGCCAGCAGCTTGCGTTCGAACGCGTCCTGGTCCGGCGTGCCGGGGCCGCGCTTGATGAAGCACTGGCGGATGACCGGCATCTGTTCGATCACGGTTTTGCCGAGGCCGTCGAGCGTGGTCGGCACGTCGCGCCAGCCGATCAGTTCCTGGCCTTCCTTGGCGATGAACTTCTCGAAGAACTCGGTCACGAAGAGACGCGACGCTTCGTCCTGCGGAAGGAAGCACATGGCCACGGCGTAATCGCCCGGCTGCGGCAGTTCCTTGCCTTCGGACGCGGCCCACCTGCGGAAGAGCTGGTCCGGAATCTGGATCAGGATGCCCGCACCGTCACCCAGCAAGGGGTCGGCGCCCACCGCGCCGCGGTGGTCGAGATTGCGCAGAATCTCAAGGGCCTGGTCCACGATGGCATGGCTTTTCTGGCCTTTGATGTGGGCAATGAAGCCCACGCCACAGGCGTCATGCTCGTTACGCGGATCATACAGGCCCTGAACCGGCGGAAATCCCATTTCGAAGATCGTCCTACATCCAAAAAGAGGAAATGGCGCGCGAATCACGCCGCCAGCGAGGCGACGAAAGTTGCGCGAGGAGCCCCCATGACTGCAGGAAAGTTATTTTGCAACTGCGCACCGACCTTCAGTGCGCGGTTAAAGCCAAAAATACGCATGCGACACGGCACAAAGTACGGTTTTCCGCCGCTTCCGCGGCAAGAAATCATCCCTGCGCGGTCATTCTCTGCAAGGTCGCCAGCGCGGCGCGCAGGGCACGGTCGGCTTCCTCGGCATCGGCTGCGGGGCCCGGATGCACCGGAAGCGCCGTAGCGTCCAGCGCTTCCACCGGCATCGATGGCGCAGCCCTGCCGGGCGCGGCAAGGGGAGAGTTCGCGCCAGCCTGACCGGTCACGCCATCGATCGCAGGCCGCTCGAACGGGCGCGAGCCCACGCCTGCGACTGCGGCGGCATCAAGCGCAGAGGACTGGCCGGGGAACACGACAACCGGCTCCACGCCATCGCTGCCCGCGGCATCCGGACCGACACCAGCGCCGTGGAAGCCCACGTCGATATGGAACGGTTCATGGCGGGCCGCGATCGGCGCCATGTCCAGCAGCGAAGAGTACCGGTCATCGCGGTCGTCAGGTTCGGCATCCGTCGGGAGATCGGCTTCGACCTCGATATCCTCGACGTGCTCGACCGCGAACGGGGTCGCGGGAACGACCTGCCCGTCAGGGGGCGCCACATCGCTTGCGGGCATGCGCAGGAAGCGATCGAGGCCAAGATGGTCGACATCGAGGTCGTCGGCCTGTCCGGCACGGGGAGCCAACGGCATCGGCTGCATTGCCGCAGGTCGCAGCGGCACGACGCGATCTGCGTCGGCAGGACGCAGGAATGGCGCGGCCTCGGCCGGCGCAACATTCGAAGGCGCGATGCCCGGAAGACGGCTGAGCGGCTCGCTCGTGGCCGGAAACGACTGTGGCGGCGCCATCACCGGCGATGCTCGAAGTGGCGCGGCTTCGTCCGCCTGCCGCACCTGGCGGTCCGGGTTCGCGGTCCTGGCGGCAATCGCCAGCGCAAGTCGCTCGACAAGCTGGACAAGGCCCAGGCTTTCCGGCGGGGCCGCGTAGAGCGGCGATGCCTCGGCGGCGCGCGCCTGAAGCAGAGGCGCGCCTTCGGCCACGGGGGCGGAAGTCGGCTGCTGTTCGTTGGCCACCTGGCCGTCGGCAGACTGATCTGCGTCCACGCCGGGCGGGGAATCTGGTTCCGCGAACCTCTCCACGGCCACTTCGGGCGCTTCCCCGGCGCGTTCGAGGTCGAGATCTTCCCAAGGCAACGGTGCGAACTGCGCCGGCATGGCCTGCCGGGATTCGTCGGTGACGGACAGGCTGCGGCGGCGCAGCGGTTGATGCGGCTCTTCCGGAAGGTCGAGCGAATCGCCCACGTCGACCGTCACGTTCAACGGCGGGCGCGGCGCGCCGGCTATGACGCTGCTGCGCCGGCTGCCCACTGCCCGCTCCGGAGCCTCGCTGCGGCCCGGCGCGAGACGGCGGCCGACGATGAAACCGAGCAGCGCGCCACCGATCATCATGGCCACCATTACGAGCACGCGGGCGGTCAAACCCAGCGGAGGCGCTGCCGCCGGCAATATCTGCGGCAGGCCGAGCGCCACGATGGGCCCTTCGAGCAGGCGAGGTGCGAGCGCAAAGCTGCCAAGCCCGAGAAACGTGCCGGACCACAGGGCAGTCACCGCAGGGAACATCGGATGCGCGGTGATGGGCTTGGGATTGCGTTTTGTCGCAGTCACTTCGGTCCGTCCTGTCTACGTTCCGGCCCGCCTATGCCCGGGCCTGTTTTGCATTCGGGAAAGTCGAACACGTGGTTCTCGCCACCGTCTTTCAAGGACTCGGTAACAAGGCTTGGTAAACGTCCTGATAACGCCGCACATTGATCGCCCAATCGTGCCGGTCCCGGACGAACGCCCTCGCCGTCGCACGCCTTTCCTCCCAGCCGTCGCGCCCGGCGAGCAGCGAAACAAGCGCGGCGGCGAGACCCGCAGGGTCGTCCGGGGGGAACAGCGCCCCGGTCTCGCCATCGGTGACAAGTTCGCGGTGCCCGCCGACGTCGGACGCCGCCACGAGCTTGCCCTGAGCCATCGCCTCAAGCGGCTTGAGCGGGGTCACCATTTCGGTAAGGCGCATGGCCTTGCGCGGATAGCAGACGACATCGACCAGCGAATAATAGCGGTCCACCTCGTGATGAGGCACGCGGCCGACGAAACGGATCGCCGGGGCCGCCGGCGAAGCGGCGGCGCGGGCACGAAGGTCTGCTTCCGCCGGCCCTCCGCCGACGAGCAGGAGCGTGGCGCCAGGCACCGCGCCGGCGATCGCCGGCATTGCGTCGACAAGATCGTCCAGCCCCTCGTAGGGATAAAAGCTGCCCAGGAAGCCGATGACGGGTCCGTCGCCGAGACCAAGCTCCTGCGCGAGGCCAAGGTCGCGCGGCAGGGGCGCGCCGAACAGATCGAGGTCGACGCCGTTGGGCATGATCGACAGCTTCTCGGGCGCGAATCCGCGTCCGACCAGGTCCTGGCGAAGACCCTCGCAGATCGTGACGACACGGGCGGCGGCACCGACGACGTCGTTCTCCATCGCCCGCGTGACGCGGTACTTGAGGCTGCCTTCGCGGCCTGTCCCGTTGCCGACGGCCGCATCCTCCCAGAAGGCGCGGATTTCGTAGACCACCGGAATGCCGAGCTTGCGCCCGGCCTTTACCGCCGCGAGGCCGCACAAGGCGGGCGAGTGCGCGTGGAGGATATCGGGTCGCCATTCACCGGCGACCTCGACGATGCGCCGGGCAAGGGCCGACACTTCGGCCCATTCCCGTACAAGCGGCAGGTTCCCGGCTGCGCCAGGGGTGCGATAGAAGCGCAGGCCGTCGCTCTCTTCCGGCTCCTGCGCGGCGGGAGGGGCGACATGGCGCCGGCCGGTGACGCCACGCACCTCGATGCCCATCGCCTCCTGCGCCTTCAGAATGGCGCGGGTGCGGAAGGTATAGCCGCTGTGGAGCGGCAGCGAATGGTCGAGAACATGAAGCACGCGGGTCATGGCCACACCCGTGCCACGGAAGGCTTAACGCAGCGTCAACCTCGATGCGCTAGCCGTCAGGCCAGATGATCGACAAGTTCACGATATTCCTGCCGCACGTGTTGATGGCCATCGCCATCTGGCGCCTGCTGCGTCGTGACGATCTCGACGACGATCCTTCGCTGCCCAGCCGGAAGGCCGCCTTCCGCAAGGCCCGGCGTTCCGCGCAGGACCGCCCGGATGCTTGACCTGTTCCTGCTGAGCTTCGTGCTGGCCTTCATCGGCGCGGGCTTTCGCCGGCCCTTCATCTTCGTGCTGGCCTACTCGTACATCGACATCGTGGCCCCGCAGAAGGTGAGCTGGGGCATCCTCAGCCACATTCCGGTGTCGCTCATCGCATTCCTCTGCGCGTTCATCTCGTGGTTCGTGGCGGAGGACAAGAACGGCATCCGCTTCTCCATGCGCCAGTTCCTGCTGCTGGCCCTGCTGGTCTATTGCGGGCTGACGACGCAGACCGCCGACTTCCCGGCAGAGGCCGCGGACAAGTGGGCCTGGGTGTGGAAGGCGCTGCTGTGGGCCCTGTTCCTGCCGCTGACGCTGCGCACGCGCCTGCGCATCGAGGCGATCACCCTGATCCTTGCCCTGTCCATCGGCGTGATCGTGATCGGCGGCGGCATCAAGACCGCGGCCGGTGGCGGCGGATACGGCGAACTGCGCCTGCTGGTGAACGACAACACCGGCCTCTACGAGGGCTCGATCATCTCGGCAGTCGCCATTGCGGTCATTCCGCTGGCGCTCTGGCTTTCGCGCTTCGGCACGATC
Source organism: Novosphingobium aromaticivorans DSM 12444 (assembly GCF_000013325.1). Lineage (GTDB taxonomy): Bacteria > Pseudomonadota > Alphaproteobacteria > Sphingomonadales > Sphingomonadaceae > Novosphingobium > Novosphingobium aromaticivorans. The sequence continues at coordinate 3,400,553 of NC_007794.1, forward strand.
TTCCCGCCCGACTGGAGGGTGAAGACCTTCGCCTGGGCGCTTTGCTTTGCCTGCGCGCTCATGCCCATCGGCACCGGGGCGCGGACCGGCCTTGTCTGCGTGGTGGTGCTGGCCGCGATGATCCTGCGCACGGCAAAGCGGCGCTTGCTGATCGTGTCGGTCATGGCCGCAGGCGCCCTGATCGCGGTCCCGCTCCTGCCCAAGGAGTTCACCGACCGCATGGGCACGATCCGGAACCACCAGTCCGACCAGTCCGCCGGAACCCGCATCGCGGTGTGGAAGTGGACGATAGAGTTCGCCAAGACCCATCCCTTCGGCGGCGGCTTCGAGGCATATCGCCAGAACCGGCTGGAATACGACACGGTCAAGGCCGACTATGCCGGCGACAACAACGCCGCGCTCGAATACCAGCCCATTGTCGAAGAGGGGCGCGCCTATCATTCCAGCTACTTCGAGATGCTGGGCGAACAGGGCTATCCGGGCCTGGCCCTGTGGCTGGCGCTTCACCTGCTGGGCGTGTGGCAGATGGAACTGCTGAGGCGGCGCTATCGCAAGGAGGCATCGAAGGAGTTCCGCTGGGTCGCCCCGCTGGCCGAAGCCTTGCAGCAGGCCCAGGTGATCTACCTCGTCGGCTCAACCTTCGTCGGCATCGCGTTCCAGCCGTTCTGCTACATGCTGGTGGGCCTCCAATGCGGGCTCTGGGCCTATATCAAGCGGGTCCGCACAGCCACGCCTGAGCCGTTCCGCAAGGCTTCAACCCCGGTGACGGCACCCGCTTAATCATTCACTTAACTTCACTTGCACGGTCGCCGGCTTGCCGCCATGGTGCGCCGGAATTTGCAAGAGGAGAGTGCAAGCAATGACCAGGTTCATCCCCGCCGAGCAGGTCAAGGAGATGGTCGGGCAGGTTGTCGGCACATCGAAGTGGGTCGAGATCACGCAGGAGCGGGTCAACAAGTTCGCCGAGGCGACCGGGGACTTCCAGTTCATCCACGTCGACCCCGAGAAGGCGAAGCTCACCCCGTTTGGCGGGCCGATTGCACACGGGTTCCTGACGCTCTCGCTGATCCCGTTGCTGACCATGGAAAGCGACTGCCCGCGCCCCGAACATATCAAGATGGGCGTGAACTACGGCGGCAACCGCACTCGCTTTCTCGCGCCGGTGCGCGTCGGCAAGCGCGTGCGCGGAGTATTCAAGCTGCTCGAGATGGAAGAGAAGCGCCCCGGCCAGTGGCAGCAGACGATGGAAATCACCGTCGAGATCGAGGGCGAGGACAAGCCCGCGCTGATGTGCGAATGGATCACCCAGTTCTTTGTCTGAACCCGGGAGGGGAAGCTTGAGGAAGAGGACTTCGGATCAGGCGCGGGGCCTGGCGCTCTGCGTGGCGGCGATCTGCGCAATCGGCCTGCCGGGCCTGGCGTTCGCCAGCGAGACGCCCCTGGCGCCTCCCGGGCTCGAATTCGTTTTCGAGGAAGCGGTCGTGCTGGCACCGGACGTCCCGGCCGGCACGACGCCGAAGGGTCGGCGCAACATCATTCCGATCCTGGGGGGCACGGTAACCGGCCCCGCCATCCGGGCCGAAATCATGCCCGGCGGATGGGACTGGCAATTGATCCGCAGCGACGGCTGCATGGATCTGAAGGCCGATTATTTCCTCAAGACCGATGACGGCGCGATCATCAACGTGATCAACCAGGCCGTGCTTTGCCCGCCCGCCGACGGTTCGAAACCGGCGATCACGACCCAGCCAGTTTTCGAGGCGCCCCTGGGCAAGTACGACTGGCTCAACCGGGGCAACTTCATCGGCATGCTGGTCTCAACCGGCGACGACAAGTCCCCCGGCGTGCGAATACGCTTCTACAGGGTGCGTTAGAGGTCTTTCAGGTAGGGTTCGGGTATCGGACCGGCGAAGACGCACGATGCGCATTCGCCGGTCAAGCGCCTCAGGCCACCACGCTCAGCTTGCGGCCCCTTGCCTTCTTCTCGAACTTCGCGATCCACTGTTCCACCACCGGGGCGATGGAGCCGCGCCAGCGCGAACCGTTGAAGATGCCGTAGTGGCCGACTTCCGGCGCGAGCAGGTATTGCTTCATGTCGTCCGGGAGGTTCGGCGTGACGTTGAGCGCGGCCCTCGTCTGGCCGATGCCCGAAATGTCGTCCCGCTCGCCCTCGATGCACAGGATCGCGGTGTCGGCGATCGCGCCGAGATCGACCGCCTGACCGCGATGGACGAACTCGCCCTTGGGCAGGGCGTGGCGCTGGAAGACCACGTCCACGGTCTGCAGGTAGAACTCCGCCGGGAGATCGCAGACCGCGCGGTATTCGTCGTAGAACGCCTTGGTCGCCTCGGCGCTTTCGTCGGCGCCGGCCATCATGTGCTGGAACAGCTTGTAATGGCTCATCATGTGGCTGCCGAGGTTCATCGACATGAAGCTGGCAAGCTGGACGAAGCCCGGATAGACCCGCCGCCCCTCGCCCGGATAGTTGGTCGGCACGGTGGTGATCACGTTGTGCTTGAACCAGACATACGGCTTGGTGATGGCATGGTCGTTGACCGCCGTCGGGCTTTCGCGCGTATCGATCGGGCCGCCCATCATGGTCAGCGTGACCGGACGGCAGGGGTGCTTCTTCGCGGCCATGATGGCAGTGGCGGCGAAGGCCGGGACCGAGGGCTGGCACACCGCCATCATGTGCGCCCCTTCGCCGATATGCTCGAGGAAGCCGGTCAGGTAGTCGATGTAGTCGTCGAGGTCGAAGATGCCTTCGGCGAGCGGCACGTACTTCGCATCGGCCCAGTCGGTGATGTAGACCACGCAGCGTTCGAGCATGCGTTCGACCGTGCCGCGCAGCAACGTGGCATAGTGGCCGCTCATCGGCGCGACGATCAGCAGGCGCGGCGCGTCCTTGGGCAGGCCATCGTGCGTGAACATCTTGAGATCGCCGAACGGGCGGGTGATGACGGTCGTTTCCTTGACCGCATGGGCCGCGCCATCGACGTGGACGACCTTGATCCCGAAAGCGGGCTTGCCGCGCGGCGCGGCGGCGTGGGCGAAGACGTCGAGCGCGGAAGCGAGCATCTGGTTGCCGCCGAAGCCGGACCAGGGATTGCGCGCGTCGTTGATAATCTCGGCGGCCATGGAAGCCCAGGCGCTGCCCGCGTTCATCAAGGAACGCTGAATCTCGTAAGCCTTGTAGAGCACTGCGAACACCTTCTCGATTTGTTGCCCCGCACCTGACGGAGAGTCGTTGAGCCCAGATTGCCGGGATTCGAGCACTTGTGCAACGCAACAAATCGGCCCTGCCCCTCGCGCCCCCTTCCGGCGCCCGCCGCCATGGGCTAGGCGAGGCGCATGGCCCAGGAAACACCCGCCCAGGAAACACCCGCCGCCAACGTCGAGGAGCCCCCCCGCGCCCGCACGCTTGGCCCCCTGCGCATGATCTGGGGCGAGGCGGCGAAATACCCGGGCCGTGTCGCTGCCGCGTCGGCCGCGCTGATCGTCACGTCCGCCGCGACCCTTGCGATACCGTCGGGCTTCCGCCTGATCATCGACAAGGGCTTTGCCGCCGGCGCGGATGTTTCGGCCATAGGGCGATGGTTCCAGTACCTGCTGCTGATCGTGCTGGTCCTTGCCATCGGCACGGCCTGCCGCTTCTACTTCGTGTCCTGGCTGGGCGAGCGCGTGGTTGCCGACATCCGGCTCAAGGTCCAGGCGAACCTGCTGCGCCTGCCCCCGTCGTTCTTCGAGACCAACAGTCCCAAGGAAATCTCCTCGCGGATGACGTCGGACACTGCGGTCATCGAACAGGTCGTAGGCACGACCGTGTCGGTGGCGCTGCGCAACACGATCACCGCGATCGGGGGCCTGGGCTACCTGTTCTACCTTGCGCCGAAGCTGACCGCGATCCTGATGATCGGCATCCCGCTGGTGGTGGGCCCCATCGTGTTCTTCGGCCGCCGCGTGCGCAACGTCTCGCGCTCCAGCCAGGACCGGGTGGCAGTGATCGGCGTGATCGTTTCCGAAGTGCTTGGTGCGATGAAGATCGTCCAGGCATTCGGGCAGGAGAAGCGCGAGCTTGAACGCTTCGGCGAAAAGGTCGAGGCGACCTTCCAGACCGCGCTGCGCCGCATCAGCCTGCGCGCGGTGATGACCGCGATCGTCATCCTGCTGGTCTTCGGCGGCATCACCATGCTGGTCTGGCAGGGCGCCGTCGGCGTGGCGGAAGGCAGGATCAGCGGCGGCACGATCTTTGCCATCGTCATCACGGCAGGCCTTGTCGCGGGCGCGCTCGGGGCGCTCTCCGAGGTCTACGGTGACCTGCTGCGCGGGGCCGGCGCCGCAGGACGGCTCAACGAACTGCTGCGCGAACAGCCCGAGATCGCGCCGCCCGCCCGCCCCACGGCGCTGCCGATCCCGCCGCGCGGGCAGATCGCGTTCCAGAACGTCTCGTTCCGTTATCCCTCGCGCCCGGAAGTTCTTGCGCTCGACGATTTCTCGCTGACGGTCGAGCCGGGCGAGACCGTCGCCATCGTCGGCCCTTCGGGCGCGGGCAAGTCGACGCTCTTCCTGCTGGCACAGCGGTTCTACGATCCGCACGGCGGCACGATCCGCATCGACGGCGTTCCCCTCACCAGCGCCGACCCTGCCGAGATTCGCCAGCGCAGCGCGCTCGTACCGCAGGACGCCACGCTGTTCGCCGCCTCGGCGCGCGACAACCTGCGCTATGGCAACTGGGGCGCGAGCGACGAGGCCATCTGGGAAGCGGCACGGGCCGCCAATGCCGAACAGTTCCTGCGCGACCTGCCGCAGGGCCTCGACACCTTCCTCGGCGAGGATGGCGCGCGCCTTTCCGGCGGCCAGCGCCAGCGCATCGCCATTGCCCGCGCCGTGCTGCGCGAGGCACCGATCCTGCTCCTCGACGAGGCGACCAGCGCCCTGGACGCCGAAAGCGAGCGCCTTGTCCAGGAAGCTCTGGACCGGCTGATGAAGGAACGCACCACGCTGGTCATCGCGCACCGCCTTGCCACCATCCGCGCGGCGGACCGCATCGTCGTGATGGACGCGGGCAGGATTGTCGAACAGGGCACCCACTCCAGCCTGACGGCAGCGGATGGCCTGTATGCCCGCCTGGCGCGGTTGCAGTTCGAAGGGCTTGCCGCGTAACCGGGCACTCGTGACGGAGACGACGCTCCGGTCGAGAATGCACCCTTCCGCTTGACTTGATGCTGCGCCGCGGCAAACCCCGAAGGCACGTATGGACACGATCGTAACCGCAATCCTGCTCGGCATCGTCGAGGGCCTCACCGAATTCCTGCCCGTCTCATCGACCGGCCACCTGATCCTTGCAACCGAGCTGTTCGGCTATGACGCGCACCAGTGGGCGATGTTCAACGTCGTGATCCAGCTTGGCGCGATCCTGGCGGTGGTGGTCCAGTACTGGCGGACGTTCTGGGCGGTCGGCATGGGCCTGCTCAGGCTTGAGCCGATCTCCCTGCGGTTCTTGCGCAACCTTCTGGCGGCGTTCATCCCGTCCGCAATCCTTGGCCTGGCGCTCAAGAAATACATCGATGTCCTGCTCGGCAGCCCGTCGGTGGTGTGCTGGGCGCTGATTGCGGGCGGCATCGCGATCCTCGTGATCGAGAAACACGCAAAGCAGGGCGAGCCATCGGGGATCGGACAGCTTCCACTGCGGCAGGCGATTGGCGTCGGCCTTGCGCAGTGCCTTGCGATGGTGCCGGGCGTCAGCCGATCGGGCGCGACCATCATGGGCGCTCTGGCGATGGGCATCGAGCGCCGCACGGCGGCCGAGTTCAGCTTCTTCCTCGCGATCCCGACGATGCTCGGTGCCACGACGCTCGAACTGCTCGACAACCGCGACGCGCTGCTCGGCGGCACGATGGGCGTTGGCTGGAGCGAGATCGGCGTCGGCTTTGCGGTGTCCTTCGTGGTTGCGCTCGCGGTCATCCGACTGTTCGTCGCCTATGTCAGCCGCGCCGGGTTCAAACCTTTCGCGTGGTACCGCATTGCCGCCGGCGCAGTGGCGCTCGGCTGGCTGGCGATGCGCTGACCGAAACAGGCCCCTTTCATCGACCCGCCGCATCTGCGGAACCAAGTGCCCCGTCCGGGATTGACCGAACAGACAGCACTTCAAGGGGTTACTGAAATGGGCCTTATCATTCTTCTCATCGTCGGCGGCATCCTCGGCTGGCTGGCCAGCATCGTGATGCGCACCGACGCCCAGCAGGGCATCTTCCTCAACATCGTCGTCGGCATCGTCGGCGCACTGCTTGGCGGCTTCCTGCTTGCTCCGCTGATCGGCGGCGGCAGCATCACCAGCGGCGTTTCGGCCGGTACGCTGATCGTGTCGTTCCTCGGCGCGCTCATCCTGCTCGCCATCGTGAACCTCGTCCGTCGCGGTTCGGTTCGCTGAGCTTCTTTCCAAAATCCATGACCTACCAACAGAGGGCGGCCCGCAAGGACCGCCCTCACCTTGACCAGAAGGGGACTGCCATGAAGGGAATTTTCAAGGGTGCCATGATGGCCTCCGTCGTCGCATTGGGCCTTGGCCTTGCGGCTTGCGACAGCAAGCAGGAGAACGCCGCAGAGGACACCGCCGACGCCGTCCGTGATGCCACCGACGCCACCGCCGACGCCATCGACGACGCTGCCGGCAAGGCCAGCGGCGAAGCAGCCGATGCGATGAACGACAAGGCGGACGCCATCCGCGGCGCTGGCGAAACCAAGGCCGACGCCATGGAAGACCAGGCCGACAAGGCAGACAAGACCCCGGGCTGATCCCGCGGTCACGATCTCCGGGCCGTCACCGCGGCCTGGCTCGTCCCGTACCGGCTGGCAGCCATCCGGTCACGGAACCGAAAACCCGGCGGAGCCTCGGCTACGCCGGGTTTTTGCTTGCTTGTCGCAGCCGGGACCGGAAATCAGACCGGAATTGCGCCCGATCCGCGCCCGCCCCGCAGGTGGTATTCCAGCGTGCCCCGGTGCAGCACGTCGTCCACGTCGATCACCGCAGTGTTGGCATAAGTGAACCCGGCGCCGAGCGCGCGGTAGAGCCGGTCGAAATCGCGCTCGACCGTCTGGTGATAGAGGTCCGCGAAGCTCTCGATCACGAAATAGGTCGGCTGGAGATCGTCGATCACGTAATCCGTGCGCATGACCCGGTCGACGTTGAGCATGATGCGGTTGGGCGACTGCCCCTCCAGCGCGAACACCGCCTCGCGCGGGCCGGAGAGGATCCCCGCACCATAGACCTTGGGCGCGCCGTCCTCGATCACCAGCCCGAACTCCACCGTGTACCAGTAGAGCGCGCCCAGCGCCTTGAGCCGGTTGTAACGCATCGCCTTCCACCCGGCGCGGCCATACTCCTGCATGTAGTCGGCATAAGTCGGGTCGGTCAGCATCGGTACGTGGCCGAAGACATCGTGGAAGACGTCGGGCTCCTGGATGTAATCGAACGTCTCGCGCGTGCGGATGAAGTTGCCTGCGGGAAAGCGGCGGTTCGCCAGGTGCCAGAAGAACACGTGATCGGGGATCAGCATCGGCACGGGCACGACGCTCCAGCCAGTCAGCGCGCCAAGCTCGGACGAAAGCCGTGCGAAGTCGGGCACGCCTCCGCGCCCGAGGTCGAGCCGCTCCAGGCCCTGCAGGAAGGCGCTGCAGGCCCTGCCGGGCAGAAGTTCCATCTGGCGGGCGTAAAGCTCATCCCAGATCGCGTGCTCCTGCGCGGTGTAGCGGTGTTGCGCAGGCTCGAGCCAGTCCTCGCCCACGCGGTCCGGGCGGCGCAAGGGCGCGGTGAACACGCCCTCCGGCATTTCCGGTAGGCAGGCATAGTCGAAAGCGGGTGCGGTCGTTGTCAACATGGTTTCCAATGCAACCAATAGCACGCAATCGAGGTTCGGGCAAATGCCTCCGTCGGTCTCTCCGTGCTTGACTTTGTCCTGATTCTACCGCAACGGCCCGCCCCTGTGACGGCGGCGTGGAAACGCGCCGCCACATTCGTTTCAGATTCGCGCGCGAAAGTTCAGGATAGAGCCATGGCAAAGCCCACCACCGTCAAGATCCGTCTGGTCTCGACCGCTGACACCGGCTTCTTCTACGTGACCAAGAAGAATCCCCGCAACACGACCGAGAAGATGACCTTCCGCAAGTACGACCCGGTCGTGCGCAAGCACGTCGAGTTCAAGGAAGCGAAGATCAAGTAAGAGCGCGATCGCGCTTTACCCGTGATAGCCGTCCCGCCATTTTCGGAACCGGGACGGTTCACGGCGAGTTCAACGCCGACACTGCAAGGAACGGCGATGAACAAGATGATCCAATCGATTCGCATGACGGCCAAGCCCCTTGGCCTCAAAGGGCCCGTTGCGGCCCTTTCGCTTGCCCTCGGCACGACCGGCGCGGTCATCGCGCCCCTGGCCCCGCTTGCCGCGCAGGCTTCCCCTTCATCCGACGTCGACCGCGCCGTCACGGCCCTGCGGAGCGTTTCCACGCTGCGCGCGAACTTCGTGCAGACCGACCGCTCGGGTCAGAGCGTGTCCGGCGTGCTGACGCTGAAGCGCCCCGGCAAGATCCGCTTCCAGTACCAGAAGGGCGTGCCGCTGCTGATCGTGGGCGATGGCAAGGCGCTGACCATGATCGACTACGAAGTGCGCCAGGTCCAGCGCTGGCCGATCAGGAACAGCCCGCTGGGTGCCCTGCTCGATCCGAGCAAGGACGTGGCCCGCTTCGCCAAGCAGCTTCCCACGAACGACCGCGACGTGGTGAGCCTGCAGGTGCGCGATCCCAAGCATCCCGAATACGGCACCATCACGATGATCTTCGTGCGTAACGGCGCCGCCCCCGGTGGCCTCCAGCTCGATTCGTGGGTGGCGCTCGATTCGCAGAACAAGCGCACCACCGTCCGGCTTTCGGGTCACCAGTACGGCGTGGCCGTGGACGACAAGACCTTCCGCTGGACCGACCCGCGCCGCACCGCTCCGGGCCGCTGACCCAGGCTGCGGGGCGCGCCCGGTGCGGCGGCGAGTCGCGAAGCTGAACGGACACGGCACGATCCATCGCACCGCAAAACCGCCTCGCCCCCCAACCGTTCAAACCTTGCGACAAGCCGCGACAAACCTGCACGCACCGTTCATCGGGGGGCAAGCGAACCGGTTCTAGAAAGGTTGTCGACGAGGCGGTCGAGGCGGGTTTCCCCCCTGTTGCCCGGTCTCCTAGAGACTGCCGCGTCAAGCGTGACGAACGCGAATGGAACCCTCGGACCAATGCCCCCGGTCCGAGGGTTTTGTTTCGTCCACGCTCTGCGTCGCTTCATCCGACATCCCGTCTGGTAAACCTGCCCCCGCATACCTAAAGCAGGGCACATGATCTCGGTTGCCACATGGAACATCAATTCGGTCCGCTTGCGCGCCGATCAGGTAGAACGCTTCCTGTTGCAGGAGGCACCCGACGTGCTCTGCCTGCAGGAGATCAAGTGCGCGGAGAGCGTGTTTCCGCACGAGGTGTTCGAGAAGCTCGGCTATACCCACCGCGCGATTCACGGGCAGAAGGGCTACCACGGCGTCGCCACGGTCAGCCGCATCCCCTTCCGCGATTTCAGCAGGCATGACTGGCAGGACAATGGCGAGGCCCGGCACATCGGGGTCGAACTGCTGGGGCCGGGCAACGGACTGATTCTCGAGAACGTCTACATCCCGGCAGGCGGCGACGTGGCCGACCGCGAGGTGAACCCCAAGTTCGGGCAGAAGCTCGACTTCCTCGAGCGCATGACCCGCTGGGCCGAGAAGATCGAGCGCCCGACGCTGATCGTCGGCGACTTCAACATCGCGCCGCTGGAATGCGACGTCTACGACCACAAGGCCCTGCTCAAGGTCGTCAGCCACACGCCGCTTGAAGTCGAGACGCTTCAGCGCTTTGCCGATGCCCACGGCTGGGTCGACCTTGGCCGCAAGCATATCCCCGCGCCGGAGCGCAACTATTCCTGGTGGTCTTACCGCTCCTACTGGCGCGCCAAGGACCAGGGCCGGCGCCTCGACCACATGTGGGCCTCGCCCGAAGCAGCCGCACAGACCCGCGGGCACCGCTTCGTCGAGGAGACGCGCAAGTGGGACCAGCCTTCGGACCACATACCGCTGATCACCGAGCTGGATCTGTGAGCGAATCGCGCAACGTTGCAAGGGCGCTCGACGCGCTGCGCCACGGCTGGGCGATCCGTGTGACCGGCCCGGAGGGGGCGCTCGACCTGCTCCCCGCCGAAACCGCCTTCGTGCAGCCCGGCATCTACGCGGCCCGACTGCTCATCTCCGCCGCCCGGGCCGCCACGTTGAAGCTTGCCAACCAGCGCGACGCCGCGGTGCCCGAAGCGCCGGTGATGATCCACGGCGCGGAGCCGTTCAGCCTGTCCGCCGCGCGCAACCTTGCCGATCCGGCGCAGGACCTTGGCTCTCCCTTGCGCGGCCCGTTCAAGGCCGATGCCATCGAAGCACATGAGGCCGCCGTCGCCGCGATGGACATGGCGCGCCTTGCCGGCATCCTTCCGGCGTTCCTGATCTCGACAGGCGTGGAAATCGCGGCGGAAGTCTCCACCGCCGATCTTGCCGCGTTCAAGGACCCGCTGAACCTTTCGATACAGGCCCGCGCGCGCCTGCCGGTCCACGCCTGCGAGCATGCGGAAATCATCGCCTTCCGTGCCCGCGACGACCTGCGCGAACATGTCGCGCTCGTGCTAGGCACCCAGACCAGCGAACGCGAGCCGCTGGTGCGCCTGCACAGCGAATGCCTGACGGGCGACGTGCTGGGCAGCCTGAAGTGCGATTGCGGCCCGCAGCTCGACGCAGCGTTGGCGCGCATGGCCGAGGAGGCCAATGCGGGCGGCTGGGGCATACTGCTCTATCTCAGGCAGGAAGGGCGGGGAATCGGCCTGATCAACAAGCTGCGCGCCTACGAATTGCAGGACCAGGGGTTCGACACGGTCGATGCCAACGAGCGACTGGGACTGCCGAGCGAGGCGCGCGACTTCCCGGTCGCGGCGCGCATGCTTGACCTGCTGGGCGTGCGCAGCCTGCGCCTGTTGACCAACAATCCGCAGAAAGTGGCGACATTGCAGGCGCTTGGGCTGGAGGTGACGGAGCGCGTGGCGCACCAGTTGCCGTCCAATCCGCACAACCAGCGCTATCTCGACACCAAGCGAGACCGGACCGGCCACCTCTTGCGATAGGCCCCGAACCGGACGATCCCCTGCATTGCGCGAGGATCGCCCGAAACGGGGTTGACCGCCCCTGCCGCCGGTGGAGCGGCAAGATGCAGGGTCGAGGCTTCAGAGAGCGCGCCACGCGATCAGCAGGATGCAAACCGCGATAGCCGCTGCAAAGGCCAGCGCGCGCCCCATGTCCTTGAGCGTGAAGCGATCGACGTGCTGGGCGCGGAAGCGGCGATAGCCCCGTTCGGCCGCCGGGTTGCTTGCCACAAGCGCAACGTCGAGCGCGGTGGCATCCTTGCGGAACCAGTTGACCAGAAGTTCGCGTTCCTCGGGCGTGACATCGGGATAGGCGGAAAGCAGCGCCTCGACATGGGCACGGCGGGCATCGGCCGCAGAGGCGGCAAGGGTATTGGACATCATCGTTTTCCTGACATGCGTGAACACTGTGCCGGGCGGCACGGCGGCAGATCAGGCGAGAGGAGGCCCCGTAGGTGCCGGCCGAAGCAGGAGCGGGGCGGCGACCGGCGGCGCAGCCTGAGGAGGCCAGGCGCGCGGTTGCTCGGCAAGCACGAAGCTTTCCGGCTCTGGCAATCGGACGAGCGGCGGCGGCGCGACCGGCAACATGGCGCGCTGCACCTGCAACCGGCGTTCCGGCGCGACGGCCAGATCGGCGGTGACCGCGCTGAACGCCGATCCACTGCGCACCGCCATGGGCGCATCGAAGGGCGCGGTGGCGTGGGTCAGGACGGTCAGGGCCAGCAATGCCGCCCACAACCGGCCCGCCAGTGTCAGGGAAAGGCGGCTCAACACCCTTCCAAGGTAGGGTCAGGTGCCGCCAAGGGCAAGTTCAGCGCTTTTCGTACCGCACCAGCCCGGCGCCAAGACCGTTTGCGCCGATCGCGATAGAATCGCCCGACCAGTCCGCCACGAAAGCCGACGAGCGGGTGATCCCGGGTGCGAACCGTGCGTCGTTACCGGCAATTGCAAGGCCAGCGGAGCTGTGCGCCCGGCCCTCGGCCGCCACGGCGATGAATGCGCTGTAGTTCTCCTTGTCCTTCCCCTGCACGAACAGGTTTTCGGCAATGCGCCCGGTCGCGCCGGCCGGCAGGTCGATCATGTAGTTGGTGGCCTGTCCCGCCGTGTCGTCGAAGCTCGACTGCGTAACCTCTACGCGACCGGCGCGGCTCTTGACGTAATGCCCGCCGCGCCCGGCCTCGAAGCGGCTGCGGCGGATCGTGACGCTGCCATAGTCGCCGAAATAGACCGAATGCGCGCAGGCCAGCCCACGGTCGCAACGGCCGAGGCGGGTGAAGGTCGACTTTTCGATCAGCACCGAGCCAACCGGATCGTCAGCGGACAGGATGCCCTGCTCGCTGTCGCGGAACCAGGATTGCCGCACGGTCAGGTTGCCCCGTTCGAGGCGAATGCCCGAGCCATTGGCATCGGGCACGCGAATGTTCTGGAAAATCACGCCTTCGACCCGGGTCGCGCGGCCACGGGCGACGATGGCGGCCTTGCCTTCGCAGGCGGCGCCGTCGAATACCGCCTGCCCCGGCACTTCCGCCACGAAACCGACGTCGCCTGCCTGCTGCACCGCGCAGTCCCGATAGACACCCGGCGCGATGCGGATCGTGCCCGCGCCTTCTCCGATGGCATTCACCGCCTGCTGAAGCGCGGGGTAGCTGCGCCCTGTCTCCACCACGGTGTAAGGCGAACGCTGCCCCTGCGCCATGAGAGCACTTGCCGGGATCGCGGACACCACGGCGAGGCCGAGAAGCAGCGCCGCAAGCCGCTGACCGCGATGGCGGCGCTCACGAAGGGCGAAGGGATTGAACATGCGCATCCTGAGTTTCCCGGCAATTCACGGATACCGGGTAGCGCGCAATGATTGACAGGCGGTTGCGGTTTCCGCCGTAGGCACCGGTCAACGCTTCCCGCCCCAGCGCCATTTCCAGCCGCCCCGCGTGCGGCGCGCACTGATCGCTATGACAAGGACGGTCGCCACCACGAACATCGCGAAGCCCACCATCCGCAGCGCGCCACTGCCGCTCTGGTCAAGCAGCGCGACAAGCGCCAGGACCACGAGATAGCCGCCCAGCAGAGCCCATCCCTGCCAGCGCACCGGGAGCCCCGCCCCCAGACCATAGCGCTTGGGCGCGAACCATGCTCCTTCGTCCGGTGACCTGGCGTCCTTGGGAGGCCGCGTCGTATATCGCGCATCAACCATTGCCGTTCTCCTTCCTGGGTGGACGACCGCGCCGCGCAGGCTCAGCCGCCGCAAGTTTCACGCCGCGCCTTGTCAGGGCTTCGCGCAGCAGCACCTCGATCTGGGCATTGGCAGAGCGCAGGTCGGCCGCCGCCGCGCGCTCGACCGCAGCGAAGAGCGCCGGGTCGATACGCAGGGGAAAGGCCTTCTTCGGTGGCGCTGCCATTGCCCGGCCTTCCTTACTGGTACAGCGTGCCGGTGTTGACGACGGGCTGCGTGTCGCGTTCGCCGCACAGCACGACCATGAGGTTCGAAACCATGGCGGCGCGGCGTTCGTCGTCGAGTTCAACCACGTTCTTCTCGGACAGCTGGGTCAGCGCCATCTCGACCATCGAGACCGCGCCTTCGACCAGCTTCCGGCGCGCCGAGATCACGGCTTCCGCCTGTTGGCGGCGCAGCATGGCCCCGGCGATTTCAGGAGCATAGGCGAGGTGCGTGAGGCCGCATTCGTCGACCGTTATCCCCGCCAGGACCAGCCGCGCGTTGAGTTCCGTGCGCAGTTCATCGTTGATCTGGTCATGGTGGCCCCGCAGCGTCACCTCGTGATGCTCGATGTCGTCGTAGGGGTAGCGCGAGCCGATGGAGCGGACCGCGCTTTCGATCTGGACGAAGACGAAGGCCTTGTAGTCGTCGACGTCGAACAGGGCCTGCGCCGTATCGGATACGCGCCAGACGACGTTCGCGGCGATCTCGATCGGATTGCCCCGCAGATCGTTCACCTTGAGCTTTTCGGAGACGACGTTGTTGGCGCGGACCGATATCCGGGTCTTGGCCATCCACGGCCAGACCCAGCGAAGGCCGTGGTTCCGGTCAGTCCCGCGATAGGAGCCGAACAAGGTGATCGCGGCTGCCTGGTTCGGCTGGATCATGTAGAATCCCGAGGCGATGAACACGATCGCGACTGGCAGGGCCGCAATCGTCGCGACGAAGCCCGGCACCTCGTCCTCGCCGGGGTTGCCGCCGGCGAAGCCGACCACGCGCGCCGCAGTGAGGCCAATCAGCACAAGCATGAGGATCAGCATGAAATAGCCGCTGGTCGACCAGGCTGCGGTTTCGGTGCTGGCCGAATGGGTCTTCGAATCGGACATCGTCCATTCCCCTTTAATTTGATATCACTTTAATATCAAAACTGGTTGCGGTTGCAAATTGATTTGCGGGCGGTGTGCGGGAGGCGCCGAGCCGGATGATATCCCTCTTGCAATCCGGACCGAATCACTCCACATTATCGGAGCGGACCGGGCCCCTCTGGCGCGGCGCTCTGGGTGACAATGGCATTGCCATGGTACCAGGCGCTTCGTGATGTCGGACCGCATCGGGTGATGCCGATGTCTTGTGGTCCGGGTTCAAGTTCCCCCCTCCTTCCGGACCCAATGGGCCACAGGCGTCGGCGCACCCGATCGAACGCAACCGTTTCGATAGGGAGCAATCCATGTCCGACCGTTATTTCCGCTTGCTCGAACGTCACCAGAAGCTGGACGAGGCGCTGCGTCTTGCCACCCGCAGGCGCTGGGCCGACCCGTTCGAGATCGCGCGCCTGAAGAAGCTGAAGCTGGTCGTGAAGGACCGGCTGGCGCGCCTGCTTTCGCGCCGTTCGGCAACAATCTGAAATAGAGGAACGCTCCCCGCGCCCCGTGCATTTCGGGGCGCGGCGGGCACTGGAGATACCGAATGGAATTCCTCTTCACAGATTGGCTCGGCACGCCCGCGTGGTTCTGGCTAGCCTTCCTCGGCCTGGTCGTGGTGCTGACCGCATTCGACCTTGGCGTCCTCCACAAGGAGGACAAGGCCATGGGCATCGGCGAATCGCTGAAGCTTACGGCGTTCTACATCACCATTGCCCTGGCATTCGGCGCCTGGGTCTGGGTGGAGAAGGGCGCGGACCTCGGCATGAAGTACTATACCGGGTTCTTCATCGAGAAAGCGCTGTCGATCGACAATGTCTTCGTCATCAGCCTGATCTTCACCTTCTTCGCCATTCCGGCACGGTTTCAGTACCGGGCACTGCTGTGGGGCATCGTCGCGGTCATCTTCCTGCGCGGCGCGATGATCGCCGGCGGCGCGGCGCTGGTAGAGCAGGCCTACTGGGTGCTCTACATCTTCGCGGCGTTCCTGGTGTTCACCGGTATCAAGATGTTCTTCACTTCCGACCACGATCCTGACATCGGCAACAATCCGGTCGTCCGCTGGATCAGCCGTCACATGCGCGTGACCAAGGAACTGCACGACCAGCACTTCTTCGTGAAGGTCCCGGACGGGAAGACCGGCAAGATGGTCAATGCAGCGACGCCGCTGTTCCTTGCGCTGGTCGTCATCAACCTTGCCGACCTGGTGTTCGCGGTGGACTCGGTCCCGGCGATCTTCGCGATCACGACCGACACCTTCGTGGTTTACACGTCGAACATCATGGCGATCCTCGGCCTGCGCGCACTCTATTTCGCGCTGGCGGCGATGATCGATCGCTTCGCCTACCTCAAGTATGCGCTAGCGGCGGTGCTGGTGTTCATCGGCTCCAAGATCTTCGTCTCGGACTTCATCCTGGGCGGCGACAAGTTCCCGCCGGTGATGAGCCTTGCCGTTACCATGGCGATCATTGCCGGCGGCGTGGTGTTCTCGCTCTACAAGACGCGGGGACACGAAGGCACGAAGCCCGCGGTTTGATTTATCCCCCCCTCCCGCGCAAGGGAGGGGGCTTCCATTCAGGCTACCACTGCCGGATCTCTTCAAGGAAACGGTCGCCGTAGGCGTCGAGCTTGCGGGTGCCGACGCCGCCGATCTGGCCCATGTCGGCAAGCGTGGCGGGCCGGGACGCCGCCAATTCGCGCAGGACAGAATCGTGGAATATGACATAGGGCGGGACACCGGCTTCGCGCGCCAGGTCGCGACGCAAGGCGCGCAGGGCGTCGAACAGCGGATCGCCCACGGGGTTGAGCGCGGCCCCTGCCCCGCTCCGCCCGCGCCTGCTCCCCCGGCCCTCCTTCTTCGGCACCAGCACCAGCGGCACTTCCGCCTCGCCCTTGAGGATCGCCCGAGCCTCGCCGCCCAGTGCCAGCCCGCCGTGCTCGGTCGCCACGAGCGCGCCGCGCGCTTGCAAGGCCCTCGCCAGCGGGCGCAGCAACGGGGCTTCGTCGGAGGTCACGATGCCGAAAACCGAAAGCTGATCGTGACCACGTTGGATCACGCGCTCGTCGGCAACGCCGGTCAGCACCTTCTCGAGATATCCGAAGCCGAATGACTGGCCGGTGCGATAGACGGCCGACAGGAGCTTGCGCGCGGTCTCGGTCGCGTCGGTCACCCGGGGCGCTTCGAGGCAGTTGTCGCAGTTGCCGCACGACGGCGGGGGGGTTTCGCCGAAGTGGCGAAGGAGCAGCGCACGGCGGCAATGCGGCGTTTCCACGAGCGATGCCAGCGCATCGATGCGGGTGCGCTCGCCCGCGCGGCGGTGCTCCTCGACCTCGGCAAGTCTCTGACGGGCACGCACGAAGTCTTCGGCGCCCCAAAGCATGACCGCGACAGACGGGTCGCCGTCGCGCCCTGCGCGGCCCGTTTCCTGGTAATAGCTCTCGATCGACTTGGGGCAGGCCGCGTGGGCGACGAAGCGCACGTCGGGCTTGTCTATGCCCATGCCGAACGCGACCGTGGCGACCATGACCATGTCTTCCGACGCGACGAAGGCGGCCTGATTGGCAGCCCGCACCTGCGGATCAAGGCCGGCGTGGTAGGGCAGCACGGGCCGGCCGCTCGCACCCAGCTGCTGGCTCAGCTTCTCCACCTGCGCGCGGGTGGGGGCATAGACGATGCCGGGGCCGGGATTCTCGGCAATCACCGTCATCAGCTGCCGCAGCGGATTGTCGCGCGGGACGATGCCATAACGGATGTTGGGCCGGTCGAACCCGGCGACGATCAGCCCTTCTTCCGGGATGCCTAGCTGCGCGAGGATATCGGCGCGGGTGTGGCGGTCGGCCGTGGCAGTCAGGGCAAGCCGGGGGACATCCGGGAAGGCGTCCATCAGGGGGCGCAGGAGGCGATAGTCGGGGCGGAAATCATGGCCCCATTCGGAAACGCAATGGGCCTCGTCGATCGCGAACATCGCCACGCGCCCCCGGCTCAGCATTTCCATGAAATGCGGCTGGCTGGCGCGTTCGGGAGCGACGTAGAGCAGGTCGAGGTCGCCCGCCAGGAAGCGGTCGATGGTCTGCCCGCGATCCAGGTCGACGCTGGTCAGGGTCGCGGCACGAATGCCGTTGGCGGTGGCGCTGCGGAGTTGGTCGTGCATCAGCGCGATAAGCGGCGATACGACCACGCAAGTCCCCGGGAGCATGACGGCGGGGAGCTGGTAGGTGAGCGACTTGCCCGCGCCCGTCGGCATGACCGCAAGCGTCGAGCGCCCCGCCAGCACGCGCTCCACCACGTCCCGCTGCACCCCGCGGAAGGTGGTGAAGCCGAACACTTCGTGGAGGCGGTCGAGGACGGCGGAACTGTCGGAAACGGGATCGATGAGGCTCACCCGCCTGCTATGCCAGATAGGCGGCGGTCATTCCACGCCGGATGATCCGACAATGACATGAAGCCTGCTGATGCGGCTTGTGACGATCTTCCAGCCGCCTTCCTCCTTGCGATAGGTTTCGTGGTAGTGGCCCATGCCGTGGAGGAACAGGGCGCCATTCGCGTCCCAGATCTGGTCTTCCATCGCGATGACGCCCCGTGCCTCGGTTTCCGAAAGCAATTCGATCTCGTGGCAGTGGCCGTGGTGGACAGTGTGCAGGGCATCGACGGCGGATTCCACGAAGGCCGCGATCTGGTCGCCGCCTGAATGGGTCCAGTTTTCCGCGTCCGCGGCAGGTTCGATGGACAGCGAGCAGGAGGCGTCGAACACGGCGTCGTCGGCAAAGACCTGGCGCAAGCCGGCATAGTCCTTGGTGTCCATGCAGCGGAAATAGCGGGCCTTGAGCTGCTTGATCTCCTCGATGGCGATCAGACGGGTAACGGGATCGATTGCGGACATTCGGCGCCTCTCTGTGTGCTTTGCGGCAGGAGAGGCGAGTTTGCAGGCCCCCGCCACTCTTATTTTGGCGAGACGTCGGGCGCGGCCAGTTCGAAAAGCCATTGCGGAGGCTGACCGGTGCGCGCCCAATCGATGCCCCAGGCGAAGGTGGCATGAAGTGCGGCGATTGTGAGTATCGCCATGAGCAGCCAGTAGCCGGGGCCATAGGCGGTAACGTTCTGCGGGTTTGCCCGGTCATACCACACGCGAAAGACGCTGGCGGGCTTCCACGAGCGCTGGACCTGGCGACCGACCATGGCGTGAATGCGATCTCCTTCGGGTGTCTGGAAGACGACCTCGTCCTCGATCCAGCGCTTGCCTTCGCCGTCGCGCCAGTTCCACCCGCGCAGCGTGCCCAGAGATTGCTGCATGTGGGCAAGATCGTCGAGCCGTTCGAGGTCGCGATAGCCGCCACGCCAGACCTGGGCGATGGCAACCTGCCAGCCGGTAAGGAGCGTGGCGAAGCGATATAGGCACAGGCACAGGCCGAGCATCAGCCCGGCAACGCCCGCCATGACCAGATCAACCGTCTCCATTCCGCCGAACCTAGCGGAACGGGTGTTAATGGACGGTTGGTTTCGCCAGCGCCCTCAGCTTCGGTGTAACCATGGGTACGGTAAGCATCGTGCTCATCACCGCCATGAGCAGGAGCGCCGTAAACGTCTCGTTCGTCACGATGCCCTTGTCGAGCAGGACGTTGACGAAGATGATCATGATCAGCGCCTTGGTCTGGAGCATCCAGCCGATGATCGAGGCATCACCCTTGGCCCAGCCAAGGATGCGGCCCGCGATCCGCACGCCGACGAGCTTCCCCGCCACCGAAGCGACAAGAAACAGGAATGCCGCACCGAATACGGCGAGTCCGCCGACATCCCACTTTGTGCGCAGGCCCGTCGAAAGGAAGAAGACGGGCATGACCGCAAGCAGGAGGAACTGGCGGAAACCATCGAGCCGATCACGCGTGAACCAGTGCGCATCGAGCACGGCACCGGCCAGAAATGCGCCGACCATGAAGTGCAGGCCCGACCAGTCGGCCGCGAAGCCGACCACGGCCAGCCAGATCAGCGAAACGTACCAGCGGTCGCTCTCTTCGAGACGACGGAACAGGGCGCGGACGACCCAGGCGGCCACGGCGAACCCTGCGAGGAAGATCGCCTGCCGTTCCACGCGGTGCCAGTCGACGAGGATCAGCGCGAGGACGCCCCAGATGGCGATATCGTCAAGGCTGGCGTAGCGCAGCAGGCGCTGGCCGAGTGGCTCCCGGAATATGCCGAGCTTTTCCATCAGCAGGACGAGGATGGGGAGCGCTGTCACGGCGCAGGCCATTCCTATGCCGAGGACGGCCTGCGGGTATGTTCCATTGGGACCGATCCAGCCGGGCCCGCGCAGGAGGAATGCGGCGGCGATCGCACCGGTGACGAGCGGCGTCAGCAAAGCTCCGGCGGCGGTAATCGTCGTCTCCCGGCGGTTGGCCCAGGCATCGGTTATGTCCAGTTCGAGGCCCGCCACGAATACGAACATCATCACCGCCCACCACGCGATGCCGTTGAGCGATCCGATGACCTGCTGATTGAAGACGAAGGCGTAGTATTCCGGGAATGCCGCGCCGAGCACGCCCGGTCCGAGCAGGATGCCGCCGATGATCTGGACGACGACGAGCGGCGCCCAGTAATCGGTGCGCAGCAGCCGCCATGCCAGGTATGGTACCGAAACGATGATTGTCAGCGCGATCAGGAATATTTCGGTCGTGCCCATCGCCGGTGCGGCTGGCGTCATTGCTTGTCCTCCCGATGCGCCATCGTCCTTGCGCGTTCGCGACGGCTTGTCCAATCGACCTCTAAGGCCATATCGCCTTCACCAGGAGACGGCCCATGACCTTTGACCTCGGCAAGGCCCTTTTGCGCAAGGAGGAATACGAATCCGCGCGACTGACCGAGTTCGATTTTGCCGAGATGGTACGGGCCTTGAAGGCACTGGCAGGAGAACTGGGCGCGGACGTGGAGCCGATGCTGGGCATTCTTGCCGAAAATGGACTGGCTTCGGCGCTGCTGCATCTGCGGGCGATTGCACAGCGCGACGTGGGGGCGGACTACCTGCGATGCCGCGCCGTGGCCCGAGCGAAGCTGATCGAGGAACGCGGAGATCCCTCTCCGGTAAGGCTCGGCTGAAATGTGCCTTACTGCTTAACCATCACCGGGCTCAGGCGTGGTGCCCTGCCCTGGGTTAAGCCCGCATTCTCACAAGCCTGACAGCTTTCCCTGATGGCGGGACGATCCGTCCGACACAGGAGAACTGCGATGGGCTTCGAAATGCGCGACAGCTTCGTTCGCCGCGAAGAATGCAAGGCGGCCTGGGAAAGCGAAGTGGAGTTTGCCGAGATGGCGCGGGTGGTGAAGGCTCTGGCCGCGGAACTGGGCCATGATGCCGACACGGCGCTGGGTGCACTGGCGCGGCACGGGCTTGGCGCAGCGCTTGGAGTGCTGGCGGATCAGGCCGGCGGCGTTGACGTGGAGGCGGGCTACCTCAGGCGCCGGGCGCAATCGCGGGTGGCGGCCAGTCGGCTGCAATAGCCGACGGGCGCAGGGCAGTGCGCGCCGGCCCGCTACCCCCTCCGTTGAAACGGAGGGGGCTTTGTCGCGTCAATCTAGGTTGGGGCGAAGCCAGCGTTCCATGGCGGAAACATCCCAGCCACGGCGGGCGGCGTAGTCCTCGAGTTGATCGCGACCGATGGTGGCGACACCGAAGTACTGGCTTTCGGGGTGGGCGAAGTAGAATCCCGAAACCGCCGAGGTGGGCAGCATGGCCTGCGATTCGGTCAGCGTGATGCCGGCCGTGTTGGTCGCGTCGAGCAGGTCGAACAGGATCGGCTTGAGCGTGTGGTCAGGGCAAGCCGGATAGCCCGGCGCGGGACGGATGCCGCGGTACTGCTCACGGATCAGCGCCTCATTGGTCAGTTGCTCGCCCGGAGCATAGGCCCAGAGGGTGGTGCGGACGTACTGGTGCAGGCGCTCGGCGAAGGCTTCGGCGAAGCGATCGGCAAGGGCCTTCAGCAGGATGTCCGAGTAATCGTCGTTGTCGGCCTTGAAGCGGGCGAGGTGTTCGTCGATCCCGTGGATGCCGACCGCGAAGCCGCCGATCCAGTCGCCCGCCGGGTCGATGAAGTCGGCAAGGCAGAAGTTCGCGCGGCCACGGCTCTTGATGAACTGCTGGCGCAGGAATGGCAGGCGCACCGATGTTTCGTCGTCGTTCGGGTGCAGGATGACGTCGTCGCCATGGCGCGCGCAGGGCCAGAACTGGGCAACGCCCTTGGCGGTAAGCCATTTCTCGCTGATGATCCTGTCGAGCATCGCGCGGGCATCCGCATAGAGATTGCGCGCGGATTCGCCGACGATTTCATCGTCGAGGATGGCCGGCCATGTGCCGGCGAGTTCCCACGAGCGGAAGAACGGGGTCCAGTCGAAGCACTCGACAAGGTCGGTAAGGTCCCAGTCTTCGAACACGTGGCGGCCCGGCTGTTCGGGCGGTGGAGCCTTTTCCGAAAAGTCGGGCGAAAAGGCGTTCAGCCGGGCGTCTTCGAGGCTCAGCAGCTTTGATGCGCCCTTGCCCGCGCGCGCATCGCGCACATGCTGGTAATCGGCGGCAGTGGCCTTGATGAAGCCCTGCGCCTGCGTATCCGAAAGGAGTTGCGAGGCGACGCCGACCGCGCGGCTGGCATCGAGCACGTGGACGACAGGTCCGTCATAGGCAGGATCGATGCGCAGCGCGGTGTGGACCTTGCTGGTGGTCGCGCCGCCGATCAGCAGCGGAATGCTCATCCCGGCGCGCTGCATTTCCTCGGCAACGGTCACCATCTCGTCGAGCGAGGGCGTGATGAGGCCGGACAGGCCGATCATGTCGACGCCTTCCTTCTGCGCCGTGTCGAGGATCGTCGCCCAGGGGACCATGACACCCAGATCGATCACTTCGTAGCCGTTGCACTGCAGGACCACGCCGACGATGTTCTTGCCGATGTCGTGAACGTCGCCCTTGACGGTGGCCATTATGATCCGGCCCTTGGCCTTGGCGCCTTCTTCCTTTTCCGCCTCGATATAGGGGATAAGGTGGGCAACGGCCTTCTTCATCACGCGGGCGGACTTGACCACCTGCGGCAGGAACATCTTGCCCGAGCCGAACAGGTCCCCGACCGTGTTCATGCCTTCCATCAAGGGGCCTTCGATCACCTCGATCGGGCGACCGCCGCGCGCGGCGATGGCGGCGCGGGCCTCTTCGGTGTCTTCGACGACGTGGGCATCGATGCCCTTGACGAGCGCGTGTTCCAGGCGGCGCACGACATCCCAGCCGCGCCATTCCTCGGCGGCCTTTTCGGCGACGGTGTCCTTGCCCTTGTAGCTTTCGGCGAGTTCGATCAGGCGTTCGGTCGCGGTCTGGTCACCACCCGCGGCAGGCGCGCGGTTAAGCACGACGTCCTCGCAAGCCTCGCGGAGGACCGGGTCGATCTGGTCGTAGATGTCGAGCTGGCCGGCGTTGACAATGGCCATGTCCATGCCCGCAGGGATGGCGTGGTAGAGGAACACCGAATGCATCGCGCGGCGCACTGTCTCGTTGCCGCGGAACGAGAACGAGAGGTTCGACAGGCCGCCCGAGATATGGACGTGGGGACAGCGCGCCTTGATCTCGGCCGTGGCTTCGATGAAGTCCAGCCCGTAGCGGTCATGCTCCTCGATGCCGGTGGCGACGGCGAAGATGTTGGGATCGAAGATGATGTCTTCGGCCGGGAAGCCGATACCGGTGAGCAACTTGTAGGCCCGCTCGCAGATCTCGACCTTGCGCTCCTTCGTATCGGCCTGGCCCTTCTCGTCGAACGCCATGACGACAACGGCAGCGCCATAGTCCATGCACAGGCGGGCGTGGTGGAGGAAGGCGTCCTCGCCCTCCTTCATCGAGATCGAGTTGACGATGGGCTTGCCCGAAACGCACTTTAGGCCCGCTTCGATCACTTCCCACTTCGAGCTGTCGATCATCACCGGCACGCGGGCAATATCGGGCTCGGCGGCGATCAGCTTGAGGAACGTGGTCATGGCCTCGACCGCGTCGAGCAGGCCCTCGTCCATGTTGACGTCGATGACCTGCGCGCCGTTCTCGACCTGCTGGCGCGCGACTTCGACCGCCTTGGCGTAGTCGCCCGCGAGGATCAGCTTCTTGAACGCGGCGGAGCCGGTGACGTTGGTGCGTTCGCCGACGTTGACGAAACGCGAGCCGGTGGGGGTATTTGTCATCTTCTACTCCCCCCTCCCGCAGGCGGGAGGGGTCGGGGGTGGACTTTTCTTCTTCGAGATGGGCGCTTGACCGCTGCCCACCCCTAACCCCTCCCGCTTGCGGGAGGGGGACTTGGTTATGCAGCCATGATGAACGGCTCGAGACCTGCCAGCCGCGTTACCGTTTCCGGCACAGCCATCTTGCGCGGAGGCAACGCCTTCACCGCCTGCGCCATGGCGGCGATGTGCGCGGGCGTTGAACCGCAGCAGCCGCCGAGGACGTTGACCTGGCCGTGATCCGCCCATTCCTTGACGAGGCCGGCGGTGGTCTGTGGCATCTCGTCATATTCGCCGAGTTCGTTGGGAAGGCCGGCGTTGGGGTAGACCATGATCAGGGTGTCGGCGATTTCTGAAAGCGCCTTGACGTGCGGGCGCAACTGGGTGGCACCGAACGAACAGTTGAGGCCGACCGTCAGGGGCCTTGCGTGGCGGATCGCGTACCAGAACGCCTCTACCGTGTGCCCCGAGAGGTTGCGGCCGGAAAGGTCGGTCAGCGTCATCGACATCATGATCGGGATTTCACGGCCGAGCTGCTTCTCGACCTGACGGACCGACATGACACCCGCCTTGGCGTTGAGCGTGTCAAAGACCGTCTCGATCAGGATGAAGTCCGCGCCGCCTTCGACAAGGGCGTGGACCTGTTCGGCATAGACATCGACAAGGTGATCCCAGTCGATCTCGCGGAATCCCGGATCGTTGACGTCCGGGCTGAGCGAGAGGGTCTTGTTCGTGGGGCCGATGGCGCCGGCGACGAAGCGCGGCTTGCCGTCCCGGGCGGTGAACTCATCCGCGACACGGCGGGCGAGCCTGGCGCTTTCCACGTTGATCTCGCGCACGAGATGTTCGGCGGCGTAGTCGGCCTGGCTGATGCGGTTGGCGCTGAAGGTATTGGTTTCGGCAATGTCGGCCCCGGCCTCGAAATAGGCGCGGTGAATCGATTCCGGGACTTCCGGTTTGGTCAGCGCGAGGATGTCGTTGTTGCCCTTCTGGTCCTTCGCAAGACCAAGGGTACCGGCATAGTCTTCTTCCGAGAGCTTGAAGTTCTGGATCTCGGTTCCGAACGCGCCATCGGTGATGAGGATGCGCTGGCTCGCCTGTTCAAGAAAGGCGGTGCGGGCGCCTGAAGGAATCAAGGGGGAAGGGATCAGGGTCACGCGGCTTTCTCCAGCGCCGGAGTCCGGGGACGAAGGCCAAGCAGGTGGCAGATCGCATAGGACAGTTCGGCGCGGTTGAGGGTGTAGAAGTGGAAATCGCGCACGCCGCCGGCGTAGAGGCGGCGGCAGAACTCGGCGGCGATAGTCGCGGCGACGAGCTGGCGCGAGGCGGGGTGGGTGTCTAGCCCTTCGAACAGGCCGTCCATCCACGCCGGGATCGCGGCACCGCAGGCGGCGGCGAACTTGCGCGTCTGGGCGACGTTGGAAACCGGCAGGATGCCGGGAAGGACCGGGGCATCGATGCCGGCCGCCGCCAGCTTGTCGCGGAAGCGGAAGAAGGTTTCAGGCTCGAAGAAGAACTGGCTGATTGCGCGCGTGGCCCCGGCATCGAGCTTGCGCTTGAGGTTGTCGATATCGGCCTGCTGGTCCGGCGAGTCCGGGTGCGATTCCGGATAGGCGGCGACCGAGATCTCGAACGGGGCGATCTGCTTCAGCCCGGCGACGAGTTCGGCCGCGTTGGCATAGCCGTCCGGGTGGGGAGTGAAGGGCACGCCGGGCGCACCCATGTCGCCGCGCAGGGCAACGATATGGCGAACGCCCGCTTCCCAGTAGCTTTCGGCGACTTCGCGAATCTCGGCCTTGCTAGCGTCCACGCAAGTGAGGTGCGCGGCCGCTGGCAGCTTCGCCTCCTTGATGATCCGCGCAACGGTGCCGTGAGTGCGATCGCGCGTTGAGCCACCTGCGCCGTAGGTGACGGAGACGAACGTAGGCTGTAGCGGCGCCAGCGTTTCGACGACATCCCAGAGCTGCGCCATCAGCGCATCGCTCTTTGGCGGGAAGAACTCGAACGAGACGGCAATGTCCCCCGGCAGCCCTGCAAAAAGCGGGGTGTCGAGTGCGGTGCGGGCCTCGCGGAGCTGGTCGTAGCTGGCGTTCATGGGACTTCAGGTCTTTCCGGAGCTGGATTTCTGACGGGGTTCAAGCTGGGTGACGCTGTCTTCGCGGCGGACTGCGGTCCACAGCTTGACGACGAGTTCATGGCCGGCGAGCGCGCGGGTCTCGTGCGGAATGAAACCGGCATCGAGCAGCATCGTCTCGATCTGCGCGTCGGAGAAGCCGAGGCGGGCGTGGGCATGGGTCTGGCGCAGGTCCTCGCGCTCGTGCGCGGCGAAGTCGACGATGGCGACGCGGCCACCGGGTGCGGTAACGCGAGCCGCGCCGGCGAGCACTGCTTCCGGTGCCTGGGCGTAGTGCAGAACCTGATGAAACAGTACGGTATCGAAGCTGCGCGCGGCGAAGGGAAGTTGCGCGAAATCGCCCTGGACCAGTTCCACCGCGTCGGCTGGCAAATGCTGGAGGCGCGCGCGCGCGATGCGCAGCATGTCCGGGCTCTTGTCGAAGGCGACGACATGGGCGGCATTGGGCGCAAAGAGTTCGGCGATCCGGCCGGTACCGGTGCCGACGTCGAGCAGGCGACCGAGCGAACCGTCGCCTGAAAGCGCCAGGAGCATCTCGGTAAGCGCGGCCTCGACCGGACCATCGGCGATATGAAGGGAGCGCAATTCGTCCCACTCGTCGGCATGGCGGGCGAACCATTCGAGCGCGTGGCTCTCCCGCGACGAACGGATAGCGTCGAGATGCTGGCGGTCTTCGGAGCAACGGCGGCCAAAAGCCGTGTCTTCGTGCTCCGCGACGGCCAGCAGGCGCGCCAGCGCAGAGGCGAGCGGGCTTTCCGCGCCTTCGCCGATGGAACTGCGCAGAAACACCCAGGCGCCTTCCTTCCGACGTTCGGCAAGGCCCGAATCGCAAAGGATCTTGATGTGACGCGAGACGCGCGGCTGGCTCTGTCCCAATACTTGCGCGACCTCGCCCACCGCCAGTTCCATGCTGGCGAGCAAGCGCATGATGCGCAGGCGCGTCGGGTCATCGAGCGCACGGATGGCGTCTAGGATGGTCATCGAGTTCTTCATATAAAGAAACCTTTATATCAGTCAATCCGTTTAAAGATATCTTTATATCAATTGGTAGAGTTGTGGGAAGTCTCGCGGCGAGGATGCATTTGCCTTCGTCACCACCCCCCGATAGAACATGCCCGAGCGCGCCCGCGCCTCGTCCTGTCAAGGAGGAGCGCACGCCGGGCGCACAAGCAGCCCAAGAGAGGGAATTCGATGAAGAAGTACGCAAGCCTCGCGATCGTCGCCGCAGCAGCGCTCGGGCTTTCCGCCTGCGGACGCTCGGACGACGCTTCCGAAGCCGCAGCCGAAGATACCGTTGAAATGCCTGCCGACGAACTGCCGGCGGTCGAACCATCGGCAGCAGCGGCTCCGTTGGCCGCTCCCGAAGCCGACGCTTCGTCGGCGGCTGACGCCGAAGCCAACGCCGCTCGCGATGCAGCCAACAATGCCGCCGCAGTGGCAGCCGCCGTTCAGGCTGCCGACGCCGAGGGTGGCGAACAGCAGGCACCGGCACAGTAAAGCGGAAACAAGGGCCGGCACCGGACAGCGGTTCCGGCCCTGACCTGGAGAGACCGGACCGCAATGCGCGCCCTTCCCGCCCTTGCCCTTGCGATAACGCTGGCAGCCTGCAGTCCGGCGGAAGAAGATAAGCCGGGCGGCGTCACACAGGACGAGGCCCGCGCGCTGGACGATGCGGCCGAGATGCTGGACAAGCGCGAATTGCCCGAATTGCCGGAAGCGACCGCGCCGGTTCAGCCCGCCCCTACACCATCCGCACCCTGAATATCCGCGCAAACCAGCCATAGACGGATTGCTCCGGCAAGGCCTGGAGGGGTCGGACTGGCAATCCTTTCCGCATCGATCCGCGCGACCAGCGCGTTAATGGGCACGCCTTCGCGCGCAGCGGCATCACGCAGCATATCCCAGAACAATGGCTCGAGACTGATCGAGGTCTTGTGCCCGGCGATCTCGACCGAGCGTTTGACCGGAGGGTGGTACGGGACCGGCATGACGGAGCCGCAAGCGCACGCAGCGCCCGCGGCATCTCCATCAGTACATATGCTGGCCGCCGTTGAGCGACATGGTCGATCCGGTCACGAAACCGCCCTGGTCGGCCGTGAGGAAGGCAACTCCCCGCGCGATCTCGTCCGCATGCCCTAGCCGGCCGACGGGGATCTTGGCGACGATCTTTTCGAGGACCTGCGGCGGCACGGCGGCAACCATGTCGGTATCGATGTAGCCCGGCGCGATCGCGTTGACGGTGACACCGTACTTCGCACCTTCCTGCGCCAATGCCTTGGTGAAGCCGTGGATGCCCGACTTGGCGGCGGCATAGTTGACCTGGCCGTATTGACCGGCCTGGCCGTTGATCGAGCCGATGTTGACAATACGGCCCCATCCGCGCTCGCGCATGCCGGAGAAGGTCGCCTTTGCCATGTTGAAGCATCCGCCGAGGTTGATGCGCATCACCTCGTTCCAGTCATCGAAGCTCATCTTGTGAAGCACGCCGTCCCGCGTGATACCGGCGTTGTTGACGACGATGTCGATCGGACCGACCTCGGCGGCAACGCGAGCGCAACCTTCCAGCGTCGCTTCGTGATCGCCCACGTCCCAGCGATAGGCCGGAATGCCCGTCTCCGCCGTAAAGGTTCGCGCCTTTTCCTCGTTCCCGGCATAGTTCGCGACGACGGTCCGCCCTTGCGCCTGCAGGGCAAGGCAGATTGCCTGGCCAATTCCGCGCGTACCACCAGTAACGACTGCAACTCGCGACATAACCGTACCTCCCAATCGATCCCTCTCGCGACTAGGCTAGGTTCATGACGGGGATACGACAAGCGCGGGAATACGTAATTGCTGCGCAAGCGCGAGGAATTTGCAGCGCAGCAGCGGCGCAGCATTCAAACAATCAAGAATATTGGGCGATCCGGGAAATATCGGCCCGGGCGCGTCAGAAGCGGAACTGGGTTCCGACGTAGACGGCCTGATTGTCCTGCTTCCCATCGGTCAGCGGGAGCAAGCGATCACGCTCGGGCGAATAGCGGACGCCAGCCGTGACGTTGAGATTGCGGGTAAGGCGATAGCTGCCGCCCAGATCGAGCTGGTAGTTGCCCTGCCCTTCCAGCGTACGCGGCGCGCGACCAGCCTGATCGCGGCCCTCGGCCTCGATCCGCGGCGCGAAGCGGCTCGGCGCCGAAGCCGGCGTTGCCTTCTTGAACTTGGCAAGATCGGGCATGTCGATACGCTGGAGATCGTGCAGCGTCGTCGAAGAAGCCGCAAAGCTGCTGTAACCGCGGGCCATGCCGAGATTGAAAGCAACCGGTGCGATGCGGACCGGTGAGGCTCCGGCCTTGCCAGCGGCGTCGGACAGCGCACTGCGGACCGAGAAGGCACGTGCACTCTGCGAATCGAGACGGACCGCCACGGTCACCGACCGGTTGGGGCGGGTTTCGGTACCGGCCGGGGTGAAGCGGAACAACCTGCCGTTGTTCAGCGCGCGCACGGTAATTTGCGAAGCGAGCCGTTCATCGACCGAAGCCGGCGTGAACGAACCGATGCCTCCGCGCGCGGCCAGACTTACCGGAGCCGCATCGAAACCGCTGGAAAAAGCGCTGGTTACAGTAGGCGCAAGGGACAGACCGAAAGCGGCGACGGCACCCACGACCAGGGACGCGCGCAAGCGGCGGCGCATGCTGCCTCCTGCCTTCATCCTGTCGCCGCTGCCCTTCATGTGAACCCTGATTCTTCCCCAACAGGGCCGCCTTGCGACCCGCGATTTCCTTGTTTTCCGCGCCTTGGAGCCTTCCGACTCCGTCACGCAGTTACGTTCATTCTTTCAATACGATCGAAGCCGCATAATTTCCAGTGCCAGGCGCGATTTCCGACTCTTCCTCTGCGGGTGTGGCCCAATGTCCACAGCCATGGCCGCGACCCGGTCGGCATTCAGGAACGGTTCACCGCCTGGCCGCCCATTTGCAACCCGCATTCATCCCGCTTGCCGCATGGCGCGCGGGGGTGATAGAGGCCCTTCCTGAACCCGCTTCCGGAAGGAGGCGGCACACGCACGGGACGACGGGAACGTCGCCGCAAGCAAGGACTGTTTCGTAGTGATCAAGACCGCCAAAGCCCGTCGCAATACCCGCAAGCTCATCGTTCGCGGCATCGTCATCGGGACCATGGCCGTCCTGGCTACCGGCTGCGGCAAGAAGGAACGCCCCAAGGCCGACCTCGCCGCGAGCCAGGTCACCACGATCGGCGTCAATTCCTATCTCTGGCGCGCCACGCTCGACGCGCTTTCGTTCATGCCCCTGCTCCAGACCGACAGCAACGGCGGCGTGATCGTCACCGACTGGTACGCCAATCCGAAGAACCCGGGCGAACGCGTGAAGGTAACCGTTTCCATCGTCGATCAGGACCTGCGCGCCGACGCACTGCGCGTTGCCGCCAGCCGCCAGGTCTCGCAGAGCGGCCAGTGGGTCGACGCGCCGGTCCAGGCCGCAACCGTGCAGAAGCTGGAAGACATCATCCTGACCAAGGCACGCGACCTGCGCCGCGCCGCGATCGCAGGCTGATCGCAGGCGAATCTTGCACGAGTGATGCGCGCTGCCTAGAGGAGCGCGCATGACCGAAAATACGCCCGGCACGTCCGCCCCCGAACGCTTCGACCCCGCCACCGCTGACACCCGCTGGCAGCGGGTGTGGGACGAGAAGCAGTCGTTCCGTGCAGACGATTCGTCGACAAAGCCACGCAGCTACGTGCTGGAGATGTTCCCCTATCCTTCGGGGCGCATCCACATCGGCCACGTGCGCAACTATACCATGGGCGACGTGCTGGCGCGCTATAAGCGCATGCGCGGGTTCGAAGTGCTGCATCCCATGGGCTGGGACGCCTTCGGCATGCCGGCAGAAAACGCGGCGATGGAAAAGGGCGTCCACCCCGGCGGCTGGACCCGCGACAACATCGCCAACATGAAGGCGCAGTTGAAGCGCCTGGGCTTCGCGCTCGACTGGAGCCGCGAGATCGCCACGTGCGAGCCGGAGTACTACGGTCAAGAACAGGCGCTGTTCCTCGATCTCTATGCTGCGGGGCTGGTCTATCGCAAGGAATCGACGGTCAACTGGGACCCGGTCGACATGACCGTGCTGGCCAACGAGCAAGTCATCGACGGACGCGGCTGGCGTTCGGGCGCACTGGTCGAGAAGCGCAAGCTGAACCAGTGGTTCCTCAAGATCACCGACTTTGCCGACGAACTGCTTGAAGGGCTCTCGACGCTCGACAAGTGGCCCGAGAAGGTGCGGGTCATGCAAGAGAACTGGATCGGCAAGAGCCAGGGCCTGCAGTTCCGCTTCGACCTTTCGAACGGCGAGACGGTGGAAGTCTACACCACCCGCCCCGACACGATCTTCGGCGCAAGCTTCGTCGCGGTGGCGCCCGATCATCCAATCGCGCAAGGCGTGGCCGCGATCAATTGCGAGGCGGCGAACTTCATCGCGCTATGCAAGAAGGGCGGCACGACCGCCGCCGAACTGGAGACGGCGGAGAAACTGGGCTTCGACACCGGCATAGGCGCGCGCCACCCGCTGACGGGCAAGTACTTGCCGGTCTACATCGCGAACTTCGTGCTGATGGAATACGGCACCGGTGCGATCATGGCCGTACCGGGTCATGACCAACGCGACTTCGACTTTGCGACGAAGTACGCCTTGCCGATCCTGCGCGTGGTCGCAGCCGATGCAGCGGACGCGGACAAGCCATTCGCGGGCGAGGCCGAGGCAGGCGACGGCGTCCTCGTCAACTCGGGCTTCCTCGACGGAATGAACGTGGCGGATGCCAAGGCTGCGGTGATCGTCCGTGCCGAGAGCGAAGGCTGGGGCGAAGGCAAGACGGTATGGCGCCTGCGCGACTGGGGCGTGAGCCGCCAGCGCTACTGGGGCACCCCGATCCCGTTCATCCATTGCGAGGTCTGCGGCGTGGTGCCGGTGCCCAAGAAGCACCTACCTGTCACCCTGCCCGAGGACGTCAGCTTCGACGTACCCGGCAATCCGCTGGACCGGCACCCGACGTGGAAGCACGTCGATTGCCCGCAGTGCGGGCACCCCGCTCGCCGGGAGACCGATACGCTCGACACTTTCGTCGACAGCTCGTGGTACTTCCTGCGCTTTGCCAGCCAGCCGGAAGACCGTCCCTTTGATCCAGAAGAGATCAAGCGCTGGCTACCGGTGGAGCAGTACATCGGCGGGATCGAACACGCGATCCTGCACCTGCTCTACGCCCGCTTCTGGACCCGCGCCCTCGCCCGCATCGGCAAGGTCGAGGTGACCGAACCGTTCGGCAGCCTGTTCACGCAGGGCATGGTCACGCACGAGACCTATGAGCGCAGGAACCCCGAGAACGGGCAGCCGATTTTCTTCTCGCCCGGCGAGGTCGAGCGGACCGGCGAGGGCGCGACGCTCAAGGTCGACGGGGCGCCCGTCGAAATCGGCCGCGTGATCAAGATGTCCAAGTCCAAGAAGAACGTGGTGGACCCGGACGAGATCGTGGCCAAGTACGGCGCCGACGCAATCCGCTGGTTCATGCTGTCGGACTCCCCGCCCGAGCGCGACCTGCCGTGGTCCGAAGCCGGGATCGAGGGCTGCGCGCGCTTCGTGCAGCGCCTGTGGCGACTGTTCGGGCAGTACGATGCCGCTGCTACCGGCGAGGACAAGGCGCTGGACCGCAAGGCGCACCAGACGGTTCACGCAGTCGCGTCTGACATCGAAGCTCTTGGCTTCAACAAGGCCGTGGCGCGAATCTACGAGCTGACCGGCGCCGTTGAAAAGGCGGCACCTTCGGCCAGCCGGTCGGATGCGATCCGCAAGCTGCTGCTGCTCGTCGCGCCGATGATGCCCCACCTCGCCGAGGAAGCCTATGCTCGCTTCGGCTCAAGCCTCATCGCCGATGCAGCCTGGCCCGAAGTTGATCCTGCGCTGCTGGTGGACGACGAAGTGATCGTCGCGGTTCAGGTGAAGGGCAAGCTGCGCGATACGTTGACTGTGGCCAAGGGCACTCCGAAGGAAGACCTCGAGCGCCTTGCCCTCGCTTCCGAGAAGGTGCAGCGTGCGCTGGAAGGGGCTGAAGTGAAGAAGGTGATCGTCGTGCCCGACCGTCTGGTGAACCTTGTCGCCTGAGCGCTTTGTCCTGATCCTCGCGCCCCTCGCCATGGCGCTGGGTAGCTGCGGCCTGCAGCCGATGTACGCCGGCGGCGGCAGCGGCGGCGTGGCCCGCGCGCTCTCGGAAGTCGACGTATCGGCAATCGAAGGCCAATCGGGATGGCTGGTGCGCAATGCGCTTGTCGACCGGCTCGGCGCGGGCCAGCACGATGGCGGCGCACACTACCGGCTGGACGTGCGGCTGGACGACCGGGTCGAAGGGCTTGGCCAGCTTTCCAACGACACGATCACGCGCGAACGGCGGACGCTGCGCGCGCGCTATCAACTGGTCGACGTGCAGAGCGGCGCGATCGTGCTGGACGCGACGGCGGGATCCGACGCAGGATTCGACGTGGTGAACAGCGAATACGCTGTGATCGCCGCGGAACAGACGGCGCTCGAGAACCTTTCGCAGGAAATTGCTGACCAGATCGTCACGCGCGTCTCGCTTCGCCTTCGCGAGGCGAAATGACGCGACGGCCGTGAAACTTACCCAGAAGACATTCCCCGGCAGCGCCGCCCGCGCCGCGAAGGAGTGCCGGATCTTCTATTTCTGCGGCCCGGACGAGGCCGGAGCGAGCGATGCCGCCAACCGCATCGCCGCCATGCTGGGCGAAGCCGAGAAGGTCGAACTGACCGGCGCGGAACTGCGGCGCGACCCCGTGAAGCTTGCGGATGAGGCGCGCTCCGTCTCGCTGTTCGGTGACCGCCGGATAATCCACGTCCGCGCCACCGGGGACGACGCCTTCGAGGCCGTGGATACGCTGGTGGCCAGCCCGGTCGAAGGATGGCCTGTGCTGATCGTCGCCACATCGGCAACCGACAAGTCGCGCATCGCGAAGCTTCTGGAAAACCGGACGGACGCGATGGTCGGCATGTTTCATCCGCCTGACATGAAGTCCGTGGCCGGCGCGGTGCGAGACATGGCAGACGCGGCCGGAGTAAACCTGACCGGCGACCTTGCGGAACGCATTGCACGTTCGACCGCCCTCGACACCCGCATGGCCCGCAGCGAAATCGAGAAGATCGCGCTCTATCTTGACGCCAGTCCACAGGCTCGGCGCACTGCCGACGCGGAGGTGCTCGACGAGATCTGTGCGGTGAGCGAGGATGACAGCCTGATGCCGGTCGTCAACGCGGTGCTGGGCGGGGACGTGCGCAAGCTTTCGAGCGAACTGGCACGCATGCGCGAGGTCGGGCTCAACCCGGTGGGACTGCTTCTGGCGTTCGAGCGCAGGGCAACGCAATTGGCCCAGCTTGCGGGACGCATGGGTGACCGCAGCGACATCAACGCGTTCATGGAACAGGAAACCGCGGCAAGACGCGTCTTCTTTCGCGACCGGCCCGACCTGACCCAGCAGTTGCGTCGTTGGCGAGGCCCCCGGCTCGCCCGGTTGCTGGAACGACTGGCGCAATTGCACCGAACCCTGATGGCCGACAATCGAAACGGCGAACTCGTTCTGGCACAGGGGCTTGCGGAAATAGCGCGTGCTGCAGCGCGATGAAGCGTGGTGCTGATCCGATGTCATGAGTGACTGCGGTCATATGAACGTCGCATAGGCCTTGCTATCGAAGCCTGCGTAGGTATTTTTGCGCAGTGCAATAACTTTTCAGTTGGTCGCACCGCATACTGAACGGAATCGCCCGCAATACACGTTGCAGGGAACGATGAACGCGAAAGAACGGCAGGACGCGCGATGACCAGGCACATGCCCATCAGCGAGACGCAGGACGCGCCTCCGCGCCGCCGCATCACGCTACCGCTCGCCCCGCCTCTCGAACAGCGGCGCCTGCAGCTCTACATTGCACTGCTGCTGCTTGACGGCGCGGCGATCCTCAACGGCTTCTGCATCGCAAGCTGGCTCTATCTGGGTCGCTTCCTCGATGAGACTTCGCTGCTGCACAGCCAGGTCATGCTGCCGATCTACTGGTCGATCGCATTGTCGCTGCAAGTCTACACCCTGACTGCACTGCGGCGTCCGAATTTCGCCCGCGCCCGCGCTGGCCTCTCGCTCATCGGCGCCGAAACCGTGCTGCTCTTCGTCGGCTTTGCAACCAAGAGCACCGACAATTTTTCGCGCGTGTCATCCTTGCTGGGTCTGGGCCTGAGCCTCGTCTTGCTAATGTGGGTCCGCGCCCTTGTCCGCCCGCTGATCAAGGCGCGTTGCGGCGATGCGGTTACGAATACCCTGCTGATCGATGACGGCGGGACGCCGCTGCGGATTCCCCACGCCTATCACATTGACGCGCGGGAACATCACCTGGCCCCCGATCTGTCGGACCCGCACATGATGGACCGGCTCGGGCTTTACATGATGAACATGGACCGGGTCATGGTAAGTTGCCCCCACGATCGCCGGGCCGCGTGGGCACTCGTATTCAAGAGCGCGAATGTCTCGGGCGAGATCGTGGACCCGGAAGTGAACATGCTTGGCGTACTGGGTGCAAGGCGCGAACGCGGCTACGGCGCGCTGATCGTGGCAAGCGGCCCGCTGGGCCTGCGCGCCCGCGCGGTCAAGCGCTTGCTCGACCTTGCGCTCGCAGGTGGCGCGGTTCTGGCGCTCGGGCCAGTGCTGCTCCTGGTGGCGGTGCTGATCAAGCTGGAGGACGGAGGCCCCGTGCTGTTCATCCAGAAGCGCACGGGGCGGGGTAACCGCTTCTTCCCGATCTTCAAGTTCCGGTCGATGCGCGTGGAACGCCTCGATTCAACGGGCTCGCGCTCGGCAAGCAAGGACGATGACCGTATCACGCGGATCGGACGCTTCATACGAAGCACGAGCATCGACGAGTTGCCGCAGCTGTTCAACGTGCTGCGCGGAGAAATGTCCATCGTCGGCCCACGCCCGCACGCCATCGGTTCGCTTGCCGGCGAGAAACTATTCTGGGAAGTGGACCACCGCTACTGGCTGCGTCATTCGCTGAAACCCGGCCTTACCGGCCTGGCCCAGGTGCGCGGCCTTCGCGGTGCGACCGACACCGAGACGGACCTTGCCAACCGTCTGCAGGCCGATCTCGAATACCTCGACGGGTGGACGATCTGGCGCGACCTCAAGATCATCGTCAACACTGCGCGCGTGCTCGTGCACGACCGAGCCTTCTGATCCGGACCGTCCGCAAATTGATGGACACCCTATCTCGGAACCGGGCAAATCCCGGACGGCGCAGTCTGGCGCAGCCGCTCGACCCGCTTGGCGAAGGATCGATGCGTCGGCGCACGCAGAAAGCCGAGCCAGTCGCGCGAACCAAGGCGCTCGAACAGGCCAAGCGCGGAGGCGCGGTCGTATCCCGCGCATTGCAGCAAGCGCAGGCCCCGCTCGTCGGCAAGATCCTCCATCCTGCGCCGCGCAGATATGCCGCCGCCCTTGCGGTCGCCATTGATGATGTGAGCAAGCTCGTGCCCCGCAGCGAGGGCAAGCTCGTCGTCAGTCCGTGCGAAAGTGACGAGGCCGGTGGTGAGCGCCACATTCGACTGGTCGCTGTAGGCATCGACGCCTCGATCCGTCACGAGAACGAGGCGCGCCGCGCAGTGGCGAACGGGGCTGAGTTGCAGACGCAGCGGCGCGCCCCCGCCCCGACGAACTTCGACAGCCAGAGGAACGCCTGCCGGGCGCTCGGCAATTTCGGCAAGCAGCGCTTCGGCAACGAGATTGCCGGCCTTGCGCGCAGCGGCGATATCCTCGGCCGGCACGCCGCCTATGGACAGCACTTCATCACCAGCACGCAGCCCGGCAGTATCGGCAGGGCCGCCCGTAGCCACCGCCGCGACCACCGGCGCCTCGTCCATGCCCAGCACATCCTGCAACAGAGGCCAGTCGCGCGTGCCGTAGGCGCGGCGATCATCGAACAGGACCCCGGCGTCGGTCGCCTGACGCTCGCAGGAAGAGCCAGCGGCGGAACGCAGGCGCCATTCGACCTGGATTACACGCGTCATGTCCTGCCGGAGCCGTATGGGCCAGGATGCTTCCTGCCCGACCGCCATAGTCGCGCAGCTTGCCAGAAGCACCGCCGCACTTGCGGCGACAAGCCATCTTCTCCTGCCCATCCCGGATTTCGTTTTCATCGGCATTGCGCCCTTCCTTGGCACGGCGAAGTCCGCCGACAGGTGTATCCGGCAAGCCATCCAGCTCATACGGGAACCGGAGCACCGAGCGGCCAGTTACCGCATTGCACCATATCAGGCCACTTGCTAAGTTCGGTTCTCTCCAATCGCGAATGAACATGCAAGGCTCTGATTTGACCGCCTAAGCAAATGTTTTTCCGAAACTTTCCCCTGAACCTCCAGTCCCAGCCCGGTTAAATCCCTGCCTCAGGAGAACACTTTGAAGATCGCAATTCTCGGCCTTGGCTATGTTGGTTGCACCGCAGCAGGGTGCATTGCCAGCCAGGGCCATCACGTGGTCGGGATCGACGTGAACCTGGGCAAGGTCGAAACGCTGAACACGGGCAAATCGCCAGTCTATGAACCGGGTCTCGACGACCTGATCGCCAAAGCTCGCGCGGAAGGCCGATTGCATGCGGTTACCGAGATCGGCTCGGCGCTCGACGATTGCGACATCGCGATCGTCTGCGTCGGCACGCCAAGCGGCGTCGATGGCGCGCACAACATGAGCTTCATCGTACAGGTATCGCGGGCAATCGCGGCATCCGTGCGACCCGACCGCAAGACGCCCCTTACGGTCGTGTACCGATCGACCATGCGCCCCGGCACGACCGAGCAAATGATCCTTCCGATCTTCCGTTCGGTGATCGGCGAGGACTGCGAAAAGCTTATCGAGCTGGTCTACAACCCGGAGTTCCTGCGCGAGGCCACTGCGATCGAGGACTATTTCCACCCGCCCAAGATCGTCCTCGGAACGATCGATGGCGCCCCGTCCGAGAAGATGGTGGCGCTTCATGAAGGCATCGAAGCGCCGATCTTCCACGTGGGCATTCGCGAAGCAGAAATCACGAAGTTCGTGGACAACACCTGGCACGCCGTGAAGGTCGCTTTCGCCAACGAGGTCGGCCGGGTGTGCCAGAACCTGGGCATTTCGGCAAAGCAGGTGCACGAGATCTTCGTCTCGGACACAAAGCTCAACATCTCGGCCTACTACACGCGTCCCGGCGGCCCCTTCGGAGGATCTTGCCTGCCCAAGGACGTCCGCGCGCTGCAGCATATCGCGGCCGATACCGGTGCGCAGACCCATCTCGTCGATTCCTTGCTGCGCAGCAATGATGCGCACAAGCACCACCAGTTCCTGCAGGTGACCAAGGATCTCCAGCCGGGCGCAAGGGTCCTGCTGGTCGGCCTTGCGTTCAAGGCGGACACCGACGACCTGCGCGAGAGCCCTGCGGTGGACATGGCCCGCAAGCTGCTCGACGCGGGCTACGCGCTCGACATCTACGATCCGCAACTGCGGCCCGAGAGCCTGGTCGGCCAGAACCTCGGCTATGCCTATGCGATCCTTCCGTCCATCGACGGGCTGCTGGTGGACAAGACGACCGCGGAAGCGCGCGACTACGGCGTGGTGATTGCGACCAATCGCCTCATTCGCGACCTCGCGCTTCCGGGCCGCCGTATCGTCGACGTGAGCGCCATTGCATGAACGCGCCGGTTCCCGCAGCTGACTTCGAGTTCCCCACCGAAATCCCCGGCCTGCCGCTGGCGGGCAGGAAAGTCCTGATCGTCGTCGAGAACCTGCCGCTGCCCTTCGACCGGCGTGTCTGGCAGGAAGCGCGCACACTGAAGGCCGCCGGGGCGCAAGTCTCGATCATTTGCCCCACGGGCAAAGGTTACGAGAAGCGCTTCGAAGTCATCGACGGCATCGACATCCACCGCCATCCCCTGCCCATCGAGGCGAGCGGCGCACTGGGGTTCCTGCTGGAATATGGCGCGGCCCTGTTCTGGGAAACGGTGCTGGCTTGGAAGATATTCCTCAAGCGCGGCATCGACGTGATCCAGGGGTGCAATCCGCCCGACCTGATCTTCCTTGTCGCCCTGCCCTTCAAGCTTCTGGGCGTCAAATATATCTTCGACCATCACGACATCAATCCCGAGCTTTACGAAGCGAAGTTCGACAAGCGGGGCTTCTTCTGGAAGTTGATGGTCCTGTTCGAAAAGTTGACGTTCAAGGCCGCCGACGTGTCGATGGCCACCAATCATTCCTATCGCAAGATCGCCATCGAGCGGGGCGGCATGGACCCGGATAAGGTGTTCGTCGTCCGCTCAGGTCCGGATCTCAGCCGGCTGAAGCGGGTACCTCCGGTCGAAAGCTGGAAGAACGGGCGCAAGCACCTCGTCGGATATGTCGGGGTGATGGGCGACCAGGAGGGAATAGACCTTCTAATCGATGCGGTGGACCATATCGTGCGCGTGATGGGCCGAGACGACATCCAGTTCTGCCTTGTCGGCGGAGGGCCAAGCCTCGCCAAGCTAAAGGCACTGGTCGCGGAAAAGGGCTTGGCCGACTTCATCCAGTTCACCGGCCGCGCACCCGATCAGGACCTGTTCGAAGTTCTTTCGACGATGGACGTCGGGGTCAATCCGGACCGCGTCAACGCGATGAACGACAAGTCCACCATGAACAAGATCATGGAGTACATGAGCCTCGAGAAGCCCATCGTGCAGTTCGACGTGACCGAGGGGCGCTTTTCCGCGCAGGAAGCCTCGCTCTATGCGCGCGCGAACGATCCGGTCGACATGGCGGAAAAGATCGTCGAGCTGATCGGAGATCCGGAACGACGGGCCCGCATGGGCGCACTCGGCCGCATGCGCGTGGAGACCGAACTGAATTGGGGGCACCAGATCGCCCCGTTGATCGCCGCGTATCGCAAGGCGCTCTGCCTTGCCGACTGAGTCCGTCCCCGCCCCTGGGCGCCGGTCCGGCTCAGCCTCGCGGTGCCCTGAGGAGGTTGCGGTAGCGAAGCGCCGCGTAGGCGACCGCGAACGTGGCACCACAGTCCACGAGCCAGTTGAGATGCGGGCCGCGGTAGAGCAATGCGTCGACCGCGTGCAACGAGATCACGCGCAGCATGACCAGGCCGACTTGTGCAGCCACCGCAAGGTCGGCGACGAAAATGGACGCCGCCAGCCGACCTCGCCCGCGCCGCGCCGGATGGACGAGGAACAGGGCACCGATGCCCGCCGCCAGC
The DNA here is from genome assembly GCF_000013325.1 of Novosphingobium aromaticivorans DSM 12444. Classification (GTDB taxonomy): domain Bacteria; phylum Pseudomonadota; class Alphaproteobacteria; order Sphingomonadales; family Sphingomonadaceae; genus Novosphingobium; species Novosphingobium aromaticivorans. Next base: position 3,440,810 of record NC_007794.1, read on the forward strand.
AACACCAGTGCGGCGGCCGCAACAGGCGCCTGCAGGCTCCACCGCTCGAAATATTCGCCATGAACGATGAGTTGTTCACGCAGGGCGGATCTGATCGCCTCCTCGAGATTCGACGCCCGAAACGCAGCGAGCGCCCCGAAGAACGTTGTGAACGCAAGCCAGCGGCGGCGCTCCGTTTCTGGCCTTCGCGCAATCTTCGCAACCCGCGCCGCACGGCTGCAAGCATAGGCGACGGCAAGATAGAGAACGATCGCGACAAGGCTGAAAATGGATATGGACATGAACCTGCAGTCGTGGAATCGAAAGGTCGGACTGGGCGGGAGGCGCGAGGTTGCGCCCGGCGCCTTGCCGCGTCCGGACAGTTAGCCCGCGGCAACCGCACAAGCAACACACCCCCGCTAGGCTTGCGCTGCATTGGCGCGGGGTCTATGCGGAAACACGTATCAAAGGCAGGGTAATCTCGGGAATGGCTAAGTTTTTATCCCGGCGAGCCACTACTTCGGCAATCGCGATTTCGTTTTCGATCGGTCTGGCCGGGTGTGGTTCTCCACCTGTGCGGGTAGGCCTCGTCAATTCAACCCCTGTACAAGAGTACGGACAGGGCGATTATTCGGCCAGCGAGCAGTCCGAGTACTTGCTCCGCCCCTCCGATGTCATTGCAATCACCGTTTTCCGGGAACCGGATCTTTCGGTTGAAAGCATTCCGGTTGGGGCGGACGGTACGATCTCGCTGCCGATGATCGGCCCGGTCAAGGTCGACGGCCTGACCACGCGCGGCGTGGAGGAGCTGGTTGCCAGCAAGCTTTCGTCCGCCGCTCTCGTGAACCCCAGCGTCAACGTCAACGTGTTGCAGTTCGGCTCGCATGTCGTGACGGTCGAGGGTTCCGTCGAAAAACCGGGAATGTACTCGTTCAAGCCCGGAACCCGGCTATCGGGTGCCATGGCCCTGGCGGGTGGCTCGAGCCGCGTCGCCAAACTCAGGGAAGTGGCGGTGTTCCGCCAGACCCCGCGTGGCATCGCGGTTGCGAAGTTCGACTATGCTGCGGTCCGTGCAGGCACGATGATGGATCCGGTGCTGTTCCCCAACGACAGGGTCGTGGTCGGGACTTCCGGGCTGTCGCAGTTCTGGCAGGACCTGCTCAAGACTCTACCGGCTTTCGCGCTGTTCACGAACATCTGACGCACAGCCCCTTGCCAAGACATTCAACAGGACCGCTGCAAGCATGATAGACGCTCAAAATCGAGGTTCTTGGTCGGACCAGTACCTTCCGGGACACGAGGTTCCGCATGAAGAGACTACGGGCGGACTGATCAGCCTCGCAACGATCCGCGGGCTGCTCTTCCGCCAGCGGATCATTCTTATCGGCGTGACAGCAGCGGCGCTCGTGATCGGACTGACGATCACGCTGCTCATGCGCCCGGTCTACGAAGCCGGCGCCACCGTGCGCGTCGATCCGACCGGCGTGAACATTGTCGAAGGCCAGGATCTGGCCCCGACGCCGAACAGCAACGAAATCAACCGCTACATGAACACGCTCGGATCCGTGATCCAGAGCAAGAACATGGCTTATCGCGTCGTCGACGAACTCAAGCTCGACGCCAACGACGAGTTCCTTGGCGAAGCGTTTGCAAACGGCCGCCCGAACGGTACCACGGCCAAGCAGTGGGCTTACGCGCGCCGCGAGGCGGCAGCTGGCATCGCACAGGGCGGCGTCTCGGTCGACATCCCGTCGGACAACCGGATCATCACCATCAAGTTCCGGTCGGGCAATCCCCGCTTCGCGAGCCTGGTGGCCAATGGCTATGCCGATGCCTTCGTGCAGGACGACATCCGCCGCGGGCTGGAAACCAACCTCTACGCGCGCAACTACCTGCAGGAGCAGATCCGCACGATCGGGACCAAGCTTCAGGCCGCCGAAATGAAGGCGAATGCCTACGCCAAGCAGAACCGCATCGTCGGCAGTTCGCTTGCGGCCCCCGCATCGGACAAGGAGGGCGGTGCTGCACCCGGGGGCACGATCACCGTTGCCAACCTTGCCAGCATCAATTCCACCTACACCAAGCTGCGCGCCGACCGCATCGCGGCTGAGCAGCGCTGGCGCGCCATTGCCAACACGCCGGCAACCCAGCTTCCGGAAGTCCAGCAGAACGCAACCATCCAGGCCCTGCAAACCGATCGTTCCAAGCTGGTCACGCAGCTCGCCGAGATGCGCCAGCGCTATGGTTCGAACTATCCGCAGGTGCGTGAAGCGAAGGCGCAGGTGGACTCGCTCGACGCGCAGATCACGCGCATCTCGACCGAGATCAAGAACGGCATCCGCGACCAGTACCAGATCGCCCTGCGCCAGGAGCAGGGCCTGTCGGGCGAACTCCAGCAGGTGGCCGACGAGACTCTCGACGAACAGGACCGCCGCGTCCAGTATAACATCCTCGACCGCGAGGCGAACGCCCTGCGCACGCAGCTTGCCACCCTGCTGGAACGCTACAACCAGCTTGCAGCGGCAGCGAACGTCGACAGCGGCGCGGTGACCAAGCTGGACGGCGCACCAACGCCGGGCCAGCCGGTCTCGCCCAACCTGGTCAAGAACATGCTCGCAGCCCTGCTGCTCGGCACCGGCCTTGCCATCGGCCTTGCGGTCCTGCGCGAAGCGTTCGACGACAGGCTGCGGTCGAGCGAGGATGTCGAGCGCAAGCTCGGCACGCCGATGCTCGGCTTCACGCCGCACCTCACGTCGGAGGAGATCGCCGAACAGATCCAGGATCCGTTCAGCTCGCTCATGGAGGCCTATTCCTCACTGCGCACCTCGATCGACTTCGCGGTTGCCGGCGAGCATCGCGTCCTCCAGGTCACGAGCAGCCAGCCTTCGGAAGGCAAGTCGCTGACCTCGAGCGTCCTTGCACGCAAGTACGCGCAGCTTGGTCGCCGGACGCTGCTGATCGACGCCGACTTGCGCAAGCCGACGATCAACCACCTGTTCGGCACCAAGCGCTCGTCGGTCGGCTTTGCCGAAGTGCTGCTGGGCGACGTGGAACTGGATCGCGCGCTGCTTGACGGCACGCCCGAGAACCTCGACGTGCTGCCGGTGGGTGCGATTCCGGCGAGCCCGGTCGAGTTGCTGTCCTCGCAGCGGCTGGCCGACTTCCTGGCCCGGTGCCGCGGCCTGTACGACCTCGTGATCGTCGACTCCTCGCCTGTGATGGGCCTTGCCGACGCTCCGCTGATCTCGAACCACGTCGACGGGGTGATCTTCATCGTCGAGGCCAACCGTTCGCACTTCGGCCAGGCCAAGACGGCGCTGCGCCGCCTGCGCTCGGCGGGAGCGAACGTCGCCGGCGCCGTGCTGACCAAGTACCGGTCGGCGGAAGCGGGCCTCTCTTACGACTACGTCTACAACTACTACTCCTACGGCAACGACCCCAAGTAAGGGGCGAAGCCCAGACCACCACTGGCCGGCACCAGCGCGCACATGGATGGCGCCGGGTGCCGGCCGAAGTGCCCCAGGGCACATCCGGAAGGCCAAGTGACCACGCTCTTCCACCCCAGGCCGGACATCCTGCACATCAGCGGCGACTTCCCGGACCCGATCAATCCTTCCAAGACCCCGGTCATCCGCACGCTGCTGGAAATGACCGACGATACGTTCGCTCATCGGGTCATTTCGCTCAATCGCAAGTCGCCCGGTCCCGTAGCCCTGTCCGCCACGTTGCTGGGACGCTCTCCGCTTTCGCGCATTGTCCCTTTCGAACGGGGCATGGCAGCCGAGTACCTGGCCCCGCCGATGGGGCTGCTTCACAAGACCCTCTTGCACCGGGTAGCCGACGCGCTGGTCGAACGGCTCGCGGAAGGTCCACGGCCCGCCCTGATCGTGGGCCACAAGCTTTCCATCGAGGGGATCGTGGCGCGCCGGATGGCACGCAGGCTCGACATTCCGTTCGCGATCTCGATCCAGGGCAACACCGATACGCGTATCGTGGATGCCCGCCCGGACTTGCGCGGCGAACTGCGACGCGTTTTCCACGAGGCGTCCGTCGCATTTCCCTTCGCGCCGTGGGCGTTGCGGCGGATCGAGGCACGGCTGGGCCGGCGCCGGGGCCTCACAACGATGCTTCCCTGCCCTACCGACATCGACGAGCCTGTGGCCCCGGCGATGGACGGCAATCAGCTGGTCTCGGTGTTCCACCTGCGCAACCATGGCCTCAAGAACCTGCGTGGCCTTGCCTTGGCGATGCGCGAGCTTGCCTCGACCGACCCGGATATCCGGCTTTCGATCATCGGCGGCGGGAGCGAGGAAGACTTCGGGACATGCCGCGCGATCCTCGGCGACCTGCCAAACGTGGAACTGGCCGGTGCGATGGACCGGCGCCAACTGCGCGAAGCGCTCGGGGGGGCGGCAGGCTTCGTCCTGCCCTCGCTGCGCGAAAGCTTCGGGCTCGTTTTCATTGAAGCGCTGTTCTGCGGTCTGCCTGTGGTCTATCCGACCGGCAGGGCAGTGGACGGCTATTTCGACGGTGAGCCCTTCGCCATCGGCGTCGACCCCCGGCAACCGGGGCGGATCGCGGAGGGTATGCGCACGCTGGTGCGCGAGCAGGCGCCGCTCAAACGTGCGCTCGCACGCTGGCAACAGGACGGTCGCGCTCGGCAATTCACCCGACCGGAAATCGCCGCATCCTTCGCCGCAGGGCTTACCGCCGCCGCAGAAGCCGGAACGCGCCCGTAGCGCGCCGCCCGGCCAGTATCCCGCCAGTCAGTATCCCGCCGGTCAGTATCCCGAAAGCCATTCCCGGCGATCCCGCCAGACCCGGCGCCACACGCTGGCGCGGGCGGCCTCCCCCCTGACGGTCGCCGCAATCGCGGAGCCGGCCCGGCGCGTGGCGATCCACAGCCAGAGCATGCCGAGCCCCAGCGGAACGCGCCATCCACGCCAGTGGTCGCGCACCAGCGTGGCCTTGGCGCGCATGAGCTGGACGATCTTCTCTTCGCGCTTCGAAGTGGAGGCGCCGACCAGGTGCATGATCTGGGCATCGGGCGTGATCATCGGACGGTAACCGAGCTGCGCCGCGCGCAGGCACAGGTCGTGTTCCTCGCCATACATGAAGTAGCGCTGGTTGAACCCGCCGAGCTTGTGCCACAGGTCCGTCCGGATCAGGAGAAAGCAGCCGACAACGACATCGACGTGGCGCACCGAATCACGCTTCCATCCACCGATGCCTTCGGGATTGAAGGCAATCGTGTCCGGAAACAGGCGCGACAGGCCCACGGCCGAGCAGAACAGGCTCCACACCGACATGGTGTTCCAGCAGGAGGCGGCGTTGAGCGATCCGTCCGGAAAGACCGTCCGGCCGCCGACGATGCCGGCTTCGGGATGCTCGCGCCCGAAGCGGAGAATGTTCTCCACCGCGCGGGGATAGGTTTCGGTGTCCGGGTTCAGCAAGAGCAGCCATTCGGTATCTGCCGCCTCTGCGACCCGGTTGTTGGCAACCGCGAAACCGAGGTTCTCGTCGCTGCGGACAAGCTCGATGTCGGGGAACGCCTGGGCGATGGCATCGGCAGACCCATCGTGCGAGGCATTGTCCCACACCACGACCCGCATCGAGACGTCACCGGCATTGGCAAACAGCGTTTCCAGCGCACGCAGCGTAAGGTCGCGCGTGTTGTAGCTGACCACGATGACCGTGACTTCCGGTGATACGGCACTGTACGTTACGTCGGTCATGGGCGGGCCTCCGCCTCGCGGGCGGATGTGCGTGACCGGGCAAGCGTCGTCAACAAACCGCTTCTCCAATGCCGCACGGGTAGCTCGACAAAATGATACATCAGGGCTGAATATGCCAGCGCAAGGGACCCAGCCCAGACTGCTGCGACAAGCTCGCGCTCAACCAATCCGTTGAATATGAGAGCGTTCAAAATGATATAGTGGCACAAGTAGAACGTGTAGGAATAGACGCCGATCTGTCTGGCGATCTTTGAGTTCAGTACCCTGTAAGCCAAGGTTCCGGGGTATACCAAAGAGTAGTAGAATATCGGAACAAGGGAAACGCCTTGTACCGTGTATCTGAACGTTGACCGGAAAAACTCGTCCCGCACCACGAAGGTGAGGAGGATAAGCGCCCCTCCGCCAAGAGCCGCCACTGCAATGGCCCGGCGGGGAATGCCCTGCAGAAGGTCGGGCCTCTTTTCCATCATTACTGCAAGGAAACTGCCCCAGAGCATCGAGTCAAAGCGGGTGTCGGTAAGCGCGTAGATTTGCCACTCGTCGAAGCCGAGAACCGAAAACTTCACGATGCGCCAGAAAACTGCGACCAGCGCGACTGCTGCAAGGACAGCAGGAGACGCCTTCCTTTTCAGGATGAGCAGCATCGTTGCCGGGAAAATAAAATAGAAGTGCTCTTCTACCGAAAGGGACCAAAATATCTTGGTGCCAGAAATCACGTCGGCTTGCCGCGCAGTCGCATCCCAATAGTTAAAGAAGAAGAATACCTGGCTCGCCAGCCCGACCGGAGACAGCGTTCCCTCGGCTCGTCCGGCGAGAACCAACCCAATGGCGAGTGTCATCGTGAGCAGCAGCGGCGGGGCTAGCCGGAAGAAGCGGCGAATGTAGAAACTCAAGAACGAAATCGTCCCCGACTTTGCATACTCTCTCACGAGAAGCGTCGTGATGAGGTAGCCAGAGATGAAGAAAAATACCGTGACCCCAAACCCGCCCGGAACCGGGAGTGAGTGAAACGCATGTGCCAGGAAAACGATGGCAATTGACACCGCTCGCCAGCCATCCAGTGACGGTATATAGTCCCGGGGCTGAATATCTTGCGTCGTCAATGCCAGACCCACTTCAGCATAACAGCTAGATGGCGCGCCTGCCGGATGACGCGAACGGCAGGCTGATCGCCATTCCAAGGAAGAAGTAGCACATCGTCACCATCTGTCCGAAAAAGGCGACAGTGAACCCGGTGATCAACAGAGTCAGCAGGCTTGCCGCGACGCCAATGTAGGTGTTCCGATCGAACCCGCGCGTCTTCGATGCAGATATTGCGAGGTGATATATACCGTAGCAAAGGACGAACAGGAACGCGACGGACACGACCAGGCCATGCCGCATGGCCAGAAGCAGCCAGTGATTGTCGACACTGGTCCCCATCCAGGCAAGTCGCTCCCAATCCGAGAACCCGATGCCGAACAAGGGATGCTTAGCCACCGATTGGGTTCCGTATTCCCAGATATAGAGGCGATAGCGCCCGGTGGCAGGATCGAGCGTATACCTGATCAGGACCGGGATAAGCCCTCGCTGCGAAAGAAGATGCAGCAAGCTGGCGACCAGAACGCCTGCGCCGATGATCAGGCGCCAGTTCAGGAATTGCACCTTCTTCTGGACCCAATCGGTCACGAGGATGCCCAGCCCGATGAGAAGCGCCAGAAACGCGCCGGAGCTTAGCGAGAAGAAGCCACAGACGGACCCCACGATGCCCAGCTTGCGCGGCAGGCCTCGTATCCCGGAGTAGATGTAGAGCGGGAGGAAAAGCGACAAGTAGATCCCGCCGAGGATAGGGTGTGAAAACGGACCCGACGCGCGCAGAAGCCCGAGGCGGGTTTCCTCGATGAACTTCGCACTGCCTACCGCGACGCCGTTCTCATAGGACGAAAGCCGCCCGAAAATCGATGCCGCCGCAGGCTTGACCAAAGGAACGTGAGAAAAGCTTTCCAGCGCCATGGAACCGCCGGCAATGGCTATTCCCGGCGCGGCTATGATCAAGAACCGCCGCAGATCGGTCAAGTTTTTGATGCAAACACGCGCCACGAGATATGGAATGACAGTGTCGAACGCCAGAGGGGCGGAGCGGAGAAGTCCGGTAATCGGATCATAGTACACCATGAACGAGATGAGCATCCAGGTGACGCCTGCCAGCATTACGCCGTCAACCGCCCGGTACCTCAACCCACCACCAACCAACTTGGTTATCAGCCACGGCAGGAGCAGAAAGCCCGCGACACGCGGCGGATAGAAGGTCTGGTCCGCAATGTCGAAGCGCACCTCCATCGGGATGATGGTGGCGTAGAACAAGATGATGGCGGGCAGCAGCGCTCGAAACGCCGAGACCGGCCGAGGCCGGGCGGCGGGCCTGTAGGGCGCCCGCGATGCAATCGATGCGTTCATGTTATTGCCAATTCCTGCAAGGCAGCATGGGTAGCCCCGCCCACCCCGACCCGGCAAGAAGAAATGCCGCATCGCAACAAGCAGAATCCATTTTCCTACAATATTCACACCATGCTAGCCGCCGTTCTGGTTTTGTTCAGAAAGGTTCAAGACATGCCCATCGACCTCTTCTCTTCCAGTTCGGACAGCGTCATCTCGCCCGCGGCGCGTTGCTTTGCCATCGCGCCCAGCGACTCCGAGGAACTTCCGTTCGTCACCAAGGCGATCTACGTCGGCGAGGCGGGCAACGTCGTACTGCGCAGCCTTTCGGGCACGGACTTCGTCACGTTCGCCAACGTGCAGGCCGGCACGATCATCGATGCCCGCGTCCGCCAGATCCGCGCCACCGGCACCTCCGCCGCCTCGATCGTGGGCCTGGCCTGATGGCGCGGCTGGGCTTCGGCTTTCGCGGCGGCAGGCGATCCGCGATGCGGGGGGGCGCCGCCGCGCGCCCCGCCCTGACCCCGGGCGATGCATGGAACGGCACGGCGGGAAGCGGCTTCGCCCAGGTTCCCGCCGATCCCGTCCGCACCACGGCAAAGCCGGCGCTGCGCCTGATGGTCCCCCCGAACCAGGCCTTCACGGGCGAGCTTCTCGTCGGCGTCTACGCGGCAGCAAACTGCAACGGATCGCTTGCCGACAATCTCGGCCTCGCCAAGGTCCGGTTTCATTTCGAGGGCAGGCAGATCGATATCGCCGCCCCCTCGTTCGAGACGTTCGACGATGCGAACGACCAGCCCGTCACCTACTACGGCTGGTGGGTGCGCCTGAGGCACGACGGTCGCAATGGCGATGCCAGCCTCTACGTCGAGGCAGTGCCCGCCGACCCGACCATGCAGAGCCGCGTGATCGGGCCATACCTTTTCATGCCCTCGGCGGCGCTCCACGATCTTGAGCTGACTGTCGCCCCGTCGCTGCCGACCGTCGCCGGGTCGCGCTACCAGTCGATCACCGCCGCGCTGACCTATTGCGCGGCGCAGGGCCGGCAAAGGCCGCGCATCACGATCACCGAGGCACGCGACGACTATCTGCTGGGCGGGATCGGCGCTCCGTTCACCTACACCACCGCAAAGGGCCGTGCCACGATCGAGGCGAGCGTACCGGTCACCATCCGCGGCACCACGACATATGCCGATGCCACGCCGCGCACCAAGTATGACGGCCTCTGCTTTCGCGGCGCCAACATCACCATCGACATGGCGACAGCGGCCAACGTCTATCACGAAGGGGTAGGCAACCAGCACTGGTTCGATGGCGTGAAGGTGATCAATTCGGCGGGACGCGGCGCGCTTGCCTACCTCGGCGGACCGCGCCAGTACGGCGTCGCGCGGAACAACCCCTACCTGACAGAGTGCCAGATTTCGGACCTCCCGACGGCGGTCAACGGTGCCTCGCTCGTGCGCGGTTGCACCATCACCCGGGGCTTTGCGGATGCCTTTACCGAAGTGCGTTGCGCTGTCGGCAACCGGCTCGACGATCATGACGGCTATGTCGACTGGGCCAAGGACGTGAACGCGTTCACCGTCACCTATACCGGACCGGGCACGACGGCGACGCTTGAACTGGCCGGGGTCAACGAGGCCGGCAGCCGCACTTTCACCGCGAAGGTCGACGGCACTACCGTCGGGACCTTCACCACCGACCGGTTCTACACCGCCACGAACGGACGCAACTCCTCGGTGGTGAACTGGCTGAACGGCCTGTCGGGCTGGTCGGCCGCGCTCCAGGACGACACGCGCCGCGCCAGCGTGCTTTCGGTCGTCGGCGGCAAAGGCGCAGGCTTCACCGCGCGCAACTGCAAGAACGTGACCCTGCAACTCGTGACAATGTTCGATCAGCACGGGGACGTCTGGCAGCACCTCACCACCGGCAGCCCGATCACCGAAAACGTGATCGTGGCCGACAACGTCATCACGAACTTCGCCGGACAGTGCTTTTTCATCGCATCGTCCTTCGCGGCGCGGGACTTCATCTTCCTGAACAACGGCTTCCACGGAAAGCCCGGACCGAGTTATGCCGGCGACTACAACGTGAGGAACGACTTCTTCTCGCAGGTGAGCCGGTCCGGCGTGAAGTCGCACGTCGTCTTCGCGCACAACTCCATGACGCAGGGCTGGCTGCTGCGCCCGGCCGATGGCTTCAATGCGGACGGCTACTGCCTTTGGGCGAACAACGTCGCAAGGAGCATGGCATGGGTGGGGACGCCCGATGCCGACATCCGGATCGTCAACAACCACCTTCTGGCCGGCGCCACGCTGCCGGCCGGAACGACCGGAAGCTCGATGGGCGGCACCGAGGAGGACCTCTGGCAAAATCCCGCCGCCGGCGACTTCACGCCCCGGGGCGCGCTCCTGACCAACCTCAAGCCCCCCTCGCTCAGGAACGACAGGAACCGCAAGGCCCGAGGGGCCTCGGATTGCGCCGGGCTCATCGCCTTGCAGTAAGCCCGCGCAGTGCCCCCTCGCCGCTTGTGCGCGGGGGCGCTAGCGGGCGATGCCGATTTCCTCTGCGATGGCTGCGCACAGCGCTGGCACGAAGGGGTAAGGATCGGAGCGCACGTAGCTTTCGTTGCGATACGCGTTCACCGGCGCGCCATGTTCGGCACAAGCCCGGGACAGCGCGTCGGCCAGCGCCTTTTCGGTGATGCTGCCGACGCTTCGGATGTTCGGATGGAACGTCGAGAGATCCTTTCCGAAATACCCGTTGGTGATGGTCCGCAGCCCCATGTGGGCCATCTCCAGCGGGGGATAGCTTGGGTGCGGAGACGCCATCAGGCTGAGCCCCACCGAACTGGAAACGAGCATTTCCGCGTATTCTTCAAGCGACAGCTTGCCCACCGATTCCAGCATCCGCCCCTGCCCCAACGCAATCGGCTTATGCGCGGTGCCGGCCGAGACGACCTCCCATTCGGCCGCCTCCGGAAAATCGCGCACCCAGCGGCGAAGGCCGCGGACGATGGCGGGAAAGCAGTTGCGCGCAATTCCGGGGCGCCCGTAGACAAGTATGCGCTTGCGGCGCTCGCTTGTCGCGACGCTATCGAGATAGGGCCGGAGCTTGTCGTTTATGACCGGCTCGAGCAGGAACGACCGCTCCGCCGAATGGCCCACCTGCTCGAAATACCATTGCAGGTTTGAGCTGTTGAACACCCCCCACAGCCGTTCGGTCCGGTCGTATGCCTCGCGCGAGAGCATATGCGCCGACGAAAAGGGGTAGAAGTGGGGCTCATACTCCTGGATCAGGAAGACCAGCGGCTTCATCGCCTGGGCGAAATGCGCGGCCTGCCGGGCAAGCAGGCCCTGCAGGTTAAGCGTCATCCAGGTGCTGTAGGACACGAAGACATCGCGGCGGCGCACCGGTATGGCCTCGGTGGACGAGCGCACCGCGTGGAACGCGATCCGCTCACCCTCGAGTCCGAACCTGCCCGCGCGCTCGGCTATGATCGACAGATCGGTCTCGCGATCGGGCTCGGCGATGATGACGCGCAGGTCGAGGGGCGTCTTGCGCGACAGATGCCGCGCAAGTTCGAGAAAGACGTCTATCCCGGTGGTGACGCCGCCGAAGGCCGTGGCCCGTGTCAGGTTCGAGATCACGAAGTTCAGCCGCGGCGCCTCCGAGGCATCGGGCACTAGGACATATTCCGCCAGGACGACGTCATCGATGGGCGGGGGCGTCGCCAGATCGCGCACGTCCTTTATCAGGCGCTTGAGTCGCGCCGGGATGACCCGCTTGATCGATGCCCGTAGCGCGCCGCTCACGACTTGCATCCCTTGCGCGCGACGACGATCAGGTATTCGGAATTGGCAAGCGTGTGAGGCGCCGCTTCGGCCGCCTTGCGCTCGTAGTCGGTACGCTCATCCGGCGGAACCGCGTCCAGCGACAGCGGCCACGTCAGCGAGCGCACCCAGTCGCGCATCATCGACCGCTCCTCCTCGAGCCCCGCCGCCGCCAGCACGCGGCGCAACCCGTCGCTGCTGGGCACGGTCAAGTGACGCGGCGCCTCAAGACCTCTCCAATAGCGGCCAAACACGTCAAGACCGGTGGCATGGGCGTTCGGCGCCTCGCAGTAGAGCCGTCCGCCGGGTTTGAGCATGCCGGCAAGCTGTTGAACCAGCGCAATTGGATCGGCAACGTGTTCGATCACGTGGTTGATTGTGATGCAATCGAACGCCTCGGCCCAGTCCTGCTGCGCCACTTCATCCGTTGAGAACGCAGCGATGCCTTCGGCCTTCAGCGGCGCGATGGTTACCGGATCGAAATCGACGCCGGTCACGTCGTAGCCAAGCGCGCGCATCTGCCGCAGGTACGTCCCGCCACCGCAGCCATAATCAAGGATGCGCGCAGGAGCCGGCGGTGCGAAGCGATGCATCGCATCGAGATGGACAAGGCCCGGAGCGAGCCGGCGATAGACTGCCGCGCCCAGGCGTTCGACCGGCCCCGACCGCCCGCCGAACCGCGTCCGGACATAGCAGTCGCGCAGCCAGCCCTTGATCCCGCGCTCCGCCCGCCCGCCATCCACCACGGCATGGGTATAGTAGGACGCATAGGCCCGCGGAAGGTCCTGCGGCGCGAGCCTGCGGCTCATCCACAGGCTGCCGCAACCGTTGCAGCGTTCGAAGTCGAAGCCGCCCTCGACGTTGTGAAAGAACCAGTCCTCGACATCGCTCGAGGCGCGTTCGTGGGCGCTTTCGCCGCAATAGGCACACGACGAGACTGATTCCAGCATATGGTCCTTCCGGGATCTGTGTCGGGGTTCTTGCACGGCGATCACGCCGCTTTCGCCGTCCAGCGGGGCAGGAAGCGGGCGAGCGCGGTCTTGTCGAGTTGGGATCGGACTTCGTCGGGCATTTGGACAAGCATGAGCACGCCGCCCGCCCCGCCAAGGACGAAGGCAGCGAGGAATGCGCCGACCCAGCCCTGGAACATCTGCCCGGCCACAATCGAAAGCAACACGAGCGCGACAGGACCCGCCAGCCGTGCCGCCATCTCGCGCGTCCACAACTTCGCAGCTCCCATGAGCAGCACGCAGTCGACCGCGCAGCGCAAGGTGAAGGCGGCGGCGACGCCCGCGAGCCCGTAGTTCATTCCCAGCAGATACAGCGCAGCCGTGTAGAATGGCAGCTCCGCCACGTGGAGCAGGGCGGTAAAGCGCGGATTTCCCCGCGCCTGGATATAAGCGTAAGGCACACCCGCGATTGCGTTGGCCCAGAATCCGGTGATCACGATCTGGCCGATGAGGATGGATCGCGGATCAAGCTTTGTGCCGATCCACAAGTGCAGCAGCGGTGCGGCGAGGCAGGAAAGTCCGATCACCATTGGCGCGTAGACCTGCGCGATCAGCACGGTCGAACTGCGGCATCGCTCCTGCGATCTTTCCCCGCTGTCGGACGCGAACCGCGGAAAAAGGACCTGCGATACGGCATAGGGGAACATGGCCGAGCGGCTCGCGATCTGGAACGGCACGGTATAGACCGCAACCGCCGTGGCCCCGAGCGTGCCACCGATCACGAAACGATCGGCCATCGTCATCATGGGTCCGACGATCATCGTCAGCAGGATCCAGGCGCCGAACGTGAACAGGTGGCGGAATTCGGCGAGGGAGACCGATATCGCCTGCCCTCGCAGCATCGTCAGCCACGCACCTCCCGCCGCGATCAGAAGGCCGATCGCCCGGCCGAAAAGCGCCGCGAAGATAAGGCCGGTGAGATTGCTGCCGACATAGTACGCGACGAGCAGGGGGAGGACCTGCATCGCGATGGAACTGACAAGGTTGCCCGCCGAAACCAGCTTGAACCGCTCCAGCCCCATCAGGGCGCCCGCAAAGACACTGGTGATGGCAATGACCGGAATGCACAGCGCCAGCGCAACCCGCGATGCCATCATCTCGGCCCGCAGGCTTTCGCCCACCTTGAACGGACCGGAGAAGAAATATCCGGAAGCTCCATAGACCAGGAGGGCGCTCAACAGGCTGAAGACCATGACGCCCGCAATGCCCGACCACAGCGTCTCGGCATTCTGCTGGCGCGATTGCCGTCCCAGGGCCGAGATCCGGTGCGTGATCGCACGGGCGATGCCGAAATCGGCCTGCCCGAAGTAGCCGAGGAGAAGCCAGGCGATCAGCAGCGCGCCATAGCGCTCGCCGCCGATGACATGCAGATAGATCGGCACCGTCACGATGCTTACGACCATCGGGATTGCCGCACCGGCAATACTGTAGACGGCGTTTACCGCGAGGCGCATGTCATATCCGGAAGCAATCTGATTCCCACTTCGTCGAACCGGACGCGCCCCCGTGCGCCCAATTGCAGTCGGAAACTCTATGGGTTTTTCCGGAGGCGTGTGCTAGCCCCATTTTGCAGCGCAGCAGACGGGTTGTCCCGAAGGAAACATGAACGCGAACAACCGGACCGGCGACGTCAAGGCAATCGCCATTCACCTTCCGCAGTTCCATCCCGTCCCGGAAAACGACGCCTGGTGGGGCAAGGGCTTCACGGAATGGACCAACGTCACCAAGGCCCGACCACTGTTTCCCGGCCATCCCCAGCCGCACCTGCCGTCAGACCTTGGCTTCTACGATATGCGCTTGCCGGAAACGCGCGCGGCGCAGGCCGAGCTGGCCCGGCAGTACGGCATATCGGCCTTCTGCTATTATCACTACTGGTTCGGCGGCAAGCGCATCCTCGAGCGTCCGGTGAACGACATCGTCGCCTCGGGAGAGCCCGACTTTCCGTTCTGCCTGTGCTGGGCGAACGAGAACTGGACAAGAACCTGGGACGGCAAGGATTCAGCGGTCCTGCTCGCCCAGAACTACGGGCCTGACGACGATCTGGCCCATTTCCGCGAACTTCTGCCGATCTTCTCCGACCCCAGATACTTGCGCATCGATGGCAAGGTCGCCTTCTTCGTCTATCGACCCGACCAGCTTCCCGATGCCCGATCGACAGTCGCGATCTGGCGCGAAGAGGCGCGCAAGGCGGGTCTTGGAGAACTGTTCCTCGGCGCTTTCATGACTTCGGCGTTCGACGTCGAGGCTAGCGGCTTCGACGTGGCCGTGGAATTTGCTCCAAACAAGTTCAGCCCGCCGCAGGCTTCGGGATTTCGGCGTCTGCTGACCCGTGCATGGTGCCGTATCTTCGCTCGCCTGCGCGGTACCCGGCAGGCCGCGATCCATCTCTACGACGATCTCGCGCGCGGCATGACCGAAAGCCCGCCCCCGGCCGGCGTTTCGCCCGACCGCTGGCTGCGCTGCGTCACGCCCGGCTGGGACAATTCGGCCCGCAAGAAGAACCGCCCGCTGATCTTCGTCGGCTCCACGCCGGAACGCTACGGGCGGTGGCTGCGCGAAATGGTGGCGTGGACACGCCGCAACGCCCCGCCAGAGCGCCGCTTCATCTTCATCAATGCCTGGAACGAATGGGCCGAGGGCAACCACCTCGAACCCGACCAGCGCAACGGTCACGCCAATCTAGAGGCGACCGCCCGCGCACTCGACGAAGGCAACCGCGACGCGGCGAATGGCTAGACCGGCCCGATCGGGAACCGGTCCAGCCGGGCAGATCAGCCGCGATCCTTGAGCGGCCGCCACCACGCTTCGTTGTCGAAGTACCAGCGCAGGGTGCCGCGAAGGCCTGTCTCGAAGTCGTGCTGCGGCACATAGCCCAGCTCCGCACGCGCCTTGGTCTCGTCGATTGCATATCGGCGATCGTGCCCCTTGCGGTCCTCGACGAAGGTCTTGAGTTCGCTGGTCGCCCGGCCCTTGGCGGCGGGCGCATCCGGATAACGCTCCGCAAGCCCCTCGACTTCGACGAATGCCCGATCCACTTCCGCGCAGATACGGTCGATAACCGCCATGTTGGGCAGTTCCTCGCCGCCACCGATGTTGTAGGTCTCGCCGGCCTTGCCGTTCTTCAGCGCCGCCTCGATTCCCCGGCAGTGGTCCTCGACGTAAAGCCAGTCGCGCACGTTCATGCCGTCGCCGTAGATCGGCAGCGGCTTGCCCGACAGCGCGTTGAGGATGAACAGCGGGATCAGCTTTTCCGGGTAATGGTACGGCCCATAATTGTTCGAACAGTTCGTCGTCGTCACATCCAGACCATAGGTATGGTGATAGGCGCGCACGAGGTGGTCCGATGCGGCCTTCGACGCCGAATAGGGCGAGTTCGGCTGGTACTGCGTGGTTTCCGAGAAGGCCGGATCGCTGGGACCGAGCGACCCGTATACTTCGTCGGTCGAGATGTGGTGGAAGCGGTGGGCGCGGCCCGAACCTTCGTCCAGCCAGACCTTGCGCGCGGCCTTGAGCAGGCTGTTGGTCCCAAGGATATTGGTTTCGATGAAGGCGTCCGGTCCGGTAATCGAACGGTCGACATGGCTTTCTGCGGCGAAGTGGACGAGCGTCGCGATGTCCCGCTCGCGCAGCAGCTTCTCGACGAGGTCGGTGTCGCGAATGTCGCCCACCACGAGTTCGGCCTGTTCCACCCCCGCAATGGTCGACCGGTTGCCAGCATAAGTCAGGCAGTCGAGCACGACGATCGTGTCGTCAGGGTGCTGCTGCGCCCAATAGTGGACGAAATTGCCGCCGATGAAGCCGGCGCCGCCGGTGACAAGCAGGTTAGACAAGAGCCTTTTCCTCTTTCAGCATTGTCTTGAGATTGGTGCGCCAATGAACGTGCGCGTCGCCCAGCAGGCTTCGCGTACCGCTGACGTCGAGCACCGAGAACGAAGGACGCTTTGCCGGCGTCGGATAATCGGAAGTTGCGATCGGGACGATGGCGGGAATGCGCGCGATCAGCCCAAGGGCATGGGCTTCCTCGGCGATGGCCACGGCAAAGTCGTACCAGCTCGCCACGCCTGCATCGCGATGATGATAGATGCCGGGCCTGTCGGCCGCAGCAAGGCCCCACAGCGTCCGCGCCAACCCCGTCGCCCAGGTCGGAGAGCCGATCTGGTCGGCCACAACGCGCAGCTCTTCGCGCTCGCGCATGAGACGCAGCATGGTGCGCACGAAGTTCGCCCCGCCGGCGGCATAGACCCAGCTCGTCCGCACGATGATCGCGTCATCGCCCGCCGCATCTTCGCCCGCCGCCTTGCTCGCGCCATAGACGGACTGCGGGTTGCGCGCATTGCCGGGCCGATAGCCGTGTCCGCTGGCACCATCGAACACGAAGTCGGTCGAGACCTGTACCAGGCGCTTGCCCGATCCGGCCAGCGCCCTTGCGAATGCGCCCGGCGCACCGGCGTTGATCGCGTTGGCCAATTCCGGCTCGCTTTCCGCCTTGTCCACTGCGGTATAGGCCGCGGCATTGAACACGAGGTCCGGCTGCTCCGTCTCGACGATGCGGGCGATGGCATCGGCATCGCCAAGATCGAGCGCAGCGCGGTCAAGCGCCACACAGGTCCAACCTTCGGGCGCAGTCGCGAGCAGTGCCCTGCCTAGCTGGCCGCCGACGCCGGTGACCAGCGCCTTCACGCGAAGGCCTTCACGTCCGCAAGCCTTACGCCGTCGGCATCCTTCGCGGAAAGCTTCGGTTCGATCCCGTCGAGGGGCCAGTCGATGCCAACGTCCGGATCATCCCACGCCAGGCTGCATTCGTGTTGCGGCGCGTAGGGCGCGGTGCACTTGTAGAGGAAGTCGGTATCGTCCTCGAGCGTCAGGAACCCGTGGGCGAAGCCCTCCGGAACCCAGAACATGCGCTTGTTCTCGGCCGAAAGGACGACCCCGGTCCACTTGCCGAAAGTTGGCGAGGACTTGCGCAAGTCGACCACTGCGTCGAATACGGCGCCGCGCACGACACGGACCAGCTTGCCCTGCGGCCCGGGGTTCTGGAAGTGCATGCCGCGCAGCACGCCCTTCTGCGAACGACTGTGGTTGTCCTGCACGAACGGAAGGTCGAGCCCGGCCTTGGCAAAGGCCTCGGCGTTCCAGCTTTCCATGAAGAAGCCGCGTTCGTCGCCGAACACGCGCGGTTCGAGAACGAGCGGCCCCTCGATATCGCATTCGATGATGTTCACAGTGGCCCCTTCTGGGTCAACAGTTGCAGCAGATATTCACCGTAGCCGGACTTGCGCAGCGGCTGGGCGATCCTTTCCAGGCCCGCATCGTCGATGAAGCCCTGCCGCCAGGCGATCTCTTCGGGGCAGCAGATCTTCAGACCCTGCCGCTCCTCGGTAATGCGGACATAGGTCGCGGCATCGAGCAGCGAACCGTGCGTTCCGGTATCGAGCCAGGCATAGCCACGCCCCATGATCTCGACCGAAAGTTGGCCCTCGTCCATGTAGAGACGGTTGAGATCGGTGATTTCCAGCTCTCCGCGCGGCGACGGCTTGAGGTCGCGGGCACGCTCGACGACGGTCTCGTCATAGAAGTAGAGACCAGTGACCGCGTAGTTCGACTTGGGGCTCTCGGGCTTTTCCTCGATCGAGCTGGCGCGCCCCTCGGCGTCGAAGGCAACCACGCCGTAAGCCTCTGGATTGTTTACGCGATAGGCAAAGACACTTGCACCGGTCGGTCGGTTATTGGCGTTCTGCAGCAATTGCGGCAGGCCGTGCCCGTAGAAGATGTTGTCACCCAGCACGAGCGCGCTGGGGCTGCCCTTCACGAAGTCCGCGCCGATATGAAAGGCCTGTGCCAACCCGTCGGGGCTTGGCTGGACCGCATAGCTGATCGCGATGCCGAACGCCGACCCATCGCCCAGAACACGCTGGAACTGCACCGCATCCTCGGGCGTCGTGATGATCAGTACATCGCGAATTCCCGCCAACATCAGGGTACTAAGCGGATAATAGATCATCGGCTTGTCGAAGACCGGCATGAGTTGCTTCGAGACGCCGCGGGTAAGCGGGTAAAGCCGCGTGCCGGAACCGCCCGCCAGGATGATGCCTTTCCTGCCGGTTCCTGCTGTTGAATCGCTCACAGTGCGGGATACTCCTCGTGACGAACCAGATCGGCCGGCAAATTGCCGGCCGCCATCAAATAGACCATGACACCGTTACAATGCCAATACTTGCGCGCCCCAAGGTCCGGAACGCGCGCGCCCGGATCCCCGTCCGCGTTCTGCATTGCAACATCAGGGGATAAGGTCAACTACGGATAGGATGGCGTGCGACGGGCGCACCATCAGCCGAGACGGAGCCAGTTGACCATTTCCGCCTCGCGCTCAGCTCCGGATCTCACGACCTCGTCCCGCGAGGCAACCAGATAGCGCCGCGCGCGGTTGAACAGCCACGCCGGATAGCCCAGCCACCGCCGCCAGTCGTCGTGCCGCGATCCGGCGAAGGCGGCAAGCTGGTGGGGATTGGGCCGGAATGCCCGCGCAACAGCCGCCCGCCAGCCGCTGTCACCGCTGGTTTCCGCCTCCAGCCGCCGCATCATCTTGTTGCGCTCGGATGCCTCCTTGTCCTGGAGCATCGCGACATGCGCCGATGCCAGGTGCAGGTCCGGCACGCATTCCTTGTTGGCCAGGTGCGCGGGCGGCCAGCCCGCGCCTAGCTCCGCAGCCACCGTCGCCAGCAGGCGAAGCGAATTGGCGAGGCCCAGCCGCGCCGCCTCTGCCTCGATCCAGCCCCAGTCCAGTTCGTTGCGCTGCACAAGAAAATGCAGATCGGCCAGCACCAGCGGCCCATTCTCGAAAGCATGGTGGAGCGTCGCATGTTCGACCAGGTGGAGAAAGTTCGCACGCGATGAAGGAACGCGGACCTGTGCGCCGAGAAGGGTCAGTTCGGTCGCCTCGCCGCGGATCAACTCGAGCAACAAGGGCTCCTGCGCCCAGCCCCGCGCGTTGATCCTGTGGTGGACCTCGATGGTAAGTTCGAACTCCACGTCCTGCAGTTCGGGCATCTGGTGCCCGTACTCCACGCCATAGGTCCCCGCCCAGGGCGCCAGCCGGTATCCTTCGGTGCGCAGGAGCAGGTCTTGCGCCGCGGGTGCTTCGTCCGGCGTCAGCAGCAAGTCCACGTCGCGCAGCGGCCGCAATGCCTGGTCGGGATAGTCGCGGTGCGCCAGACCGAGGCCCTTGAGCACGATCGGATGGAATCCACCCTGCGCCAGAACCCCGATGAGCCGCTTCAGCGCGACCGCCTGACGCAGGCCATAGAGCGCGTGCCACTGGCAGGCCCGGTCGATCTCCTGCAAGGCAGACGCAGGAACGATCGGCTGGATGCCCGCGATCGCGATGCTCCGGCGGACCAGGGGCGCAGCGCGCTTGTCCTCCGCGAGCGCGGCAAGGTCGCTCCAGCCCTCCTCGTCCAGCCCCCGAAACGCCATCTCGTGGTCAGCATCCGGCGCAGCGCAAATGCGCAGCAACAACGTCTCGTGCGGCGCTTCCGTCACATTCCGTGCGGTCATTTCAAGGTGCCGTGGCATGCGTCCCCAGATCGACGATCTGGTCCGCAAGTTCAAGCAGCCCCGCTCGATGACCGAGGATGAGTATCGTGCAGGAGCCCTTGAGGGCCCTGATCGTACCCCGCACCGCGTTCTCGTTGGCCCCGTCGAGTGCGGCAGTCACTTCGTCGAGAATCAGCAGGTCCGGTTCGCGCAAAAGCGCCCGCGCCAGCGCCAGCCGTTGCCTCTCGCCGCCCGAAAACTGCCGCCCCGCCTCGCCCACGCGGGTCTGCAGGCCCAGCGGCAGAGCCTGCACGAACGACAGCGCGGCCGCCCGGTCGAGCGCCCTCTCCAGCGCCGCGTCATCGTGTCCCGGCAGGCCCCAGCACAGGTTCTCGGCAATCGTCCCGTCAAACAGATAGGGCACCTGCTCGACATAGGCGACCCGCCGCCGCCAGCGCACGCGCGCGCCATCGCGCAGGACCTCGCCGTCGATGGCCACTTCGCCTGCGTCGGGAGAGATGAGCCCGCCCAGCATGTCCGCCAGGCTGCTCTTGCCGACACCGGACGGGCCGCAGATCGCCACGACGCACCCAGCCGCGATCGACAGGTCGAAGTCATCGAAAACCGGGCGCTGCCGCCCCGGATAGCGCAGCGACACTCCGCGTAGTTCGAGGCGCTCGCGCAGGACGGGCGGCGGCGAACCGTCGTCGGCATGTTCCTGGTGTGCACGGGCCTGCGCGACGAGGCCGTGCAATGCGTCGAGCGCGGGGCGGTTGAACGTCCATCGCCGGACCGAATGCTGGATGCCCGAAGCGATCGGAACCAGCCGCGCCATGATCACCAGGACGGGCACCAGGACGGTTAGTGGGGTGTGAAAGCGCAGAAGCGCCACATAGATGAGCGCGCCGAGCATGGCGGCGGCAATCGCCTGGAACGCGACGTGCGCCAGCGAGACCGAGCGATGGAAGCGCAGCTCCGATTCCTCGACCGCTCGAGCCGTTCGGGCAAAGCGGCTGGCCAGCGAAACCTCCGCGCCGCCGATGCGCGCAGCGCGCAGATGGAACAGGCCGTTGGTGACCTGCTCCTGCATGGCCTGGTAGGCCTCGCCATAGCGCTCGCCCTCGCGCAGCTTTCGGGCCCTGAGAAGGACCACTGCGATCGCGACCACGCCAGCGGCAAAAAGCGACACTGCGGTGAGCTGCCACGAGATCGCGAACGCCGTCGCGATCAGGACCACTCCCGTAATTGCCCAGGTAGCCACCGACAGCGCATCTTCGCCAAGCGAGCCGACGCGGTCCGCCTCGCCCACGATCCGCGCTGCATGGGATGCGCTGCTCTGGCCGCTCAACCATCGCCATTCCGCACCCAGAACCGCAGTATATGTGTCGATGCGGATGTTCCGCGTCATGGTGAAACCAAGCTGCGTCTTCGCTTCGAGCACGAGATAGACGATGACCGCCCGGAACACGACAAGCCCGACCACGCTGGCAAGCAACAGTTCCACGGGCATGCCCTGCAAGGGGGCAAGATAGCGTCCCAGTTCTCCGAGGCCGGCCCCCTCCCCGGCAATGACCCCGGTGATCGGGACAAGCAGCAGCAGCCCGATGCCCTCGGTCAGGCTCGACACCGCCATGAGAATGCCGATCCAGGTCAGTCGGCCAACACCCGCCGCATCGACCAGTTGCCGCAGCGCTGCCACTGTCGTGCGTCGCGTTTCAGCCGACATTGCGGCCTTCCACATGGCTGACGAAGCGCGCCGAAACCATGGCCCGTCCGACTGCGGCGTTGATCTTGAAGTTCGATCGGCTTTCGGGCCTGTCCGAGCCGTCCCATTCGCGCAGGTTGGCGGCAAGACGCTCGAAATCGAAGATCTTCGCCAGGCGCTCGTCCGCCTTCATCCGCTCCATCTCGGCGATAAGATCCTCACGGTCCCGCGCAAACCGCTGTGGCCAGTCGCTGCTCTGGGCGCCGATGCGATTTTCCAGCCGGACCATCTCCGGGACCCGGCCCTGCATCAGCCGCCGCGCCAGCCAGCGCGTCTGCCCATCGCGCAGGTATTGCTCGTCCGGGATGCCTGCGCAAAACTCGAGCAACGGCAGGTAGGCCGTCGGGTCGCGCATCGGCACGCCGTAGAGAAGCTGGTAGCCGAGGTAGATTTCCGGCGCACCGTCGTTCAGCGAATCGACAACGTTCGCCCGCCACGTCCTGGCCGATGGGATGTCGTAGAAATCAATATCGTGCCCCCCGGCTTCCGCGCGATCCAGCACGCCGCTTTCACGGGCAAAGTCCTCGCGCATGCCGCACCAGGTCGCGAAGGCCGAAGGTCTCCACGGGCGATGCCGGTCCATCTTGCGCTTCCAGCGCACGGGTACGTGGGGCATCACGGCGAGGGAAATCAGCTTGCGCCAGAATGGCCGCGGGTCGTCCGACTTGCCGATTTCCCGCAACAGTCGAAACCACTGCCCCTCGCGCAGCCAGGTCGGGTAACCGGTCAGACCGTCATAGCTGAAGCCGGAATTGCCGAGGTCTCCGGTCAGCATGAGGTCGCAGCCCAGATCGGCCGCCTGCTCGAGCGAAGCATGGCTCCAATGGGCGTTCATCTCGTTAAAGACGGGCCATCCTCCGACGAGGAACTGCCGGTGACCCCGCTCGCCATAGCGGAAGTCCGCCGCTTCGATGAAGTGCGGCTCGATCTGCGGGTACATAGCACAGAGCGCGCGGACGTGCGCCGATTCGTCGCCGAATATTCCGGGCCGGGGAGGCGGGGTCCAACCTTGCATCGGAACCGAGGTGAAGGCTTGCAATCGCCGTCCCGCCGGCAGGCGCTTCACCGCATAGCTGGCGACGGTCTGCGAATCGAAACCGCCGGACAGCAGGATGCCGGGCGCGCTCGAGCCGTCCATTGTTGCCGAAACCGCTTCGTCGAACAGCACATCCAGTGCTTCGACGTAGTCCTCGTCGCGCCGTAGCCTGATTTCAGGCGCATCCTTCACCGACCAGAGGCGGCGCGCCTTGAAGCCCGAGGGATCGTGCACTTCCTCGCCGCCGCCGGGAACGCGGTGCATGCCCGCGTAGAAACTGGTTCGCCCGTCCGGGGAAAACAGCAGAAGCTCGTCGGCAACGCGATCGTCGTTGATCCTTGCCGGTACGCCGCTCGCCAGGATCGGGCCGGGCAGCGAGGAGATCACGATCCGGGAACCGTCGCGCCACACGTGCAGCGGCATGTTGCTGGTGCCCGAACGCGCCAGCCGCAGCGAGCGGCGTTGCGGGAACCATTGCAACGCCGCGTAGTCGCCAACGATTGCGCGATAGGCCGCCTCGCCCATGCGCGCCGAGACCGCCGCATAAAGGTCGGCATCGTCCATTCCCTGCTTCAGGTCGAAGCGCCGCAGGAGGTCGGTGCGATTGAAGATGCGCCCCGCAAGCAGGACGTAGGACCCGTCCTCCTGCTCGCGAAAGCTGCCGCGCCGGTTCTGGGCCGAACGGCCAGCGGCAATCGGCTTCTCCTCGCGGATGGCAAGGGCGGCGCCCGGAACGCACCCATGAATGATGTCGCCGGCCTTGCCGAGGGCCATCGACCGGGTCACGCGCTCCCAGCAGGGCGAGAACCAGTCCCCGCCATCGAGGTCGATTGCGGCAGTCAGGATGAGAACGGTCTTGGTCAAGTCCTGTCACGCACCGGTCGAGGCTGATCGAAAGTCATGATCGATCGATACTCTGCACGATTGCATTCGCCCACAAGCATTTCGCCGCACACCTCGGTCCAGGCGTGATAGGCATCGGGTCCGGTCCGGTCGGTCACGTGGAAAGCGATGACGAGGCGTGACGGAATCCACGCCAGGCGCAGCAGCACCTGCAGGGCGACCGCCTTCGGCAGGCACTTGCTTGTTCCAGGCAGTCGCTCGGCAGCGCGTTCCACGCATCCGGCAAGTAGTCGGGCGTGGGCATGACGCGGGCCATCAAAGGCCTCGGCGGGCGGAGATTCAGGGATTTGAGTGGCGACAGGCGAACCGGACATTGCCCCGAGAACGGGACTCCAGGTCCTTAACGGAAGGCACGAAACGACAAGGCGCGCCGCCGTGAGCGCCAAGGTGGCCTTCAGGACGTTGAAGCGAAGCCACCAAATTCTGGCGCCACCGGAAGAATCGAGGCGCCCGTCCTGCTGATCAGACAAATTCGGCGAAACCCGCCGCCACGAGCTGACTGGCGAAGCCTTCGACCGCGGCAGCGCATTCTTCCGCTGAAATGCCATATTCCTGGACGAGATCGGCAGAAATCGCCTCAAGATTGGCCTGGCGATCCAGAGCATTCCAGATCTCCAGGCCGACACCCTTGAGGGAAAAGAATTTCCCGGTTCCGGAGTGGATCATCACAAGTTCACCGTCGACTTCCGTGGCACAGAACGACGAATCGACTTTACGCAAGACAAGGCTCATCTGCGATGGAATCCTCCGGACGCAGTACAGATCAGCTCTTGGTCTGACCCTTGTTGCCGTCGTTGCCCGGGTTGGTCGAAGCAGCGATCGCCGCGAGGTCGACGGTCAGTTCTTCAAGAACAGGGGCAGCCCAAACCTTGGCCGCATCGTTACGTTCAGTCATGTCAGCACCCTTAACCAAAGTTAGTACACAAGCCGGATCGCTTAACAGACGCTTACATTTGTTGCGTATGCGAAGCAAGCTAGAAAGCAGATAATCCTGTAATTGCGGTGACTTTGACCACTACTTGCACTTCATGTCGTCAAGCAGCATTGCCTTGATCGACTGAAGATCCGCACCGAATCGAAGCGGATCGAATGGACGGCGCAATCGCCAGAAGCGCACCTTCGAACAGAAGCGGAGGATGAATTGCTCGTGCACCGCACGGTCGCCGCGGGCAACATGGACAAAGCCGCGATAAAGCGCTTCGGGAAGAAGGCCGAACTTGGCCGCCCCCGTTACCGGCTCAATCTCGATTCGCTCGCCCTTCTCGATAAACACGAGGTCGGTCAGAGGAAGCGCAAGGAGCGCTTTCACGCTGGCGCTTGCATAGTGCTTGCCGGGCATCGAAGGCACCGGCCGGGCCGCCTCAAGATTGGTCAGCACCAGCGCATCATCCCAAAGTTTCAGCGGCTTGGCATCCGGCAACGCCGTAATGCCATCGGGATCGACGCTGACCACGAGCGTATCGTCACAGACATGGGGCAAACCGAGGCCTGCCAGCCCGGCGGCAAGGGTGGATTTGCCTCCGCCCGAATCCGCGGTGAACGCCACGATCCGCCCGCCAACGTCCACCGCGCTGGCATGAAGGGGCACCAGTCCGTTGAGCCAGGCTACCGCACCGAACACGGTGCCCCACAGAAACAGCTCATAATCGCTGTCGAGCCCCGCCGGAGGAAGTTGAACGGTCAAACCGGCACCGCGCCGGTAGTGATAGCGAACGTGGTCCAGCGATGTGAAAAGGAATTCCTCGTCCGAAATGACGAAAATGTCCTCCTCGTTGTAAAAACTGTTCTCAATTGCTTCGGGAACCGGACCGAAGGTCACGCGCATTTCCCGTTCCATCAGTTCCTGCGGGTTCCGTGCCGCCACCTGCTCACTCATTGCGTCACCATGCCAGCTGAAACCACATCCTCGCGCCTGCACTGCAAAACCGTGGCCTTATGTCAACCTGACGCGAAAAAACCGCAAAACAGGCAAGGCTCCGCAACGAATGCCGGGAACAAATGCCCGGAATGGGAATTGGGCGGCAGGGAGGGGCTGAAGCGATCATCACCCGCTTCGCACCTGCGAACCCGAATGCGCCAATTTCGCCCGAAAATACGACGGTTTTGGAACAGTTCCCCATTGACAAAGTACTCGTTTCTTAACGCCTTGCCCCGGAAAGGCAGCAATATTCAAACTTAACAGTGAGTTTGGGTTGCGAATCATTTTGCGTTGCGGTAACCGAACGGCGAGAGGGCGGTAAACGGAAGCGCTACTGCTTAGGAGATTGACCCATGAAGTTTTCTCGCATTGCCGCGGCGCTCGCCGCCTCGGCACTGATGGCCGCTCCGGTCGTCGCTCAGGCTGGCACCCGCGCGGGTTCCTCGTCTGTCTACCAGACCGCGTCCTATTCGGCGAGCCGTGCTTCGACCGGCGTCAAGGATGACAATGACCTGAAGCCTGCTTACTGGATCATCGTGCTCCTGTCGGGCGGTGCGGCTGCCTATGGCATCTCGCGTGCGATCGACAACAAGTCGAACGGCGCCAACTAAGCCATTCGCTGCGAAATCTGACCCCGGTCGCTGGCAACAGTGGCCGGGGTTTTCGCATCTGCTCACGGCATGACTGCGGCCTCTGATCTGCGTCATTGCGTTTCCGAAACGGGAGCAATCCCTGCCCTATGCCTCGCGGGCGCTTGACCCCGTCCGCCAACCGGTCAGACTCCGCACCATGTTCAAGACTCGGCCCAACCAGCTTGGCGCTCTGCTTCTCGTGGCTTGTCTGTTTGGAGGTGGCGGCGTCGCCTATGGCCTCGCAAACCTTGTCGTACAGCTCGCGGCTATCCTGCTACTTGCACTCCACCGCGCGGAACTCGGCAAGTTTCTCGCCCGTTCGCCGCGGATGCTCGCTGGCCTGGTTGTACTAACCCTGGCTCTCCCGCTGGTGCAGCTATTGCCGCTGCCGCCTGCCGCATGGACCACCCTTCCCGGCCGGGATTTCGTCAACGAGGCGCTTGCCGTGGCCGATGGCGCGACCACAGCGTCCGGATGGTTTCCCTTCACGGTCAGCAGCGCCCGCACCCTCGTCGCCTTTCTTGGCTTGCTCGCACCGTTCGCGGTGATCGTCCTCGCATGGCGGCTGGACGAGGCCGCGACCGTCAGGATCATGCACCTTGTGGTCATGATCGGGCTCGCCAATGTGCTGTTAGGTGTCGTTCAGGTCCTCGGCCAGGGCGGTTCCGGGCAACTCTACATCGAGAATGAGATGCCGGGCGTGCTCTTCGGGTTCTTCGCGAACCGCAATTCGACCGGCGTATTCCTTGTCTGCTGCCTGCTCGTCCTCGCAGCCCTGCCCGCAGCCCGCCCGCTGTCGGGCATCTGGCTGACCAAGGCAGGCGCAGCGCTGCTCCTCGCCACCGGCGTGTTCCTCACCCAGTCGCGCACCAGCATGGTGCTGCTGGGGCTCCCCGCCGCGTTTGCCGTTCTGCGCATCGGAGCGATGGCGCTCGACCGCCGCGTCGGCGGGAGCGGGCGCAATGCGGCCCGTACGGCTCTCGGCGGCGCGCTTGTCGCGCTTGCGCTGGGCGCGACGCTGACCGTTGCCGGTGGCGGATCGCGCATCGACACCGCGCTAGCCCGTTTCGAACGATCCGAGGAACAGCGGCCAGCTATCTGGGAAGATACCCGCTACGCCATCGAGCGATACTGGCCGGTCGGTGCCGGGATGGGCACGTTCGACGAAGTCTTCCAGATCGACGAATCGCTCGAGAACATCACGCCGCGCCGCGCCGGGCGCGCACATAACGACTACCTCGAGATCGCGGTCGAGGCCGGGGTCGTCGGCCTCGCAGTGGTCGCGCTCTGGGCGATCTGGGCCGCGTTCGCCTCATGGCGGGCCGCGTCCACGCCGCAGCGCTGGCCCGCGCTTGCGGGAACGGGAATCCTGATGGCCGTCGCTCTCCAGTCGCTGCTCGACTATCCGCTGAGGAACCAGGCCATGCTGTGCATCGCCGCGCTTGCGGTCGCGCTTCTCACACGCGCGGGGCGCAGCGACGCGTCAGGGCACGTCGCCGGAGGTGCCGGCCGATGAAGCGCATCGCCTGGATCGTCCTCATGCTCGCCCTTGCCGTCGTCGCGACGGGCGCCGAACTCGATCGCGCATCACGGCGCCAGCCGGCTCTGGCCGCACTGGTCCCGCCCCCGTTCCGCAGCTTCGCGCAGGAACAGGTGGCCATCGCCACCGTGCGCCGGGACCGGCCGGAAAGGGCGCTGGATGTGGCGCGCACCCTCGTCCGCCGTCGCCCGATGCCAGCCGAGCATCTTTCGCTTCTCGCCATCGCGATGGAGCGGGCGGGTGACCGCCGCGGTAGCGCCCTGCTTATCCAGTCGGCGGCGCGGCGCGGCTGGCGCGATTCGATCGCACAGCAGGCGATGTTCGACATATCCCTCGGCGCGGGCGATCCGGTCGAGGCTTCGCATCGCCTTGCCGCGATCAATGCGCTGGGCGACGATCAGGCGCCGACCACCGACTTCACCCGTCGCCTGCTTGCGACGCCTGCCGGCCGCGAAGCGATGGCCCGCACGCTCGTCGATGGTGGAAACTGGCGCAAGGCCTTCGTCGCGATGCCAGCCACGCCCGATCTTGCCGCAACGCTGGCGCTCGCCATCCGGCACGGTGCACGCTTCGATTGCAGCCGGGTTCCTGCGGTAGAGGGAGCGCTGGGTGCCTACCCCGGACCGGACACGCCGACGCAGATCGGACAGGCCCGCGCCGACTGCATCCGCAAGAAGCGCTGAGTGCCCTGCGCCGGCGTTTCGGCGCAGGGCACTCAGTCGGTCAGTTCTTCTGGCGGACGTTGAACGTCCCGGTCACGCGCCCGCCGGAGCCGCCCGCGCTGCCGCCACCCGAGCGGCCGTCGACGCTCGACAGGCCCGAATCGAGATCGATCACCAGACGCCCGCCGTTCAGCGTGTCGCCGCCGCGCCGCAACGCTACGTTTCCAGTCATTGTGATGATGTTGCGGTTGAAGTCATAGACCGCAACATCGCCCCGCGCGCTTTCGCTGCCGCGCGTAACCTGTACGCCGCCGGTCGCGTCGATGCGCTCGATGTCGATGTTCCCGGTATCGCTGTAGGCCACTGTCGTGCGCGCCGCGCGCATCCTGAGGTCCGACTGCGAGATGTCGACATTGCCCGAAAGCACCACGCGCTTGGCCTTGTCCTGCACCTCGATGCGGTCGGCGGCATAGTTTACCGGAGCGTTGCTGTCGTGGCTGGCGATGCCCTGCGCCGAAAGGTGCTGTGCGCCCGCGACGAGAGCCGCGGAGGCCGCGAAACCGAGTGCCGCCATGCGCAGCGGGCGAGCCGAACGGATGATCTCGATCTTGGTCATGGCATCTGCATCCTGCCGGGCACCATGCGAAGCCGGGCGTTTCCTTCGAGCGTGACAGACCGGGCCGAAAGGTCGGCGCTTATCCGGTCGGCGGAGAATGTTCCGGCGGGAATCCTGCCCTCGACCGGCCCGCGGCTCTTCAGCCGCTTGCCGCCAAGGTCGATGTCCACGTTGGTTGCGGTCATGCGATAGCCGTCGGAAGTCTGGAAGTTGATCGGCCCCACGATGTCGACGATCTCCCGGCCGAAATCGTAGTTGCCCTTGGCTGCCGTCAGCAGCGCCGGCCCGTCGTCGAGCATGATCCGCGCGGTGAGCTGGTCGAGCTGGATCATCTGCGTCGCCTTGGTGCGCTGCACGGCCGAACCCGCCGTGATCGAGAAATTGCGCCCCTGGTCATCCTGCCCGCGATACATCGCGCTCGACACCTGCATGCGGTCTTCCAGCACCGCCACCTTGCGGCGGTCGAGCAGGAAGCTGATCTCCCCGCGCGGCGAAAGCGGCGCGATGATCATGATCGCCAGCAGCGCGCCCACGGCGGCCGGCAAGGCGCGGGCCAGGAAATGGACCAGCCGGTCATGGAAACCGCCGGGCGCCGCGAAGCCGCGACGCTGCGTACGGATCATGTCAGCCTGGACGGTCATTGCCGGAGCCTTGCCCTTCCCGCCTTACTCGTGGCTGAAGATGTCGCGCTCGGCCCAGCCGGCGAGATCGAGGCGCGCGCGCATCGGCAGGAAGTCGAAACAGGCCTGCGCCATTGCAGTGCGGCCCTCGCGCTCAAGCCGTTCCACCAGGATGGTGTGCATCGCGTGCAGGTGCCGCACGTCGGACGCGGCGTATTCCTGCTGCGCATCGGTCAGCGTCGGCGCGCCCCAGTCGCTCGACTGCTGCTGCTTGGAGATTTCCTTGCCCAACAGTTCGCGCACAAGGTCCTTCAGGCCATGGCGGTCGGTATAGGTACGCACCAGCTTGGATGCGATCTTGGTGCAGAACACGGGTGCGGCCACAACGCCGAGGTAGTGCTCGATCGCCGCCAGGTCGAAGCGCGCGAAATGATAGAGCTTCAGGCGCTCCGGATCGGCGAGTACCGCCTTGAGATTCGGTGCCGCGAACGCGCTGCCGGGAGAGAAGCGGACGAGATGCTCGTCTCCGCGCCCGTCCGATATCTGGACCACGCAAAGACGGTCGCGCGGCGTGATCAGCCCCATCGTCTCGGTATCGACTGCCACTGCGCCGGGCGCCAGAGCGCCTTCGGGCAGGTCTTCTTCATGCAGGAAAACGGCCATGTCATGCGCTTAGGCCCTTGGCCAACCCGCCGCAAGCACTCTGTCCCAAAGCCCGAATTTAGCGCCTCCAAGATTTCCATCCGTGCGCGCTCCCATCTGGGAGCGCAAGAAGGCCGCGCGATTCGCCAGACGGGGCCAGCGCAATACCGGAGCGAGAACCGTGACACCTGACCGCAGTACCCTGACGCATCTCCAGCGCCTCGAATCCGAAGCGATCCACATCATGCGCGAGGTCGTGGCCGAGGCCGAGAACCCCGTGATGCTCTATTCGGTGGGCAAGGACAGCGCGGTGATGCTGCACCTCGCACGCAAGGCTTTCT
This sequence comes from Novosphingobium aromaticivorans DSM 12444, assembly GCF_000013325.1. Lineage (GTDB taxonomy): Bacteria > Pseudomonadota > Alphaproteobacteria > Sphingomonadales > Sphingomonadaceae > Novosphingobium > Novosphingobium aromaticivorans. The sequence goes on from NC_007794.1 coordinate 3,471,990, forward strand.
ACCCCTCGCCGCCGCCGTTCCCGCTGCTCCACGTCGACACCACGTGGAAGTTCAGGGCGATGTACGACCTGCGCGACCGCATGGCGAAGGAGAGCGGCATGGAGCTGCTCGTCTATCAGAATCCCGAGGCGGCCGAGCGCGGCATCAACCCGTTCGACCACGGCGCGCTCCACACCGACATGTGGAAGACCGAAGGGCTCAAGCAGGCGCTCGACAAGTGGGGCTTCGACGCGGCCTTCGGCGGCGCACGCCGCGACGAGGAGAAGAGCCGCGCCAAGGAACGCATCTTCTCGTTCCGCACCGCCTCGCACGGCTGGGACCCCAAGAACCAGCGGCCCGAGCTGTGGAACCTCTACAATGCCCGCAAGAACAAGGGCGAGAGCATCCGCGTCTTCCCGATCTCGAACTGGACCGAGCTCGACATCTGGCAGTACATCCATCTCAACGACGTGCCGATCGTCCCGCTCTACTTCGCGGAAGAACGTCCCACGGTCGAGCGCGACGGCATGCTGCTGATGGTCGACGACGACCGCTTCCCGCTCAAGCCGGGCGAGACGCCGCAGATGCGTTCGATCCGTTTCCGCACGCTCGGCTGCTATCCGCTGACCGGCGCCGTGGAAAGCACCGCCAAGACGCTTCCGGAAGTGATCCAGGAAACCCTGCTCACCACCACCAGCGAACGCCAGGGCCGCGCAATCGACAAGGACGCCGGCGGCGCGGGCATGGAAGTCAAGAAGCAGCAGGGGTATTTCTGATGACCGACACGATCACCACGGAACAGCCCGTCTACGTCACCGACGCACTCATCGCCGAGGACATCGACCAGTACCTCAAGGTGCATGAGCACAAGACGATGCTGCGCTTCATCACCTGCGGGTCGGTGGACGATGGCAAGTCGACCCTGATCGGGCGCCTGCTCTACGATTCGAAGATGATCTTCGAGGACCAGCTTGCCGCGCTGGAAAACGATTCGAAGAAGGTCGGTACGCAAGGCCAGGACATCGACTTCGCGCTGCTGGTCGACGGTCTTGCAGCCGAGCGTGAGCAGGGCATCACCATCGACGTCGCCTACCGCTTCTTCAATACCGAGAAACGCAAGTTCATCGTCGCCGACTGCCCGGGCCACGAACAGTACACCCGCAACATGGTGACCGGCGCCTCGACCGCCGACCTCGCGGTGATCCTGATCGACGCGCGCAAGGGCGTGCTCGTGCAGACCCGCCGCCACTCGTACCTGTGCCACCTGATCGGCATCCGCAACATCGTGCTTGCGGTGAACAAAATGGATCTTGTCGATTACGATCCGGTCGTGTTCGACGCCATCGTCAAGGATTATACCGAGTTCGCACGCTCGATCGGCATCGAGAGCTTCACCGCCATGCCGATCTCCGGCTTCAAGGGCGACAACATCACCACCCGTTCGGCCAATACGCCCTGGTACAACGGGCCGACCCTGGTCGATCACCTCGAGACGGTCGAGGTCCTCTCCTCGCTCGACGCGGACAAGCCGTTCCGCATGCCGGTGCAGTGGGTCAACCGCCCCAATCTCGACTTCCGCGGCTTCTCGGGCCTCGTGGCCACCGGCAGCGTCAAGCCGGGCGACGAGATTCGCGTCCTGCCTTCCGGCAAGACCAGCAAGGTCACCCGCGTCGTCACGCTCGACGGCGATCTCGACCAGGCCGTCGCCGGCCAGTCGGTGACCCTGTGTCTGGCCGACGAGGTCGACTGTTCGCGCGGCGACGTGATCGCGCTGGCCGACAATCCGCCGCAGGCTGCCGACCAGTTCGAGGCAACACTCGTCTGGCTCAACGACGAGGCCATGCTGCCGGGCCGCGCCTACTGGCTGAAGCTCGCGACGCAAACCGTCTCTGCCACGGTCCAGCAGCCCAAGTACGTCGTCAACGTCAACACGATGGAACATCTGGCGGCCAAGACGCTGGAACTGAACGCCATCGGCGTGGCCGAACTTGCCACCGACAAGCCGCTGGTGTTCGAACCCTATGCCGACAGCCGCACGCTCGGCGGCTTCGTGCTGATCGACAAGATCACCAACGCGACCGTTGCCGCCGGCATGCTGCACTTCAGCCTGCGCCGCGCGCAGAACGTGCACTGGCAGGCGCTTGACGTCAGCCGTGAGGCCCATGCCGCGCTCAAGCACCAGAAGCCGGCAGTGCTGTGGTTCACCGGCCTGTCCGGCTCGGGCAAGTCGACCATCGCCAACCTTGTCGAGAAGCGCCTCCACGCGGTGGGCAAGCACACCTTCCTGCTCGATGGCGACAACGTGCGCCATGGCCTGAACAAGGACCTGGGCTTCACCGAGGCCGACCGCATCGAGAACATCCGCCGCGTCGGCGAAGTGGCGAAGCTGATGACCGATGCCGGGCTCATCGTGCTCACCGCCTTCATCAGCCCGTTCCGCGCGGAACGCGAAATGGTGCGCTCGCTCATGGCCGATGGCGAATTCATCGAGGTGTTCATCGACACCCCGCTTGAAGTGGCCGAATCGCGCGACGTGAAGGGGCTCTACAAGAAGGCCCGTTCCGGCCAGCTCAAGAACTTCACCGGGATCGACAGCCCCTACGAAGCGCCGCAGAATCCCGAGATCCGGGTCGACACGACCGAGGAAACACCCGAAAACGCGGCCGAGCGGATCGTGAATCAATTGCTCGGCTGGGCGCCCACGATCTGATAGGGACCCCGGCTACTGGCCGGATCGCTGGGGAGGTATTCGATGTTCCTGTTTCACGGCCATGAGGCTCACGCCCGCTCGGTGGTGAAGGCCATCAGTTGGCGGACACTGGGCAGCATCGATACCTTCCTCCTGGGTTGGCTCTTCACCGGCAGCGCCAAGGCTGCCGGTGCCATCGCCGGAACCGAGGTCATCACCAAGATCGGCCTCTACTACTTCCACGAGCGCGTCTGGAGCTCGATCCACTGGGGCACGCAAAGGCCGCCGGTGGTCGAGGAGGAACCGCCGGCAGCGGGACCGCTGGAACCCGATCTCGTTGCATGACGGCCCGCCGCCCCGACCGGGGCGGCGTTGCCACGTCAGGGCCGGCCGACGCTGGTATATTCGAAGCCGGCCGCGCGCACTTCGGCCGGATCATAGACATTGCGCAGGTCGACCATGACCGGAGCATTGGCCAGGCGCCTGATCCGCGCGAAGTCTAGCGCGCGGAAGGCGTCCCATTCGGTCACCAGCACGATCGCATCGGCGCCTTCGATCGCGGCATAGGCGTTTGGCGCCATCGTCACTTCCGGCATAATCGCGGCGGCTGCTTCCATGCCTTCGGGGTCATAGGCGACGACTTCCGCCCCGGCATCAAGCAAGGTCTGCACGATGGCGATCGAGGGCGCATCGCGCATGTCATCGGTGTTGGGCTTGAAGGTCAGGCCGAGCAGCGCGACGCGCTTGCCCCGCGCCTCGCCTCCCAGCGCCTCGATGGCCTTGCGGCCCATGGCACGCTTGCGGCTGTCGTTGACCTTGACCACGGCCTCCACCAGCCGGACCGGGCTGTTGTAGTCCTCGGCGGTCTTCAGCAGGGCCAGCGTGTCCTTGGGGAAGCACGAACCGCCATATCCTGGCCCCGCATGCAGGAACTTCGCGCCGATGCGGTTGTCGAGCCCGATCCCGCGCGACACGTCCTGCACGTCCGCGCCCACCTTCTCGCACAGGTCCGCCATTTCGTTGATGAAAGTGATCTTGGTCGCGAGGAACGCGTTGGCGGCGTACTTGATCAGCTCGCTGCTGCGGCGCGACGTGAACAGGATTGGCGCGCGGTTCAGGAAGAGCGGACGGTAGACTTCCTTCATCACCCCCTGCGCCCATTCGTCCTCCGCGCCGATGACAATGCGGTCGGGGCGCTTGAAGTCACCGATGGCGGCGCCTTCGCGCAGGAATTCGGGATTGGAGACGACCTCGAAACGCACCGCAGTCCCGCTCTCGCGGATGATCCGCTCCACCTCGTCGCCGGTGCCGACCGGCACGGTCGACTTGGTGACGATGACGGCCGGGGTCTTCAGGTTCTCTGCCAGTTCCTGCGCGACGGCGTAGACATAGCTCAAGTCGGCGTGGCCGTCGCCGCGACGCGAAGGCGTGCCCACCGCGATGAAGATCGCCTGCGCATCCTCGATCGAAGCGGCAAGGTCGGTCGAGAACGAGAGACGACCAGCCTTGACGTTGGCGGCGACCAGTTCGGCAAGACCCGGCTCGTAGATCGGCATCACGCCCTGGCGCAGGCTCTCGATCTTGCCCTCGTCCTTGTCGATGCAGACCACGTCGTGGCCGAAGTCGGCAAAGCAGGCGCCCGACACGAGGCCGACGTAGCCCGAACCCACCATCGCGATCTTCATCTGGAACTCCTTGCTGCGCACCGCGCCCGATATCGCGCCGGATACCGCGCCGTGGCTGTTAGCAAGCCACCTTCGACACAGGCAACCCCGCTTGCCCCGAACGCCTTGCGGCGGCTACTTGCCGGGACATGAACCTCTCCTTGCCCGCAGACTGGCGCGCCAGCCTCGAACCCCTGCTTGCCTCGCCCCCCTTGCGCGCACTGGGCGACTTCCTCGACGCGGAGGAGCGGGCCGGCAAGACGATCTACCCTCCCGCGACGCAGCGCCTCGCCGCTCTGGAGATGACCCCGCTGGACAACGTGCGCATCGTGATCCTGGGGCAGGACCCCTACCACGGCCCCGGCCAGGCGCACGGCCTCGCCTTCTCGGTCCAGGACGGGGTCAAGGTCCCGCCGAGCCTTGCCAACATCTACAAGGAACTGGAGGCCGACCTCGGCCTGCCCCGCCCGCCCCACGGCAACCTCGCACGGTGGGCGCGGCAGGGAGTGCTGCTGCTCAACAGCGCACTGACGGTCGAGGCGGCAAGCGCCGGCTCGCACCAGGGCAAGGGCTGGGAGGCCCTGACCGACGCCGCCATCGCCGCCGTCGCCGCGCGCGACGTACCGACGGTGTTCATGCTCTGGGGCAGCCACGCGCAGAAGAAGGCGGCGCGCGTCGCCCGCCTGGCCAGCGGCCCCCACCTCGTGCTCGAAGCCCCGCACCCCAGCCCGCTCTCGGCGCACAAGGGGTTCCTCGGATGCCGCCATTTCAGCAAGGCCAACGCCTTCCTCGAGGCGCACGGGCGGCGCGCGGTGGACTGGCGGATCTGACGCAAAAGACCCCGCCGGAGCGGGGTCTCGTTGAAAATCCATACGCGCGAAGCGTCTGCCGGGAGATGCCTCAGCCGGGAATGGAGGCCGAGGCTGCCTGCCCGTCGCCTTCCGGGGCGGCCAGGATGTCGCGCACGACCTGGCCCTTGGCCACGGTCTGCGTGGACGGATCGCCCACGGTCGAACGGATCGAGGCGGCGGCGGTGCCGGCGCGGTTGAGCGTGTCGGTCTCCACGCCCGAGCGGGCCGAGGGGCCGCCGAAGAGTGCGTCGAGCGCCTGCTTGCCGGTATCCGAATCCTGCGGGCGCGGCGCGCCGGGGTTCGGCGGGGTCAGCGAAAAGTCGGGCGGAACGACGAGCGGCGCGGCGCGGGTGACCGCGAATTCGTCCGGACGGTCGCGGTTGAACAGCGAACCGCCGCCGCCGCAGGCAGACAGCAGGCTGGCTGCCGAGACGACAAGGGCAAGGGCGGCAGCTTTACGCATCATGCATTCTCCGTGGCGGTATCGTCGCCGTCGTTGCGCTTTTCGCGCGATTTGAACGAGCGGGCAAGCAGTATCAGGACGCCGAACGTGATCGCCACGTCGGCAAGATTGAAGATCTGGAACGGCCGCCATTCACCGATGTGCAGGTCGGCATAGTCGATGACGTAGCCATAGACGAGACGGTCGTAGATATTGCCCAGCGCGCCGCCGAGGACGAGGCCCAGGCCAAGGATGTCCCCCCGCGCCGTCTCGCGCAGCATCCACACAAGGACACCGGCTGCGATCACCGCCGTCACGCCGATCAGGCCCCAGCGCATCTCGGGCGAAGTCGCGGTGAACATGCCGAACGAGACGCCGAAGTTCTCGGCGTAACGCAGGTCGAACATCGGCACGAGATCGATGACCCCGCGTTCGCGCAGCATGAGCGGACCGACCATCAGTGCCTTGACCGCCCGGTCGACCAAGGCGACCAGCACGGCAAGGCCCAAGCCTTCGATACGCGGACGAGCGAGCATCAGGCGCTAGCGCCTGCAGCGCTCGACGCGTCGATCTGCGTCACGACATCGTCGCAACGACCGCACAGCGCCCCGTCTTCCGTCACTTCCGGAAGCAGGCGCCAGCAACGGCCGCACTTGTGGTCGGTGGAACGTTCGACGGTCACTTCACTGCCCTGCCCGCGATTGACTGTCGCGGTGATGAACAGTTCGGCAAGATCTGCCTGCGGCGCGCCTTCGGGCACGGTCACCACGGCCTCAAGGCCAGAGCCCAGGACCTTCTCGCGGCGCAGAGGCTCGATCGCCTCGTTGACGGTCTGGCGCAGCGCGCGCAGTTCGGCCCAGCGCGCTTCATCGATTTCCACCGCAGGCACTTCCGGCCATTCAAGCAGGTGCACGCTGTCGCTTTCGGGATAGCGCGAGGACCACACTTCTTCCGCCGTGAACACCAGCACCGGCGCGCCATAGCGGACCAGCGCGTGGAACAGCACGTCGAGCACGGTGCGATAGGCGCGGCGCTTCGGGTCGGAAGGCGCATCGCAATAGAGGCTGTCCTTGCGGATATCGAAGAAGAACGCCGAAAGGTCTTCGTTGCAGAAGTCGGTCAGCGCGCGGACATAGGTGTTGTAGTCGAAGTCATCGACCGCCTGCCGCAGCGTCGCATCCAGCTTGCCCAGCAGGCCGAGCATGTACTGCTCCAGTTCGGGCATTTCCGCCACCGGCAGCCGCTCCGCCTCGGTGAAGCCGTCGAGCGCGCCGAGCAGGTAGCGGTAAGTGTTGCGCAGCTTGCGGTACTGGTCGGCAACCCCCTGGAGGATTTCCTTGCCGATGCGGTGGTCCTCGGTGAAATCGACCGAGAGGGCCCAGAGCCGCAGGATGTCAGCGCCGTAGTCGCGCATCAGGTCGATCGGGCTGATCGTGTTGCCAAGCGACTTGGACATCTTCATGCCCTTGGCGTCCATGGTGAAGCCGTGGGTCAGGATCGCGTCATAGGGCGCGCGACCGCGCGTGCCGCAGCTTTCCAGCAGCGAGGACTGGAACCAGCCGCGATGCTGGTCAGAGCCTTCGAGATAGAGGTTCGCGGGCCATTGCAGATCGGGCCAACGCCCCGATTCCAGCACGAAGGCATGGGTGGAGCCGGAATCGAACCACACGTCGAGGATGTCGGTGACGCGTTCGTAGTCCTCGAGCCTGTACTTGGCGCCGAGGTATTCCTGCGCGCGCTCCTCGTCCCAGGCATCGACGCCTTCGGCCATGACCGCCGCGACGATGCGCGCGTTCACTTCCGGATCGTTGAGGTACTGCCCGGTCTTGCGATCGACGAACAGCGTGATCGGCACGCCCCACGCGCGCTGGCGCGACAGCACCCAGTCCGGACGGCCTTCGACCATCGCGCCGATGCGATTGCGACCCTTTTCGGGGACGAAGCGCACCCGTCCTACTTCTGACAACGCGATCTCGCGCAGCGAACGCGCGCCGGCGGCGGGCACTTCGTCGACCGTCTGGTCGCCGCCCTCGTTCTCCCAGCGCTGTTCCGCGCTCTCGATCACCGGCAGGTGCGCGACGGGCCGATCCATCGGCACGAACCACTGCGGCGTGCAACGATAGATCACCTTGGCCTTCGAACGCCACGAATGCGGATAGGAATGCTTGTAGTCAGCGCTCGCCGCCAGCAAACCGCCAGCTTCACGCAGCGCCTCGCAGATCGGGCCATCGGGCGCATTGAACTTCGGGTTGATGACCGATCCCTGCCCGCCGAGCCAGCCCCAGTCCTCGCGATACTTGCCATCGCCCTGCACCGCGAAGACCGGCTCGATCCCGTGCGCCTTGCACAGCGCAAAGTCGTCCTCGCCATGATCGGGCGCCATGTGGACAAGGCCGGTGCCGCTGTCGGTGGTGACGAAATCGCCGGGCAGCATCGGTCGCGGCTTGGCAAAGAACCCGCCGAGGTGGTGCATCGGGTGGCGGCAGATGGTTCCGGCGAGGTCGGAACCGTTGAAAGCCTTGCTGAGGCCGTGAAGCAAGAGCCCTTCAGCGTCCTCAGGCATTCCGGGCTGGTCGAGAAGGCCCAGTCCCGTTCTAGACAAGAACTGCGTGACTAAATCGAAAGCAACGAGATACTTCCGACCATCGGTCGCATGGACAAGCCAGTATGCAACCTCCGGCCCATAAGCCAAAGCCTGATTCACCGGGATCGTCCAAGGCGTTGTCGTCCAGATCACCGCATGAGCGCCGACCAGTTCCGCAATCGGCGACTCAACAATCTCGAACGCCACGTCGACCTGCGTCGAGACGATGTCCTCGTATTCGACCTCTGCCTCGGCCAGCGCGGTCTTTTCGACCGGGGACCACATCACCGGCTTGGCCCCGCGATAGAGCTGGCCGCTTTCGGCAAACTTGAGCAGTTCGCGGACGATGGTGCCCTCGGCCTGCGAATCCATCGTCAGGTAGGGGTTGTCCCAATCGCCATTGATGCCGAGGCGCTTCAATTGCTCGCGCTGCACGTCGACCCACTTCTGGGCATAGGCGCGGCATTCGGCGCGGAATTCCTTGGGCGGAACCTCGTCCTTGTTCTTCTTCTTCTTGCGATACTCTTCCTCGACCTTCCACTCGATGGGCAGGCCGTGGCAGTCCCAGCCGGGAACATAGGGCGCGTCCTTGCCGCGCAGCGTCTGGGTACGGCAGACCATGTCCTTGAGGATATGGTTCAGCGCATGGCCGATGTGCATGTCGCCATTGGCATAGGGCGGGCCGTCATGCAGGATGAACTTCTCGCGGCCCTTACGGCTCTCGCGCACCTTGCGGTAAATGTCCTCGGCCTGCCAGCGCGACAGGATTACCGGCTCCTTCTGGGGGAGTCCGGCTTTCATCGGGAAATCGGTCTTCGGCAGGAAGACGGTCGGTCGGTAGTCGCGCGGTTCGGTCATGACCGGCGGGCACTAGAGCAATTGCGCGCATTGGGGAAGTGGGGCGCTGGCAGGGCGGCGAAGCCTCCCAACCAAACACATCGTCACCCTGAACTTGTTTCAGGGTCCATCTCTCCACCCGCGCGGACAGCGTTTGCTGCTCCATGGATGCTGAAACAAGTTCAGCATGACGTTCCCAAGAACGAGAGTGCAGTCAGGCCAGCAGCCGCCGCGCCTCGTCGCAATCGCGCTCCATTTGCGCCACCAGCGCATCCAGGCCATCGAACTTCGCCTCGGGCCGCAGGAAATGGTGGAATGCTACCTCGATCTCCTGGCCGTAGAGATCACCCGAGAAATCGAAGAAGTGCGGTTCGAGCAATTCCTTGGGCGGATCGAAGGTGGGGCGGATGCCGATGTTGGCTGCACCCTTGACCACGCGGCCATCGGGCAGGCGGCCGGTGACGGCATAGATGCCGTAGCGCGGGCGCAGGTAGTTGCCGATGTCGAGATTGGCGGTGGGGAAGTTGATCGTGCGGCCAAGCTTGTCGCCATGCTGCACAGCGCCGCGAATGGCGAAGGGGCGGGTGAGCAGGCGGGCCGCCGTCTCGCAGTCACCGGCCTTCAGGGCATCGCGAATGCGGCTGGAGGAAACGACTTCGCCTTCGAGCGTTACCGGGCCCACCGCGCGGGCGACAAGGCCGAAACGCGGGCCTTCCTGCGACAGGACCTGCGCGTTGCCGCTGCGGCCCTTGCCGAAGGTGAAGTCCTCGCCGGTGACGACCCCGACCGCGCCGAGATGGCCGACGAGGCCCTGTTCGATCCACGCCAGCGCCGACATGCCGGCGACTTCCGCGCCGAAGTGGATGACCAGCATGGCGTCGGCACCGGCGGCGGCGAAAAGCTCCTGCCGCTGATCGAGCGTTGTCAGCCGGAAGGGCGGCGCATCCGGCGCGAAGTAGCGCACGGGATGCGGGTCGAACGTGGCGACGACGACAGGACGGCCTTCGGCCCGCGCCCATCGGATCGCTTCGCCCACGACCGCCTGGTGGCCGAGGTGGAAGCCGTCGAAATTACCGAGCGCGACGATCGCGCCGCGCAGGGAATCGGGAACGGGCTTCAGGCTGTCGAGGCGAATCACCGTGCGCCGCCTCCCAGCGGAACGATCCCGGCGCGGATCACCCGAAGTGCGTTGAGCCCCATCACGGCGCGTATTTCGTCGTCGCTGAAGCCTTCGTCAAGCAGGGCCTGGGTCACCTGTTCGAGCTGCGAGGTATCGAAGCGGGTGGTGGTGGCGCCGTCGAAGTCGCTGCCCAGCGCGACATGCTGGATGCCGACAAGGTCGCGCACATGGCGCATGGCGCGCGCGGCGGCGCGGGGCGATGTGTCGCAGATGGCGGCATCCCAGTAGCCGATGCCGATCACCCCGCCCGTGCGGGCGACGCCGCGAATCTCTGCGTCGGTGAGGTTGCGGTTGACCTTGCAGGTGGCCTGGACGCCGCCGTGGCTGGAGACGACCGGGCGGCGGGCCATGGCAAGCAGCTCGGCAACGCCGGGATGCGACAGGTGGGCGATGTCGACGATCATGCCCTTGTCTTCCATCGCGCGCACGATCTGCCGCCCGAACGGAGTTAGGCCGCCCTTCCGTTCGCCGTGCATCGACCCGGCGAGCTGGTTGTCGAAGAAGTGTGTCAGGCTCGCCATGCGGAAGCCCGCGTCGTAGAGCCGGTCGAGGTTCTCGCGCTTGCCCTCGAGATCGTGGAGTCCCTCGATCGAAAGCATCGCACCGACCGGCAGCGCGCCCTCGCCGCGTTCGCGCAGCAGATCGTCGAGCGAAGCCTGGCCAGTGACCTTGACCAGTTCGCCGCTGGAGCCGGCCACCGCGCGGTCGAGCTTTTCGGCATGCCAGAGCGACCGCTCGAGTAGCGAATTCCATGTGCGTACCGGCTGCATCTGGGTGACGGCAAGCGCGGTGATGGTATCGCTGTTCGAAGGATTCGCGTCGTAATTCAGTCCCTTGGGCGATTTTGTGACCGACGACAGGACCTGGAGCGCAACGTGCCCGTCGATCAGGCGCGGCAGGTCGACATGGCCTTGGGCAGCGCGGTCGGTAAGGTTGCGGCGCCACATCAGCGTGTCGGCATGAAGGTCGACGATCGTCAACGTGCGGTGAAGCGCCTTGGCCCTTTCGCTGACGGTCAGCAGCGGCTGGCCGTCGATCACGTTCATCCGCTTCTCGACCATCGCCGGCAGCGGGCCGAGCACGAAGGCGGCGGCAAACAGGACAATGAAGATCACTGCCCAGCCAATCTTGCGGCGCATGGTCCCCCTCCCTTCCCGCGTTCCTAGGTCGCCCTGCGGCGGAACGTCACGAAGGCGTGGGCGGGATGGCCGCCCTGTGCCGGATATTCCTCGCGCATGACCTCTTCCCATTCGGTTCCAAGAGGCGGCATCGTCGTGTCGCCTTCGTAATCGCCATGAACTTCGGTCAATTCCACGCGATCGGCAAGCGGCATGAACAGGCGATAGGCCTCGGCCCCGCCGATTACCGCGATCTCTCCGGGCCCGGCGAGCGCGAGGGCCGCCTCCGGGGTTGTCGCGGTCTCCGCTCCCGGCGCGGCCCAGCCCGAATCGCGGGTAAGAACAACGTGACGGCGGCCAGGAAGAAGGCCCGGCAGGCTGTCGAAGGTCCTGCGGCCCATGATCATCGGCTTGCCAAGGGTCAACGCCTTGAACCGCCTGAGGTCGGCCGGGAGGCGCCATGGCAGGGCGTTGTCGCGCCCGATCACGCCGTTGTCGGCGCGCGCGTAGATCAGGAACAGCCCCTCGCGCGGCGTGGAGCGGGCGGCGTTCACAGTACCAGCCGGGTGACGTGGCCCATCTTGCGCCCGGGTCGCACCGCCGCCTTGCCATAGAGGTGGAGGTGGTTCGCCGGGTCGGAAAGGATGGCGGGCCAGTCGTGCGCGTCGTCGCCGATGAGGTTGTCCATGACCACCCCCTTCGCGGCGAGCGCGGTCGAGCCCAGCGGCAACCCGCAAATCGCGCGAACGTGGTTCTCGAACTGGCTGGTGAGCGCGCCCTCGATGGTCCAGTGGCCCGAGTTGTGCACGCGGGGTGCCATCTCGTTGAACACCGGGCCATCGGCCGTGGCGAAGAATTCGAGCGTGAGAACGCCGACATAGCCAAGCGCATCGGCCACCCGCGCGGCAAGGGCGCGGGCCTCGTCCACCTGCGCCAGGATCACCGGCGCGGCTGGCACGGTCGAGCGGTCGAGGATGCCGGCCTTGTGGACGTTCTCGGCCGAATCCCAGAAACGCACCTCACCAGCCTCGGTGCGCACGAGGATGACCGAGAACTCGGCTTCGAAAGTGACGAAGCCTTCGTAGATCAGCGGCTTGGCCGAAAGATCGAGCGCATCGGCGTCGCCGGGCTGGGCGATGCGCCACTGGCCCTTGCCGTCATAGCCGTCGCGCCGGGTCTTGAGGATGCCGGGCGCGCCGATCCGGGCGACGGCGGCCTTGAGATCTTCAAGCGAATCGACCTGCGCCCACGGCGCGGGGCGGCCGCCCAGCGCTTCGACAAAGGACTTCTCGCTCACCCTGTCCTGCGCCACTTCGAGCGCGCGGGCGGGCGGATGGAGCGGCGCGTGGGCACTGACTGCGGCGAGCGGCGCGGCGGCGACATTCTCGAACTCGTAGGTGACGACCGCGCACTGCGCGGCAAACGCCGCCAGCGCCGCCTCGTCGTCATAGGCACCCTGGGTGAAGGCGGCGCAGACATCCGCGGCAATCGAATCGGCCTCTGGCGCATAGGCATGGCAGCGGTAGCCGAGGTTGGCAGCCGCCAGCGCCATCATCCGGCCAAGCTGGCCGCCGCCAAGGATACCGATGGTTTCGCCGGGCGGGATCATCGTCAACTCGCGTGTCAGGAGGGGCGCTCGGCGACCGATTCGGTCTGCGCGGTGCGGAAATCGATCAACCGCTTCGCCAGGGCCTCGTCCGAGGTGGCAAGGATCGATGCGGCGAGGATGCCTGCATTGGTTGCGCCGGGTACGCCGATGGCAAGCGTGCCGACCGGGATGCCGCCGGGCATCTGGACGATCGAGAGCAGCGAATCCATGCCCTTGAGCGCCTTGGATTCAACAGGCACGCCAAGAACGGGAAGGTGCGTCATCGATGCGACCATGCCCGGCAGGTGCGCAGCGCCGCCGGCACCGGCAATCACGACCTTGAAGCCTTCCTCGTGGGCGCCCTTGGCAAAGCTGACGAGACGATCCGGCGTGCGGTGGGCAGAGACGATGCGGCATTCATGCGCGACGCCGAGCTTTTCCAGCACGGCAGCGGCATTCTTCATCGTTTCCCAATCGGACTGGCTGCCCATTACGATGGCAACCAAAGGTCTATCCGTCATTCCCCTGCCCCCTTCAGGCAATTCGGCGCTCAGCGCTCCGACAGGTAATAGCGTTCCACTTGGGCGAGATCGTTGTCGAGTTCGTAGACGATCGGCTGACCGGTGGGGATTTCGAGCCCGGTGATGTCTTCATCGGAAATGCCCGACAGGTGCTTGACCAGCGCGCGCAGCGAATTGCCGTGCGCCGATACGATCACCGTCTCGCCGGCACGAAGCGCGGGCGCGATCTTTTCTTCCCAGCAGGGCAGGACGCGGGCGATCGTGTCCTTGAGGCTTTCGGTGGCGGGCACCGCGATCCCGTCATAGCGCGGGTCCGACGCCAGATCGAACTCGCTGCCGGCCTCCAGCGGCGGCGGCGGCACGTCGAAGCTGCGGCGCCACACCTTGACCTGCTCGTCGCCGTGCTTGGCAGCGGTCTCGGCCTTGTCGAGACCGGTAAGGCCGCCGTAATGACGCTCGTTCAGGCGCCAGTCCTTGTCTTCCTGCACCCACAGCCGACCAGCTGCCTCGAGTGCGAGGTGCAGCGTCTTGATCGCACGCGTCTGCAACGAGGTGAAGGCGAGCGTCGGCAGGACGCCCTTGTCCTTGAGCAGCTTGCCGGCGGCAAAGGCTTCGGCGGCGCCCTTCTCGGTCACGTCCACATCCCACCAGCCGGTGAAGCGGTTTTCGAGGTTCCACTGCGACTGGCCGTGACGAATCAGGATCAGGCGGGGCATCGGGACATCCTGTTGCTGCTGGACAAGGGAACCGCGCCCCTAGCGTCACCCTGCCGAATTGGAAAGCCCGCTTTCCGGCGAATCGCCCGAATCCGCCGCACCGTCATCGCCCGCGGAGAGCGCACGCGCCTGCGCCTTGCGCCGCTTGAGGTTCTCGCGCAGCCTTGCCGCCAGGCGTTCCTCGCGGCTGGCTGCCGGTGCATTGGTCGGTTTTGCATTGCTCATGGCAGAGCCTCAGTGCCGCGAGCGCGATTATCCCGCAAGCCCCTGCCACAACCTCGCTTGACAAAGCCCGCCCCCACCGTCATTAGCGCGCCCCTGCCCACCGACGCCCTTCCAGCGGCGTGGATGGCCAGGCGGAAATGGTGTGCTGCTGTAGCTCAGTGGTAGAGCGCATCCTTGGTAAGGCTGAGGTCGGGAGTTCAATCCTCCCCAGCAGCACCATTTCCCCCTTCGTCCCGAAAATCAGGCCCTGAGGTCCGCCCATTCCGGGTGGCGACGGAACGCGGCGTCGATGTAGCTGCACTGCGGCACGATGCGGAAGCCGAACTTGCGCGCATCGGCGATGAGCGCGTCGACCAGTCGGGCCGCGACCCCGCGCCCGCCAATCTCGGTGGGGACCAGCGTGTGGTCGGCGATTACCGTGTCGCCCTGGCGCTGATACGTAAGCCGGCCAATCGCCTCGCTGCCCTCGACCCTGGCATGGTATTCGCCGCGCGCACCCTGGTCGAGGTGGGTGATCGTGATGTCCGGCATGCGTTTTCTCCTTGCCCGAATGTCGTTGCTTGACCGCAAACGTGCGCGCCGACATTGCGGTTTCCAATGAAATTCTTTTCCGACAACGCCGCCGCCGTCCATCCCCGCGTGTGGGAGGCCATGCATGCCGCCGACCGTGCCGATTCAGGCTATGATGGCGATGCGCTTTCACGGCGGCTGGACGATGCGTTCTCCGACCTTTTCGGCACCGAATGCGCCGCATTGTGGGTGGCGACCGGCACGGCAGCCAACTGCCTTGCCCTGGCGGCGATGGTGCCACCGCACGGCGGCGTGGTCTGTCACCGCGAGGCCCATGTAGAAATGGACGAAGGCGGCGCTCCAGGGTTCTTCACGCACGGCGCAAAGCTGATGCTGGCCGATGGCGAAGGCGCGAAGCTGACGCCGCAGGCAATCGAACGCGTGATCGACCCGATCCGTAACGACGTCCACCAGGTGCAGCCGCATGCGATCTCGATCACGCAGGCGACCGAGTATGGCCGGGTCTACAGCCCCAAGGAAGTCGCCCGGATCGGATCGGTGGCGCAGGGGCGCGGGCTGGGCCTGCACATGGATGGCGCGCGCTTTGCCAACGCGGTGGCCCACCTTGGTTGCCATCCCGCGGAAGTAACTGCGCAGGCCGGAGTCGACGTGCTGAGCTTCGGGTGCGTCAAGAATGGGGGCATGAACGCCGAGGCGCTGGTCTTCTTCGACATGGATCTGGCCGACGTGGTGCGATACCGGCGCAAACGGGCCGGGCACCTGCAGTCGAAAGGCCGTTACCTTGCCGCCCAGGTGCTTGCGATGATCGAGGGCGACCTGTGGCTGGACAATGCCCGCGCCGCCAACGCCGCCGCGCGCGAGATCGCCGACGCCTGCGGGACGCGGGTGTTCCATCCGGTCGAGGCGAACGAGATCTTCGTGGTGCTTTCGCCCGCCGAACAGGCGACCCTGCGCGCGCAGGGCTTCGACTTCTATGACTGGACCGCCCCCGAAGGCGCGCCGGGCGCGGCGCGGCTGGTGACGGCGTGGAACAGCGATCCGGCGGAAGTTTCCGCCCTCGCCCGGGCGATAGCGGCCTTATGACCGCAGCCGAAGCCCCGGGACAGGCGCGGTTCTGGCAGCCCAGCGTGGCAGGGCCGTTCATGCTCGTCGCGCTGATCTGGGGTTCGACCTGGCTGGTGATCAAGGATCAGATCGGCAGCGTACCGGCAAGCTGGTCGGTCACCTGGCGTTTCGTCGCGGCGACGGCAGGCATGACGGTGCTGGCCCTGGTGCGGCGAGAATCGCTGCGGCTTTCGCCCGAGGGCATGAAAGTGGCGTTCCTGCTGGGGCTCACCCAGTTCGTGATGAATTTCCAGTTCGTCTATCGCGCGGAACACCACCTGACCTCGGGCATCGTCGCGGTGTTCTTCGCGCTGCTCGTGGTGCCCAATGCGCTCCTGGCGTGGATCATCCTGAAGCAGCCGGTGACGAAGCGGTTCCTTGCGGGATCGGCCGTTGCCGGCGCGGGGATCGTGCTCCTGCTGCTTCACGAATACCGCATGGCCCCGCCAGAGGGGAAAGTCCTTGCCGGCATCGCGCTGACGACGGCGGCGCTGTTCAGCGCGTCGAGCGCCAACGTCCTGCAGGCGAGCCCGATGGCCCGGCGCGTGCCGATGGTACCGATGCTGGCCTGGGCCATGCTGATGGGCGCGGCAATGGACGGCGCCTTTGCATGGATCGTCGAAGGGCCCCCGCAATTCGACACGCGGCCCGGTTACCTGTTCGGGGTACTCTATCTCGGCATTGTCGGCTCGGTCGTCACCTTTCCGCTCTACTTCCGCCTGCTGCAGCGGCTGGGCGCCGGACGCGGAGCCTATAACGGCGTGCTGGTGCCGGTCGTGGCGATGCTGCTTTCAACCCTGTTCGAAGGCTATCGCTGGTCGGTGCTGGCGCTGGCGGGCGCGGCGCTGGCAATGGTCGGCCTTGTGCTGGCTCTCAGGTCGCGCAGCCCCTCGCGGTAGGTCGGAAAAGCGGGTTTCCAGCCAAGCAGGCGCCGGGCACGGCCATTGGCGACGCGGCGGTTCTCGGCATAGAAGGCCAGCGCCATCGGCGAGAGGTTCGCCTGCTCGAGCGTGAGCATCGGCGGGGGTGGGACGCCGAGCAGGCGGGCGGCTTCCTCGATCACCGCGTTCTGGCCGCAGGGCAGGTCGTCGGCCAGATTGTAGACGCCGGGCGGTCCATCGAACGATGCGATCACGCCGCTGGCGATGTCTTCCACGTGGACGCGGCTGAACACCTGTTCGGGAAGATCGATTCGGTGCGCCCTGCCCGCGGCCACGCGGTCGAGCGCGCTGCGGCCCGGGCCATAGATGCCGGGCAGGCGGAACACGCGGACCTCGGGCGAAAGCGCCTGCCAGGCAAGGTCGGCGGCGGTTCGGGCCGAGCGGCGACCGGTGCCGACGGGCGCGCTTTCATCGACCCACGCGCCGCCGGCATCGCCATAGACGCCGGTCGACGAGAGATAGCCTATCCATTCCACGCCCGAAGCGGCAATGGCCGGACCGTAACTGTCGAGAACAGGATCGCCGCCTTCTCGCGCGGGCGGGACGGAGGAAAGGACGTGGCTCGCCCCGGCAAGCGCAGCCTCGACCGCGGCGCGGTCGGCAAAGGCGATATCGCCCGCGCTGCCGGTGCCGTGCACTTCCCAGCCGGTCGCGCGCAGGGCACGGGCCAGCACCTGCGCGGTGTAACCCATTCCGAAGATCAGCATCTTTCCCATCGAAACTGCCATAACCGCGATTGCCGCGCCGCGCACGGGTTCCTAAGTCTGGGGCATGAACGATCTTTCCAGCGCGCCCGTCGCCCCCCCGCCCGTGATCCACCGCGCGGACTATCGCCCGCCCGAATGGCTGGTGCCGGAAATCGCGCTGGACTTTGCCCTGTCGCTCAACGCGACCCGCGTGAAGTCCGCCCTCAAGGTACGCAGGAACCCCGCCGGATCAGGCACTTCGCAACTGCGCCTTAACGGCGACGGGCTGGAGGCCAAGGCGGTGACGGTCGATGGCCACCCGCACAATGCCTGGCACATGGACGGCGCGGACCTTGTCGTCGAACTGCCCGGCGATGCGCACGAGGTGGGTATCGAGACGCTGATCGATCCCGCCGCCAACACGCAGCTTTCGGGGCTCTATGCCTCGAACGGGCTGCTGTGCACGCAGTGCGAGGCGGAAGGCTTCCGCCGCATCACCTTCTTCCCCGACCGGCCCGACGTTCTCTCGATCTATTCGGTGCGGATGACCGGCGACAAGGCGCTGTTTCCGGTGCTGCTGTCGAACGGCAACCCGACCGCATCGGGCGACAACGGCGACGGCACACACTGGGCCGAATGGCACGATCCCTGGCCCAAGCCGTCCTATCTCTTCGCGCTGGTGGCGGGCGAACTGGTCGCCAACCGCGAAACCTTCACCACGCGCTCGGGACGCCATGTGAACCTCGCCATTCTCGTCCGCCCGGGCGACGAGAGCCGGACCGACCACGCCATGCGCTCGCTCGTCGCGTCGATGAAGTGGGACGAGGAAGTCTATGGCCGCGAATACGACCTCGACGATTTCAACATCGTCGCGGTCAGCGACTTCAACGCCGGGGCGATGGAGAACAAGGGTCTCAACATCTTCAACACGCGCTATATCCTGGCCGATCCGGAAACGGCGACGGACGCGGACTACGACGCGATCGAAGGTGTCGTCGCGCACGAGTACTTCCACAACTGGTCGGGCAACCGAGTGACCTGCCGCGACTGGTTCCAGCTTTCCCTGAAGGAAGGCTTCACGGTGCTGCGCGACCAGCAGTTCAGCGCGGATCGCGGTTCGGCGCCGGTCAAGCGGATCGAGGACGTGCGGATTTTGCGCGCGGTGCAGTTCCCCGAGGATTCGGGTCCCCTCGCCCACCCGATCCGTCCGGATTCCTATCAGGAAATCAGCAACTTCTACACCGCGACCGTCTATAACAAGGGCGCCGAGGTGATCCGCATGATGAAAGTCCTGGCCGGCACCGAACGCTACCTGAAAGGCACCGACCTCTACTTTGCGCGCCACGACGGCGAGGCAGCGACCTGCGAGGACTTCGTAAAGGCGATGGAGGACGGGGCCAGCCTCGACCTGTCGCAGTTCCGCCTGTGGTACGAACAGGCCGGCACCCCGCGCGTGGAAGTGGCGATGGCCCATTCGGGCACGACGGTCACGCTGACCCTGTCGCAGACTGTACCGCCGACGCCGGGCCAGCCGGACAAGAAGCCGATGGTCATCCCGCTGCGCACCGCGCTGTTCGACCGCGCCAGCGGCAAGCATCGCGGCGAGGAACTGCTGGTGCTGAAGGAGGCGCGGCAGAGCTTCATTTTCAAGGGTTTCGATGCGCTGCCCGTCCTGTCGATCAACCGCGGCTTCTCCGCGCCGGTCGAGATCGCGGCGCCCACGCCGGTGGAAGACCTCGTGTTCCTTGCCCGCCACGACGACGATCCCTTCGCCCGCTACGAGGCGATGCAGCAGCTCGTCGTGCGGCACCTCGTCGCGGCGGTTTCTGGCGTGCTGGGGGATGCCGAGCGTGAAAGCGGACGGGCGGCGATCGGCGAGGCCATGGCCGCCATTCTCGACGACGAGGCGCTTGACGACCTGATGCGCGGGGAACTGCTGATCCTGCCGGGCGAGGCCTATCTGGCCGAGCAGCTCGACCGCGCGGACCCGACCCGCATCTTCGCCGAGCGCGAAGGGCTGAAGCGGTGGCTGGGCGAAACGCTGAAGGCGCGGTGGCTGGCGTTGCACGACCGCTGCAGCGCCATTCCCTACAGCCTCGAGGCGGCGGCACGCGGTGCGCGCAAGCTGAAGGCCCAGGCGCTGGTGTACCTGGCCCCCGCAGACCCTGCCGAAGCGGCGCGCCGGGCCAGGGGCCAGTACGAGGCGGCGACCAACATGACCGACCGCCAGTCGGCGCTGATGGTGCTGTGTGGCCTCAACGTGCCCGAGCGCGAAATGGCGCTTGCGGATTTCCACCAGCGGTTCGCCGGCAACATGCTGGTGATCGACAAGTGGTTCTCGCTCCAGGCGGGATCGCTGAACCCGGAGGTGACCGCCCACGTGAAGGCGCTCGCCCGGCACCCGGACTTCACCCTGACCAATCCAAACCGCGTGCGGGCGCTATGGATGGCCTTTGCCGCGAATGCGCAAGGGTTCCACAAGGCCGGAGGCGAAGGCTACCGCCTGATCGCGGATCTCATCCTGAAGCTCGACCCGATCAATGGCAACGTCGCGGCGCGCTTCGTGCCCTCGCTTGGACGGTGGAAGAAGGTCGACGAAGGCCGCGCGGCACTTATGCGCACCGAGCTTGAACGCATCGCGGCCGAGCCGACCCTTTCGCGCGATGTGCGTGAACAGGTGACCAAGAGCCTGGAGGCATGAGCGTCGAGGCGCTGAGGCACCCGCTGCTGGCGGGGGCGGCGCACGGTTTTCTCGGCAGGCGCGGCGGGGTGAGCGAGGGCGACCTGGCCGGTCTCAACGTGAGCTACAGCGAGGACGACCCCGCGCTGACCGCCGAAAACCGCCGCCGCGCGGTGGAGGCGGTGCTGCCGGGCGGGCGATTGCAGACCTGCTACCAGATCCATTCGCCCGACGTGGCAACCGTGACCGAGCCGTGGGACGACGTCGACCGGCCCCGCGCCGACGCGCTGGTCACCGACCGCCCCGGCATCGTGCTGGGCGTGCTCACGGCGGACTGCGCGCCCGTGCTGCTGTGCGATGCGGGCGCGGGAGTGATCGGCGCCGCGCACGCGGGCTGGAAGGGCGCCTTCACCGGCGTGACCGACGCGACCGTCGCGGCGATGGAAGCGCTCGGCGCACGGCGCGAGAGCATCGCTGCTGTCGTCGGCCCCTGCATCGCGCAGAAGAGCTACGAAGTGGACGGCGCGTTCGAGGCCCGTTTCCTCGAGCAGGCGGCCGAGAACGAGCGCTTCTTCCGGGCCGGGCGGGAAGGGCACACGTGGTTCGACCTCGAAGGCTATGTCGCCTCGCGCCTGCACGATGCCGGCGTGGGCGCTGTCGGCATGATGGGCGAGGACACTTATTCCCAGGAAGCCCGCTTCTATTCGTTCCGCCGCGCAACGCACCGGGCCGAGCCGGGTTACGGCCGGCAGATCTCGCTGATCGGGCTGTCCTAGAGCAGCCCCTCGGCCGCAAGCGCTGCTTCGAGCGCTGCCGCGCCGGCGAAGTGATGGACCTGCCAGCCGAGACGGCGGGCAGTGGCGATGTTGGCGGCATTGTCGTCGACGAACAGCATCGCGGCGGGATCGTGACCGAAGCGGCGGGCGGCGAGGTGAAAGATCTCCTCGCCCGGCTTTGCGCGCTTCTCGATCCCGGAGACAACGATTTCGCGCATGTGATCGAGAACCGGGAACGTGGGCTGGAACAGAGCCCAGGCGTCGGCCCCGAAATTGGTGATCGCGTATTGCGGCACCGCTCGCGCGGCGAGGCGCGCGACGAGATCGTGCGTGCCCGGCACAGGCCCAGGCAGGCTGTCGAGCCAGTGGCTGGCGTAGCGGGCGATCAGATCGGCGTGCTGGGGAAATTCGGACGTGCGCGCGGCGACCATTTCGGCGAAGGAGACGCCCAGATCGTGCTGGAGGTGCCATTCCTCGGTCACCACTTCCGTGACGAAACGGGCCCGCTCTGCCGGATCGGGGATCGCATCGTGGTAGATTCCGGCAAGGTCGAACTCGACCAGCACCCGCCCGATGTCCCAGACGACGGCTTCCACCATGGTTTCCCCTGCGGTTCCCATAACGACAGAACCCCCGCGCAAGGCGGGGGTCATGGCCTCTGCCGAAGCGAGGCCAGCCTGGTTTCCGGTGCAGCCCGCCGTCGCGAACTACACCGAAACTGGCTAAATCAGCCCTGACGCGCCTTGAAGCGCTTCTGGGTCTTGTTGATCACGTAGACGCGGCCACGGCGGCGGATCACGCGGTTGTCCCGGTGGCGGTCCTTGAGCGACTTCAGGCTGTTGCGAATCTTCATGTCGAATCCCTTTGCCCGAAGCTGACCGGGCTGAAAACTGAAGCGTGGCCGTTAGTGGTGGCGATGGGGCAAGTCAACCCTGAGGCGGCATCCGGCGCCGCGCAAGGGCGAGATTCTTGCCAATTCGAGGCCATCGTGCGATTCGCAGCGCCGTGGCGCACGCACCCCATCGCTGAGGAAGTTCTGCCGGCAATGCAAAGCACCATTTCCGGAATCCTCCACAAGCCGGGCGATCCCCATTTCCTCAACCCCGCCTTGATGGCCCCCAACGCCTTCGAGATCGACATCCCGCACGACCTGATCGCGGAGCTTGCCCCCCTGACGGCCGAGACCCAGGGGATGAGGGAGAATCGCGCGCAGTACCGGCTGTCGAACGGCGTGAGCCTGTTCAACGAGCGGCCACTGGCATGGCAGAGCGACATCTGCTGGCTGAGCCACGCGGACGAAGAGGCCTTCCACTGGTTCGACGCGATCTATCATCGGCTGGGCCTGGGCCCGCTGGTGGCGCCATTCGTGCCGCACGACCGGGAGATCCGGCTCTATGCGGGATTCCTCGTCACGCGCAGTCACTGCACCGGGCTGAACATGCACTGCGACTGGTCGACCGATGACAACCTCGCCTTCACGCTGATGGCTCCGCTGACCGTTGCGGGGGAGCGCCTGGGCATGACCTACCGGACGATTCGCGACGAGGAGCGCGAGCTTTCCTACAAGCTCGGCCGGGGGCTCGTGTTCGGGACGAAGTTCGTGCACTCGACGGCCATCGGGCAACTGGACGAACGAGCGGCGTTCCTGTGCCTGAACTTCGGCACCGACCGGATGGAGCACTGGGACTCCATCGGCAGCACCACGGCCCGGCAGTGCAATGTCCTGCGCCAGCCCGACGGGACCTTCACCACGCAGGCGCAATGGCGCGCCCGCTATGGCGACCGCAAGGCTTACTGACCGCGAATCCCGTCCAGCTTGCGCTCCCACGCCAGGGCATGGGCAACGATGGTGTCGAGGTCGGCATATTGCGGCACCCACGGCAGGGTCGACCTGATGCGACGGTTGTCCGAGATCAGCGAATCGGGATCGCCGGCCCGCCGCCCCTGCATTTCGCGCGCGATTCTGCGGTTGGTGACCCGGTCCACCGCATCGAGCACTTCAAGGACCGAAAAGCCACGGCCATAGCCACAGTTCATAGTGAGCGATTCGTCGGGCGCGGCGATCAGCGCCTCCAGCGCGAGAACATGCGCGGCGGCAAGATCGGAGACATGGATGTAATCGCGCACGCCGGTGCCATCTGGCGTTGCATAGTCGGTTCCGTAGACACCGACCGATGCACGCTTGCCCAGCGCGGCCTCGACCGCGACCTTGATGAGATGCGTCGCGCCCGCCGTTGACTGCCCGGTGCGCGCCTGGGGATCGGCCCCCGCAACGTTGAAATATCGCAGGACACAGAAATTCAGCGGGTGCGCTGCGGCGACGTCGGCCAGCATGGTCTCGGTCATCAGCTTCGACATGCCATAGGGATTGATCGGACGACGCGGGCTGTCCTCCGTCACCGGCGAGACTTCGGGAATGCCATAGGTGGCAGCGGTGGACGAGAAGATGAAGTGCGGCACGCCACCCTTCACCGCCGCCTCGATCAGCGCGCGGCTCTTGGCCGTGTTGTTGTGATAGTACTTCAGCGGGTTTTCGACCGATTCCGGCACGATAATGGAGCCGGCGAAGTGCATGACTGCCTTGATGCCCTGTTCCGCGATGATCCGGGCCAGAAGCCCGGCATCCTCGATGTCGCCTTCATAGAACGGCACGCCCTCGGGCACGGCAAAGCGAAAGCCGGTGGTAAGGTTGTCGATCACCGACACGGCCCAACCCGCATCCTTGAGCGCGAGGACGGCATGGCTGCCGATATAGCCGGCGCCGCCGGTCACGAGCACGGGAACCCTGGTCATCGACAATTGCACTCCCTTGGCGCGCAGGATTTGCGCCCCTTGCGCGTTAATACCTGCGACAGCGCAGGGTCATTACACTCTGCTCCGGGTCGGCATCAGCCCTTGCGGGAAAGAATACGAATGAACGCCAAGCTGCTTACTTGCGCCATCGTTGCGCTTTCGTTGCCGGCAACGGCTTTTTCCCAGGCTTTCCCGGGCGGGCCCGGTGGATGGGACCGTGGCGGGCCGATGATGGACCAGCGCCTGCGCAATGGCAGCGGGCGGCGCACGGCCGAGCCTTCGCGCAAGATCGAGGTCGAGGCGTTCCGTTCCGCCGATGCCGCAGCGCTGCTCGGCAAAGGCCCCATCACCGTCGCGGCGGCACCCGGCGCGGAGGCGGAATGGAAGCTTCCGGTCTATGAGGCAGCGGTCGTGGACCAGCTCGCCAGGCTTGGCTACGACACCGCGGTGAACGGCGCAGACAGCGGCCAGATCGCGCAGATCGGCGTCAGCCACGTGGTCGTCGTGCCCGAAGAAGCGAAGAAGAAGCCGGTTTCGGGCGCGATGGAAGTGGGCGTGTCGAACCGCGGCAACTATACGGCGATGGCGCTCAACGTCGATCTGTCCAAGGCGAAGAAGGCCATCGTGGCGTCGCGGCTCGACGTGCGCATCCGCGACAAGGCTTCGAACAGGGTCCTGTGGGAAGGCCACGCCGAGACGCAGACGCGCGAGGACGACGATGGACTGAACAACGGCGAAGTGGCGGCACGGCTGGCCACGGCGCTGTTCGCAAAGTTCACCGACGCGACCGAAGTGCCCGGAGGCGGCTGACGCAAGCTGCCCATGCCTGTATCCGTGGCGTTTGACCCCGCACCTGTGCCGTTTGACATTGCGGCGGAACAAGCGAAGCCCCAGACTCGCAACGCCTTACGCCCGAGTGCGAATTGATGGGACCCAGCCGATGAACCGCCTGCTTGCCGCCCTTGCCCTGACCACGGCGATTGCCGCGCCGGCTGCGGCCAGGCCCGCGCCTGTCGAAGTGACGCGCTTCCACACGCCGCAGACCCTGCCCCGGCTGAAAGGCGCGGCGGTGGTCGTCGAAGCCGCCGAGGGCGCGGATGGGGCCAGCATCGAAGGCGGCTTGTGGCTGCAAGCAGTCAAGCGCGAACTGGCGGCGGCCGGATTTGGCAGTGCCACGCCCGGCGCGGCCGATGCGGTGGCTGAAGTGCGGATCGAGCGCGATACGCAGCGCCGCGAGAAGGCGCGCGGGCCCGTCAGCGTGGGCGTCGGCGGTTCGACCGGCAGCTATGGCGGCGGTGTGGGACTTGGCGTCGGAATCAATCTCGGCGGAGGCCCCAAGGAATACGTGCTGACGCGCCTTTCGGTGCGCATCCGCGACCGCCGGACCGGCGAGGCTCTATGGGAAGGCCGGGCCGAATCGCGCGAGAAGGCAAAGGCGAAGGAGGCAGCCGCCGCAATTGCCGCGCCGCGCATGGCACACGCGCTGTTCGCGGGCTTCCCCGGCACGTCGGGCGATACTATCACGGTCAGATGACCGACATCCGCATCAACGCCGCATTCGATTCCGGCAACATCGAAGTCCTTGCCACCCGGGGCGCGACGGCCCGACTGGCGATCCGCAAGGACCGGGAATCCGACTTCTTCCAGTGGTTCCATTTCCGCGTCGACGGCGCGGATGACCGCGAGCTCGAGCTGAAGATCACCGGGCTCGAGGCTTCCGCCTATCCCGGCGGATGGCCTGGCTATCGCGCGGCGGTCTCGCAGGATCGGGAGATATGGAGCCGCGCCGAATCGCACTACGATCCGCGCGAGGACGGGGGCACACTGACGATCCGGCACAGGCCCGAGGCGGGACCCTGCTGGTTCGCATACTTCGCGCCCTATTCGATGGAGCGGCACCACGATCTCGTCGCCGCCACGGCAGGCTGCGACGGCGTCGAATACCGGTGCCTGGGAACGAGCGTCGAGGGCCAGCCAGTCGACTGCCTGGTCATTGGCGAGGGGCCGAAGCAGGTCTGGCTCTACGCGCGGCAGCATCCCGGCGAATCGATGGCCGAATGGTGGATGGAAGGCGCGCTCGACATGCTGACCGACCCGGCCGATCCGCATGCGCGGCGGCTGCGCCAACTCTGCCGGTTCCACATCGTACCCAATGCCAATCCCGACGGTTCGTGCCGGGGCCATTTGCGGACCAATGCAGTAGGCGTGAACCTCAACCGCGAATGGCACGAGCCGAGCGCCGCCAGATCGCCCGAGGTTCTGGCGATCCGCAACGCGATGGACGAGAGCGGCGTGGACTTCGCCATGGACGTCCACGGCGACGAGGCGATCCCGCACGTGTTCCTCGCGGGGTTCGAGGGCATCCCTTCCTGGACCGACGAGCTGGGCGAAGGATACGCGCGCTATCGCCGCATCCTCGAACGACGCACGCCGGACTTCCAGACGAAGCGCGGTTATCCGGTTGCCGCACCTGGGCGGGCAAACCTGTCGATGTCGACCAACCAGGTGGCGGAACGCTTCGGCTGCGTGGCGATGACGCTGGAAATGCCGTTCAAGGACAACGACGACCTGCCCTGCAAGGCCCAGGGATGGAGCCCGGACCGCAGCAAGCTGCTGGCGCGCGAATGCCTGGCAGCGCTGCTCGAATGGTTACAGGACTGACGGCTTTTACGAGGCGTTAAGGGTTGCGGGCGCATGCCGGGGACATGGCCCGTGCCCTCGCCCTGATCCCGACCGCTCTTCCGCCCGTGTCGCTTGCCGACATGCCGCGCAAGCTCGTCGTGCTGGGCTGCGCAGCGGCGCTCATCCTGGCAGGGCATCCCCTGCCGTTCTGAGCGCGCACGGATGAACGCGGCCGCTGGCTGCGCTCAGATGATCTCCAGCACCTTTTCCTTCGGCCGGCACAGACGCACGCCCTTGTCCGTCTCGACCAGCGGGCGTTCGATCAGCCTTGGCTCGGCCGCCATCGCGGCAAGGACCGTGGCGTCGTCGGCGCCGGGCAGGCCGCGTTCTTCCGCATCGGTGCCCTTCAGGCGCAGACCCTGCTGCGGGGTGATGCCGGCATCGCGGTAAAGCTGGGCAAGCTTGTCCGCGCCCGGCGGGGTCTTGAGGTATTCGACCACCGTCACGTCCGCGCCCGCTTCCTGGAGCATGGCGAGCGTGTTGCGCGAAGTGCCGCAGTTCGGATTGTGCCAGATCGTCGCCTTCATGCCGGTGCCTCCTGCGTTGTGATGGGCGTCTCTTAGCCCAACTGCATCGTGCCGCAACCGCCGCTACGCACCGCGCATTGCGCGAGATCAATGTTATTGCGAAAAATTCTCAAAAATCTCCTTGCAAGTGCGATTGAGTCGCAATACTCGCCCTCTTGCGAATGATTATCGTGAACAAGGGGACTACCGTGAACCGCATCGCCTGCCTGCTCCTCGCCGGAACCACGCTTGCGCCCGCCAGCGCCTTCGCCGTCGAGGCCGTGCCAGCGGATGCCGCCTTCGATGCCGAGACGGCAGGTACGGTGATCGTGGTGACGGGCAGCGCCGACGGCTATCGCCCGGTAGACGCCAACGCGGTCAAGACGCCCACCCCGCTGGTCGACGTGCCCCAGACGATCACCGTGCTGACGCGCGAACAGCTCGACGACCAGGCCGTGACCCAGCTTGGCGATGCGCTGCGCTATGTTCCCGGCGTCGTGCTGGGCCAGGGCGAGGGCCACCGCGACCAGATCACCCTGCGCGGCCAGAACACCACCGCTGACTTCTACCTCGATGGCCTGCGCGACGACACGCAGTACTACCGCTCGCTCTACAACATCGAGCGCGTCGAAGTGCTGAAGGGCGCCAATGCCCTGCTCTTCGGTCGCGGCGGCGGCGGCGGCGTGATCAACCGCGTGAGCAAGACCCCCGACCTCGACCGCACCAAGGGCGAGGCGAGCGCGAATGTCGACAGCTTCGGCGCCTTCGCGCTGGCCGCGGACTGGAACCAGCCGCTTGCCGAAAGCGTCGGCGGCCGCCTGAATGCGACCTACGAGGAGTTCGACAACCACCGGCAGGATTTCGAGGGCCGCTTCATCGGCGTGAACCCCACCCTGGCGTTCGAGCCGGGCGAGGCGACGCGCGTCGAGCTGTCCTACAACTATGACGACGACCGCCGCACCACGGACCGCGGCGTGCCTTCGGTGGCAGCCACGAAAAAGCCGCTCACCGGCCATGACGACACGTTCTTCGGCCGCAACGACGTCAACATCGCCACGGTGAAGGCGCACATCGCGCAGGCGCGCATCGACCACGACCTTGCCGACGGGCTCAGCTTCAATGTGCTTGGCCAGTACAGCCATACCGACAAGTACTACGGCAATGTCTTCGCCGGCAGTTCGGTGAACGACGCGGGCCAGCTCACCCTCTCGGGCTATTCCAGCGCAAACGTCCGCGAAAGCTGGGTCGGCCAGACCAACCTCGTCTGGGAAGGCCACACCGGCCCCATCGGCCACACCGTGCTTGCCGGGCTCGAGATTTCGAGCCAGGACACCACCAGCCTGCGCTCCGACCCGGACTTCGGCACTGCGAGCACCACGGTGACGCTGGCGAAGCGGATGACGATTCCGGCGGTGACGTTCAAGGCGCCTTCGCGCTCGTCGCTGAGCCGCGTCGATACCTGGTCGGCATATTTCCAGGACCAGGTCGAGCTGGCCTCCTTCCTCCAGGTCGTTGCGGGCATCCGCTTCGACGAATTCCGCATCAATTCGACCGACCGCATCAATGCAACTTCCGCGCAGCGCACCGACCGCAAGTGGTCGCCGCGCTTCGGCGTGGTGCTCAAGCCGCGCAAGGAGATGTCGTTCTACGCCAGCTTCACCCGCAGCTTCCTGCCGCAATCCGGCGATCAGTTCGGGTCGCTCGACGCAACCCAGGCGACGCTCGCGCCCGAGCGTTTCGAGAACCTGGAAGCAGGCGTAAAGTGGGACATCAACCCCGGCCTTGCCTTCACTGCCGCAGCCTACCGCCTCGACCGCGAGAACTCGCGCTTCAACAATCCAGTGACGGGCCTGCCCGAGCTTTCGGGCAAGACCCGGGCCAAGGGCATCGAACTGCAACTGGCGGGACGCGTGCTGCCCGACTGGCAGGTCAGCCTCGGCTACACGTTGCAGGACGGAGAAGTCCGGTCGCGCACCACGGCAGCGCTGCCGGGTACCAAGCTGGCCCAGCTTCCGCGCCACCAGTTCGCCGCCTGGACGCGCTATGACGTAACCAGGCAGCTTGGCCTCGGCCTTGGCGTGACGCACCAGTCGAAGAGCTTTGCGACGATCAGCAACGCGGTGACGCTACCTGCCTTCACCCGCGTGGACGCGGCGGTGTTCTACGACCTGTCCGAACGCTTCTCGATCCAGCTCAATGTCGAGAACCTGACCGACACCGACTATTTCCCCTCGGCCCACACCGACAACAACATCTCGACCGGCGAGCCGATCAACGCCCGCCTTTCGGTTCGCGTGAAATTCTGACCCCCCGGGCGCCCTCTCCCTCCCCCCTCCCGGGAGGGGGCGCCAACCTTCTTGCGCCGTCCTGCCTTCCTGACGGCAGCCGGTTCAACCCGCTCCCGGCGCGACGATCGCGGGCGGCGGGGCAGCGCTGATGGTTTCCTCCCCGCGCAGGACGCGCGCGGCGCGCTGGATGGCACGGGTCAGCCGGGGATAAGTGCCGCAACGGCAGATATTGGTGATCGCGCGGGCGATATCCTCGTCCGAAGGGCTGGCATTCGCGGTCAGCAAGGCGGCGGCAGCCATGACGATGCCCGGCGTGCAGAAACCGCACTGGACTGCCTGCTCGGCCACCAGCGCCTGCTGCACAGGATGCGAGCGGTCGGCCGAAAGACCTTCGATGGTCGTAACGCTGCGCCCTTCCGCCTCGCCCAACAGCAACGTGCAGCTTGGCATGGCCTGGCCGTCGACGATTACCATGCACGCCCCGCACTCACCCGTGCCGCAGCCATACTTGGTGCCGGTCAGGTTAGCGGCATCGCGCAGCGCCCACAGCAGGGGCGTATCGTCCTCGAGACGGTACTGAACGGGCTGGTTGTTGACGGTGAAGCGGGCCATTGCCGTGGCTTAGCCCGCCGCCCATCGTGCGATCAATCCCGCCAGCTACGGTCGATCCGGTCGATCCTGCGGGTCCATGCGGCAAAGTCGGCCTCGCCTGCCTTGCCCCCGGCATTCACCTGGCCAAGATCGCGCTGGTGAACGGCAATCACATCGTCCGGCACGCGGATCGCGGGCCTGCCCATCGAGAGCGTGGCGAGCTGGATCTCGCAGGCGCGCTGCAGGCTCCACTGCATGATGAACATCTGCTGGAGCGTGGGCGCCAGCACGACCGGACCGTGATTGCGCAGCATCAGGATGCGCTTGTCGCCCAGGTTCTTGAGAAGACGCTCGCCCTCTTCCGCCCGGACGGTGACGCCTTCGAACTCGTGATAGGCAAGCTGGTTCGCGAAATTGCAGGCGTAGAAATTGATCGGCATCAGCCCTTCCTCGAGGCTGCACACCGCCATGGTTTCAGTCGTGTGGACGTGCGCGATGGCGTGGGCCCAGGGCAGGTGCCGGTGGAAGTAGGCATGCTGGGTGAAGCCCGCCTGGTTCACCGGATAGGGGCTGCTGTCGAGCTTGTTGCCGTCGATGTCGATCTTCACCAGGTTTGATGCGGTGACTTCGGAATAGAGCAGCCCGAAGGGGTTGATGAGGAAAGCACCCTCTTCGTCCGGAACCTTGAGCGAGATGTGGTTGTAGATCGACTCTGACCAGCCAAGATGGTCGTAGATGCGATAGCAGGCCGCCAGTTCCTGCCGGGCATGCCATTCGGCATCGCTGCATTCGATGTTGGGCCTGAGGTGGGTAGCCATCGCTCGCTCTCCGGATATTATCGTTTCTATGTGCAACCTGTATCGCATGACCAGCAACGCGCAAGCCATCGCGCGGTTGTTCGCCCCGCTGGCAAACCCGCAGGCGAACCTGCCGGTCTTCGAAGAGGTCTATCCCGGGCACGAGGCGCCGGTGCTGGTGCAGGACGGTGGGGCACGCCGGATCGGGACGATGCGCTGGGGCTGGCCGCCGTTCGGCGAAATCAGGCGCCCGGTCACCAACATCCGCAACCTTGCCTCGCCGATGTGGCGATCCGCGCTGGCCGATCCGGCGCGGCGATGCCTGGTGCCGGTCACGGCCTTTTCGGAATGGTCGCAGACCCCCGACCCTGCGACCAGACGCAAGCGCAAGCACTGGTTCGCGCTCAAGGACCAGCCGCTCTTCGCCTTCGCCGGCCTTTGGCGACCTGCAAACGACGGCGCGCGCTTTGCATTCCTCACATGCGAGGCGAATGCCACGGTCGGGCGCGTGCATCCCAAGGCCATGCCGGTGATCCTCGGCACGGCACAGGACGCCACGCGCTGGCTCACGGCCGACGGTGCTGAGGCGGCGGCGATGCAGCGCGCCTATGCCGACGAAGCGATGGTCGAAGTGGAGATTGCCGATCCCCCACCGGTGCAGCCGAGCCTGTTCTGAAGCCTACTTGTGGTCGTCTTCCCAGCGGCGCAGCACGCGCTGCTCGACCGCGCGGAACAGGGCGTCGAGATCTTCCGGGCTGACGTCGAGGACTTCGTCCCACTCTTCCAGGACCGCTTCCAGATCGGCGGTTTCGTAGGTTCCGGCCCAGGTGCCGCGCGGCATCGGCTTGGGCGGGGCCGGAACGTGAGGCCAGGCGTGGCCGGTCATGTTGTTGAAGAGCCAGCCCGCCACGCCGAGCGCGGCGATGTTGAGCAGGAGCGGCAGCAGCAGGCCCAGCCAGCCTCCATCGGGGGCAGCGCCGGCAAGAGCCCCCAGAACCGCGCAGGCGCCGCCCGGCGGGTGAAGGCACCGGGCGTAGGTCATTGCCACGATGGCGAGGCCGACCGAGAGCCCGACGCCGGCGAACGGATCGCCCGTGAGGTTGCCGATCAGAAGCCCGGTCAGGGCCGAGATCAGGTTGCCGCCAAGCAGCGACCAGGGTTGCGCCAGCGGACTTGCCGGGACTGCGAAGACCAGCACCGCAGAGGCCCCGATCGGCGCCACGATCCAGGGCCAATGGTGCGTGCCCGGCAGCGTCTTGCCGAGCAGCGCCGCAAGCGCCACGCCGAACAGCGCCCCCACGGCGCCGCGCGCCCAGCCTAGCCTGCCGCCGAACCGCAGTTGTGCGAATGCAGTGGGGCGGGGCAGCGTGAACATGGCAGGGCATTCCTCGGATCTTCGCCGCCCCATTCGTGCGGAGCAGCGCGACAGGCAAGAAAAAAGGGGCCGACCCGAAGGCCCGCCCCTGATTTCTCGTTCGACCTTGCGGCCCGGACGATCAGCGCTTCGAGAACTGGAAGCTGCGGCGTGCCTTGGCACGACCGTACTTCTTGCGTTCGACGACGCGCGGGTCGCGGGTCAGGAAGCCGGCAGCCTTGACGGCGCTGCGCAGGGCAGGCTCGAACTTGCTGAGCGCCTGGGCGATGCCGTGCTTGACCGCGCCGGCCTGGCCCGAGAGGCCACCGCCCTTGACGGTGCAGACGATGTCGTACTGGCCTTCGCGATCGGCGACCTGGAACGGCTGGTTGATCACCAGGCGCAGGGTCGGACGGGCGAAGTAGACTTCCTGGTCGCGGCCGTTGACGGTGACCTTGCCCGAACCGGGCTTGAGCCACACGCGGGCGACGGCATCCTTGCGGCGGCCGGTGGCGTAGGAACGGCCCTGGGCGTCGACTTCACGCTCGCGCAGCGGAGCTGCGGGACCGGTGCGGACGACAGGAGCTTCCTCGCCGGCGGCGGGAGCCGCGGCAGCAGCAGGAGCAGCAGCCGTCAGATCCTTGAGATCAGCCAGACTGGAGACGGTGTTTTCGGTTTCGGCCATGATTATGCACCCACCTTGTTCTTGCGGTTCATCGAGGCGACGTCGAGCGCCACCGGCTGGGTGCCGCCATGCGGGTGCTCGGCACCGGCATAGAGGTGAAGGGCGCGCATCTGCGCACGGCCGAGAGGACCGCGCGGGATCATGCGCTCGACCGCCTTTTCAAGCACGCGCTCGGGGAAGCGACCGCCGAGGACCTTGTCCGCGGTGACTTCCTTGATGCCGCCGGCATAACCGGTGTGCTTGTAGTAGGTCTTGTTCTTCAGCTTGTTGCCGGTGAGGCGGACCTTGTCGGCGTTGATCACGACGACGTGGTCACCGCAATCGACGTGCGGCGTGAAGCTCGGCTTGTGCTTGCCGCGCAGATGGTTGGCGATGATGACGGCGAGACGGCCGACCACCAGGCCTTCGGCATCGATCAGATGCCACTTCTTTTCCACCTCGGCCGGCTTGATCGACCGGGTGACCTTGCTGAGAGCCTTCATGGCGCTTCGGTTCCCTGGATTTCAGTGCGTCGGCCATACGGGAATCCGCACGAACGCGACGAAGGAAGCGCGCCTTTGTTGCAAACGGCCCACAGAGTCAAGCAAACCGCGGGTTTGCATGGAGGTAAAATAATACCGTCAAACTTTCGGGCCGCCGCAATCGGCCTCCAGCCAGTCCAGCGTGGCCGCCCCCGCGGCATCGCAGCGCCATCCGGCAATGGCCGGAGAATCGTAGGGATGAAGTGCCTCCAGCCGCGCGATGGCGGCTTCCAGCAGGTCCGCGCGGGTCTTGAACAGGACCGCGACTTCGGCCCCGGCGCCCCGCTCGCCATTCCAGCGGTAGAGCGAGCGCACGGCGGGAAGGATATTGGCACAGGCAACCAGGCGTTCGTCCAGCAGCATTCCGGCAACCGTTTCGGCACCTTCCGCGTCACCGAATGGGCACCAGATCAGCGCGGCGGTCACCTGCGCGCGCCGAGCAGATGCGCGCTCCACGTCGTCGCGGCGACAAGCAGCGCGCCGACGAACTGGTGCAACACCGCAATCCACAGCGCCACGCCGCTCCACACAGTGAAGATGCCGAGCAGGACCTGCGTACCGAACACCGAATGGAGCACGATGGAGGCCTTGCGGTTTGTCTTGCGCAGCTTGCGGGCGACGACCACCAGGACCGCGACCACCGCCCAGGCCCACCAGCGGTGGATGAAGTGGACTAGAAACACGTCCGAGAGCAGCGCGTGCACGGCGCCCGTCGCCCAGTCCACGCCATCGGGGTAGAGGCTGCCCTGCATCAACGGCCAGGCGTCCCAGTTGAACCAGCCACCACCGGCCGAAGTGCCGGCGCGCAAGCCTGCGACGAGCGCGCCGTAGAAGAGCTGGAGCACCAGCATGGCCAGCGCCAACAGGCCGATGCCGCGCAGCCTGGAACGCGCCTCGCCCTTCGACAGGGCGACGAGATCGAGCGCGGTCCACACCAGGCCGCCGAGCGTGAACAGGGCAACCAGGAGATGCGTGGCGAGGCGGAAGTGGCTGACCTTGACGTCGTTGACGATGCCGGACTTGACCATCCACCAGCCCACTGCCCCCTGCAGCGCGCCGAGCGCAAGCAGCGCGACGAGGCGCGGCTTGTAGCCTTCGGGGATGCGGCGCTTGATCCAGAACCACGCCAGCGGCGCCGCGAAGACGAGGCCGATGGTGCGGGCGAGCAGACGGTGGACCCACTCCCAGAAGAAGATGAACTTGTAGGTCGCCAGCGTCATGCCCGCCGGACCGTTGACCAGCTGGAATTGCGGCGTCTGGCGATAGGCATCGAACTCCGCCTGCCACTGGGCATCGGTGATCGGCGGGAGCGTGCCCGCGACGGGCTTCCATTCGGTGATCGAAACGCCCGATTCGGTCAGGCGGGTTATCCCCCCCACCGCAACGATGGCGACGACCATGAAGGCAACGACGAAGAGCCAGCGCGCAAGGGCCAGCGCGTCTGCACGGGTGGAAGGCGAAGGAGAGGCGCTCATGGGGCAAAGCCACTGCGCCCGCGCTTGACGTTTCGCAAGAGGGATCGTCGGCCGCGGAGGCACCGCCCTTGGTGCAGGCTCGTGGTGCAGGCCCGCAGGACAGGTCCATGCAGGACGGATTATCGGCGGCAGCCCCTTGAACTATGTAACATTATAACATAAATGCAGCACAAGGATGAGCGATACCCTTCTTGCCTTGCGTGCCCGGCTCGACCGGATCGGCGTGCTCCTTTCGGGGCTGTGCCTGATCCATTGCGTCGCCGGGCTGTTCCTTGTCGGCATGCTCGGGCTTGGCGGCGGCGTTCTGCTGAACCCGGATATCCATCGCTGGGGCCTCGCCTTCGCGCTGGCGATCGGCGCGGCGACGATCGGCATGGGCGCATTGCGTCACGGGCGGTTCGTGCCGCTTGCGGTGGGCGGGACCGGTCTCGGCCTGATGGCGGGCGCTGTCGCGGTCGGCCATGGCAACGCCGAAGTGGTTCTCACCGTTTGCGGCGTCGTGCTGGTGGCCGCCGCCCACGTCATCAACATGCGGCACGCGCACTAAGCGCCACTTGCGCCCGCACACTGCGCCGCTAAAGCGGGCCGCATGACCGGACAGCTATCCCTTACCGTCAACGGCGAACCCCGCCGCGCCGCGCCCGGATCGATCGCCGACCTGGTGCGCAGCCTGGAACTCGATCCGGCCAAGGTCGCGGTCGAACGCAATGGCGAGATCGTCCCGCGCTCGACCTTGGCCAGCGTGGCGATCGCCGATGGGGACGTGCTGGAAATCGTGCATTTCGTGGGTGGAGGACAATCGGACGTGACCGACAACAACGATACCTGGACCGTCGCCGGACGCACCTTCACCTCGCGCCTGATCGTGGGCACGGGCAAGTACAAGGACTTCGAGCAGAACGCCGCCGCGGTCGAAGCATCGGGCGCGGAGATCGTCACCGTCGCCGTGCGCAGGGTCAACGTCTCGGACCCCAAGGCGCCGATGCTGACCGACTACATCGACCCGAAGAAAATCACCTACCTGCCCAACACCGCCGGCTGCTTTACCGCCGAGGACGCGATCCGCACGCTGCGCCTTGCGCGCGAGGCGGGCGGCTGGGATCTGGTGAAGCTGGAAGTCCTGGGCGAGGCGCGCACGCTCTATCCCAACATGATCGAAACGATCCGCGCGACCGAAGTCCTGGCCAAGGAAGGCTTCCTGCCAATGGTCTATTGCGTCGACGATCCGATCGCTGCCAAGCAGCTTGAAGACGCGGGCGCGGTCGCCGTCATGCCACTGGGCGCGCCGATCGGTTCGGGCCTCGGCATCCAGAACAAGGTAACGGTGCGGCTGATCGTCGAAGGCGCCAAGGTGCCGGTGCTCGTCGACGCAGGCGTGGGCACCGCTTCCGAAGCCGCCGTGGCGATGGAGCTTGGCTGCGATGGCGTGCTGATGAACACCGCCATCGCCGAGGCCAAGGACCCGATCCGCATGGCCCGCGCAATGAAGCTGGCCGTTCAGGCCGGACGCGACGCCTATCTCGCCGGCCGCATGCCGACGCGCAAGTACGCCGATCCGTCGAGCCCGCTGGCCGGGTTGATCTGAGGATCGAGGCCCCCCGCTTTCGCGGGGAGCGCCCCATCCCGCTTGCGGATCAGCCGACGATGCCCGCCGCTGCCAGCACGGCCAGGGTCAGGATGTCGGGCGCGATCGACGTCATCGGCGCGATCTGCACCGGCTTCTCCATGCCCAGCAGCATCGGCCCGATCACCGCATTGCCCGCCAATTCGCGCAGCAGCTTGGCCGAGATGTTGGCCGATTGCAGCCCAGGCATGATCAGCACGTTGGCCGGGCCCGAGAGGCGGCTGAACGGATAGTTCGCCATGACCTTGGGGTTGAGCGCGGCGTCCGGCGCCATTTCGCCCTCATACTCGAAGCCGGGATTCTCGGCGTCGAGGATCGCCACCGCGCCCCGGATCGAATCGAGCCAGCGGCCATAGGGATTGCCGAAGGTCGAATAGGACAGGAACGCCACGCGCGGCTCGTGGCCCATGCGGCGGGCAACGGCGGCGGTCTCGCGCGCGATGTGCGCGAGGTCTTCGGCCGAGGGACGCTCGTTCACCGTCGTGTCGGCGAGGAACACGGTGTAGTTCTTCGCCACCATCAGGTGGATGCCGAAGGGCAGGTGCCCCGGCTTCGGATCGAGGACGCGGCGTACCTCCTTCATCGACTGCGCGAAGGTGCGCGTCATGCCGGTGATGAGCGCATCGCCATGTCCAAGCGCGACGAGCAGCGAGGCGAAGACGTTGCGGTCCTGGTTGACCATGCGTCTGACGTCACGCTCGAGATAGCCGCGACGCTTGAGCCGTTCGTAGAGGTACTCGACCATCTCCGGCACCAGCGGCGAAACCGCCGAGTTGTGGATCTCGTAGGACGACGGGTCGCTGACGCCAAGTTCGGTCAGCAGGTCGAGAACCGGCTGGGTGCGGCCC
This sequence comes from Novosphingobium aromaticivorans DSM 12444, assembly GCF_000013325.1. Lineage (GTDB taxonomy): Bacteria > Pseudomonadota > Alphaproteobacteria > Sphingomonadales > Sphingomonadaceae > Novosphingobium > Novosphingobium aromaticivorans. The sequence goes on from NC_007794.1 coordinate 3,509,266, forward strand.
ACCAGCACCGGCGTGCCATAACCGAAATCCTTGAACTGGATCGCGGCGCGCAGCACCACCTCGTTCTCGGCTTCAGCGAAGACGACGCGCTTGGGGTTGTCCTTGGCCGTGGCGAAGACGTTGGTCAGGACCGAAGTCGTCGGGTTGAGACGCGCCTTGAGGCTGGTGCGATAGGCGTCGAAGTCCTCGATAGGCTTCTGCGCGACGCCCGAATCCATCGCCGCCTTGGCGACGGCGGAGGAGACGACTTCCATCAGGCGCGGATCGAACGGCGCGGGAATGATGTAGTCCAGCCCGAAGGTGTGGTTCATGCCATAGGCGGCAGCCACTTCCTCGGGCACCGGCTCGCGCGCGAGCTGGGCGATGGCCTCTGCCGCGGCGATCTTCATCTCTTCGTTGATCGCGGTCGCCCGCACATCGAGCGCGCCGCGGAAGATGAAGGGGAAACCAAGGACGTTGTTGACCTGGTTGGGATAGTCGGACCGGCCCGTCGCGACGATGCAATCCGGGCGGACGGCCTTGGCATCGGGCGGCGTGATTTCCGGGTCCGGATTGGCCATCGCGAAGATGATCGGCTGCGGCGCCATCTTCAGCACCCATTCGGGCTTGAGCGCGCCCGCGGCGGAAAGACCCAGGAAGATGTCCGCCCCGACGAGCGCATCCTCGAGGCTGCGCGCCGTGGTGTCGACCGCATGCGCGCTCTTCCACTGGTCCATGCCGGATTCGCGGCCACGGTAGATCACGCCGGACCGGTCGCACATGATCACGTTGTCGTGGCGCACGCCCATCGCCTTGATCAGCGCGGTGCAGGCGATTGCCGCCGCCCCCGCACCGTTCACGACGACCTTCACGTCCTCGAGCCGGCGACCGGTCAGGTGGCAGGCGTTAAGCAGGCCAGCAGCGGAGATGATCGCGGTGCCGTGCTGGTCGTCGTGCATGACCGGGATCTTGAGGCGCTCCTTCAGCGCCTGTTCGATGATGAAGCACTCAGGCGCCTTGATGTCTTCAAGGTTGATGCCGCCGAACGTCGGTTCGAGCAGGGCGACCGCCTCGATGAAGGCATCGGCATCTTCGGTCGCCAGTTCGATGTCCATCGAATCGACGTCGGCAAAGCGCTTGAACAGCACCGCCTTGCCTTCCATCACCGGCTTGGAAGCAAGCGCGCCCAGATTGCCGAGGCCGAGGATTGCGGTGCCATTGGAGATGACCGCGACAAGATTGCCCTTCGCGGTATAGTCGTACGCCGTGGACGGATCTTCCGCGATCGCGCGTACCGGCACCGCAACGCCAGGCGAATAGGCCAGGCTGAGATCGCGCTGCGTCGCCATCGGCTTCGAGGCGATGATCTCGATCTTACCCGGGCGGATCGTGTTATGGTAGAAAAGCGCCTCGCGCTCGGTGAAGCGGACGTTGCTTTCCTCGGACATGGTTCCCCCGATATCTGGCCGGACTTCGTGTCTAAGGCCCTGTCCGAGCTTGAACGCTACGTCAAGGCGGCGGAACGCGATGCGATCGATGCAAATCTATCGAATTGCCGGAATCGCACACGCCGCTCGCGTCAGAAATCCTTCGGCTTCCAGGTCGGGATGCCAAGCGGACGCACCTTGAACAGCAGGCTGCGGCCTTCCTGCCACACGAGTTGGAGGCGCGGGTCGGCGCGGCGCGGCAGGCCGGTATCGATCAGCCAGACATAGTCCACCCGCTCGATCGGGGCATGCTTGAGCGCTGTCTCGACCGTACGGCGCCAGCCGCCGGCGCAGCGGCGCGACCAGACGAATTCGGAAGGATCGGCGGTGAAGTTGCGGCCGGGGCGGAAGCGCGGAATGACCATGTGCAGGCCCGGAACGGCCCAGTTGTCGTTCACCCACGCCTGGCGATAGAGGCTGGCGAGGCTCGCCAGGTGATCGCGCCGGGTGTTGCGCCACGATTCGTCGAGGCAGGAATGCTCGACAAAGGCGAGGACGCGGCTGCCCGGTTCGACATGGGTCAGCGCGGAAAGCTGCTTGTTGTAGTCCTCGGCATAGCCGGCAAAGCTCCACGCGGTGACCGTCAGGCGTACGGCAAGAAGCGCCATGCCAAGACAGGCCACGATCTTAGCCCATTGCGGACGGCGCGCCCCGCTCCAGTCCTGGAGACCGAGGCCGAGCATGGCCGCAACCGGCAGAAGGCGGATGTCGACGAAAGCGGAGCCGTTGATATCGCTTGGGATCGCGATGAACAGCAGCAAGACGGTCAGCGCGGGCAGGCCTTGGCGCCAGCGCCATTTCGCGCCGAGGAACGGGCCAACCAGAACCAGCAGGCCGGCGATGATCGACGTGCCGAAATCAAGCAGCTTGGACTGGTCGCGCAGGGTCAGCACGAAGGACCAGGCCTTCTGGTCCCAGCGCCAGACGTTCATGCTCTTGGCGGGCGGCGAAAATGCCTTCCACAACAGGATGGTGACAACCGTGGCGAGCAAGGGCCAGCAGGCCTGCCACAGACGCAGGCCGATCGCCTTCCAGTCGAGCGTTCTCAGCCACTGGCGGTTGGTGAGATCGCGCCAGCGCCAGCCTTCGGGCAGTTCGTCCATCGCCCGGCCAAAGGCGTGGGCAGCGACGAGAAGCGCGAGCAGAAGGCCGCCGATGGCGTGGCACAGCATTGCGACCGGCTGCGCCACGATCAGCATCGCCGCGCGGGCGCGCGGGTTCTTCTGTTCCAGCCACAGCGACGCGCCGAACGCGGTCAGCGAGAGGCCGGTAGCGAGGATGTAATTGAGGAAGCCGGTGAGCAGGGGAAAGCTGAACACGAACATCAGCGACCATGCCGCCGCGTGCCCGCCCCGGGGATTGAGCATGCGGATCGTCCACAGGCAGCCGCCCGCGAACAGGCCGGTGGCCAGGACCGTGCTCCACCACCCCGCAGCAAGTATGCCGAACTGCGCGCCCAGCACCTTCATCAGCACGCCGCCGCCGATGTTCAGCGTGAACACCCATTTCCAGGTGAAGTACTTTTCCAGCGGATTGCCCGGACCGGCAGCCTCGATCGCGGCGGCGCCCATGTGGCCCGGCACGTCGATCAGCGGCGGCACGTCGACCAGCGCGAAAGGCAGGCACACGATCAGAACGCACAGCAGGATGCCCGGCCCGGAGAGCCACGGCAGCGCACCGGCGCGCGCCCAGATCGCCTTGAGGCCCTGCAGCCAATCCTTTTCGCGGACTTGCGTCAAACCAGTCATTCCCCCACAAGACCGGACCGGCTCCATGCATTCTGGCGCGGAGTTGCGGATATCCGGTGTCGATGGTTTGAGAAACACGCGCGGCTGGTCTAGCCACCGCCGCGTGACTCCTAATGCCCCAACTCCGATGATGGCGCAATATCTTGCGCTAAAGGACCAGGCTGGCGACTGCCTGCTGTTCTATCGCATGGGCGACTTCTTCGAGCTTTTCTTCGACGACGCGAAGGTCGCCGCACAGGTTCTCGACATAGCCCTCACCAGCCGGGGCGAGCATGGCGGCGCGCCCATTCCGATGTGCGGCGTGCCGGTCCATTCGGCCGAGGGATACCTTGCCCGGCTGATCAAGGCGGGGTGCCGCGTCGCCATCGCGGAACAGGTGGAAACCCCCGAGGAAGCGAAGAAACGCGGGGGTTCCAAGGCTCTCGTCGCGCGCGACATCGTCCGCTTCGTCACGGCCGGGACGCTGACCGAGGAGGCGCTGCTCGAACCGCGCCGGGCCAACGTGCTTGCGGCGGTGTGCGAAGTACGCGGCCTCATCGGCATCGCCGCCTGCGACATCTCGACCGGCCGGATGGAGCTGGAGGAATGCGCCGCCGACCAGATTGGCGCGGCTCTTGCCCGGCTTGGTGCGAGCGAGATCGTCGCACCCGATTCCTGGGATGACCGGCCCTTCGATTGCGTTCCGCGTCCGAATCGGACCTTCGCCAGCGAAGAGGGCGAAGCGCGACTCAAGGCCGTGCACGGCGTGTCGACCCTCGACGGCTTCGGCCAGTTCACCCGGGCGATGCTCTCGGCGGCCGGCGGGCTGGTCACCTACCTCGACCATGTCGGGCGCGGCGCGCTGCCGCTCCTGCTGCCCCCGGTGGCGCGGGAAGCGGGCACCCACATGGCAATGGACGAGGCCACGCGGGCAAGCCTCGAGATCCTGAACAGTTCCACCGGGACGCGGCGGGGCAGCCTTGTCGAGGCGATCGACCGCTGCGTCACGGGCGCCGGCGCGCGCCTCCTGGCGGAAGACCTCTCCGCGCCGCTGACCGACGCACGCGCGATCAACCGCCGCCTCGAAATGGTCAGCTGGCTCCACGACGATCCGCTGCTGAGGGGCGACATCCGCGCCATCCTGCGCTCGCTGCCCGACGTCGGGCGTGCGCTTGGCCGCGTCGTCGCGGGGCGTGGAAGCCCTCGCGATCTCGGGCAATTGCGCGACGGCCTGTCCGAAGCGCGGCGGCTGCACGGTCTGCTGCACGCTCGCGCTGACCGGCCCGAACCGGTCCACGCGCTGCTCCCCTCGCTCGCCGGCCACGGCGCACTTTGCGACCTCTATGCCCGTGCGCTGGTCCCTGCCCCTCCGACCGAAAGGTCACAGGGGGGCTACATCGCCGAGGGCTACGACGCGGCGCTCGATGAACTGCGCCGCATATCGGGCAACGCCCGCCGCGCGATTGCCGCGCTGGAGGCCAAGTACCGCGACGACACCGGGATCACTGCCCTCAAGATCCGCCACAACGGTGTGCTCGGCTATTTCATCGAGGTTCCCGCAAAGCACGCCGACCGGTTGATGGCGCCCGATTCCGGTTTCACCCATCGCCAGACCATGGCTGGAGCCGTGCGTTTCAACGCACTGGCGCTGCATGAGGAGGCGAGCCGCATCGCCGAGAGCGGCGGACACGCGCTGGCAGCGGAAGAAGCACACTTCGAGGACCTCGTCGGCCACGCGGTGCGCGCGAAGGAGGCGATCGCGGCCACCGCCGCCGCGCTTGCGCGCATCGACGTCGCCGCCGGTCAGGCCGAACGCGCTGCCGAAGGCGGCTGGGCCCTGCCGCGCGTGGTAGACGAGCCTTGTCTCGAAATAAGTGGCGGGCGCCATCCGGTCGTGGAAGCGGCGCTTGCCGCCAAGGGCGAGCGCTTTGTCGCCAACGACTGCGCGCTCGGGCCGCAGGACCGGCTGTGGCTGGTCGGAGGGCCTAACATGGGCGGCAAGTCCACGTTCCTGAGGCAGAACGCGCTGATCGTACTGCTCGCCCAGGCAGGCGGCTTCGTTCCGGCACGGTCGGCGACAGTGGGCCTCGTCGACCGCCTGTTCAGCCGCGTCGGCGCATCGGACAATCTCGCGCGCGGCCGCTCGACCTTCATGGTCGAGATGGTCGAGACGGCAGCGATCCTCAGCCAGGCAACGGACCGCAGCTTCGTCATTCTCGACGAAGTCGGGCGCGGCACTTCGACCTACGACGGACTCGCGCTCGCCTGGGCGGTAGCCGAGGCGGTCCACACCATCAACCGCTGCCGCTGCCTTTTCGCCACGCACTACCACGAACTCGCCCGCCTCGCCGAAAGCTGCGACGCCCTCTCGCTCCATCACGTCCGCGCGCGCGAGTGGAAGGGCGACCTCGTCCTGCTGCACGAACTGGCCGATGGTCCGGCCGACAAGTCCTACGGCCTTGCCGTGGCCCGCCTCGCCGGCGTTCCCGCGCCCGTGATCAAGCGCGCCAAGTCGGTGCTGGAGAAGCTGGAGAAAGGCCGCGCCGCCACCGGCGGGCTGGCGGCCGGGCTCGACGACCTGCCCCTCTTCGCCGCCGCCATCGAGGCCGCCGAGGAAAAGGTCGATGCCCTTCGCGAACGCCTCAACGGCCTCGACATCGACGCACTGTCCCCTCGCGAGGCTCTGGACCTGCTCTACGAACTGAAAGCCCAGGCCAATGGTTGAGCCGACCCTGCTGGGCCGCAAGCGCACGCTGTTCGTCATGGCAGCGGCGCCCGAATACGGCCCACACCTGCGCGCCCGCTTCGTGCCGCTGATCACCGGCATAGGCCCGGTGGAGGCCGCGCTGCACACCGGCATCGCGCTCGCCCGGATGGAAGCGGCAGGCTCCCTGCCCGACCTCGTCGTCTGCCTCGGTTCAGCCGGATCGCGGCGCTGCGCGCTCGGCTCGGTCCATCAGGTCGGCCAGGTGTCCTGGCGCGACATGGACGCATCGCCGCTGGGCATCGAACCCGGCATCGTGCCCTACCTCGACGAACCGAAGGACCTGACGCTCGAAACCCCGCTCGGCCTTCCTGTCGCATCGCTGTCGAGCGGCGGCGACGTTGTCAGCGGCGCGGGCTGGGACGGCATCGACGCCGACATGGTCGACATGGAAACCTACGCCGTCGCCCGTGCCGCGCGCACTTTCGGCGTGCCGCTGGTGGGACTTCGAGGCGTATCGGACGGCCCGGGCGAACTCGCGGGCGCGCACGACTGGCACAAGCTGCTTGGCTATCTCGACGGCGAACTGGCCAAGGCGGTGGACCTGCTCGCGGCCCACTACGGCTAGCGACAGGCCTTCCCTGTCCGTTCCCGTCGGGCATGAGGTGAGCTGAAGATCAAAGGCTCAGGAAAAGTCCCGCCAGCGCCGCGCTCATCAGATTGCTCAGCGCCCCGGCCACCAGGGCGCGGATACCGAGCTTGGCGATCACCGGGCGCTGGTTCGGCGCCAGGCCGCCGGTCACCGCCATCTGAATCGCGATAGAGCTGAAATTGGCAAAGCCGCACAGCGCGAACGTGACGATGGCGACGGTATGCTGCGACAGCGCGGTGTCCTTGCCCAGTTCGATGAAGGCGACGAACTCGTTCAGCACGATCTTGCTGCCGAACAATCCCCCCGCCTGCATCGCCTCGGCCCAGCCATCCGCGCCGAGCAGGTAGAACACCGGCGCAAAGACATAGCCAAGCACCATCTGGAATGAGAGCTGCGGCGCGCCGAACCAGCCGCCGATCCATCCCAGCACGCCGTTCGCCAGCGCTACCAGCGCAACGAAGGCCAGCACCATCGCACCCACCGCGACGGCAAGCTTGACGCCGGTCTGCGCCCCCTGGCTGGCTGCCATGATGATATTGGCGGGACGCTCTTCCTCGTCCGAAGCGAGGCTCGGCTTCACGTGCGGGTTGGGCAGATCCTCGCCCCCCACCTCGGCCGGGACAGGCGGCTCGTCCGGCATCATCAGCTTGGCCATCAGGATACCGCCCGGTGCCGACATGAACGCTGCGGCGACCAGGTAGTCGATGCGGATGCCCATCGAGGCGTAAGCCGCCAGGATGGTCCCCGCCACGCCGGCCATGCCCACGGTCATCACGCAGAAAAGCTGCGAGGGGTTGAGCCCGGCAAGATAGGGCCGGATCACCAGCGGGGATTCGCTCTGCCCGACGAAGATGTTGCTCGCCGCGCACAGCGATTCGACCTTGCTGATGCCGGTGACCTTCTCCAGCGCGCCGCCGATCCACCGGATCACCAATTGCATCACGCCGAGATAGTAGAGGATCGAGATCAGCGCCGCGAAGAACACGATCACCGGCAGAGCGGAAATGGCGAAGCTGGTGCCGCCGATGGCCGGGTCGGCCAGCGGGCCGAACAGGAACGCCACCCCGGCCCGCGCGAACCCGAGCAGGCTTTCGACGCCGCCCGCCGCACCCTGCAGCGCGCGGTTGCCGAACGGTACGTAAAGCACCAGTGCGGCAAACCCGGCCTGAAGCGCGAAAGCGGCGGCCACGACCCGCGGGCGAATCGCACGGCGGTTCGAGGAGAGAAGAAAGGCGAGCGCAAGGATGAGCACCATCCCGACGAGGCTGGACACGACACGCATCGGAAAGGGCAGTGCTCCGCAGGCAGGATGGTTTCAGACGAACCTAATAGCGAATTGGCGGGCGGAAAAAAGCGCGCTATCCGCCCTTGATGCACGATAACGCCGCTTCCACCCCCGCAATCCCCCGTTCGCTTTTCGCTTTTGCCCTGCTCTACGGCGGATTGTGCGTGCTGGCAGGGGTCCTCGGCACCAAGCTGGCCTCGCTCGGAACCTGGCCGCTGCTGGGCGATCTGGCGGTGGAGTCCGGCATTTTCGCCTTCCTGCTGCTGGTGGTCATGGCCAGCGCGGTCGCCGAACTTTTCGGACAGGACATGGCCAACAGGCTGGTCCGCTTCGGCTTTGTCCCGCTGATCGTGTCGATGATCCTGCTGACGACGGTGATCCACGTCGTACCTCCCGCGCCGTTCTGGACCGACCAGGACGCCTTCGCGCGCCTGCTTGGGCAAGGCGCGCGCATGCAGTTCGCCGGGCTGATCTCCTACGGCACCTCGCAGACGCTCAACGTCTACCTGTTCTCGCGCATCGCGGGCGGTAGGGGCAGGATGCTGATGCTGCGCGCGTGGCTCGCGTCCATGCTGTCGCAGATCGTCGACACGATCCTGTTCATCACCATATCGTTCTACGGCCAGGACCTGCCCATCGTCTCGATCATGGAAGGCCAGATCATTTCCAAGCTGGTGCTTTCGACGATCATGGTCCCGCCGCTGATCTGGGTCTTCGTTCGGCTGGGCAAGTTTCTCGACCGCACGGCCTGATCAAGTCGATGCTGGCCCCAGCGATGTAGCGCGACCTTGCCGCAGATCCTGCCGCGATCGCGCGATCAGCAATATTGGATTCCGCCTCCATTGCGCGTAAGGGCCCGCGCATGAGCCAGAACCACGACCCCGCAATGCTTGCCAAGGCCGAAACGCTGACCGAGGCGCTGCCCTATCTCCAGCGCTATGCGGGCAAGACCTTCGTGGTGAAGTACGGCGGCCACGCGATGGGCGATCCCGAACTCGCGCAGGACTTCGCCGAAGATATCGTGCTGCTCAAGGCCGTGGGCATCAACCCTGTCGTGGTCCACGGCGGCGGGCCCCAGATCGGTCGCATGCTCAAGGCGCTCGGCATCGAATCGCGGTTCGTCGACGGCCTGCGCGTCACCGACAAGCAAACGGCCGAAGTCGCAGAAATGGTCCTCGCCGGCGCGATCAACAAGGAACTGGTAAGCTGGATCGCCCGCGCGGGCGGCAAGGCCATCGGCATTTCCGGCAAGGACGGGGGCATGGTCATCGCCCGCAAGGTCGAGGCCAAGAAGGCGCCCAAGGCCGTGGCCGATGCTGAAAGCGGCGATCCCATCGTCGTCGACCTCGGCTTCGTGGGCGAGCCCGACCGGATCGACACGACCGTCATCGACACGATCTGCAAGGCCGGCATGATCCCGGTCATCGCCCCCATCGGCGTTGGCGAGGACGGCGAGACGTACAACATCAACGCCGACACGATGGCCGGCTCCATCGCCGCCGCGCTGGGCGCCGCGCGCCTGTTCCTGCTGACCGACGTTCCCGGCGTGCTCGACAAGGACAAGAACCTGCTCACCGACCTTCGCCCCGCCGACATCGCGCGGCTGGCCGAGGACGGCACGATCAGCGGCGGCATGATCCCGAAGCTGGAAACCTGCGTCCACGCGGTCGAGGCGGGCTGCGAGGCAACCGTCGTGCTCGACGGCCGCGTGCCCCACGCGATGCTCCTCGAAATCTTCACGGCGCGCGGCGCGGGCACCCTGATCCGCGCCTGAAGGCTGCATTAAAGACGGGAACCGGAAGGCGTGCCGCTCGTCAGTGCGGCATGATCCGCCCCTGTCGTCTCGCCGCGGCGCTTGCTGCATTGCCGCTTGCCGCCTGCAACAGCGATCCTTCCCCGCCGACCCCCACCGCTATGACAAGCGGGACGCCGGTGGCGACGCCGACACCGGCCGCTCCCACGCCAACCCGCACTGCTTCCGCCGTGCCGCCGACCGGCCCCGGCATGCCTTCCTTTGCGCGCGATCCCCAGACCGTGCTCGATGCCTTCGCTTCCGCCATCGAAGCACGCGACTGGAAGGCCGTGCGGGCGTACTGGGGCGACCGTGGCAATCGCAGCGGGCTTGACGAAGCCGCCTTCGCCGCGCGGTGGAGCGTGCTCGAGGCGCCCGAGGTGACCGTCGGCGACGGCACTCAGGAAGGCGCGGCGGGTTCGCTCTACTACACCGCGCCCGTGACCATTCGCGACGGCGAACGCGAACTGGCCGGCGAGGTCACCCTGCGCCGCGCGAACGATGTGCCCGGTGCCACGACAGAGCAGTTGCGCTGGCATATCGAGAGCGCCACGCTCGCGCCCTGACGTTGCGGCGCCCGATCCGCGCGGCCCCATCGCGGTCCTTGCAAAGATTGTAAGCAACACATACAGAACCGGGCAAGCCTCGGCCGCTGCGTATTCAGCGGCACTTGTGGCCCCCGGAGAGGGTCGGCTAGGAGCAGGGTTCCCGCCGGATTTCGGCGCAGGCCCGGTCGACGAAGGAAACACGCGCAATGCTGCTGTACACGCTGATTGCCATGATCAACTATCTGGTGAACATCATCGTAATCGTGGTGATCGTCCAGTTCGTGCTCAGCCTGCTGATCGCCTTCAACGTCGTGAACATGCACAACAATGCAGTGGCGGCGATCTGGAAGGCGCTCAACGCCATCCTCGAACCCCTCCTCCGGCCCATCCGCCGGATCATGCCCGATACCGGCGCGATCGATTTCTCGCCGATGGTGCTGATCATCGGCCTCAACCTGCTGACGATCCTGCTGAGCGGCGTTGCCGCCTCGGGCGCGGGGCTCTGAAGCCACACCGGAACGGAACCTATTTCGATGACTGCTGCCGTTATTGACGGAAAGGCCTTTGCCGCCACGCTGCGCGGGCGCGTCGGCGACCTTGCCACTGCATTCGAGGCCAGGGCCGGTCGCAAGGCGGGGCTTGCCGTGGTGCTGGTGGGCGAGGACCCGGCGAGCCAAGTCTATGTTCGCTCGAAGGGCAAGAGCACGCTCGAAGCGGGCATGGCAAGCTTCGAGCACAAGCTTCCCGCCGACACCGCCGAGGCCGACCTCCTTGCCGTAGTGGAGCAGCTCAACGCCGATCCGGCGGTTGACGGCATTCTCGTCCAGCTTCCCCTGCCCCGGCACATGGACGAGCAGAAGGTCATCGCCGCGATCAATCCCGACAAGGACGTCGATGGCTTCCACGTGATCAACGCGGGCCGCCTCGCCGTCGGCCAGCCGGGCTTCGTGCCCTGCACCCCGCTTGGCTGCCTGATGTTGCTAAAGGACCGACTGGGCGACCTTTCCGGCCTCGATGCCGTGGTAATCGGCCGCTCAAACATCGTCGGCAAGCCGATGGCGCAGTTGCTCATCGCCGAAAGCTGCACCGTCACGGTCGCGCACAGCCGCACGAAGAACCTCCCGGAAGTCGTGCGCCGCGCGGACATCGTCGTGGCAGCCGTAGGCCGCCCCGAGATGGTCAAGGGCGACTGGATCAAGCCGGGCGCAACCGTGATCGACGTCGGCATCAACCGCGTCCCGGGCAAGGAAGAAGGCAAGACCCGGCTGGTCGGCGACGTCGACTATGCGTCCGCCGCCGAAGTCGCGTCGGCCATCACCCCGGTTCCGGGCGGCGTCGGCCCGATGACCATCGCCGTGCTTCTGCGCAACGCGCTGGTCGCGGCCTACCGCAACGCGGGGATCGACCTTTCCGCCGACGCGATCTGAGCTTGGGCCGATCTGGACTTGGGCCGATCTGAAAATGGGCCGATCTGAAATTGGGTATGCGGTCCTGCGCGGGCCGCGCCCTCAAATTCGCTGTCCTACATCTGCCGGTTCTGCAAGGCTTGGCGCCTGCTCCTTGAACCGTTGATCTTGCTGCCGGAACGCCGGTGCGTCCCCGCCGCGGGAGGGGGGGTACATTGCTCTCCCTGGACAGTGTAAACCCCTCCCCGAACGGCTCGCCGAAAAGGATGCTTCTGCGCCTACCGGCACGAGGCGAATCGTGCTACCTACATCGGTGTGAGCAACGCGATCCCCCACCTCGTCCCGATACACGTCGATCCCGCCGACATCGATTTCATGGGCCACGTCAACAACGCCTCGTACCTCAAGTGGGTGCAGGATGCGGTGATCGACCACTGGCGCGCGCTGGCGCCGGCAGATGCGGTGGCGGCGCACCTGTGGGTCGCGCTCAAGCACGAGATTACCTACCGCCGCCCGACCTTCCTCGACGATACGGTCATCGCCCATGTCGTGCTGGAAAAGGTCCAGGGCGCACGCGCCTTCTACGAAACCCTGATCAAGCGGGGCGAGGAAGTGCTTGCCGAAGTGAAGTCGAGCTGGTGCTGCCTCGATGCCGAAACGCTGCGCCCCGCCCGCCTTGCCCGCGAGCTGGTCGACAGGTTCCTGCCCTCGGGCAAATAGGCGTCAGCGCAGCTTCGCGATCGAAAGCCCGTCATTCTTGGCGCGCAGCTTCACCGATTCCTCGCTGCGGGTCAGCGCCTTGGCGATAGCCTTGAGCGCCATGCCCTTCTTCGCCAGCGTGTGCAGCTTCTGGATTTCGTCCGCAGTCCACGGCTGCTTGTGGCGTTCGAAGCGTTCGCCCATGTCTCAATCCTTCCGTGTCGCGGTGACGATGTAGTTGAGCGCAAGGTCATCCGACAGGTGCAGCCCCCGGCTGACGCTCCAGGCGATGCCCATCGGATTGCCCATCCTCAGCCCCGCCGCGTCCAGCAGGTCGTGGAGTTCGACCGGGGTCACGAAATCCTCCCAGTGGTGCGTGCCCCTGGGCACCAGCCCGACCGCCTCCGCCCCTTCCACCATGAGCAGGCGCGAACGGGTGGTGCGATTGGGGGTGGACAGGACCATCAGCCCCCCCACCGCCAATGCTCCCGCCAGCGCGGCGACGAAGGCGGACTTGTCAGCGACATGCTCGATGACCTCCATCGAGGTGACCAGATCGAACCCCGAAAGGCCAAGCTGGCCAAGGTCGCCGCAGCGGTAGTCGATCGCAAAGCCGGCGCCTTCGGCGTGGAGGCGCGCAGCGGCGATGTTTTCCGCAGCCGCATCCACGCCCGTCACTTCCGCGCCAAGCCGCGCCAGCGGTTCGCATAGCAGGCCCGCGCCGCACCCGACATCCAGTGCGCGCCGGCCAGCCAGCGGCCTCAGCCCACGCGGATCGGTGGCGAAGTGCGAATCGACCGCCTGGCGGATGAAGCCCAGCCGCACCGGATTGAGCTTGTGCAGCATGGCCGACGAGCCCTTGGGGTTCCACCAGTCTGCCGCAAGCTTGCCGAAATGCGCCGCTTCGTCCGGGCGAATGGTGTTCGCAGAGGTTGCATTGCTCATATGACGTCCCTAAAGCGCGCGCGCCGCAGGGTCCATGGCCCATGCGGGAAAGATTCTTTCGTTCGTACAACCTGGGAGCAAGCCCTTGGCCCGCATCGTGATGAAATTCGGCGGCACTTCGATGGCCGGCACCGAGCGCATCCGCCGCGTGGCGCGCATCGTGCAGCGCCAGCAGGCGGCAGGGCACGAGGTGGCGGTGGTCGTCTCTGCCATGGCGGGCGAGACCGACCGCCTCGTCAACTTCTGCCGCGAGGCGAACCCGCTCTACGATCCGGCCGAATACGACGTGGTCGTGGCCAGCGGCGAGCAAGTGACGTCGGGTCTCCTGGCGATGCATCTCCAGGCGCTGGGCTGCAAGGCGCGCTCGTGGCTGGGATGGCAGCTGCCGATCCACACCGACGACGCGCATTCGAAGGCGCGCATCGAAGGCATCGATTCGGAAGCGCTGCTTGCCAGCATGGGCGCGGGCGAGATCGCGGTGATCCCGGGATTCCAGGGCCTTACCGCCGACAACCGCGTGACCACCCTGGGCCGTGGCGGTTCCGACACTTCGGCCGTGGCAGTGGCGGCGGCGGTCAAGGCCGACCGTTGCGACATCTACACCGACGTGGACGGGGTCTACACCACCGATCCGCGCATCGTGGCCAAGGCCCGCAAGCTCAAGAACGTGACCTACGAGGAAATGCTCGAACTGGCCTCGGTCGGCTCGAAGGTCCTGCAGACCCGCTCGGTCAGCCTTGCCATGAAGGAAGGCGTGCGCGTGCAGGTGCTTTCCTCATTCATCGACGACGACGCCCCGGCGGCGGACACGATCCCCGGCACGATGATCGTTTCCGACGAGGAACTTGAAGGATTGGATATGGAACGCCAGCTGATCACCGGCATCGCCGCCGACAAGAACGAGGCGAAAGTTACCCTGACCCGCATCGCGGACCGCCCCGGCGCGGTCGCGGCGATCTTCGGCCCGCTGGCCGCGGCGAACATCAACGTCGACATGATCATCCAGAACATCGCCAAGGACAAGGGCGAGACCGACGTCACCTTCACGGTTCCGATCTCGGACCTCGCCCGTACCCAGGCGCTGCTTGAAGAGCGCAAGGACACGATCGGCTACTACCGCATGCTGGCCAACAGCAAGGTCGCCAAGATCAGCGTCGTCGGCGTCGGCATGCGCAGCCACGCCGGCGTCGCCAGCACCATGTTCCGCGCCCTGGCCGACCGCGGCATCAATATCCAGGCGATCACCACCAGCGAGATCAAGGTCTCGGTGCTGATCGACGAGGACGAGACCGAACTCGCGGTGCGCGTGCTGCACACCGCCTACGGCCTCGACGGCGAGTAAGACGTCTTTCCGGGGGCGGACCACGGTTCGCCCCCGTCCGCCTTTCAGCGGATCAGCAGGCCCCATCCCGACAGCAGTTGCTCGGCCTGTTCGCGCGAGATGATCGCGCCGCGGAACACCCCCGCATCTTCCAGCCTCAGCCCGCCAAGGTCAGCGCCGCGCAAGTCCGCGCCCATGAACTGCGCGCCGTCGAGGTTCGCCTCGCGCAGCGAGCAGCCTTCCAGCACGGCCCCCCGGAAATCGCATTTCGCGAGATCCGCCTGCGCCATATCCAGGCGCACGAGCCGCTCCTTGCGGAACGAGAACCCGGTCAGACGCGCGTTCACCAGCAGGACTTCCTCGAACGCGAAGCCCATGCCGCGCGCCGCATGAAAGTCTGCGCCGGTCATGCGCGAGGCGACGAAGCGCGCCGAGGCGATGTTGGCCCGGCGCAGCACCGCGTTGTTCAGGTCGCACCCCCGCAATTCGGCTTCGGCAAGATCCGCCGCGCCGAAATTGGCGAAGGCAGCCTTGCACGACTGCCATGTCGTCCGCGCGAGATTGGCGCCCGACAGGTCGGCATGGCGCAGGTTGCAGCGCTCGAACCGCCAGCCGGAAAGGTCCAGCTTGGACAGGTCCGCTTCTTCCAGATCGCACTCGACGAGGAGTGCCGGCGCACCGGCGAGAAGGGCAAGTTCGCTGCGACCGAGGGTCGCGCCGGTGCGTTCGGGAATGGACATCGCCGCGCCATAGGCCGCACGAACGCGCGGTCAAGCGCCGGGGCGGGACAGACCCGCCCCCCGGTCCGATCCGGAACCGGGAGGCGGGTCGCGACCCAACCGGCCCTGGGGTTATGGAACGGCCAGCGGGCTCAGGGCACCGGACGAAGAAACAGCAGCAGGCGTGTTCGAATTGCGGGGGTCAATCCGGGCCGCCGCTCGCCTCTTCATCGCTGCAATCGATCTAACTCAGGCACGCTGATCGACAAAGCCGGTTATTCCGCACAGAGATATCGTATGCGCCGATCAAGCCGTTGAAGTCCTGCCTTGTTGCCGACAAGATGCCGCCCTAAAGCGCGCGCCAGTTCACGGACGGGATCCCATTGCATGACCACCGCTACGCTCCAGACTGCCACGCCCCGCACTTCCGCACTGATGCGTCGCGGCGCCGAGTTCCTCGGCACGAGCCACGCCATACTGTGCGGAGCGATGAGCTGGGTTTCGGAGCGACACCTGGTCTCGGCCATCAGCAATGCCGGCGGCTTCGGCGTGATCGCCTGCGGTGCGATGACGCCCGAATTGCTGGACCGCGAGATCGCGGCGACCAAGGCCATGACGGACAAGCCGTTCGGCGTGAACCTGATCACCATGCACCCGGCCCTGTTCGACCTGATCGCGGTCTGCGCGAACCACAAGGTAGGCCATGTCGTGCTGGCCGGCGGCATCCCGCCAAAGGGCAGCGTCGAGGCAATCAAGGCGTTCGGAGCCAAGGTCCTGGTGTTCGCCCCCACGCTGGCGCTGGCCAAGAAGCTGCTGCGCTCGGGCGCGGACGCGCTGGTCATCGAAGGGTCGGAAGCGGGCGGGCACATCGGGCCTGTCTCCACCTCTGTCCTGGCGCAGGAATTCCTGCCCGCGCTGGCCGAAGAACACGTGGTCTTCGTGGCGGGCGGCATCGGGCGCGGCGAGATGATCGCGAGCTATCTCGAAATGGGTGCATCGGGCGTCCAGCTCGGCACCCGCTTTGCCTGCGCAACGGAATCGATCGCGCACCCGGCGTTCAAGCAGGCGTTCTTCCGCGGCAATGCGCGCGATGCCGTGGCTTCGGTGCAGGTCGACCCGCGTCTGCCGGTGATCCCGGTCCGCGCACTGAAGAACAAGGGAACCGAAGAGTTCACCGCCAAGCAGGTCGAAGTGGCCAAGATGCTGGACGAGGGCAAGGTCGACATGGCGGCGGCGCAGCTCGAGATCGAGCACTTCTGGGCAGGCGCGCTGCGCCGCGCGGTGATCGACGGCGATGTGGAACGCGGTTCGGTCATGGCCGGACAGTCGGTCGGCATGGTGACCCGGGAAGAGCCCGTGGCTGACATCATCGCGCAGCTCATGGCGGAAAGCGAAACGGCCCTGACGCGCCGCTGACGCCGCCCGGCCCGGCGGCTCCGCCGGACCACCGGCACCGGAGATTTCCCAATGCAGCACCGCGCCTCGTTCGGTATCGTCTTCGCGATCGTGATGATCGACATGCTGGGCTTCGGGATCGTCACCCCGGTGCTGCCCGGCCTGATCATCGAGCTGACCCGCGTCGACATCGGCACAGCGGCGGAATACGCGGGCTGGCTGGGCGCCGGATATGCGACGATGCAGTTCGTGTTCGCGCCGGTCATCGGCAACCTGTCCGACCGGTTCGGGCGCAGGCCGGTGCTTCTTGCCGCGATCCTGATGCTCGGGCTGGACTACCTGCTTCAGGCCATGGCCCCGCATTTCTGGTGGCTGATCATCGGCCGGCTGCTGGCGGGCGTCACCGGCGCGAGCTTTTCGGCCGCCTACGCCTATATCGCCGACGTGACCCCGCCCGAAAAGCGCGCGGCAAACTTCGGAATGATGGGCCTTGCCTTCGGGTTCGGCTTCGTGGTCGGTCCCGCGATGGGGGGACTTCTTGGCGCGATAAGCCCGCGCCTGCCGTTCTATGCGGCATCCGCCCTCGCATTGACGAACTTCGTGTTCGGCATGTTCTTCCTGCGCGAATCGCTCGCACCGGAAAACCGCCGCCCATTCGACTGGCGGCGGGCAAACGCACTGTCGTCGCTGCGCGCGCTGCGGGGACGGAGCCGGACCGTGCTGTGGTTCGTTGCTGCGCTGGGCGCGTGGCAGCTCGCCCACGTGGTCTACCCGGCGGTCTGGCCCTATTTCGCCATCGCCGCCTACGGTTTTTCGACCCGCGACGTCGGACTGGCACTGGCGATGGTAGGGTTTTCGAGCGCGCTGGTTCAGGGCTTCGGCCTGCGCTTTGCCCTGCCGCGGCTGGGCGAGCGCCGCGCCGTGGTGCTGGGGGTGGCCGGACTGTGCGCATCGGCCGTGCTCTACAACCTCGCCCAGCACACCTGGCAGGTCTATCTGGCGATTGCCGTGGGCGCCTTGCAGGGCTTCGTCCAGCCGCCGATCGCCGCGTTCAACAGCCGCGCGGTCGATGCGCGCAGCCAGGGCGAATTGCAGGGCGCGGTGCAATCGATCGGCTCGATCGCGGCCATCGTCGGTCCGCCGCTCTATACCCAGACGCTAGCGCGGTTCAGCGGGCCGCACGCCATCGTCAACCTGCCGGGGATGCCGATGCTGCTTTCGGCGGCGATCTCGCTGATGACGCTGGCCCTGTTCTGGAAGGGCGCCTCGCTGCTGCGCGAGAGCGAATGAGCCCGCTTAGTGCCTGATCCGAAACTATCGTTTCGGATGGTTCGGCACCGGCCCGCTCCCCCTCCCGGCCGCCCATGAGAATACAATGTCTTGGGTGGCCGGGTGGGGGAGCAGGCCGGTGCCGCCTCGAAACTCGCCTTCGGCGAGTTTCAAATCAGACGCCTAGCTTTCCAGCTCGACGTCCCAATAGAGCCAGTCCCGCCAGGTCTCGTGCAGGTAGTTGGGCGGGAAGGCCCGGCCCCGTTCCTGCAACTGCCAAGTCGTCGGCCGGATCGCGCGGTTCATCAGCCGCATGTTCGCCTGTTCGGGAGTGCGCCCACCCTTGCGCAAGTTGCAGGGCGCGCAGGCCGCCGCGACATTTTCCCACGAAGTGCGCCCGCCAAGCCGGCGCGGCACGATGTGGTCGAAAGTCAGGTGTTCGGGGCTGCCGCAATATTGGCACTGGAAGCGATCACGCAGGAACAGGTTGAAGCGGGTAAAGGCGGGATACTCGCTCGGCCGGACGTATTGGCGCAGCGCGATGACCGAGGGCAGCTTCATGCCGAACCCGGGGCTGTGGACCTCGCGCTCGTAAGTCGAGACGATGTCAACGCGTTCGAGGAAGACCGCCTTGATCGCCGTCTGCCACGGCCAGAGGCTGAGCGGATAGTAGCTGAGCGGCGTGTAATCCGCGTTCAGCACCAGCGCCGGGCAATTGGACAGGTGCCGGTCGTTCTGAAGCACATGGTGGGCGGCGGCGTCATCGCCGCTGTGGGGCCTGGCCGAAGCCGCCCGCTCGATCAGCGCCTTGTGGAGCACGTCCTGGCCGGGTCCCTGAAAACAGAGGCTTGAGTGCCTCCACAGGGGCAGTCATGGCTTCGCCGCGTGACCGCTTCATTACGCATGGATGCAAGGAACACCCGTGCGAGTCCCGCGTCAAGGGGGAAGCGCCGAGCCTATCCACAACCCGTTTGCCGGATGCGGCAAATCAGAACGCGTAGGCGGTGACAAGTTCTGTGAGCAGGTCGCGCCCGGCATAGACCGCCTGCACCGAAATCCTCTCGTTAAGGCCGTGCACGCCGTTGCCGTCCGGGTTCCCGAACAGACCGGGTGGGCCGTAGGACGGAATGCCGACCGCCCCGAGGAACACCCCGTCGGTCGCCCCGGTGGACATCATCGGCACCATCGGCACACCGGGATAATACTTCGCGACGAGCTTTTCGGCCGGCCCGACGATCTTCGGGTCGAGGGGCGGGGCCTTGGCGTCAGGGCCGCGGTTGTCGGTGCGGACCACGGTCATGCGCGGGTCCGCGACGACGGTTTCCAGGGTGCCTCGCACCTCCTCGGCGGTGACGCCGGGGAATATCCGGCAATTGACGTTGGCCCCGGCGCGCTGGGGCAGGGCGTTGTTGGCGTGGCCGCCATCAAGCAGGGTGGCGACGCAAGTGGTGCGCAGCATCGAATGGAACGACCGGTCGGTGTCGAGCAGGGCGACCGCGGCCTTGTCGGCCGGGTCTGCCGAGACCGCGACCATGGCCTTGCCCATGGCGTCGCCGCGCGCCGCCCCGGCCTTGGCGAAGAAGGCGCGGGTGGTATCGTTGAGCATGACCGGGAACTCGTAGTCACGCAGGCGAACCAGCGCATCGGAAAGCTCATAGATCGCGTTGTCGCGCACGGGCATCGAGCTGTGGCCGCCCGGGTTGGTGGCCTCGACGCGGTAGTTGACCGGAGTCTTCTCGCCGACATGGATCGTCTGGAGGACGACGCGACCGCCCTCCTCCAGGGGCTTGTCGGTGCGTCCGCTGCCGCCCTCGTTGAGCGCGAATTCGGCGTCGATCAGGTCCCGCCGGTTCTCCGCCAGCCATTTCGCGCCGTTGAAGGCGGTGCTGGTTTCCTCGCCGCAGGTCAGCGCGAGCTTGATCGTGCGGCGAGGTTTGCGGCCTTCCTTGCGGAAGCGCATGAGCATGTCGACCCAGATCGCGTCCATCGCCTTCATGTCGGCGACGCCGCGACCGTAGAAATAGCCGCCCTCCTCGATCAGCCTGTAGGGATCGCGGGTCCAGTCCTCGCGCTTGGCCACGACGACGTCGAGATGGCCGAGCAGCAGGATCGGCCGCGCCTTGGCGGAGGTGCCGGGCAGGATCGCCACGATCCCGCCCTCCTTCGGGAACTCGGGCACGGCAAAGCGGTGGATCTGGCCATCGGCAAAACCCGCGCCGCGCAGCCGCGCCTCGATCCTGTCGGCAAGCAGGGTGCAGCTACCGGTGGTGATCGAGGTGTCGGTCTCGACCATCTCGCGGTAGAGGTCGCGGAAAGCCGCCTGGTCGGGCCGCAGGGGCGCCTCGGCGGCCTGTGCCCCAGCGGTCATGAGCGTGGCCGCAAGGCCGGTGGCGAGAACTTTCCGCATCCGCGCGATCCCCCTTGGCGCCGCGCCGCAAGGGTGCCCGGCAGGCCCATTCCAGCAAGTTTGCGCGCCCTTGCCTAGAGCCTCTTCCCGGGCAGGCCCGGACAAGGTCGCAAATGCGGCCTGCGCTGTGCAAAACGGGCCGGATTCGCTTGGGTTTTCGGCCGCGAATGCCTATGTGCAAAAGATGGCCAGCACGAACGAAAACACCCCCAACACCAATTCCTACGGCGCGGATTCGATCAAGGTCCTGAAAGGCCTCGACGCGGTGCGCAAGCGCCCCGGCATGTACATCGGCGACACAGACGACGGGTCGGGCCTGCACCACATGGTGTTCGAGGTGTCGGACAACGCCATCGACGAGGCGCTGGCCGGGCACTGCGACCTCGTGCTGATCGAACTGAATCCGGACGGGTCGGTCTCGGTCGAGGACAACGGGCGCGGCATTCCCACCGACATCCACGCCGAAGAGGGCGTCTCGGCGGCCGAAGTCATCATGACCCAGCTCCACGCAGGCGGAAAGTTCGAGAATACCTCGGACGACAACGCCTACAAGGTTTCGGGCGGCCTCCATGGCGTGGGCGTGTCGGTGGTCAACGCGCTTTCGGAATGGCTGGAGCTGACGATCTGGCGCGACGGCAAGGAGCACTGGATGCGCTTCGCCCATGGTGACGCGGAAGGCCCGCTGGTCGTGCGCGGCCCCGCACCCGAGGGCAAGAAGGGCACCCGCGTGACCTTCCAGGCCAGCCACGAGACCTTCAAGAACGTGCTCGAGTTCGATTTCGACAAGCTGGAGCACCGCTACCGCGAACTCGCCTTCCTCAACTCGGGCGTCCGCATCCTGCTGCGCGACAAGCGGCACGAGGAAATCAAGGAACACGACCTGTTCTATGAAGGCGGGATCGCGGCCTTCGTGAAGTACCTCGACCGCAACAAGCAGCCCCTGATGCCCGAGCCGGTGGCGATTTCGGCCAACCGCGACGGCATCGGCATCGACGTGGCGCTGGAGTGGAACGACAGCTACTACGAGAACGTCCTGTGCTTCACCAACAACATCCCCCAGCGTGACGGCGGCACCCATCTGGCGGCCTTCCGCGCCGCGTTGACGCGCACGCTGAACGGCTATGCCGAGCGTTCGGGCATGCTGAAGAAGGAAAAGGTCTCGCTCACCGGCGACGACATGCGCGAGGGCCTGACGGCGATCGTCTCGGTCAAGCTGCCCGATCCGAAGTTCTCTTCGCAGACCAAGGACAAGCTGGTCTCCTCCGAAGTGCGCCAGCCACTTGAAAGCCTGATGGCCGACAAGATGGTCGAATGGCTCGAGGAGAACCCCGGGCACGCGAAGTCGATCATACAGAAGGTGATCGACGCCGCCGCCGCGCGCGAAGCGGCCAAGCGGGCGCGCGAACTGACGCGGCGCAAGGGCGCGATGGACATCGCCTCGCTGCCCGGCAAGCTCGCCGACTGCCAGGAGCGCGATCCCGCCAAGTGCGAACTGTTCCTGGTCGAGGGTGACTCCGCAGGCGGATCGGCCAAGCAGGGACGCGACCGCAAGACGCAGGCGATCCTGCCCCTCAAGGGCAAGATCCTCAACGTCGAACGCGCGCGCTTCGACCGGATCATCTCGTCGAAGGAAGTGGGCACGCTGATCCAGGCGATGGGCACGGGCCTGCGCGACGAGTTCAACCTGGAAAAGCTGCGCTATCACAAGATCGTGATCATGACCGACGCCGACGTCGACGGCGCGCACATCCGCACGCTCCTGCTCACGTTCTTCCATCGCCAGATGCCCGAAATCATCAAGGCCGGGCATCTCTTCATCGCCCAGCCACCGCTCTACAAGGTCGCCAAGGGCCGCAGCGAGGTCTATCTCAAGGACAACGCCGCGATGGACCGCTACCTCGTCGAGGCGGGCCTTTCGGGACGCGTTCTGGAAACCAGTGGCGGAGCGCGCAGCGGAACGGACCTCGAAGCGCTGGTCGAACATGCGCTGCGCATGCGCAATCTCATGGCATTTGTGCCGCGCCGCTACAATCCGGCCATCATCGAGGCGCTCGCGCTGGCCGGCGCGCTGGAACCCGACATGACGGTCGAAGCGCGCGATGCGGCGCTGCTGCGCGCCGCCGACTGGCTCAACCGCGGCGATACCGAGGCGCGTTGGACAGTCACGCTCGCCGAGGAAGGCGGCTACCACGTGCAGCGCATGTGGCGCGGCGTGACCGATCACCACATGATCGAAGCCGGCTTCCTGGTCAGCGCGGAAGCGCGCAAGCTGGCCAAGCTCGCCGCCGAGAACGCCGAAGTCTATGCCGGAATGGCAAGGCTGGTGCGGGCGACTGCAGCAGCTTCCGAGGCGGATGCCGCCCCTGCCGCCGATGATGACGGCGAGGTGCCCGCAGCACCGACCGTGCAGCACAAGGACGCGATCACGCGGCCGTCCGAGCTGCTCGAGATGGTCTTTGCCGGTGGCCGCAAGGGCCTTTCGATCCAGCGCTACAAGGGCCTTGGCGAGATGAACGCCGAGCAGCTCTGGGAAACCACGCTCGACCCGGACAACCGCTCGCTGCTGCAGGTCAAGGTCGAGGACGCGGACGTCACCGACGAGATCTTTACCCGCCTGATGGGCGACGTGGTCGAACCGCGCCGCGACTTCATCCAGGAAAACGCGCTGAACGTGGCAAATCTGGACGTCTGATCTTGGCCTACACCGACGAAATTCCGTGGGACCAGCCCGCGACCATGATCGACCTCGAGGGCCGCGCGCCCATCATCGGCACGATCCGCGACTGCGCGCTGCATTACGGGCTGTACAAGCCCCATGCGCGTGACAACGCGCGCTTGCTGCTGACCAAGCCGATCCACCGCGAGGGGCGGGCGACGCGAACGTGGCTGCTTGATCCGTCCGAGATTGCGGAGCTCGCTGACCGGCTGGCGCGCGAGACGAACTGACGAAGCAGAAGCAGGACCTCAGTCCGCCCGCATTGCCGCCGCCGCCAGCGTTTCCGCTTCCATCAGCAGTTCGTCGTCGGCTGCTCCCGCAGGCAAGGTTTCGCGACCGATCATCACCAGCACCGGGACGGCAAGCGGGGTGACGCGGTCCAGTTCGACGTGGACGAGCTGGCCCTGCGCGCGGTCCAGCAGGTCGCCGAGGCGGCCCACGTCGGTCATGCGGGCACGCGCGTCGGCCCAGGCCGCCTGGATCAGCAGATGGTCGGGTTCGTACTTGCGCAACACGTCGTAGATGAGGTCGGTCGAGAAGGTGACCTGCCGCCCGGACTTGCGCTTGCCCGGGTGCTGGCGCTCGACAAGACCGGAGATCACCGCGACTTCGCGGAAGGCCCGGCGCAGGAGGTGCGATTCCTGCACCCATTCGACGAATTCGTGCGCGAGTATGTCGGGCGAAAGCAGGGGCGCGGGGTCGTCCACCGGCCGTGCCCCCCAGACGGCGAGCGAATAGTCGTTGGCAACGAAGCCCAGCGGCATCAGCCCGCGCTCGTTCATCCGGCGCGTGATCAGCATGCCGAGCGACTGATTCGCGTTCCAGCCCTCGAAGGTATAGTAAACCGTGTAGTGCCGCCCTTCGTAGGGAAAGCTTTCGGCCAGCAATGTCCCGGGGCCGGGCAGGCGACTGCGCCAGTCCTGCATCTCCAGCCACTCGCGCACGTCATCCGGGAAGCGCGACCAGCCCGCACGGTCGACCATTAGCGCACGCACGCGTTCCGACAAATGCGTGGTCAGCGGCAGGCGCGCGCCCATGTAGCTGGGGATCTGCCCGGCGGACTTGGCCGCGCGCACGATCAGCTCGAGGTCGCGCACACCCTCCACCTCCAGATCCATGCCGGCAAAGCGGAAGGTGTCGCCGGGGGACAGGCTGGCGCCGAAGTTCTCTTCCACGCGCCCGAGCGAGCGCCCGTTGCGGAAGCGCACGTCGAGCATTTCGGCATCGACGATGATCCCGGCATTGAGCCTGTGCCGCGCGGCATGTTCGGGGTGGGTCAGCCGCCAGGTACCATGCCGGTCGCGCACGATACGCTTGAAGCGGTCGTAGGCCCGCAGCGCATAGCCGCCGGTGGCGACGAATTCGAGCACGCGGTTCCACTGCGCCTCGTCCACCCAGCGATAGGGATGGGCCGATCGTACTTCGGCGTGGAGCGCCTTCTCGTCGAACGGCCCCGCGCAGGCGCAGGCCATGACATGCTGGGCAAGAACGTCGAGCCCGCCCGGACGGAAGTCCTCACCGTCGCGCCTGCCCTCCTCCACCGCTTCCTGCGCGGCGAAGGCTTCGAGGAATTCAAAGCGGTTTCCCGGCACGAGCAGAGCCCGGCTGGCGCAATCGAGCCGGTGGTTGGCGCGCCCGATGCGTTGCAGCAGACGCGAAGATCCCTTGGGCGCACCCATCTGCACGACAAGGTCGACATCGCCCCAGTCGACGCCGAGGTCGAGGCTGGCCGTGCACACCAGCGCGCGCAGTTCGCCGCGTGCCATCGCACCCTCGACCTTGCGGCGCGCCTCCTTCGACAGCGAGCCGTGGTGGATGCCGATGGGCAGCTTGTCCTCGTTCACGTCCCACAGGAGCTGGAAGATGTATTCGGCAAGGAAGCGCGTGTTGGTGAAGACCAGGGTTGTGCGGTTGCGCCGGATCTCGTCGTAGAGCTGGGGCACGGCCCATGCGGCAGCATGACCGCCCCAGGGCACGCGCTGATCCTCCGGGTTGAGAATCGAAAGCTCGGGCTTCGCGCCCGGTTCGCCATCGACAAGCCTGACCGCGCCGGGATCGCCCCCGGGCGAGAGCCATGCGCAGAAGTCGCGCGGGTCCGCCACGGTGGCCGAAAGCGCCGCGCGCCGCATGCCCGGGGCGATGGCCTGCAACCGCGCCAGCGACAGCGCCAGAAGATCGCCGCGCTTGCCCGTGGCAAAGGCATGGACCTCGTCGACGATCACTCGCCTGAGACCCGCGAACATCGTCGCCGCCTCGGGATAGCTCAGCAGGAGCGAAAGCGATTCGGGCGTGGTCAGCAGCACGTGGGGCGGCTTTGCCCGCTGCCGGGCCTTGCGATCGGACGGCGTATCGCCGCTGCGCGTCTCGACGCGGATCGGCAGCCCGATCTCCTCGACCGGGGCGAGGAGATTGCGCTGCACGTCGTGCGCAAGCGCCTTGAGCGGCGAGACGTAGAGCGTGTGCAGCCCGTCTCCGGGCGGGGTGGCAGAAGCGAAGTCGACGAGCGTGGGGAGAAAGCCCGCCAGCGTCTTGCCTGCACCGGTATCGGCAACCAGCAAGGCATGTTCGCCCGCCCGCGCGGCATCGAGCATCTCGATCTGATGGCGGCGCACCCGCCAGCCGCGGCCGGCGAACCAGTCTGCAATGGTGGCGGGAAGCGTCATCCCCGCCAAGATAGGTACGCGATCACAGGACCGAAAGGATCGCCTCGCGCTGCGCGACCGGCCCCTTCCAGCCAAGGGTCTGGTCGATCAGAGCGATCGTGACGGCGCACTGGTCCTCGTCCGGCCCCTGCCCCTTCATCGCCGTCCGCACCCGGCCATCGGGAATGCCGGTCGCCGCGATGACCTTCTCGATCAGGTCGCCCGGGACGCTGGCGTTGCCGGGCACGACCCGGGCGGGCGGGCCAAGCTGGCGCGCGTCGAGCATCCGCACCGCCAGATCGCGTTCGCGCAGTTGCGCCGCCACAGGCAGGCTCACCTGCGGAGCGAGCCTGCGGGTACGGACGAACGCCATGCACTCGGCCGCCCCGGTCTTTCGCGCCGCGCGCAGGATATCGGCGCGGATGCGCTGCACGTCGGCCAGGAGCTGCCCCTTCTGGACCAGCGCAGTGGCATACATGCGCTCGCGCACCAGATCGTGCACCCGGGCGACATAGACCGCGTCGCTGTCCCCTTGCGAGCGGGCCACCGTGCGATTGGCGGAAAAGGCAGCCGCCAGATCGGGCTGGAGCGACTGGAGCCCGTCGAACGTGATCTCCGCGCCGAAGATCGAGCCCAGCGCACGAGCGATCACATCCTTGTCATGCGAGGTTTCGCTGGCCGAAAGCGCGACAGGCTGGGGCTGGGCCTGCCTGGTCGGCCTGTCATCGAATGCAAAACGAGCGATCTGCACAAGGATGATGGCGGCGAAGATCGCCAGTCGGGTCTTGCTGAACCAGCTCTGCCCGACGCTGTCGCCCACCTGCTGTTCCCACAGCGCAACGCGCCAGGGGTCGAAGTGATGCTCGAGTTCCGGGAAGTTCTTGCGCACCCCCTCGAGCAACTGCTGCACATCGGCGCGCTTGACGAACCAGCCACGGCGGCTGCCCTGCTGCGCGGGCGTTGTCAGTTCCTTCCACGCCTTGTGCAGCGGGTGGGCGGGGTCCTGGATCATTTCGTGGAAGCGAAGACCGCGCAGGCGCGCGTTGAGAAACGCGACCGCCGGGCGTTCGCTGACAAGCCCCCGCTCGCCCTCCCACCCGAACACCGCCGCCGCAGGCTCGAGCAAGGGTGCCGAGCGGGGCCACGATCGCGCGAGGATCTGGGCAAGCCAGTTGTCGACCTCGTCGAAGGCGGTGACGCTTACCGTCTCGGCGTTGCGCAGCACCGCCTTGAGGTGCCCGCGCGCCATCGCTTCTTCCCACCCCTGCAACGGCGGAAGCTCATCG
This sequence comes from Novosphingobium aromaticivorans DSM 12444, assembly GCF_000013325.1. Classification (GTDB taxonomy): domain Bacteria; phylum Pseudomonadota; class Alphaproteobacteria; order Sphingomonadales; family Sphingomonadaceae; genus Novosphingobium; species Novosphingobium aromaticivorans. The sequence continues at coordinate 3,536,245 of NC_007794.1, forward strand.
GACTCGGTCTCCGGCAGGAGCAGCCGGTGAAGCGCCTGTTCGTGCGCCCAGGCGGGCATGACCGCGTCCGAAGTGGGTTCGAGACCCAGCAGGACCGGCCGCGCGAAGGGATCGCGGGTGACCTCGATCGCCTGCTCGGCAGGGGCCTGTGCCGGGACGAAGCCCGGCGTCACGTCCAGCCGGGGCGCGGCCTCGCCGATCCGGGTGGTCAGGTTCGGATCGGATTCGCCCTTTGCCTCGGGCGCGGCGTAGAGCCAGGTCGATGCCTCGGCGGGTGCGGCCTCTGGTGCGGCCTCGCCCTCGGGCTTCGCTGGCGCCTCGATGCCGGCAAACTGGTCGAAGTCGTCGCCCGCCGGCTTCTCCTGCATCCGCGCCCAGCGAAGCGCGGCGTCGCGCGCCTCGCGCAGGCGGGCATAGCCGTCGACGTCACGATCCACGTCCATCGCCCTCAGCCGGTCGGCATAGGCCCGCCGTATGGCCGCGACTTCGGGCGTCCGCGCAATTCCGAGAACTTTCCAGGCCTGGGTCGGCGTCACAGGACCGGGTTCGCTTCCAGCATGTCAAGCAGTTCGGCAAGCTCGGCCGCGGCGTCGGCGATGCGGCGCGGGTCCTGGCTGTCGAGCGCGGTGGTGAACGAAAGCGTGCGCCCGCCGATCACCGCGCGCACGTCGCCGAGGAATTCCTCGTAGCAGCGTTCGGCCCGCGCGAGCAGGAGCTGGTTCGCGGCCTCCTCTCGCGGGTGGTGCTTGAGCGCGGCCAGCGCCTTGCGACGGGCATCGAGATCCTTCGCGGCCTTGCGGTCTTCCTCGTCGATGATGACGAGGTTGTGCCTCGTCCCGGTCAGCGGCACCTCAACGTCCACTTCGAGCAGGCCGGAGCTATCATAGGAAAAGCGCACGTCTATCGACACCTCGCCAGCGGGCCGGGACGGCACCGGGACGGACAGCGTCCCGAGTTTGACATTGCCCGAAACCTCGCGCGCCTCGCCCTGGTAGATGTGCACCGCGATCTGCTTCTGCCCGTCGCCCATGGTGCTGTAGACGCCCGAGCGGCTGACCGGCACCGGGGTATTGCGCTCGATGATCGGCGAGAACAGGCCCTGCTGGATCGTGCCCCGCACAGAGTGTTCCGCCGTCTCGATGCCGAGCGTGAAGGGGCAGACATCGGTGATCCGGATTTCCTCCAGCCCGCCATCGCGCGCGATCAGCCCGCCCTGGATCGCGGCGCCAAGGGCGACCGCGTGGTCCGGGTGGACGGACGCATTGGGGAAGCGGCCGAATAACCGGGTTATCGCTTTGCGCACCAGCGGCATGCGCGTCGCCCCGCCGACAAGCACGATCTCGCTGAGGGACGCCGCATCGATCTGGCTGTCGCGCAGGGCCCGCACGACCGGGTCGCGCAACCGGCGCAGCAGGCCCTCGGCCTGCGCCTCGAACTCGCTGGCGGTGACGGTGGTCGAAAGCCGTTCGTCGCCGGCGGTCACGGCGAACTCGGCCTCCGGTGCATCGGTCAGGGCACGCCTGGTCCGTTCGGCCGCCTGCAGCAGCAGCGCCTGCGCGCGGGCCTCGCCCAGGGTCGCAAGTCTTTCGTCGGGATCGAGCCGCCCCTTGACCGCCATCGCCAGCGCACCGTTGAAATCATCGCCGCCAAGCCGGTTGTCGCCCGCCGAGGCGCGGACCTCGACGATGCCTTCGAACATCTCGACGATGGAGACATCGAACGTCCCGCCACCGAGATCGAAGACCAGAAAGGGTTCACGCTCCGCCTTGTCCTTCAGGCCGAATGCCAGCGCGGCTGCGGTTGGTTCGTTGATCAGGCGCCGCACGGAGAGGCCCGCCAGTTCGCCTGCGCGGCGCGTCGCCTTGCGCTGGCGGTCGTTGAAATAGGCGGGGACCGTGATCACCGCCTCGGTCGGCCGCTCGCCGGTATGCGCCTCGACGTCGGCGCACAGTGACTGCAGGACCAGCGCCGAGAGATCTTCCGCCGAGAACTCCTTGCGGCCAAGGCGCACCTTGCGGTCGGTGCCCAGCAGGCGCTTGAAGCTGGTAGCCGCCGCGCCATCCTTCGCGGCCATGCGTTCGAATGCCGCCGCGCCGACAAGCGTCGTCCCGTCCTGCAGCACCGAAACCGCCGACGGGGTCAGCAGCGCTCCCAGTGAATTGGGCACGAGCCGTGCCTCGCCCTCATGCCACAAGGCCACCGCGCTGTTGGTGGTTCCCAGGTCGATCCCGATGAGCATTCCTGATCCTGTCCTTCCCGCGCGGTGATGCGACAGCGCCATCGGCCTTGGCAAGCGCAAAGCGGCGGCGCGACGAGCCGCCTGCCCCTTGCGACCGGACCGGGCCCCTTGCGGGGCACGGGGCCGTTGTGTGGGCGGGAGATTCCCTTTCGAGGAGAGATGCGATGAACGACCGCAACGACTGGAACGGGAACGATCGCTGGCGCGACGAGGAACGTGGCGACCACGGCAGGTCCGCGCATGGCTATCCGGGCTCGCGCTACACCGGCTCGGGCTATCCGGGGACGACGTATGGCGGACCGGCTTCATCCTACCGCGACGATCCGGACGGTTTCGAGCGCGATCAATGGGGCCGCTCGGGCACATCGGGGGCGGTGACGCCGCGCAACGATCCCAGATCGGGGCGCAGCGGCAGCGAGATGCGCGGCGACAGGCGCACGCACGACTGGGAAGTCGGCGACCGCCACTATACCGGACAGGGCCGTCCGCAATGGCGCGACACGGCGGGTGGCTATGGCGCAGCCAGTTCGCCCGACTGGTTCACCGGCGAGGACTACGGCGGCGGCACCCGCGCCTGGTCGGGTTCGCGCCAGCCGGGCCTTTCCTACGGTCCGGGTGGATACCCTGCTTCCGCCGGGTACAGCGGGCGCGGCAGCTACGGCTATGACGACGGGCGCGGATTCATGGACCGCGCGGTCGACGAAGTGCGCAGCTGGTTCGGCGATGACGAAGCTGCGCAGCGGCGCGAGGAGGACCATCGCGGTCGCGGCCCAAGCGACTACACCCGCTCGGACGAACGCATCCGCGAGGACGTGAACGACCGGCTCACCGACAATCCAAGGCTGGACGCCCGCAACGTCTCGGTCATGGTGACCGAAGGCGAAGTTACCCTCTCGGGTACGGTCGGCAACCGCGAGGACAAGCGCCGCGCGGAAGACTGCGCCGACGCCGTCTCGGGCGTGAAGCACGTCCAGAACAACCTGCGGGTGCGCAGCGGAAGCAACCTCGAAGGCCAGGGCGGAACGCTTGGCTGGGGCGGTGGCGACAGCTCGGTGACGCCCACCGCCTGACGCCGGTCAGTGCGCGGCCTCCGGGCCGCGCACGCAGCCCGATGCCGCGAGTTGCGCATCGACTTGTGCCAGAAGCCGCGCGAGACCCTCCTCGCTGCGGCTTTCCGCACGGACGACCAGCATGTCCTGCGTGTTCGAGGCGCGCAGCAACCACCAGCCATCGGGCGTATCGACCCGCGCACCGTCGATGTCGGTCACCCTTGCCCCGGCGGCACGCAAGCGACCGAGCACTTCCTCTACCACGGCCAGCCTTCGCCCCGGCGGCGCGGCGAAGCGCAGTTCCGGCGTATTCTTCATCTCCGGCATGGCGTCGCGCAATTCGGTCAGCGACCGCCCGAGTCTGACCGTGGCCGCCATGAGCTGCACGGCCGCATAGATCGCGTCGTCAAAGCCATAGTAGGGATCACCAAAACAGATGTGTCCGGTCATCTCGCCGGCCAGCGGACTGCCAGTCTGCTTCATTCTGGACTTTATCAGCGAGTGCCCGGTCTTCCACATTTCGGGCCTGCCGCCCAGTTCGGCAATCCTGTGAAACAAGGCGCTGCTTGCCTTGACGTCGGCGATAACCGTCGCGCCCGGGCGGTTTCGCAGCAAGTCCTCGGCAAAGATGGCAAGCAGTTGATCTCCCCAGACAACTCGTCCGGTGGAATCGATCGCGCCGATCCTGTCTCCGTCACCGTCGAATGCCAGTCCGAAGTCGAGGCTTCCGCGCGCGACAGCTTCGCGCAGATCGGAGAGGTTCGCCTCGACCGTAGGATCGGGATGATGGTTGGGAAAATGGCCGTCCACAATCGTGTGAAGAAGGACATGCTCGCCGGGCAGCCGGGCGACCAGCGCCTCGATGGCGGGACCGGCGGCACCGTTCCCGGCATCCCACGCGATCCGCAGGACGGAGAGAGCCGCCCGATCGACGCCGTCCAGTCCCTGCAACAGCCGCTCGACATAGCCGGGCAGGACGTCGGCCTCCTCGACGCGGCCGCTCCCCGAAATCCAGTCGCCTTCACCGGCCAACCGCCCGAGATCGAATATATCGGTCCCGAACAGCGCACTCCCTTCAAATACAAGCTTGAAGCCGTTGTGATCGGCGGGATTGTGGCTGCCGGTTACCTGAACGCCGCCTTGTACCTCTGGCATTGAGGCTTCGGCGTAATAGAGCATCGGCGTAGGCCCCACGCCGATCCGGACGACGTCGATCCCGCTGGCGACGAGGCCTTCGACCAACGCATGTTCCAGCAGCGGCGAACTGGTTCGCCCGTCGCGGCCGACCACCACCCGATGCCCGCCGCGCCGCGCAACCATGGTTCCGAAACTGCGCCCCACGGCGCGCGCATCCTCCACCTCCAACGTCTCTCCGAAGACGCCGCGAATGTCGTATTCGCGCAGGATCGAGGGGTGGAAGACGTGGCTCACAGGTCGTTGCTCCATCCCGCCGCCGGTGCGTGCCGATGCGTCGCCGGTCAAGCCCGGTCGCTCAGGCCCAGTCGCTCAGGCCCCGTCCCGCCGCCGGTCGGCCAACCGCGCCAGCAGCAGGTCGCGCGCGGCATTCGCCTCGTGTACCGCCTCGTTCGACCCGCCGCGGTCGGGATGGACGCGCGCGATCAGGCGCCTGTGGGCCTCGATCACCTCTTCGTGGCTGGCGCCTGCCGGAATGCCCAGCAGGTTGCGCGCCTTTGCTTCCGCCCCGGCCCGTCCGCCGGCCTGCAACAGCTCCCACGGCCAGCGGCCCGCCAGCAGCTTGCAGGCAAGGCTCGCCAGGATGAGAAGCGTCAGCAGTTTCGCCATCAGGCAGCGCTCTCCAGCGAGGGGGCCGACGCGGCGGCACCCTTTGCCGGCATGGGCAGGTTCAGCCCCGATACGAGCGTGCGCAGTTCCTGCCGCGCGACAAGGTGGCTGGTGCCCAGTTCGCCCAGGTGCCCCTTGTCGAGCAGCGTCAGGCCCGAAGGGAACAGCTCGCGATAGATCACGCGTTCCGAAAGACCGCTGGCGATACGGAAGCCGACGCGCTTAGAAAGTTCGGTCAGGGCCTGGTCGATGCGGCGCTGGTTGCGCGCTTCGGTGTAGCCGGTGCGGTTGCGCACGACGACCCAGTCCATCTCGCGGCGGGCATCCTTGATCGTCGCCATCGCGCGCTTCTTGCGCGCTTCCCAGATCAGCTCGGCATAGAACGAGAGGCGGCGCACCTTGAATGTCTCGGCATCGACCTGCCCGATCAGGTCGAAATCGACGAAGCTGTCGTTGAGCGGCGTCACCAGCGTATCGGCGCGCGTTGCGACGTGGCGTGCCAGGGGATCGTCGCGGCCAGGCGTGTCGAACACGATGAAGTCGTAGCCCTGTCCCAGGCGCTCGGTCAGTTCGTCGAGCGCCTCGATGCTATCCTGGCCATAGACGTCGAAGCTCGCGGTCGGCAGCGCGATCTCGCGGCGCCTCATCGTCTCGGCGCGGTTTTCGAAATAGCGGTGCATCGTGCGCTGGCGAGCATCGAGGTCGATCGTGGCGACGCGCGCGCCCTGATAGGCCAGGGCCACGGCGACATGGACGGCGGTGGTGGACTTGCCGGTGCCCCCCTTCTCGTTGGCGAATACGATGCGATGCGGGCCGGTCGACAAGGCGCGATACTCTCTCTGGTGAAGTGCTTCCCGGGCTTGCCGAGCGCTGGCGCGCCCCCTATCGCCCTTCCCTTCGGACTTAGTGGAGAGGCCGCGAACGTGCAAACCATCAATCGGCTCGACGACCTGCGCCAGGCGGTGGACTCGCTCAAAAACGGGGGAAAAACCCTCGCTTTCGTACCCACGATGGGCGCCCTTCATGAAGGGCACCTGACCTTGGTGCGCGAAGCGGCGCGGCGGGCGGACCATGTTGTCGCCTCGATTTTCGTGAACCCGCGCCAGTTCGGCCCGAACGAGGACCTCGACGCCTATCCCCGGCGCATGGCGACCGACGCCGCGCTGCTCGAGGCGGAAGGCGTGGCGCTCCTCTGGGCGCCGACCGTCGACCAGATGTACCCCGATGGCTATGCGACCAACATCTCCGTGTCGGGCGTCAGCGAGGTCGCCTGCGGCGCAGCGCGGCCCGGCCATTTCGATGGCGTGGCGACGGTCGTGTGCAAGCTGTTCAACCAGGTTCGACCTGATTTCGCGCTGTTCGGCGAAAAGGACTGGCAGCAGCTTGCGGTGATCCGCCGCATGGCACGCGACCTCGACCTGACCCAGCCGCACGTCGACAGGATCATCGGCGTCCCCACCGTGCGCGAGGACAGCGGTCTCGCGCTGAGCAGCCGCAACCAGTACCTGAGCGACACCGAACGCGCGCAGGCGACAGGTCTTTCGGCCGCGATGCGCCGCGCCATCGCCGCGATAGAGGGCGGTGCGGAGGTCGCCTCATCGCTTGCCGAACTGACTCGCGAAATTCTCGCCGCCGGCTTCGTCTCGGTCGACTATGCCGACCTGCGCGATGCCGCAACGCTCGAGGAAGTCGTCCGCTTCGAAGGCCGCCCGGCGCGCCTCCTCGTCGCCGCCCGCATCGGCGGCGCACGCCTGATCGACAACATGGGAGTAGGCCCGCAATGACCGAGACCATCCAGCCCGGCCCGTCCTTCAAGGACAATCTCGTCCTGCTGCCGTCCATCGACGGCCTCGCGCGGATCGACATCGTGGCTGGCGACGGCCGCGTGGCGGCGAGCATCGAGAACCAGCCGGGCAAGCAGGGCTCGCTGGCCGTATACCGCTACCTCAAGCTCTGCTTCGGCGAATTGAACGCGCAGGCAGCCGGGCACGGGCTCGCCGTGTTCGGCGAACATACGCCAGACGCGATTGCGCGCCCGGGTGCCCATCCTAACATCGACCGCCTTCTCGAAATCGCCAATGGCGGCGAGGCATTGTCGATCGTGGTCGTGCCCGCCGAGGATTGATCGGGGGCCGTCCCGCTCTTCGTCAGTGTACCGGCGGATCGATTGCCGGCACCGCCGCGACCGGCGCAACCGGCTCTCCCTGGGTCCGGGGCGGCAGAGCGTTCTCGGGGACATCCTCGATCAGCATGTCGCAGGTCGGCACGTGTTCGAGATTGCGCACGCGCACGGTGATCCGGCCATCCTCGAGAGTCAGTTCGTTGAAGCTTGGCGGGGTCGAGCGCACGCGCTGCGACAGCGTGCCCGCCCCGATCATCCGCACCGGGCCGTTCGGCGTGGGGTGGATGAGGTCGAACGCATCATGGACGTGGCCCGATATGACGGCAATGACGTCCCTTCGCGCAAGCTCGGCCAGCGCGCGGCTGCCCCCGCGGGTCAGCGCCTTGCCGCGCGTGCCGGCCTCGACCAGTGGGTGATGACAGGCCACGATCGCACGCGTTCCTTCGGGCAGCGCGTCGATGGCGCAGAGCGTGTGGGCAAGCGCGGCATTGCCGACCACTCCCTTCGACCAGTTCAGCCGCCACTGCGCCCGCGCCGTGGTCTTCAGGGGGACGATAGCCACGCCGGGCAGGTCGATTTCCCGCTCGACCAGCGCCTCGATCGAGCGGAAGCGGCGGTAGGGATCGACGAAGCGCTCGACCAGGTTGAAGTAGGGCAGATCGTGGTTGCCCACTTCCACCGTCACCGGCACGTCGAGCGCCCTGATCCACTGACAGGCGGCAGCGAATTCGCGATGGCGCGCGCGCATGGTCAGATCGCCGGTGATCGCAACGGCATCGGGCTTCTCGCGCGCGATGCACTGGGCCACCCAATCCAGCGCGCGGCGATCCTCCAGGCCGAAGTGGATGTCGCTGATGTGGAACAGGCGGGTCATGTCGTTTCGATCTGGGAGTGCATCTCGGGCGCGGTTGATCGACGTTGCCGCATCGCGGGTCAATCCCCGGTTGCCGTGCTGGCGAGGAACTCCACCGGAAACAGCACCTGCTCGAACCGCTCCTGACGGGCGCCTTGGCGGCGCTCGCCGTCGATCATCAGGGCGATCGGGGCATCGCTTTCGCAGTCGATGTGCCGATGCGTCCCGAGCTCGTCGTGCGGACCCTGGCGGAAGTCGCGCTTGACCAGCATTGCAAAGCCCTGCGCCGCCATCTGGCCGAGATCCTCGAAATCGTAGCCCTCGACCGAAAGCCCGCGCGGACCGGGGGCGGCGCGAACCGCGCGGTAGCCGCCGGGCTTGCCCAGTGCCGGCTCGACGATGCCGATCCCCGGTCCCTCCCGCGTTTCGCGCAGCGCGTTGGAGAAGGTTTCGGCGATGGCTCCAAGGTCAAGATCGCGCACGCCCTCGCGTACGTCGGCCCACATCGCGCCGGGCCCGGCGAGCGCCTCGACGAGGGCCATTCCCTGCGAGGTACGAACGGCGGGTCGCCGCGTGCGGGCGATTGCGCCCGAAGCGATGCGGCCGGTGATCGTTTCGGCAGGCACGTCGCCGTGCAGCGCCTTGGCCAGCAGGTTCTTGGTCCCCCCTGGCAGGACCAGCAGTGCGCCGTGCCAGCCTTCGGCAGCGCAAGCGGCGGAATTGGCAGTGCCATCGCCCGTGAAGATCGCAAGCGTGCCCACCCCTTTGCGTTCCAGCAGCGCCGCATCGGGCAAGGGATCGTCGGGAAAGCGCAGGGTTCGCACCGGCGCGCACCCCGCAGCCGACAGGGAGGCGACAAGGTCTTCGACCGCGGTATCGCTGTTACTGCCGCTTGCCGCGTTGGTCACTAGCCAGAGAGGGTTGAGGTCCATTGATTGCGACAACCCGGCTCGCTGCCCGCTGGTTCCTCAGACCCGGTCGGTCAGGATCAGCCAGGCAGAGAAGCTGTTGAGGACCGAATAGATGACATAGGCGATCGGTCCGCTGACATTGCCCTCGGCCGCAAACAGCAGCGCGGCGAGCAGCAAGAGGAACTCTACCGCCATCGTGAACCGCCCGCCCAAGGCGTGGACGAACCACGGCATCCGGCCAAGCAGCGGGTGCCCGCTCGCCATGACCGCACGGTGGAGCGCGAAATTGCCGACGCCCAGCAGGAAAGTGATCAGAATCGCCATGCCTCGCGCGCAACCTATGGAATCGCCGCGCGAATGTCACACCTGCAGTTCGTGGAGCGGAACAGGCGGTTCGTCGGCGGGCCGCGACACTTGTCGGTTGCGTCCGAATGCTGGTCGAGCCGGGCGCGCTTTCGGCTGCGGGCAGGCCTAGGGAAAATGCATGCGGTGGCCCAGCCCCCAACGAACCCAAGGGTCGCCGCAGCCAGCCCCCGCCGGAACGCCCCCTTCCGGCCCATGTCGAAGGAAGATGCCATGCCCCGCCAGAACTCAGTGGCCAGGACCCTGTTCGCCGCCGGCCTCCTCGGCCTTGCCCTTTCCGCCAGCCAGCCCGCTTTCGCCGGCACCCGCGCGGTCCACTATTCGGACCTCGACCTGTCGACCAATTCCGGCCGTGCCAAGCTCGACTACCGCCTGCGCCAGGCGGCCAAGGAAGTCTGCGGCCTCGACCGCAAGGATACCTCGGCGGCCGACGAAGCTGCCGGACGCGACTGTTTCGCGAAGTCCTATGCCGATGCCCGCCGCGCAAAGGCGGAGATCCGCCAGACGGCGCTCGCAGCCCGCTGACGCGCACTTTCACGGTCCGGCGGATCCAGTCCCCCGACCGGACCAAACCTGACGGGGTCGCCGGCTAGCCGGCGGCCCCTTCTTTCTCGACACCGAGGCTTTCTGGAGAGTCAGGGAATCTTGCGCACCACGGATTCGCGTTCTTCCGCGTCCAGCTCGGCACGGTCCCGCCACATCAGGTCGGCGGGGCTGAGCACACGGTTGTCGTGCGCATGGATGCCGATGGGCGCGATCGGCTTGCCGTCGCGCGCGTCGCAAAGCACCGGGTTTGACGGCACGCCGAGCTGCCACTTCTCGCCCCACTGGCGAAGAGCCAGCATCGCGGGCAGGAGATCCAGGCCCTTGGGCGTGAGTCGGTATTCGATGCGACGGCGGTCGTCAGCGCAATGCTCGCGCTTGAGAATGCCCGCCTCGACCAACCTTGACAGCCGGTTTGAAAGAATGTTTCGCGCAATGCCCAGCGCCTCGAGGAAGTCCTCGAAATGGCGCACGCCGTTGAACGCCGCGCGCAGGATCATGAAGGACCATCGCTCGCCCATCGCTTCGAGCGCGAGGGGCAGGCCGCACAGTGCGATTTCGCCGAGGGGTTCGCGGAGCTTTTCCATATCGTCGTTGTCATAGCCCATGGCGCGCACCTGTTTAAGTTTCTAGTTGCAACCTGCAACCTAATACGATAGGTATCGATTCGCAACGGAAATAGCATCCTCTCCAGAACCCCGCAATTTCCGTCGCCCTAAAATGGAATGTTCAGGGGAAGTACGATGATGACTGCAAACACCTCCGGCGCGCTGCGCCAGCTCCTCCCGGCGATCCTGGCCCTGGTCGGCACCGCCACGAGCTTCACCGTCACTGCCGGTCCTGCCCGCGCCGCGGTCAACGGCCCGTTCTATTCCGCCACCCTCTCGCGCCCGATGGAGGGCGAGCAGAAGGTGATCCAGAAGGGCGTGCTGTGGAAGTGCGAAGGCGCTGAATGCTCGGCCCCGCGCGACACCTCGCGTCCGGCAATCGTGTGCGCCCGCCTTGTCCAGAAGGTCGGCCCGGTGACCCGCTTCGCCACCCCGCAGGGCGATCTCGGCGCCGAAGACCTGGCCAAGTGCAACGGCGCGGCCGATTGACGGGCTCCGTCCTCAACGATCTCCAGCGCGCACCCGGCTGCACCACCCCGCCGCTGCGCAATCCCGTACTGGCCGCGAACAGCCCGCTGTTCGCGGCCATTTTTTGTCTCTAGCATACGGCCCGATGCGACTACTTGCCCTTGCTTCCGTCATGCTTTCCGCCGCGACTCCGGCGACCGCACAGCCCACACCGCTTACCGAAGCGCACCGCACCGACCTGCGCTGCGCCGCCGCATTCGCCATCGTCGCCCTCGAACAGTCGGACGGAGATGCGCTGGAGGGCTGGCCGCCACTTGCCGTCCGCGGCAAGCGCTTCTTCGCGGACACGGGCGAGCGGGTGATGAAGGAGGCCGGGATAAGCCGCGACGCGGTGCGCGACGCGATCGCCGGAGAAGTGCGCAGCCTCCAGACCGCCGCCGATCCCGACGCCGCGCTCACGGCGCTGGCCCGGCCATGCCTCGCCCGGCTCGACGCGTCGGTCCCGCCCCTGAAGGTCCCGGACCTGAAGCAGTGCGCGGCCATCATGGCGCTCGCCGTCGATGAAGTGCACGCGCGCGAGGGCATGTCGGCGGCGGCGAAGGACCTGAAGACGCTTGCCTCTGTCCTCGCCTCGCGCGAGCGGGAAGCGCTGGTCGCTGCCGGCCGAAGCGGCGACGAGGCCGACCGCACCCTGGCCGAAGCGCGCGAGGCAATGGCTGCGGAAGCCGCCGACGGTGCCGGCGGAGTAGACAAGTACGACATCGCCCATTGCTACGACCTGGCGAAGCCCAACGAGAAATCGCACTATTGAGGCAGGCGCAAGCGCTTCCCATATGGGCCCCGAAGGAGAAGCCCCCATGTCCGACCAGCCCGACAAGCTGAACCTTACCGACGCCGAATGGCGCGAACGCCTTTCGCCGGAGCAGTACGCGATCCTGCGCCAGGGCGGGACCGAACGCGCGTTCACCGGGGCCTACGAGAAGAACAAGGCCGAAGGCGACTACCACTGCGCCGGCTGCGGTGCGCCGCTTTTCGCCTCGGACACCAAATACGACAGCGGTTCGGGCTGGCCGAGCTTCTATGCCCCGGTCGATCCCGAAGCCGTCGACGAACACCGCGACGTATCGCATGGCATGGTCCGGACCGAAGTGCGCTGTGCCCGCTGTGACGGGCACCTGGGTCACGTCTTCCCGGACGGTCCGAACCCCACGGGCCTGCGCTACTGCATGAACAGCGCCAGCCTCGACTTCACGCCGAAAGACTGAGAAGCGCACTTCGGCGATTTGCGGTTAACCCTGCGTTCCGATTGCCCTATGCATTGGGCCGTGACGATGCGCCTGCCTGCGCCGGATTGAGGAAGCGACAAGAGACTGATGGCCAGACGGGACATTCCCCGCCGCCCCGAAGGCGGCAGGTCCGCTCCGCAACCCTCCGGTCCCTCGGCGCTTCGCCGCTGGGTGGGAAGGCTGTTTGCCTGGGGCATCGGATTCGCGCTGCTTGGCGCCATAGCGCTGATAGTGGCCGTCGCGGTCACCGCGCGCTCGCTGCCCGGCTACCAGGAGCTGAAGTCCAGCCAGACCGGGCAGATGGTGGTCGTGCGGGCCGCCGACGGTTCCGAAATCGTGACGCTCGGCCCCAGCTACGGCAAGTGGGTTCCCTATGAGCGCATCCCCGAGGTGATGAAGGACGCCATGACCTCGGTCGAGGACAGGCGCTTCCGCAGCCACTGGGGCGTGGACCCGATCGGGATCGTGCGATCGCTGATGGTGCGCGTGGAGAGCGGCTACTGGAAGCAGGGCGGCTCGACCATCACACAGCAGCTTGCCCGCAACATCTTCCTCAACAATACCAAGACCTTCGGCCGCAAGGCGCGGGAATGGGTGCTGGCGCTGGCGCTGGAGCAGAAGTTCTCGAAGGACCAGATCCTCGAGCTGTACCTCAACAAGGTCTACTTCGGCGGCGGCGCCTATGGCATCGATTCGGCCGCACGCAAGTTCTTCGGCCATTCGGGCGAGGAGATCACCCTGCCCGAGGCCGCGATCATCGCCGGCCTGGTCAAGGCACCGTCCCGCTATTCGCCCACGGCCGATGCCGATGCCGCCGTCGGTCGCGCCGGCGTGGTGCTGCAGACGATGCAGGACAACGGCGTGCTGACCGCGCAGGAAGCCGCCGCCGTCGACCTCAGGAAGGTCAAGATGGTGGAGGACCGCGCCAGCCAGAACTCGGCGCGCTACTTCACCGACTGGGCGTTGCCGCAACTCGACCTGATCCTGCCCGAGAACGACCAGCCGATCGAGGTTTGGACCACGCTCGATCCGGTGATGCAGCGCGCCGCGACGAGCGCCATTGCCGGCTTCGCGCCGAAGGGCGCGCAAGGCGCGCTTGTCTCGGTGGACCGCGACGGCGCCGTCCTCGCGATGGTCGGCGGGACCGACTACGTCAGCTCGAACTACAACCGCGCGGTAAACGCCGTCCGCCAGCCGGGTTCGGCGTGGAAGCTGTTCGTCTACCTCGCCGCGCTCGAGGCCGGATATACCCCCGACGACCGCGTGGTCGACGAGCCGGTGACGATCGACGGCTGGACGCCGCGCAACGACGGCGCGCGCTATGCTGGCGAGATCGACCTGCGCACCGCATTTGCCTATTCCAAGAACACCGTTGCAGCACAACTCGGCAACGAGGTGGGCTTCGGCGCGGTGGCCAACATGGCACGGCGCTTCGGCATCACCACGCCGATCAACACCTTGCCCTCGATGGTCCTTGGATCGTCGGAAGTTCGGGTGATCGACATGGTCCGCGCCTTCGCCTCGGTCCAGGCCAAGGGCAATTCGGTGACCCCCTATGGCATCCGCAAGGTGACGACGACCGATGGCGAAGTGCTCTACAAGCACCGCGCCGATGCCTCGCAGCAGCTCGTCCCGCCCTATGTCGCGGCGGGCATGACCGATCTCATGCAGACCGCGGTGAATATCGGCACTGGCCGCGCCGCGCAGATCGGACGACCCGTCGCAGGCAAGACCGGCACCACCTCTTCCAACAAGGACGGCTGGTTCCTCGGTTTCTCCAGTGGCATCACCACGGGCGTATGGATGGGCCGTGACGATGCCAAGCCGGTGCCCGGCCTCCAGGGCGGCGCCGCGCCCGCGCGCGCATTCGCTGCCTACATGAAGGTCGCCACGGCCAAGCGCCCGTCCGAAAAGTTCGATACCGAACTCAAGCTGCCGCAATGGCAGCTCGAACCCGACGACGAGGCGATGCAGGGCAATCCCGACGATTACTTCTATGTCGACGAACAGGGCAACCTTGTGGACCCGTCACGTCGCCCATCGCCCGGCGCCAATCCCGACGCCGTCGATCCGGATGCGCTGCCCGAAGGCGTGCCCCCGGATGCGCCCCAGGCGGCGACCGACGATTTCCTCAACCGCGCCACGGGGCGGCAGGGAGACACGCCACCCGCGACAGGACCGCGCACCCGTCCGACGAGCAGCGCCCGGACGGTGACCGTTCCCTGAACTTTTTGCCCGATTGATCGTTGCGAGTCCGATGGAAGGCGTCTGCCTTCCGACAGAGGAGACTTGCAATGAGCCTGCTGCAATGGGCCGTCGTCGGCGCGGCCGGATATGCCATCTACCGCGCGGTACAGCGCCAGAACACCGACAGCGCCCCAGCCGCTTTCGCCCATGGCGAGGAAGCGGGCCTGAACTTCGCCCAGGTCCGCTCCGCCGGCACCGAAGGCATGAGGTCCGACCCCAAGCGCTGGGACAAGGTCGACCAGGCGTCCGACGAGAGCTTCCCGGCAAGCGATCCGCCGGCAACCTACTGACCCGCGCCGCCGCGGAGCTGATCCGCGGCGCGCCGCCAAACGAAAAGGGCCGCTCCATCGAGGAGCGGCCCTTTTGCGCTGGCGCCAGCCGTGCGGTTCAGCGCACGCGGACAGGCATGTAGATGGGTGGCTGGCCACGGCGCTGGATGCGCAGCAGCACCGCTTCACGACCTTCGGTCTTGGCGTTGCGCACGATCCGTTCGAGATCGGCCAAGGTGGTAACCGTGACGTAGTTGGCCGAAAGCACGATGTCGCCACGCTGCAGGCCCTTGGCCGCGGCATCGGACGATCCGTCGACCGCCGTGATTACGACGCCCTTGGCATCCTCGCCCGCGCCAAGCTGGCGTGCGATCTGCGGGGTCAGCGGGATCGCTGCGACGCCGAGCGCGTTCTGGAGAACGCTGGGCCCCTGCTGCTGCGGGCGAGCGCCGAACTGGTCGTCGTCCTGCTGGGCATCGGGGTCGAAGCTCTGCTGGGCGAGTTCCTCCTCGGTCGGACGCTTGGCGACGACGGTCTGCACCGTCAGGCGCTGGCCGTTGCGGATCAGCTCGATCGGGATGCGCTTGCCGGGCGCGGTGTTGGCCACGATGAACGACAGGGTCTGGTCTGGCGTCACGTCCTTGCCGTCGACCTTGACCACGACGTCGCCCGCCTGGATGCCAGCCTTGGCCGCAGCCTGGCCGGGCTCGACGCCCTGGATGAACTCGCCCCGGTTCTTGGGCAGGCCAAGCGAGGCCGCAAGGTCTTCCGAAAGCGGCTGGATGCGCACGCCCAAGTAACCGCGGTCGATCGCCTGGCCTGCGCGCAGCTTGTCCACGATGGGGGCGGCGATTTCGGCGGGGATGGCGAAACCGATGCCGACCGAACCGCCGGTGGGCGAGAAGATCGCATTGTTGATGCCGATCACGTTGCCCTGCATGTCGAACATCGGACCGCCCGAGTTGCCCCGGTTGATCGACGCGTCGGTCTGCAGGTATCGGTCATAGGCCGAACCCGAACCGGTGTTGCGGTAGACCGCCGAGATGATCCCCTGCGTGACCGTGCCACCGAGTCCGAACGGGTTGCCGATCGCGATCACCCAGTCACCCACGCGTGCCTTGCGCGAATCGCCGAACTTCACGAACGGGAAGGCGGTGGGGCGGCTGATCTTGAGCACGGCAAGGTCCGATGCCGCGTCCTTGCCGATAAGCTTGGCCGGGTATTCGGTGCCGTCGGGGGTGGTGACGGTGATCGATTCGACCTCGCCCTGCCCGTCGGCGGTAATGACGTGGTTGTTCGTCACGACATAGCCGTCAGCGGAAATGATGAAGCCCGAACCCAGCGACTGAGCCTCGCGCGTCTGCGGGCCGTTGCCTTGTCCGCCGCCGAACAGGTCGCCGAACGGCGTGCCGGCGAAGGGGTTGTTGGCCTGCACCTTCACGCGCTGGCGGGTGGAGATGTTCACGACCGCCGGCTGGAGTTGCTGGGTAAGGTCTGCAAAACTTGCCGGGGCGCCCGCGCGTGGCACGACCGTCCGCATCTCGGACTGGTCGTTCTGCGCGACCTGCGCACCTGCCGGAAAACCCGTCACCAGGGTCAGTGCGCTGCCTGCGAGCAGCAGCGCCGAAGTCACACCGTAAGCGTATCGCACGTGGCCTGGTCCTCTTTGTCTATCAAGCGCCGGATGCGGCGCGGCTGACGTCTGCCGCTGTCGATTCACGCGCCTTGCGATGAACGGACTTTGAATGACGATGTTCCGTATCGTTCAGCAAAGGCCGCCGGAAAACGAATGTTGCAAACCTCCGGCGTCACTTGCCCTTGAACTGCTTGAGATATTCGTTGTCCGGCGAAAGTACGATCGCGGTGCTCGAACCCTTCTGGGCGAAGGTCGCGTCGTAGCTCTGCATCGCACGGTAGAAATCGTAGAACGCCGGGTCCTTGTTGAAGGCGTCGGCATAGGTCTTGGCCGCAGTTGCCTCGGCGGTCGCGCGGATGATCTGCGCGGTCTTCTGGCCCTGGGCGCGGATCGTCGCGGCTTCCTGCTGGCGGGCCGTCGCCATGCGGGTGAAAGCGGATTCGAGCGGCGTGCCTTCTGGCAGGTCCGCCCGCTTGATCCGCACGTCGATCACCTGCGCACCATATTCGCGCGCCTCGCGGTCGAGACCCTCGCGGATCTGCTCCATCGCCTTGCCGCGATCCGCCGTCAGCAACGAGCCGAAGCTGCGCTTGCCAAGCTCCTGGCGGAGGGCTGAATTGAGGATCGGCTGAAGCTGTTCCGCAACGCGATCGGTTGTCCCGGCAGTCTGGACCATGCGGACCGGATCGATGATACGGAAGCGCGCGAAGGCGTCCACCTCGAGGCGACGCTGGTCTGCCGAGAGCACCTGCTGGCGTTCCATGTCGAGATCGAGGATGCGCTTGTCCACCTCGACCACCTGTTCCATGAACGGAATGCGCCAGACGAGCCCCGCGCCGGTCTGGCCGAAGTCGACGTTGGGACGGAAGCGATTTACCACGCGTTCGGGCTGGCCGAGCCGGACCACGACCGCCTGGGTCTTCTCGTCGACCACCTTGAGGCAGCTTGCGACGCCGACCAGGACCACCGCAAGTGCGATGATCGCGGCCTTCTGTTCCTGCCAGAGGTTATGCAAGGCGTTCATCTCAGCGGCCCTCTTCCTGCGGCTTCTGGGTCCGCTTCATTTCGGGAAGCGGCAGGTAGGCCTGGGTGTTCGGCGATTCGAGAATCACCTTGTCGGTCTGGCTGAGCACGCGTTCCATGGTCTCGTAATACATGCGGCGGCGGGTCACTTCGGGGGCGAGCTTGTACTGCTCGTAGACCTTGTCGAAGGCGGTCGCCTCGCCACCGGCGCGCGCAGTGAGCTGCTGGGCCCACGCCTGCGCGCGGTTGATCTCGCTCTGCGCGTCCTGCTGGGCTGCGAGCACTTCCTTGAAGGCGTCGACCACCTTGGTCGGCGGATCGGTCTTCTTGATGTCGACGCCCTGGATCGACACGCCGGACCGGTAGGCATCGAGCACCTTCTGCATGCGGTCGCGCACGTTCTGTTCGATCTGCTGGCGGCCCGAACCCATCGCGTCGTTCAAGGTAACCTCGGCGATCGACTGGCGCATCGCCGCCTCGGCCACTTCGCGCACCGTCTGATCGGGGTCGGCAAGCTGGAACATGTAAAGCTTGAGGTCCTTGATGTTCCAGCGGACGAGGTAGGTGAGGTCGACCAGGTTCTGGTCGCCCGTCAGCATCAGCTTCTCGCCGTCGCCCTCGGGAATGGATTCGCGGCGGATAGAGGTCACGTCCTGCACGCTGACCGACTGGATCGGCCAGGGAAGCGTAAGCGCCATGCCCGAATCGAGCGTGCGCGAATAGGAGCCGAAGGTCGTGACGACGCCCTTCTCCTGCGGAGAGATGCGGTGGACCATCGAGGTGCCGAGCCACAGCGCGACGATCAGCGCGATGCCAACCGGCACCCAGGACTTGCCATCGGGGCGCTGCGGCAAGCGGGGCATGCCGGGGCCGCGCCCACCACCACCACCGCCGCCGCCCTTGCGGGCACGGAAGATGTCTTCGATGTTCGGGCCCTTGCGGCCAGGCTCGCGCCCGACATCGCCCGATTGCGGCGGCAACCACGGATTACGCGGGCCTTCGCTGCCAGCGGGCGTGCCTTCGGGCGGAGACGGTTCGTTATCGGGGGCCGCGTTACCGGGCGACGCAGGCGGCTCATTGCCCCCCGTGCTCCCGCCGGAGCCCCAGGGGCTTTTCCTGCCGGTCATGAAGAGGCCCTTTTCCCGGCCCAAACGCGCGATCCATCCACCCAGTTCGGTCATGGGCAATGTTATAGGAACGGTTCGCACGAAAAACAGTGTCCTTTCCCCAAAATTCATCTGCTAGGAGGCCGGGACGAATTGAGCAGGGAATTGGCGTGGGCATCGAAGAACAGGCACTCCGCAATGCATTGCAGGACGCGGCGGGGGATAGGCTGCAATCGCTGAAGATTTCGGGCGACGCGGCGACGATCATGCTGGAGGTCGGCGGGCTCGACCGGCTGGAGCGCGACAGGCTGGAAATGGCGGTGCGCGACGCGGCAAGGCTCGCAGGCGTGGCCGAAGTGCGGCTGGGCATGACGGCGGAGCGCAAGGCACGCGTCATCATCGCCGTGGGATCGGGCAAGGGCGGGGTCGGCAAGTCCACGGTTTCGGCCAATCTGGCGGTCGCGATGGCCAGGCTCGGGCGCAAGGTCGGCCTCGTCGACGCCGACATCTACGGTCCCTCGCAGCCGCGCCTGCTGATGACGGAGGGCCGCAGGCCCGAGGCCGAGGGCAACAAGATGATCCCGATCGACAGCCCCTATGGCGTGCCGATGCTGTCGATGGGTCACCTCGTCCAGCCCGGGCAGGCCATCGCGTGGCGCGGGCCGATGGCGGGCAATGCGCTGGGCCAGCTCATCGACGCACACTGGGGCGAGACCGAGATCATCGTCGTTGACTTGCCGCCCGGCACCGGCGACGTCCAGCTTACCATGCTCCAGAAGCACAAGCCGGCGGGCGCGGTCATCGTATCCACGCCGCAGGACCTTGCGCTGATGGATGCGACGAGAGCCATCGGGCTGTTCGAGCAGGGACAGGTTCCCATCGTCGGGATGGTAGAGAACATGGCCGGATACATCTGCCCGCATTGCGGCGAGGAAAGCGATCCCTTCGGCGTGGGCGGCGCGGAAGCCGCAGCGAAGACGATGGGTCTTCCCTTCCTCGGACGCGTCCCCCTCGACATGGCGATCCGGCGCGAGAGCGATGCCGGCAACCCGCCTGCCGCAGGCGATGGCCCGCAGGCCGAGGCGTTCCTCTCCATCGCGCGCGGCGTCCTCGCCTGGCTCGACGGCAGGCGCTGACGCCGATGCGCCTCACGCGGAGGGGGCTGCTGGTGGGGGCAGGGCTCGGCGGAGCCCTGCTTATCGCCTTCCCGCTCATTCCGCGCCGCCACCCGGTTCCACTGCAGGCGGGCGAAGGCGAGCACGTGGTCGACGCCTTCCTCAAGCTGGGGCGTGCCCGGGGCGGCAAGGACTGCATCCTGACCGTCGCGGTCCCGTTCTGCGAGATGGGACAGGGCATCACCACGCTCGTCGCGCAGATCGTCGCGGACGAGGCCGGGGCCGACTGGCGCAAGGTCGCGGTCGAGGCCGCGCCGATCAGTCCCGCCTATGCCGACCCGGTGCTCTCGGCAAAGTGGGCGCCGTTGTGGATGCCGGCATTCGCTTCGCTGGGCAATGACGCCGAGGGCACGCTCGCCCGCCTTCATGCAGAGCGCGGGCCGATGATGATTACCGCCGATGGCACGGCGCTGGCGGCGTTCGAGACTCCCTTGCGCGAGGCCGGGGCAGCCCTGCGCGCGATGATGGCCCAGGCTGCCGCGGACAAGTGGGGCGTGGGCTGGGAGGAGTGCGAGACCGGGGACAGCGCCGTGACCCACGGCAAGAAGCGCCTCTCCTTTGCCGAACTGCTGGCGGATGCGGTAGAGTACGACCCGCCCGACCTGCCCGTCCTGCGCGCCGAGCCCCCGCGCGAAAGGCCCGGCCAGTTTCCCGAAGGTGCCCCCGCCCGGCACCCGCGCCTCGATCTTCCAGCCAAGGTCGACGGCAGCTTCACCTTTGCCGGCGACGTGCGCCTGCCGGGCATGGTCCACGCCGCGATCGCCCACGCGCCGCAAGGATCGGCGGTCCTGTCGACCTATGACAAGCAGGCTGCGGCCTCGGTGCGCGGGCTGGTGGGCGTGGTTCATGCCCGGCGCTGGCTCGCCGCCGTCGCCACCAACTGGCACGCCGCCGACAAGGCCTTGCGCGCGATGGAGCCACGTTTTCGCGCCGATGGCCCGGTGGCCGACAACGAGAAGGTCCTCGTGGCGCTCGACAAGGCGCTGGACAAGGGCGACGCGGTGCGACTCATGGCCGAGGGCGATCCCGATGCGCTGCTCGAAAAGCCGGTCCTCAGCGCCCGCTACGATGTCGAACCGGCCCTCCACGCCCCGCTCGAAACCACCAGCGCCACCGCCCGCCTTCGCGATGGCAAGCTGGAGCTGTGGATCGCGACCCAGGCTCCCGAGCGAGCGCGCCGCGCCGCCGCACGCGCGGCGGGTCTCTCGCGGCAGGACGTGATCGTCTATCCGATGCACGCGGGCGGCAGCTTCGACGCTCGGCTCGACGTGCGCATCGCCGCCGAAGTTGCCACCATCGCGACCATCATCCGCAAGCCCGTGCAACTGACGTGGTCGCGCTGGCAGGAATCGCTGGCGGGCATTCCCCGAACCCCGGTTTCGGCGCGGCTCGACGGCGCGCTCAGCCCCGACAAGTCGCGCGTGCTGGGCTGGCGCAGCCGCCTCGCACTTCCCGCCACGACAATCGAATCGGGCGCACGCCTGCTCGATGGGCAAGGCATCGGCGATGCACTCGACTTGCAGGACCGGGCCGACCCGATGGCCTGTGAAGGCGCGATGCCGCTCTACCGCATTCCCGAAAAGGCGGTGGACCACGTCCCCGCCGCCCTGCCCCTGCCCACGGCGCGCTTTCGCGGACAGGCGCACGGCTACACCGCATTCTTCACGGAAAGCTTCGTGGACGAGCTGGCCCATCTTGCGGGGCGCGAGCCACTGTCGTTTCGCGTCGGCATGCTCGATGGCCAGCCGCGCCTTGTCGCCTGCCTTTCCGGCGTCGCCAGGCTGGCGCAATGGGGCGGCGGGGTCGATGCATCGGGACAGGGCATTGCCTGCCATCGCATGGATCTTGCCTCGGGAGGCGGCGCGGTGCGTTCCGGCATGATCGCGGTCGTCGCCACCGCACGGCAGGAAGCCGGCGTCGTGCGGGTCGAGCGGCTGAGCGCCTTTGTCGACATCGGCCGCATCGTGAACATGGATATCGCGCGCCAGCAGATCGAGGGCGGCTTGGTGTTCGGCCTCGCCCATGCGGTCGGCGGGTCGAGCGGCCACGCTCGCGGAAGGCCGCTGGCGGGCCATCTCTCGCAACTCGGCCTGCCTCTGCTGGCCGATTGCCCGAAGGTCGATATTGCCTTTGCCGACAGCAACGAAGAGCCGTTCGACCCCGGCGAACTCGGAATGGTCGCGGTGGCCCCGGCCATCGCCAATGCGCTGTTCTCCGCCACGGGCGTGCGCTTCCGCCGCCTGCCGCTCATTTCCGAAGGACTTTGATTGCCGATGCAGCGCCCCGCAGACCACCCCACTGTTCTCACCGGCAAGGTCGGGGTGCTTCTGGTCAACCTCGGCACGCCCGATGCGCCCGATGCGGGCGCGGTGAAGCGCTATCTCAAGGAGTTCCTGTCCGACCGCCGTGTGGTGGAAATTCCCGCGCTCGTCTGGCAGCCGATCCTGCGTGGCATCATCCTGAACACGCGCCCCCGGAAATCAGCGCACGCCTACGCCCAGGTATGGACGGATGAGGGATCGCCGCTGGCCGCGATCACGGCCGCGCAGGCACGCGCGCTTCAGGCACGGCTGGGCGAAAGCGCGATCGTGCGGCACGCAATGCGCTACCAATCGCCCGCCATGGCGAAAGAGCTGGACGCGCTGCTGCAGGCCGGGTGCGAGCGCATTCTCGTCGCGCCGCTCTACCCGCACTATTCGGGGGCGACGACGGCTTCCGCGCTCGATGCGGTGGCAGACTGGATCAAGGCGCGTCGCCGCCTTCCCGCACTGCGCACCCTGCCGCCTTATCACGACGATCCGGCCTATATCGGCGCGCTTCACGCCGACCTCTCGCGCCAGATCGACGCTCTCGACTTCGCGCCCGAACTGCTGCTGCTGAGTTATCACGGCATGCCCGAACGGACGCTGCACTTGGGCGACCCCTACCACTGCCACTGCCGCAAGACCTCGCGCCTGCTGGGCGAGCGTTTTGCGCAGAGCAATCCGGCGCTGCGGCTGGAGACCACGTTCCAGTCGCGTTTCGGCAAGGCAAAGTGGCTCGAGCCTGCAACCGATGCCGTGCTGGTCGACGAAGCTCGCAAGGGCACGCGCCGCATCGCCATCGCCGCGCCCGGGTTTTCCGCCGATTGCCTGGAAACGCTCGAGGAACTGGCGATCCGCGGCAAGGAAGATTTCGTCGCGGCGGGTGGTACGCACTTCGCCTCGCTCGCCTGTCTCAATGCGGGCGACGACGGCATGGACATGATCGAGGCGCTGGTCCGGCGCGAGCTTTCGGGCTGGATCTGAACGTCCGACCAGAGCCGACATACGGCCTTGGCCCCTGTTGACATGCATGTTAATTACCCGGTTAAATCAGCCCACCGGGAGAGAGCATGGCCAGCATCGCGCCTGACAGCAGGACAGATCTACATACCGAACGCGCCAACCCGCACTGGGTAAGGCTGGGCGGGGACCACAAGCTGGACCATGTCCCCGGCGAGGACGGCTGGCCGGTGCTCGGCACCACGCTGATGCAACTGGCAGATCCGCTGGGGTTCCAGAGACGCATGGTCGAGACCCACGGCCCGGTGTTCCGGACGCGCAGCTTCGGACGGCGCGGAGTGAACCTTATCGGCGCGGACGCAAACGAACTGGTGCTGTTCGACCGCGACCGGCTGTTCTCCAACGAACAGGGCTGGGGACCGGTACTCAACCTGCTGTTCCCCCGGGGCCTGATGTTGATGGACTTCGAGGCGCACCGGGTGGACCGCCGCGCGCTGTCCATCGCTTTCAAGCCGGAGCCGATGCGCGCCTATTGCAGCGTGCTCAACACAGGCATCGCGCAGGCCGTGCAAGGCTGGGGCGGCCAGATGCGGTTCTACGACGCGATCAAGGCCCTGACGCTCGACACCGCCGCCTCCAGCTTCCTCGGCCTTCCGCTCGGGCCCGAGGCCGACCGGCTCAACAAGGCCTTCGTCGACATGGTCCAGGCGTCGGGCGGGGTCGTTAGACGCCCTCTGCCCTTCACCAGGATGGGCAAGGGCGTAGCGGGACGGCGCCTGATGGTCGAATACTTCGGCCGGCTGGTGCGCGAGCGGCGCGCGGATCCCGGGCAGGACATGTTCAGCCAGTTCGCGCTCGCCACGCGCGAGGACGGCTCGCTCCTGCCCGAGGACGTGGTGGTCGACCACATGATCTTTCTGATGATGGCCGCTCACGACACCATCACCAGTTCGGCCACGGTGCTGTTCTGGCAATTGGCCCGGAACCCCGACTGGCAGGACCGACTGCGCGCCGAAGCCCGCGCCGTGACCGGGGGCGACGGCCTTCCACTGGCCTACGAGGACCTCGGCCGGATGGAATTGACCGAGATGGCGTTCAAGGAGGCGCTGCGCTTCATGCCGCCTGTGCCCAACATGCCGCGCCGCGCGCTGCGTGACTTCGAGTTCGGCGGCTACCGCATCCCGGCAGGGACGCCGGTGGGGATCAGCCCGGCGGCCGTCCACGCCGATCCTGCGCATTGGCCCGAACCGGACCGATTCGATCCGCTACGATTCACCCCGGAAAACGTCTCGGGACGCCACAAGTATGCCTGGGTGCCCTTCGGCGGCGGCGCACACATGTGCCTCGGGCTGCATTTTGCCTATATGCAGGTGAAGTTGCTGGTCAGTCACATCCTGACCCGCTACGAGGTCGCCATGCAGCCGGGCCCCGCGCCTTCGTGGCAGGCCTGGCCTATCCCGAAGCCCCGCGATGGCCTGCGCGTGGAGATGCGCCGAATCTGTTGACGATTCGGCCCCTCCCCGCTAAGGGCGCCGCTTTCCGGTGGACAATTCCGCCACCACAGAAATTACACGCGGCCGTTTTGCGGTCCGCCAGAGGACGAGAAACAGGAAACCATGGCCAATACGCCGCAAGCCCGCAAGCGCATCCGTCGCAACGAACGCCGCGCCGAAATCAACGGCAACCGTCTTTCCCGCATCCGCACCTTCGTCAAGAAGGTCGAGACCGCGCTGGCCGGTGGTGACAAGACGGCCGCTGCGGAAGCTCTGAAGGCGGCCCAGCCGGAGCTGGCACGTGGCGTGGCCCGTGGCGTGCTCCACAAGAACACCGTCGCGCGCAAGATGTCGCGTCTGACGAAGCGCGTCGCCTCGCTCTGATTCGCTGGCGATAGCGATTCGGTCGGTGCTGCCAGCTGGCAGTACTAAATACCGAATCCAGTGCACAAAAATGGAACGTGGCCGGCGGCATTTGCCTCCGGCCACTTTTCATTTGTGCAATTCAAGTCGCCTCATTCTGGGTACAAAGACGTAGTGTGACAGTGTGCAGTCGCAACAAGTCACGGATTCTACGCGATTCGCATCGGCGCCCTGTAAATATCCTTACTTTTCAAATGTTTGATGCATTTCCGCCGATCACAGCGAGTCAAGGGCATTTATTTCAGTTTTTTTGCTGGTGCCCCGCTTGCGCGAAGGGCCACTCGGCCAATACACAATGCGAACCGGGGGCGGGAATCACTGTCATCCGGTGTCACTCAAATCGCTTTGAACATGCTGCCGCGCAGGCCGCGCGGCCGGTTTGAATTTGGTCTGCCGTGCAATCCGCGCGGCCGGGCGGGGTAAACTTGTGTCTTGTCGCCGGGGGGCGCACAGGCACGAT